>VGXM01000035.1 GCA_016873295.1 Phycisphaerae bacterium
GGCCGCCACCGACTACATCGATGCCCGCAACGAAGACGCGAAGCCCTTCGTCTGGACCGCCGACGCCAACACCATCCTCGGTCGAGCCGCCAAGAATCGTGCGGCTTCTTCCTGTTCACGACACTAGTGGCGCCAGTCGGAAGAACGTGTCCCAAGGCGCACGCGGGCGCTGCGGGTGCCACGGGCGAGCCGCCTTGCGGATCGCCCGTGCCGGCGTCCGGGCCGGCCTCGAACAGCCGCACGGGTCACGGGCGAAGCGCCCGATGACCCGCGGCACCCGGAGGGCTCCGTCCACGGACCCCCGACTCGCGCCGCTCGGTCGCACCTGGAATCCGTCTCCTTCCCCACGGATCTCGGATGAACACAAACCGCCCGGGCGCGGGCCCGGGCGGGTGTGCGTCAATGGGGTTTCACACGGCGCTCAGGGAGGCGGGATGCGCACGGGGAAGTTCTGGATCTCGTTGAGCTGGCTGCTGGTCGCTTCCGGGTTGAGCGTGACGTAGCGCCCGCCCGCGCGGGTGCGCTGGGCGGTGACGCCCGAGGGCCACCAGGTGTAGCCGTTGAGCTGGCGGTGCATGTAGTCGGCCGCGTTCACGATGAAGGTGCCCTGGTAGTAGCGGATGCTCCCGCCGTCGCCGGCGTTGTCGATCCACTGGTTGGGCTCGACCAGTTCGGTGATGATGCGCTTGATGTCGTCGGCCCGCTCCTCGCGGGGGCGCCGCTCGTCGCCGCCGAACGCGCCCTGCTGCTGCCGCTGCGTGTTCTGGAACGGGCTCTGCCCGCCCCCGCCGCCGCCGCGACCGCCGCCCGTGTTCTGAAGCACCGAGTCCAGGTTGAACTGGGGCGCCTCGGCGAACTCGGGGATGACCAGCAGCAGGTCGTTGATGTCGTAGATCTCGAGCCGCTTGAACTTGTTCAGCCGCGCCTTGGGCCCGAACTGCAGCGTCCCCAGGTCCGACATCTGCCAGGTGTTGGTGTTCTCCTCGGCGAACGCGTCGGTCTGGGCCCGAGCCAGGATCTTCTCCAGTACCGTCAGCGCCGAGACGTTGTTCACCTTCAGGCTGATCGTCTGTTCCTTGTCGAGCCCGGTCGCGTTCTGGTCGTCGATCCACATCGGCTCCAGCTCGGCGCCGGTCTGCTCGCCCAGGTACCGCACCACGTCCTCGAGGCGCGCATCCTTGAACTCGATCGTCATCAGCCGCATCATCCGCAGGAGCGTGTCGCGCTCGGGCACCCCCGTGCTCCGCATCGCCGGCGCCCCGGCGGCCGTTCCCTGCGCCACCGCCGGCGCCGCAAGCCCGACCGCCAGCACCACGCACGCCGCCGCACAACCTGTCGTCCAGCACCTGGTCACACGTCGCTCCTTTCCTGGCGCCCAACTCCCGGGCCCCGCCACGATCCGGTCCATCGGCTCGCCTCCCCGCCCGGGCCAAGCCTTGCCGGTCCTATTGGACGCCCGGCGCCGCCCGCGGTTCCGTCCCGCCGCCCGCAACACCCAGGGCCACGGGCACCGGGCTCGGTCGCCGGCAGTGTAAGCGCACCCACCCCAGCGCCGCCAGTCGCCCCCTCCGGCTCCGTCGCCCACTGCCCCGACCCCCAACCCGCAGGAGACAAATGTTAGGGTATTGTACGCATCCGAGGAGTGGTCCGCCAGGATTCTCGTCCGAGGGAGTGGCGGGCCGAAGATCATGGGCAGAGGATCCCGCGAGCGTCCCCGGGGTCGCGTCCAAACAACCAGTCACTTTCCATCGGGCCGGCGGCTCCCAGGGAGGGGGCCGCCGGTTTTGTGTGCGGACCGAGGTCGGCGCCCAGAGCCACCTTGGGGATTTGAACCCCAGACCTATGCTTTACGAAAGCATCGCTCTACCGCTGAGCTAAGGTGGCGTCGCGGCCGGCGGGGGCCGCGCCGTTCGGGGATTCCCGATCGGACGCCCCAAGTATCGGATCGTCGGGGCGGATTGTCCACCTCGGAGGGCCAATCCGGCCCTACCAGGCCCCCGACGCCCGGGCCGGTTCGCCCTCGATCCGCAGGCGCGAGCCCTCCGCCCTCAGGCGCTCCACGACCCGCCGCCCGATGCGGACCCGGACCGTGACCTCGTCCGCGGCGTATTCGCGTTCGGCGACCTGCCCCAGGCTCTCGATGCGGGCCAGGGTCTTGCCCTCCGAGAGCGGCACCGTGAGCGTCAGGTGCTCCCGCTCGCCTTCGACGACGCCCCGCACGGCCGCGAGCAGTTCCGGGTATCCCCGCTTGGGCAACCCGTCCGGACCCGGCTTGGCGCTCACCAGGATCGCGCCGGGGTGCCGGGAGTTCCAGACCAGGGCCTCGGCGTTGGAGGGCAGGCGGTCGGCCTTGTTGAGGAGGAGCAATCGCCTGGGCGGCGTCCAGCCCGACCCGAGCCTCGATTCCTCCTTCTGGAGGTCCGCGAAGACCTCGTCGAGCGTGCGCACGACCGTGGCGTACTGCAACTCCGCGGCCGGGTCCGACACGTCGAGCACGATCAGAAGGAGGTCGGCGTGGGTGGCCTCCTCGAGGGTGGCCTTGAACGAGGCGACCAGGTGGTGCGGGATGTGGCGCACGAAGCCGACGGTGTCGGAGAGCATCACCGAGAGCCCGCCGCCCAGCTCCCACTGGCGGGTGCGGGTGATGAGGGTCGAGAAGAGGCGGTCGTCGGCGTAGGCGCCGCCGGCGGTGAGGGCGTTGAAGAGGGTGCTCTTGCCGGCGTTGGTGTAGCCGACGAGCCCGACGGTGAAGTGCTCGCGTCGGCGTTCCTGGACCTCGCGGCGCTTTCGGGCCTGGATCTCCTCGAGCTGTCGGCGGAGGTCGACCTTGCGGGCGTGGACGAGTCGGCGGTCGATCTCGAGCTGCTGCTCGCCCGGGCCGCGGGTGCCCACCCCGCCGATCCCGCCGTGCCCGACGATGCGCTCGAGGTGGTCCCACATGGCGCGGAGCCGCGGGTAGGTGTACTCGAGCTGGGCAAGCTCGACCTGGAGCTGGGCCTCGCGGGTGGTGGCGCGGCCGGCGAAGATGTCGAGGATGAGCTCGCTGCGGTCGAGGACCTTGCGCCCGGTGATCTGCTCGATTGTGCCGATCTGCTTGGGGGAGAGGTCGTGGTCGAAGATGACGGTGCCGGCGTCGAGCTGGTCGCAGAGGGCCTTGAGCTCGTGGACCTTGCCCTCGCCCATGTAGGTGCCGGCGACGGGGCGTGGGAGATTCTGGACCAGCTCGCCCACGACGGTGGCCCCGGCCTGCTCGGCCAGGTCGTGCAGCTCGGCGAAGGGGTCCTGGCGGTCGTACTCCGACTCCGGCAGGCGCACGGCGGCGAGGACGGCGCGTTCGGCCTTGACCTGGAGGTGAGATCGTTCCTTCTTCCGGGGCATCGTGGGCGGGCAAGTCTATGGAGCCGGCGGCGAAGGGCCCGCGGGGCGATCCCTAGAGTACCGGCGGAAGGGATCGGGGCGGCGGGGCCGCCCGCGGAGGCCGGCGTGATGAGCAAGGCGCGTTTCGCGGTGTACGCGGTGATCCTGGCGATGCTGTCGGCGGCCCTGGTGCGAACGACCGTGGGGCTGCAGCAGCGGGCCGACCAGTACGCCTTCTTCGACCCCCTCATCGACGCCAAGCGCCTGATCGGCGAGCGGTTCGTCGACGCGGTGGACGACAAGAAGCTCCAGCAGGGCGCGATCAACGGCATGGTCGAGGCCCTGAACGACCCCTACACCGTCTTCGTCCCGGCGGAGGACCGCGCCGAGTTCACCAAGGAGCTCACGGGCGAGTACGTGGGCATCGGGGCCATGGTGCAGTTGACCGACGGCTGGCTGACCATCGTCACGCCGCTCGAAGACTCGCCCGCCTTCCGCGCCGGCATCATGGCGGGCGACCGCGTGGTCGAGATCGAGGGCAGGAGCACCCTGGGGTTGCCGGTCGACGAGTGCGTCCGCATGCTCGTCGGCGAGCCGGGCACGCAGGTCGCGGTGGTCATCGAGCGCAAGGGGGTCCGCCAGCCGCTGACCATCACTCGGGCGGCGATCAAGACCCGCTCCGTCAAGGGCTTCCACCGCGAGAGGCCCGACGGCGAGAAGTGGATGTACCTCATCGACCCGGGCCGGCGGATCGCCTACCTCCGCATCACCCAGTTCACGCCCCGCGTCGCCGACGAGGTCCGCGACGCGCTGGCGGGGGTCATGGCGGAGGGCGGCATCGGCGGTCTGGTGCTGGACCTCCGCTGGAACCCGGGCGGGCTGCTCCCCGAGGCGGTCAGCATCGCCGACCTGTTCGTCGACTCGGGGACGCTGGTCTCGACGCGCGGGCGGGCCGTGCCCGAGCAGGTCTTCAAGGCGCACGCCGGGGGAACGCTCCCGCGATTCCCCATCGCCGTCGTGCTGAACGAGCAGTCGGCGTCGGCGAGCGAGGTCCTCGCCGGGGCACTGGTCGAGAACGACCGCGCCATCGCCGTCGGCACTCGGAGCTTCGGGAAGGGCAGCGTCCAAGTGGTCATCCCGCTGGACCGCGGCGGGGGCGAGCTCAAGATCACCGAGCAGGGGTACTTCCTCCCGTCCGGGCGCTCCATCACGCGGAAGGACGACAGCGTGCAGTGGGGGGTCGATCCCACCGACGGCTTCTACGTCCCGCTCGCGACCCCCGAGCTCATCGACCTGCTGCGCGTCCGGCGCGAGCAGGACATCCTCCACACCGGCGGCGGGGACCCGGGCCAGGCCGAGGAGCGGTGGTCGGACCCGGAGTGGATCGTCACCTTCCTCAAGGACAAGCAGTTGGGCGCCGCCCTCCAGGCCGTGCAGAAGAGGATCGACGGCGGGGAGTGGCAGCCCACCGGTCGGCCCCTGGAGCAGGGGAAGGCGGTGGTCAGCGACGAACTGCGGCGGGCCCGCCAGACCTACGACCGGATCGCCAAGGAGCTCGTGCGCCTGGAGTCGCGGATCGCGGCGATGGAGACGGGCGCGGGGGCGCCCGAGGAGGCGCCGGCCGACCTGTGGGCCGACGACCTGGCCATCGTCGGCGGCAAGCTGCGCGTGCTGGACAAGGGCGGGAAGGTGATCGCCGAGCTGGACATCACGGGCGAGGACCTGGAGCGTTGGCTGCTCAACGCCGACGTGCGGAAGCCCGAGGCGCCCAAGCCGGACTGAGGTCGCATGCTGGTCCTCGGGGTGGAGAGTTCGTGCGACGAGACCGCCGCCGGCGTCGTCGCCGACGGCTTCTCGGTGCGATCGAACGTGGTGGCGTCGCAGATGGACGTCCACGCGGAGTATGCGGGCGTCGTGCCGGAGCTGGCGAGCCGGGCGCACGAGGAGAAGATGCTCGGGGTCGTTGACGAGGCGCTCCGCTTGGCCGGGTGCCGGCCCCGCGACGTCGACGCGATCGCCATCGGGCACCGGCCGGGGCTGATCGGCTCGCTCCTGGTCGGGCTGGCGGCGGGGAAGGCGGTGGCGTGGGCGCTCGACAGGCCGCTGATCGGCGTGGATCACGTGCACGCCCACCTGATCTCGGGGCTCCTGCCCGAAGCGGGGGCGGCGCCGGGCGGCGTGGAGGCCGGGTTCCCCGCCCTGGGGCTGGTCGTGTCGGGCGGGCACACGGCGATCTACCGGCTCGATGGGTGGCTCGCGATCCGGCGGCTCGGGGGCACCATCGACGACGCCGCGGGGGAGGCCTTCGACAAGGCGGCGACCGTCATCGGGCTGGCGTTCCCTGGTGGGGCGGGGATCGACCGGCTGGGGTCGCGCCCGGGCGCCGACGACCACGCCGTCGAGTTCCCCATCAGCCGCATCGCGCCCGACTCGCTGGACCTGTCGTTCTCCGGGCTCAAGACGGCGTTCCTGTACGCGGCGCGGGGCGTGCCGGGTCCGGGCGGGGTGTACCAGCGCGACGGAGCGTCGCTGAGCGAGGAGCGCAAGTCGGACCTGGCGGCGAGCTTCCAGCGGGCGGTCTGCCGCGCGATCGTGCTCAAGCTCGAGCGGGCCCTTGACCGCCTCGCGGAGCCGGGCGGGCCCGCGGTCTCCACGCTGCTGACCGGCGGCGGGGTGACGGCCAACACGCGATTGCGGGCCGAGCTGGCGGCTCTGGCCGCGCGTCGGCGGATCGCCCTGCGCCTGCCGCGTCCGGAGTACTGCGGGGACAACGCCGCCATGATCGCGTCGCTGGGCTGGCAGGCGCTGCGCGCGGGCCGGCGGGACGCGATCGACCTCCGCGCCGAGCCGACGACGGCGTGCTGACATGAGCGAGGGCCGACCCATCCACCCGGCGGCGCTGCCCGACGACGAGTTGCTCAAGGACGTCGAGGAATCCCGCTCCCGGGCGTCGGGCCCCGGCGGTCAGCACCGCAACAAGGTCGAGACCCGGGCGACGCTGGTGCACACGCCGACCGGCGTCTCGGCCCAGGCCGGCGAACGCCGCAGCTTGCAGGAGAACAGGAAGGTCGCGCTGTTCCGGCTGCGCCTGGCGTTGGCGACGCAGGTTCGCCGGGCGGTCGCGCCCGGGGACGCGCGCTCGGCGCTCTGGCGGTCCCGCTGCGACGCCGCGACCGGGCGCATCGCCTGCAACCCCGAGCACCACGACTTTCCGGCCCTGCTGGCCGAGGCGCTCGACCACGTGTGGTCGTGCGGGCTGGACGTGAAGAAGGCGGCGGCGCGGCTGGCGTGCTCCGCCAGCCAGCTCGTCAAGCTGATCAAGGACCATCCGCACGCGCTGTTCGAGCTGAACCGGGCCCGCGCCGAGCACGGGATGCACGCCCTGCACTGACACGGACCCGAGGTGACACTCGCGCGGAGGAGCAGGCGCTGGGGTGGAGCATGAAGGTCTCCTCCGCGGCCTCCGCGTTCTCCGATCCCGAGGAACACGGAGGCCGCGGCGGGCGCGTGAACTCACTGGCATGCGCATCAATCGCCGTGGCGCTCGCGGAGGCGGGGCGAGAGCCGGAGCAGGAGCTGGACCCGCTCGAACTCGTCGGCCCAGTCGGCGACGCAGGCGGCGACCTCGTCGGCGGGGGGTTCGGCGCCGGGGAGGGGGCAGGCCCCCCCGAGCTGTCGTGCGGCCATGGCGCGGTAGCGCGAGAGCGTGCGGTCGCCCAGGACGGACACGAATCCGAAGTCCTCGTCGAGGAAGATGACGGTGGGGACGCGGAGCCCCCCGCAGATCCGGACGCGCTCGGCCAGGTCGAGGTGCCGGTCGCGGTCGAGGAACCGGGGGCGCACGTGGTCGGGCGCGGCCCGCGCCACGTGGTCGAGGATGGGGCACTGATCGGCGCAGTCGCCGCACCAGGTGCCGCTGAGGACGAGCACCGGCGCCTCGCGCGTGAACGTCGCGAGCACGCGCCGCTGCTCGGCGGTCAATCGCACGCGGGCGTGGGCCGCCGCCCACCAGCGCTGCTGCTCGGGCGTGCCCGTGGCGGCGTAGGCGTCGTAGGGGATGGCCTGGTCGAACTTGGCGCGGAGGAACGCGGGCGGAAGCATCCGGGGCGAGCGTAGGAACGCTCAGCGCGGCGGCGGGATCACGCCCGAGCCGACCAGGGGGGCGTCGGCGGGCAAGACCCGTGCCGCCCGGTCCTTGGGCAGGGCCGCCGGTGGTTCGGTCAGCGCGTCGGGCAGCTCGATGCGGATGGAGCCGTTGGAACTCGTGAGCGTCGACTCCGGGCCGTCGGCGATCGTGACGGTGGCGCTGCGCTTGCGGAGCTCGATGCGCTGGGCGGCGGTGCCGGCGACGCGCACGCTCCCGTTGCTCGACGAGAGCGCGAAGGTGCCCGGCGTGCCCTCGGCGAGGCGGAGCGTCATGGAGCCGTTGGAACTCCGGGCCTCGAGCGGACCGCGGAAGCCCGGGCCGAGGGCGAAGGTCATGGATCCGTTGCTGGTCTTGGCGGTGATGGGCCCGGCGACGCCGCTCACCCGCAGCGCGCCATTGGTGGTGTCGGCGACAAGCGAGCCCGCGACGCCCTCGGCGTGGATCGAGCCGTTGCTGGTGTCGAGGCGGGCGTCGCCCGCGTGGTCCTTCAGCACGACCTTGCCGTTGGTGGTGCCGAGGTCGGCGGGCCCGCCCATGCCGGAGACCTCGACGGAGCCGTTGGTGGTGCGGACGGTTACGCCGGACAGGGGCGGGGTGGTGACGGCAAACGAGCACCCCTCGCCGCCCAGGCGCCGCCCGTCGGGCCACTCGGTGGACAGGACGATGGCGCCGGTCGCGCCCTGGGCGGCGCGGACGCTGACCAGGTCGGCGCGCCCCATGCGGGCCCGCACGGTGGCGCGGACGGAGATCGCGGGGTCGGTGCCTGGGTCGATGCGGACAGAGCCGTTCGTGGTGACGACCTCCATGCCCGACCCGGGCGCGAAGTCGAGCGTGAGCCGCTTCTCGCGGGTCTCGTAGGCGATGCCGTTGCAACCCGCGGTGAGCGTGGCGGCGGCGATCAGCAGGGCGGCGGCGCCCAGCGGGGCCCGGTGTCGCGCCCGGGCGAGGATCGATGTGGCCGGCATGGGGCGTCTCCCAGGATCGTGGCTCACCCTGATTGTTGGGGGGCCCGGCCCTGGCGTTTCAACGTCCCCGATCGACGACAACCGGGCCGGCCGCCGCTACCGTCTGGGTTCCAGCCGCGTCGGCCCGGCGTTCGGCCCGCGGCGGGGGGGAACGGAACCGCCGTCGATGACCCCCATCACCTGGCCCGTCCGCCGCGACCCCCACCACATGCCGCAGTGGCGGCGCGATCCGTGCCCCGTGCTGCTGGGGGACCGGATC
Organism: Phycisphaerae bacterium; assembly: GCA_016873295.1. Classification (GTDB taxonomy): domain Bacteria; phylum Planctomycetota; class Phycisphaerae; order Phycisphaerales; family UBA1924; genus VGXM01. Next base: position 8,729 of record VGXM01000035.1, read on the forward strand.
GTGCGGTTCCGCGACCCGCGGGATGCGCATCTGCCACTGCCGCCCTTCCCGGCCTACGCCCAGCCGCCGCGCGATCTGGGGCCGGCCCCGCGCGGGTCCATGGTCGAGCCGCGCTTCGCCCGCGTCGGCGGGCGCCAGACGCTGCTGGTCCCGATCCGGCGGGGCACGAGCCTGTACGGCACGGGGGAGCAGCCCGGCCCCCTCCGCCGCAACGGCACCCGCCGCCTCATCCGCACCACCGACTCCGTCGAGTACGACGAGGGCGTCCCCGCCCTCTACCAGGCCCATCCGTGGGTGCTGGCGGTTCGGGACGACGGCTCGGCGTTCGGCGTGATCGTCGAAACCACCTACCCCTGCGAGGTGGACCTGACCCGGCACATCGTCTTCCGCTTCGACCCGCGCATGACCGGTGTGCCCATGCCCGCCGCCACCGTCATCGAGCGCGACTCGCCCATGGCGGTCCTCGAAGCCCTCGCGGACCTGACGGGGCGGATGCCCCTGCCGCCCAAGTGGAGCCTGGGGTTCCAGCAGTCGCGGTGGAGCTACGAACCGGCGTCGCGCGTGCTCGACGTGTGCCGCACGTTCCGGCAGCGCTGGCTGCCCTGCGACGTCGTCTGGCTCGACATCGACTACATGGACGGGTTCCGGATCTTCACCTTCGACCCCTCCAAGTTCGCCGACCCGGCGGGGCTCAACCGCGACCTGCACGCCATCGGGTTCAGGACGGTGTGGATGATCGACCCGGGGATCAAGGCCGAGCCGGGGTACCGCGTCTACGACGCCGGGGCCGCGGGCGATCACTTCGTCAAGGACCGGGCGGGGGCGGAGTACCACGGGCGGGTGTGGCCCGGGGCGTGCGCCTTCCCGGACTACACGCGGGCCTCGGCGCGGGCCTGGTGGTCGGCGCTCTACACGGACTTCCTGTCCCACGGCGTCGACGGCGTGTGGAACGACATGAACGAGCCGGCCGTCTTCGACCAGGTCTGGAAGATGATGCCGCACGACAACCAGCACGAGGCCGACGCCGACCTGGGCGGACCGGGCGACCACCTCCGCTACCGCAATATCTACGGCATGCTCATGGTGCGGGCGACGCGCGAGGGGATTGTCGCGGCCCGACCGGAGCGGCGCCCGTTCGTGCTCACGCGCTCGAACTTCCTGGGCGGGCACCGCTACGCCGCCACCTGGACCGGCGACAACGCCGCCAGCTACACGCACATGGCCTGGTCGATCTCGATGATCCTGAACCTGGGGCTGTCGGGCCAGCCCTTCTGCGGGCCGGACATCGGTGGGTTCATCGGCGAGACGTCGCCCGAGCTCTTCGCCCGCTGGATGGGGATCGGCACGCTGCTCCCGTTCGCGCGCTCGCACAAGGTGAAGGGCTCCTTGCCGCACGAGCCATGGACGCGGGGCAACGAGTGCGAGCACGTCAGCCGCCTGGCCCTGGAGCGGCGCTACCGCCTGATGCCGTACCTCTACACGCTCTTCCACGAGTCGAGCCTGACCGGGTGGCCCGTCGCGCGCCCGCTCTTCTTCGCCGACCCGCGGGACCAGCGCCTCCGCGACGCGGGGGACAGCTTCCTGCTGGGCGACGCCCTGCTGGTGCGGTGCGAACTGCCGGAGCGCGACGGGCGGGGCGCAGCGCACCGCAGCCCCATGCCCGCGGGGGTCTGGAAGCGACTGGAACCGACGCGCGAGACCCACCGCTGGCTCCCGGAGCTCTACCTGCGGGGCGGGTCGCTCGTGCCCGCGGGACCCATCATGCAGCACGTCGACCAGCATCCGACCGACCCCCTCACGCTCTACTGCGCCCTGGACGCCGACGGCAGCGCGGTCGGGCGTCTCTACGAGGACGCCGGCGACGGCTTCGCCTTCCAGCGCGGCGAGTTCCGCCTCACCACGTTCCTCGTCCACCGCAGCAACGGGCGGCTGAAGGTCGAGGAGACGGAGGCCGAGGGCTCGCTCGCCGCCCCCCGCCGGACCATCGAGATCGTCGAGCTGTAGCCGCGATCGTCGCCCGTCGCCGGCGCGGTACACTGCCGCTGCCCAAGGAGACAGCCATGCGCCGGACCCCGATCCCCGTCCTTGCCTCGATCGCCATGCTCGCGACGTCCGCGCCCGCCCAGCCCGAGCCCGGGTTCGTCCCGCTCTTCAACGGGAAGGACCTGGCCGGCTGGCACAACGTCAACACCGCGCCCGGGACGTGGACCGTGCGCGACGGCGTGATCGTCTGCACGGGCAAGCCCACGGGCCTGCTCCGCACCGAGCGCATGTACGAGAACTTCGTCCTCGAGATGGAGTGGAAGCACCTGGACCCCAAGGGCAACGCCGGGCTCTTCGTCTGGTCCGACGCCCTCACGGCGACCGGCGCCCCCTTCTCCCGGGCCGTCGAGGTGCAGGTCATGGTCGGGTCCGAGGGCGAGTGGTACACGAGCGACGGCGACATCTTCCCCATCTGGGGCGCGCGCATGACCCCGGAGAATGGGCGCGGCGGCGACCGGGCCTTCCCCACCGAGAAGCGCATGAAGCCGGCGGGCGAATGGAACCACTACCGCGTCGAGTGCCTCAACGGCGACGTCTCCCTCGGCGTCAACGGCAAGGTCGTCACGCGCGGGCGCGGGGCCTCGCCCCGCAAGGGCTACATCGTGCTGGAGTCGGAGGGGAGCGAGATCCACTTCCGCAACCTGCGGATCAGGGAGTTGCCGCCCGCCGATCCGCCCCTGCCCCCCGAGCACGTCTCCCGCGCCGACGAGGGCTTCGTGCCGCTCTACACCGGGGTCGATTTCACCGGCTGGAAGTTCGGGCCCGATCACGAGGGACACTGGAGGTCGGCGGACTGGAAGATCGCCTTCGACGGCAAGGGGGCGGACCTGTGGACGGAGCGGTCCTACCGCGACTTCGTTCTCATCGCCGACTGGCGCTGGACCCAGCCCGGTACGCCCACGCAGCGGCCCGTCATCCTCCCCACGGGCGAGCAGGCCAGGAACGACGACGGCACGCCCAGGACCGTCGAGGTGACCGATGCCGGCGACAGCGGGATCTACCTCCGCGGCTCCAGCAAGAGCCAGGTGAACATGTGGTGCTGGCCCGTCGGGTCGGGCGAGGTGTACGGCTACCGCACCGACCCGAACATGTCCGCCGACGTCAAGGCCGGCGTCACGCCCACCCAGGTCGCCGACGCCCCGGTCGGCAAGTGGAACCGCTTCGTGATCACGATGAAGGGCGAGCGCCTGACGGTGGTGCTCAACGGCAAGACGGTGATCGACAACGCCCGCCTGCCGGGCGTCGACCGCGAGGGCCCCATCGCCCTCCAGATGCACAACAGCCCGATCGAGTTCGCCAACATCCTGATCAGGGAGCTGCCGGAGTAGGCGGGCGTTCCGCGCCTCGGAAACGGGCGTGGCAGGCGTTGCAGGAGTCGGCGAGGCTCGCCAGCAGGCGCGTGAGCCCAGGCACGTCCTGCCCGTCGACGAGCCCGCGCTCGACGGCCCGGGCGCGGGCGAGCGAGTCGGCGGCCAGCCCCGCGTACTCGGCGCTCGGGTCCCCTGGCGAGGCCGTCAGCTCGCGGTGCAGGTCCACCAGGCGCCCCGCTTCCGCCGCGGGGACCAGGTCGGGGTGGTCGATGGGCGTTCGCCACCCGGCGTCTCGGATCAGCGTCAGATGGTCCAGGGCCGACTGCATCTCGACCATGGACCGGACCAGGCCCGGCGTTGGCGCGACCTCGGGGAAGTCGGCGGCGACGGCGTCGATGGCCGCGGGGTCGGCCTCGGCGAGCGCGCGCACGCAGGCGAACAGGCCCGGGTAATGGGGCGAGGTGCCCGCCCGGTGCAGGAAAGCCTCCCCTTCCTCGGGGGTCATCTCGCCGAGCAGCACCAGGGCCGACGCCGCCGCCGCCGGGCCGCGGTGCTTGCCGTGGTGGCAGTGGAGGTAGATCGGCCCGGGCAGGTCGCGGACGGCCCTGGCGATTCTCATCTGCACGTCGCGCGGGATGGCCCGGTAGGCGAGGGGGAGGTGCACCGAGCGCATGCCCATCCGCCGGATGGTGGCGACGTCGGGCGTCTGGCCGTCCACCGACAGGAGCGTGCGCACGCCGCGAGACCGCAGGTACTCCCAGTGGGCGTCGCTGCCGGGCGCGCTGCCCGACAGCAGGCGCGGCGACGGCTCCCAGAGGTTCGGGGGCGGGACCGGCTCCGGGGAGGGCGCGCGCGGGCCCCCGGCGCACGACCACAGCGCCACCGCCAGGACCAGGGCTCCGAGAACGCGCGTCAACGAGCCAAGTGTACCGCCCGCCCGCTCGACGGTTGCGGCGTCGATGAAGAAGGCCCCGCTCGCGGGAGCGGGGCCCTGGGGGTCTTGGCGCGGGCGGCTCAGCAGCCGGCGTTGTAGAGGTTCAGGAACTCGAGGAAGTCGTTGAAGTCGACGACCCCGTCGCCGTTCAGGTCGGCGCAGTCGTCCAGGTTGTTGAAGTCGTTGAGGAAGGCGAGGAAGTCGTTGAAGTCGATGACGCCGTCCTCGTTCCAGTCGGCGCGGCTGCACGCGCCGGCGCCCTGGCCCGGGCAGGTCGGGCCGACCAGGTCGATCACGATGAACTGGTCGCCGGCGATGGTGGTGAAGTTGAGGGTGGCGGGGTTGCCCAGGTTCTCGGCGAAGCCGCCTCCCGTGGCGTTGGGCAGGCTGGGGATGAGCTGGTTGGAGACGAACCCGTGCCCGCCGCCGTTGATCATCGCGAGGAGCTTGATGGGCGAGGTGCCGTCCCAGCCGGCCTCCTGGAGGTTGACCTCGACCTCCAGGCCGGTGGCGACGTTGGGGGCGTCGAAGGTGTTGCCCGGGTCGGGGCCTGTGACGCCGCCGGTGTTCATGTTGTTGATGCTGGCGCGGATGAGCCCGGGGGGCGGGAAGGTGGGGTAGAGGCGCTGGGCCTCGCGCGGGCCGGCGTCGGTGAAGATCGCGGCGCCGGTCGGGTCGTCCATGCGGGTGGCGGGGAAGGGCAGGGGGTTGTTGGAGGCCTTCTCGCCGCCGCTGTAGGCCCCGTAGTCGAGCAGCAGGCCGCCGAAGCTGAAGAGGGGGCCGTCGGTGCGGAGGGTGGCGGCGTTGCCCCACATCTGGATGGGGGTGCCGCCGGTCCGGAGGCTGAACCACCAGTCGGGGGCGAAGTCGGCGTCGAAGGTCATGCCGCCCATGCGGTTGAGGCCGTTGAAGTCGATGTCGACGTTGTCGGTGCGGAGGGTGTTCTGCCCGCCGGGCTGCACGTCGAGGAAGAGTTCGAGGTTGTTCCAGTTGCTCTCGAGGTTGCCGCCCATAAAGAGGAAGAGCCTGCCCTCGGAGACGCGGGCGAAGAGGTTGTCCAGCTCGGAGCCGTTGGCGAAGTCGACGGAGGGGATCGAGCCGGGGATGCCGGTCACGCCCGCGATGTTGGAGTTGTCGATGGTGACAAGGACGGCGGGCGACCCGGGGTCACCGCCGGTGAGCACGCCGTTGGACTGGGCGCCCGTGGCGCCGAGGTAGTAGCCCGTGCCGGCGCCGGCGGTGGGGAGGGTGGCCCAATGGGCCCGGAGCTGGTACACGCCGCCGCCGTCGTCGGCGCCCTGGACGGTGAGGTAGTAGTCCGGGGAGAGGCCGTCGTCGAACTTGAGCCCGCCGTTGGCGCCGCCGGGCCCGCCCATGCGGTTGAGGGCGCCCTCGGGCGTGTTCAGACCCGGGTCGACGATGGGGTTGTCGCCGCGGATCTGGCCCTGCCCGTTGGCGGCGCCGTCGGTGTCGATGAAGATCTCCAGGTCGTTGCCGTTGCTCTCGAGGTTGCCCGCGAGGAAGATGTACAGCGTGTTGTTGAACACGGCGGTGTACGTCGCGTCGATCTCCGACCCGTTGCAGAAGCCCGGCGTGCCGGTGGAGGCGTCGCCGAAGCCCGTGTAGTTGGACTGGACGAAGCGCGAGACGTACACGCCGTCGCGCGTGCCGTCGATCGTGGGAGCGCCCGCGGCGGCGGCGAGGGGCACGCTCACGAACTGGTTGCCGTTCTGGAGCGCCAGGTCGATGTTCCTGGGCTCGCCCAGGTTGTTGGTCAGGGCGATGAACCCTCCCAGGAACTGGTTGCTGGCGAAGTCGTGCTCTCCGCCGTTGACGAACCCGGCGACGCGGATCGGGCCCGCGGGGTTGCCGATCGCCGCCAGCGGGATCGCGATCTCGATGCCGGTGGTCACCGTGGCGGGGTTGCCGGGGGGCGTGGCGCGGTTGTCGCCGAACCGCGTGGGCTGAGCCTGGGCATGCCGGATCACGCCGTAGAACCCGTCCACGTCCTTGGTTCCGTCGATGGTGGCGGTCTGGGCCCATCCGACCGAGCCGCCCAGCGCGACGAGGGCCGACGCAAGCGCGGCGCTCATCTCGTTTCTCATGGATCTCTCCTTGACGGGGCCGACCGCGCCGGGCGGCGCACAACAGCGCCGTTCACGCGGGTGCGTTCGTCGCGGGCCGACCCGACTCTCCCGAGCCGGTCATCTTACGCGCGCGGGGGCAGTACACCCAGGCGATCGGCGTCCTCCGCGGCGGTGGCCAGGGGTTCTCGGACGGGGCCGAGGGTCGCCCGGGCGGTGCGGCGGTGGGTGTCGGCGCCGTGTTCGCAATCCATTCGCGTGGCCGCCATGCCGACCCGCGGAGGGCGGCCACCGCCGATGCGCGCCAAGTTGACTACGGTGTTGGGAAGCCGGTAGGTTCTTGGGGCCACCGCGTGCCCGGTGGGGCCGGCGCCGCCGGGGCGAGGCGTGGGGCCGGAGCGACGGCGACAGGAGGGCGCGGGCCTTGGGATCCAAACGCCAATCCAACCATCGAGGGCTTGCGGGCTTCACGCTGATCGAGTTGCTGGTCGTCATCGCGATCATCGCGGTGCTGATCGGCGTGCTGCTTCCGGCGTTGAGCAAGGCGCGCACGGCGGCGCGCCTCGCCGCCTGCGCCAGCAACGTGCGCCAGATCGGGCTTTCCATGACCATGTACGCCAACAACTGGCGCAACTGGTACCCGCTCGTCCCGTTCACGCCGACGGCCCGCAACGCGTGGAACGGGCAGGCGGGCCCGGTGCCGTACCTCACCGAGCAGTGGGTCCGCGGGGGTGCGGCGTCGCTGTTCAGCCTGGAGCAGTGGGGCGACGGCACGGACTTCGGCTTCCGCATCGACCCCGGCCAGCCCCCCAGCCCGATCAACGGCTATCCCGACGGCAACCAGAACCCGCTCCTGCGCGACTACATCGACGGGTTCGGCGTGCTGACCTGCCCCAACGACCGCGACGATCGCTACTGGCGCCCGATCCCCGGGCCGGGGCTCGTGCTCCCGGGCAAGGTGAAGGTGCCCAAGAAGCCGGGCTCCGAGCAGGAAGTGGTGGGCTACAACGTGAGCTACCTGTACATCGCGGGGCTCAAGACCGACGAGCCCGAGATCATCAACCCCGCCCCCATCTGGGGGGACGAGACGATCGGCCCGGACATCTCGACCGACGCCTGGTACGGCGCGGGGGGCGGCAACGCGACCAACGCCACGCTCGGCGGGACCCGCCCCGGGTACTACGGCCCGTTCGACAATCACGGCGCGGAGGGCGGCAACTTCGTGTTCACGGACGGGCACGCGACGTTCCTGAAGGGGAACGTGCACGACACGTTCTTCGCCCCCGGCAACACGAGCCCCCAGAGCGTCAACGCCATCCGGCCCAACCGCAGCGCCAAGACGCAGACGATCGACTGAGCACCCGCGGGCTTTCCCCGCGATCCACGGAACGGGCTCTGTTGGGGGTGCCTTGCGGGCAATGCCGATGGGCCGGGTCTCGTTAGGCCGATGACCACGGCGCGCGGTGGGGCCCGTCGTCCTCCCGCGCGGCTCGGTCCTTGGAGTGATTCTCATGGCTCAGCACCACTCGCAGCGTCTCGCGTTCCTGCTCGGTCTGGTCGCCAGCGCCGGGCTCGCTCTGGCGCAGTCCGACTCACAGCCACGTCGCCCGGCGCGCAACCCCGTCGCGGGGCAGCCGGGCGATCAGCGTCCCGGGGGCCCCGGGCGCCAGCCGGGCGGCGAGCGTCCCAACCGGGGCGCGGGGGCCCGCTGGGACGGCGGGGCGATCCTGCACGCCATGGACAAGGACCGCGACGGATCGCTCTCGGCGGACGAGATCAACCGGGCGGCGACCGCGTTGAAGCTGCTCGATGGCGACAACGACGGACAGATCACGATGGAGGAGATGCGGGAGTACGCCTCGAAGAACGTCCGTCCGCCGGCCCCGCCGCGTGGGCCTGGCGGCGGCGAGCCCGAGCGTGAGCGCCGGCGCGACGAGCAGCCGCCCGCGGCCCCGCGGGACCCCGAGGCGAAGCCGCCGGAGGGTCAGCGGCCGCGCGATCCCGACGCTCGTCCTCGCGAGGGTCAGCGACCGGCGGGGCCGGGCGGTCCGGGGCAGGAAGGCCCGCGGGCGCGGATGGGCGACGGCGGGGCGCTGCTGGGCACGCTGGACACGGATCGCGACCGCACGCTGTCGGCGGCGGAGATCGCCGACGCGTCCAAGGCGCTGGGGGCGCTGGATACGGACAAGGATGGGGCGGTGGGCGTCCAGGAGCTGCGCGAGGCCGCGGCCCGCAACGCCGTCCGTGCGATGTTCAACGACGCCAACGGCGACGGCACGATCACCAGGGACGAGCTCCCCGAACGCCTGCGCGAGCGCTTCGAGGAGATGGACACCAACGGCGACGGGCATCTCGACAAGGGCGAGCAGGAGGCGGTGCAGGAGCGTCTGCGTCAGCGTCGCCAGCAGGGGGAGCCCGGGGAGCGTCCCGCGCGTCAGCCGCCTCCGGCGGGCTGAGCGAGGCCTGAGCGGCAAGGTCGACGATCATGGCCGGCCCATGGGGTCCATCCGGATTCGATGGGCCGGTCGGCAATAATGGAGCGGGCCCGGCGTTGGGCCGCGTGCTGGACGGTTCGGATTCCAGGAGCCTCCCCTCATGATGCTGAATCTGCGCTTGCGTCGGCCGCGCCTGCGGCTCGTCGGTGTGATCGCCCTTGCGCTCTCCGCCGGCGCCCTGGTTCCCGCGGACGCCCTGGCCCAGGGGCGGGGCGGCGGCGGCCCCGGTGGCTTCGGCGGGATGATGGGGGGCATGGGGGGCGGCTTCGGCGATGTGCTGAACCCGTCGGTCAACTCCCGTGACCTGGACCGCTACGGCGACATCCTCGGGCTTAGCGCCGACCAGAAGGGTGCGGTTCGGGAGTTGTTTGGCGGCTACCAGGACCAGTTCCGCGCGTGGGCCGAGAAGACTCGCGACGAGATGGCGGCCATCCGCGGGCGGATGGAGGCTGAGCGCGGGCAGCGCGGCGAGGGGCGGGGCGCGGGGGAGGCGTTCAACGCCATCCGGGAGTCGTTCACCAGGCTCCGCGGGGAGCGCGAGAAGATGGAGCAGGTCTTCTTCGAGGACGTCAAGACGATCCTGACGCCCGAGCAGGAGGCGCTGTGGCCGAAGGTGGAGCGGACGCGCCGGCGCGAGACGACCATGGCGCGGGGCTTTGTCGCGGGGGAGAACGTCGACCTGTTCCGCGTGCTGGAGCGGCTGAACCTGCCGGCGGACCTGCGGGCGACCCTGACGGCGACGCTCGACCAGTACGAGGTCGATCTCGACCGCGCCCTGGTGGACCGCAACAAGGTGCAGGAGGAGGGGATCTCGAACTTCATGGGGGGGCGGTTCGGCAGGCCCGACGAGGGCTTCGACATGGAGAAGGCCCAGAAGGCCTTTCAGGAGGCCCGCGACGTCTCGATCCGTCTGCGGGACGTGAACCGCCGCTACGCCCGCCAGCTTGAGGCGCAGCTCCCCGAGGATCGTCGGGCGGGGTTCAACAAGGCGTTCAACGAGGCGAGCTTCCCCGAGGCCTACCGCGAGAGCGCGATCGTGCGCAACGTGACGGCGGCGATGGGGTTTGCCGACCTGACGCCCGACCAGCGCCAGCGCCTGACCGAGCTGCGCGACCAGTACACGCGCGAGTCGGGCCCGATGGCGGAGAGGCTGGCCAAGGCGATCGAGGAGCAGCAGGCGACGATGACCATCGAGCAGATGATGAGCCGGTTCCGCGGGGGGGACGACGCCAGCCCGGTAGCGCAGGCCCGCCAGGCCCGGCGCGAGCAGGAGCGCGCCTACGGCGACAAGGTCCGGTCCGTCCTGACGCCCGAGCAGATCGAGCGCCTGCCTCAGGGCGACGGGCGGGGCGAGGACCGCGGGGGCGGCGAGCGCCGCGAGCGTGTCGAGGAGTTGCGCCGGCGCGGCTGAGCCCGGCGCGTCCCCGCGGACGTGAGACCGCAAGAATGGCGGGGCGGGGTTGCGCGCCGGACCGGGGCGGGCCGTACGACCCGGGGGGGGTACGGGCGGGTGACGGGAGCCGGCGAGCCGCGCATCCCCGTGTCGGTGGAACAGTTCGGATTGGGGGTCCAGGAGCCTCGACGATGCAATACCAGACTATGGCGGCGCTGATCGTCGCCTGCGGCTTGGCAGCGGCCCCGGCGGCCCTCGCACGGCAGGAGGTCCGGGTGGGCGTCACCATGGCGTCCGGGGAGGGGGGCCCGGGCGGCGGGGGGAACACGATCAGCCGCCGCGGCGTCGACAAGTACGCCGCGGCTCTGGAGATGACGTCGGAGCAGAAGGAGGCGGCGGTGGCGCTGCACGAGGGGTACCAGGCCGCGGTCGGCGAGGTGCAGCGGGCCTTCGCCGAGTCCATTGCGGAGATGCGCCGCAGCTTCGAGGAGTCGCAGGATCCGTCGGTGTTCGGCGAGAAGATGCCCAAGGCGCGGGGCGAGCAGCGTGCGAAGCTGGCGGCGCTCGAGAAGTCGCTCCTGGCCGACCTGAGGGCGATCCTCACGCCCGATCAGGCCCAGCGCTGGTCCAAGGTCGAACGGCTCCGGCGCCGCGAGACGCACCTGCGCGGGATGCTGTCGGGCGAGTCGGTCGACCTGACGGAGGTGATCGCGGGGCTGCGCCTGGGCGAGACCGACGCGACCCTCCGCGATGCGCTCGAGGACTACGAGCACGACCTGGACCGGGCCCTGAAGGGCAAGGAGGCGATCGCGGGGGGCGGCGAGGCGGCGCTGGGGGGCGGGCAGTTCGACATCGAGGCGATGCGCAAGGCCATGAACGAGCAGCGCGAGGCGGGGTTGAAGGTCAAGGAGGTCAACGAGCGTCACGCGCGCAAGCTGCGGGAGATGCTGCCCGAGACCGCCCGCGAGCGGTTCGCGCAGGCGGTGCGGCGCGAGAGTTTCCCGATGGTCTATCGCCCGAGCCGCGTGTCGAGGACGCTGGAGGCGGCGGAGAAGCTGGAGGGAGTGACGACCGAGCAGCGACAGCGCCTGCGCGAGGTCCGCGAGCAGTACGAGCGCGAGGCGGGGCCGCTCAACGACCGGTGGGCCAGCGCCATCGAGGAGGCGGAGAAGGAGGGGGCCGAGGGCGGGGTGATGCTGGGCGACGGCGGGATGATGCGGATGTCGTTCGGTCCGGAGCAGTCGGATACTCCGCGGGCCATCGCCCGTCGGGCCCGGCGCGAACTGGACGATCGCTTCCGCCAGCAGGTGGAGAAGGTGCTGACGCCGGAGCAGATCAAGCAGCTCCCTCCGCCGGCGGAGCAGGTGATGGAGGGCGGCCCCGACGGAGCGATCCGCGTGATCCGCGGCGGGGGCGGATGATCGGTCCGGGAGCGTGATGAGGACTCGTCGCCAGGCCAGGACCGCCGCCGCGCACGACGCCGCGCCGGCGTTGTTTATACTGATCGCGGGGCGGGGGTTGTCCGGGGTAGCGGGCGGCGGCTCGCGGAGGGCTGGATCATGAAGCGCAAGGGTGGCTGGGCTGGCTGGGTGGCGGGGGTGTTGGCGACGGCGGCCACGCTGGTGGGGCCGCAGCGGGCGTCGGCGCAGCTGGGCGCGGGGATGGACATGAGCGCGATGATCGCGCCCATCTCGTCCCGGAGCCTGGAGAGCTACGCGCGGATCCTGTCGCTGGACGGGGACCAGAAGGAGGCGGCCAAGGCGCTGCTGGAGGGGTATCAGGCGCAGCACCGGGCCGCGGTCGACGCCTTCCAGACGGAGATGAAGTCGCTTACTCCGCGGGCCATCCAGGAGGAGATGCAGCAGTCGCAGGACTGGATGAGCTATGGTCGCAAGGTCCGTGACATGGGCATCAAGCTGCGCGAGGGCGTGCAGGGGTCCGAGCGGAACTTCATGGAGGATCTCAAGGTGCTGCTGACGGAGAAGCAGGCCGAGGGGTTCGTGCGGGTGGAGCGGGCGCGTCGGCGCGAGAACCTGCTGCGGTTCGGGTTCGTGGCGGGTCAGGCGGTGGACCTGTTCTCGGTCGCCGAGAACGCCAAGGTGGGCGCCCGGGCGGAGGTCGTGGAGCTGCTGGCGTCGTACGAGGTCGAGGTCGACCGTCGCCTGGAGGCGTTCGAGCGGTGGCAGCGCGACCAGGAGAAGCAGTTCGACAACGTGGACCCGATGAACGTCGACATGGGGGCGGTCTCGAAGGCGATGCAGGACGCGTTCGACCGCTCGCGCGAGATCCGCGACGTGAACCAACGGTTCGCGCGGCAGATCGCGCAGGCGCTGGGCGAGGGCGACGGCGAGCGCTTCACCGACGAGTTCAAGCGACGGGCGCACCCGCGGGTGTACCGCCCGTCGCACGCGGCCAAGTCCATCAGGAGCGCGGAGGGGTTCGCCGACCTGGGCGAGCAGCAGAGGGCGGACCTGAAGGTGCTGCGCGAGTCGTTCGAGCGCGAGGCGGCGGCGGCGAACGCGCGCTGGGCCTCGGTCATCGAGGCCGAGGAGGACAAGCGCGGCGCCAACTGGATGGAAGAGATGATGCAGCAGGCGATGGGCGGCGGCGGGAAGGGCGGCGACGTGGCGGACGCGAAGCAGGCCCGCGAGGACCTCGACAGCCGCACGATGGACCGGTTGCTCGCCATCCTGAGCAAGGAGCAGGCCGAGCGGCTCCCCGCCAAGCCCGAGCCCAAGCCGTCGCAGTTGGGTCCGGCGGCGGACATGTTCTACCTGCCCGATCTGGACCCCGAGAACCCCTGAACTCCGCGGCCGGGCCCGTTCGGTCCCGCGCGATCCGAGACGAGGCCCGATGCCCGACCCCGGGAGCACGACGACGAACAGCGGCGCGGCCGACCCCGCCGCGCTCCGGGCCGACCCCGGTGCCACGGCGTTGATCGGCGCGGAGCAGGCGGTTCGGCTGCGGGCGGTGCCTCTGCGCGTGGAGGGGGGTCGGCTGCGGCTGGCGATGCTCGACCCGGCGGACTACGCCGCGGCCGACGAGGTCTCGGTGACCGCGGGGATGCCTGTGGACCCGGTGGGGGTGCGCGAGGGGCCGCTGGCGGAGCTGCTGCGGGAGACGTACGGGACGACGGCGGCGGCGATGGCGGCGCGTCTGGGCGGGGCGGACCAGGGTTCCGACGAGCTGGTCGCGAACCTGGAGGCCATCGAGGCGGACGACCTGCACCGGATGGCCGAGCAGCCCACGCTGATCAACCTGGTGAACCTGATCATCCTGGAGGCGATCCGGGAGCGGGCCAGCGACGTGCACGTGGAGCCGTTCGAGAAGAAGCTGGCGGTGAAGTACCGGATCGACGGCGTGCTGATCGAGCAGCCCTCGCCCCCCAAGCACCTGCAGCCGGCGATCACGAGCCGCATCAAGATCATGGGGGGGATGAACATCGCCGAGCGTTACGCCCCGCAGGACGGGCACGTCGCGCTGCGGTTCGAGGGGCGGAAGATCGACATCCGCGTGAGCACGGTGCCGACGCTGTACGGCGAGAGCGTGGTGATGCGCATCCTGGACAAGGAGGCGATCCGGCTGGACCTGGCGGCACTGGGGATGCGCGAGGTGGACCGGGCGGCGATGCAGAGGCTGATCGACCTGCCGCACGGCATGGTGCTGGTCACGGGCCCGACGGGCAGCGGCAAGACGACGACGCTGTACGCGGCCCTGACGAGGCTGTACGACCCGAGCCTGAAGATCATCACGATCGAGGACCCGGTGGAGTATGAACTGCCGGGGGTGAACCAGATCCCGGTGAACCCGAAGCGCGGGCTGTCGTTCGCGAGCGGGCTGCGGTCGATCCTGCGGCAGGACCCGGATGTGGTGATGGTGGGGGAGGTCCGGGACATCGAGACGGCGGAGATCGCGGTGCGGGCGGCGCTCACGGGGCACCTGATCTTCTCGACGCTGCACACGAACAACGCGGTGTCGGCGGCGGGTCGGCTGCTGGACATGGGGGTGGAGCCGTTCCTGCTCTCGAGCGTGCTGGAGGGCGTGCTGGCCCAGCGGCTGGGTCGGCGGGTGTGCCAGCACTGCCGCACGCCCGAGCCGCTGACCGAGCAGGTGCGTCACCGCCTGGCGAAGACCGAGCTGGAGATGTTCCAGGGCGGGATGGGGTGGAAGGGCCCGGGGTGCGAGAAGTGCGAGGGGATCGGGTTCCGGGGGCGCGTGGGGTTCTTCGAGCTGATCCTGACCACGCCGCCGATCCGTGCGGCGATCAGCAACCGGGTGAGCGCCCAGGACATGATGCGGGCGGTGGGGCGGTTCGTGACCATGCGTCGTGACGGGGTGATCAAGGCGGCCGAGGGCGTGACGACCATCGACGAGGTGCTGCGGGCGACCCAGGACGCGGACGAGCCCATCGAGGTGGACGCGGTCTGACCATGGCGACCTTCTCCTACACGACCACGGGCGGCGGCGGGTCGGCGACCATCGAGGCGCCGGACCGGGCGACCGCGGTGCGCGAGCTGCTGCGGCGCGGGCAGACGCCCGTGCGCGTGGAGGTGGTGGCGGACGGCGCGGTCGCGCCCGCGGCGGTTCGCGCGTCGGCGGGGCCCAACCGGCTGGGCGGCGGGGTGTCCCGGGCCGAGATGGCCATGCTCGTGCGCGAGCTGGCGACGGGGCTGACCGCGGGGCTGCAACTGGTGCCGGCGCTCAAGACCATCGCGCGGCAGTCGCGGCAGGTCCGCCGGGGGGCGATGCTGGCGCACCTGATCGAGCGGGTGGAGCACGGGCGTGGGCTGGCGGAGGCCGCCGCGGACTGGGGCAGGCCCTTCGACGACCTGATCGTCAACATGATCCGGGCGGGCGAGGCGTCGGGCCGCCTGGCGGAGGTGCTGACGCAGGCGGCGACGCTGATGGACCGGGACGTGAAGCTCAGGCGCAGCGTGCTGAGCGCGACGCTGTACCCGATGATCCTGGCGGTGCTGATCGGGCTGGCGGTGGTGGTGGTGGTCACGGTGATCGTGCCCAACGTGCTGAAGAACCTGCCCTCGGGGACGAGGCTTCCGCTGCCGACGCTGGTGGTGCAGGGGGTGGCGGCGTTCGTGGGGTCGTGGTGGTGGGCGCTGATCGGCGTGGGTGTGGCGGGGGTGTTCGCCTGGAAGCGGGCGTACGCCGACGCGGCGTTCCGCCTGCGCTTCGACGCGACGCTGCTGAAGCTGCCGCTGCTGGGTCGGCTTCTGCGCGACGTGGCGGTGGCGCGGTTCACGCGGACGCTGGGGATGCTGACGGGGGCGGGGATCCCGATCCTGGTGGCGTTGCGGATCACCAAGGGGACGCTGGGGAACCGGGCGATGGAGGCGGTGGTGGACCGCGTGTGCGAGCAGATCGCCGCGGGCAAGACCATCGCCGAGCCCATGGAGCAGTCGGGGTACTTCCCGCCCATGCTGGTGCAGATCGTGAACATGGGCGAGCGCTCCGGCCGGCTGGACGAGATGCTGGGCCAGGCGGCGGGCGCCTTCGAGGACCGGACGGAGACGAGCCTGAAGCTGTTCACGACGGCGCTGCCTCCGCTGCTGGTGGTGATTCTCGCGTGCGTGGTGGGGTTCGTGGTGCTCTCGATCCTGCTCCCGCTGCTCGAGGCACAGGAGGCGATCCGATGAAGAGGTTCAACCGGGCCCGGTCCGATCGTGCGTTCACCATCGTCGAGGTCATCGTGATCGTGGTGATCCTCGGGATCATCGCGGCGGTGATCGCGCCGCGCCTGCTGTCGCGCGTGGCGGAGTCCAAGCGGTCCGTCGCCGCCAGCAACGCCGCCGCCCTCTCGACCGCGATGAAGACGTTCATCGTGGACTGCGGGATGCCCGAGCCGGGGGCTTCGATCAACATCCTGTGGGAGCGTCCCGGGAACGTGGTGGAGCGGGACTGGAAGGGCCCGTACGTCGACAACGCCGACCAGCTCAAGGACCCGTGGGGCAACCTGTACGTGCTGCGCGTGCCCGGTCAGAAGAACGTGGATTTCGACGTGGTGAGCTACGGCAAGGACGGCCAGCCCGGGGGCGAGGACGAGAACGAGGACGTCATCAAGCCGTGACCTCCCGCCCGCGCCATCCCGCGTTCACGATGGTCGAGCTGGTGTGCGCGATCGTGCTGCTGGCGATCCTCGCCGGGGTCATCGTGCCGCGGATCCTGTCGTGGGACAGCCGGCGGACGGAGGAGCAGGTGCTGGCGGCGGCGGACCTGCTGTCGTCGGCGGCGCGCCGGTCCGCGTTCTCGACGCAGCGGGTGGCGGTGGAGTTTGACTCGCGGGAGGCCCGGCTGAGCGTGGTGTGGCGGAAGCCGGGGGATCCGACGTCGTTCGAGCTGACGCCGGGCACGTGGGAGCCCGATCCGCTGACGCCTCCGGTGCAACTGGAGGGGCTGACGCTGCTGCGGGCGTGGGCGGGCGGGGTGGAGCTGAACACGCGGGGCTTCCGGGCGGCGCTGCGGGACGACCAGTCGGCGGGGGGGCGCGTGCCTCTCGCCATCATGCTGGTGGAGGAACGGGGCGGGCGCCGCTGGGCGATCCGGCTTTCACCCCTGTCGGAGCGGGCGGAGGTGATCGCGGACGCGAGCGACGCGGACCTGACGGCGCCGGACCCCGCGGTGATCGACCTGGACGCCATGGGCATGAGGGAGCAGCCATGGTGAGGTCCCGCCGCGGCGCCATGCTCATCGACGCCATCGTGGGCGCGATCCTGCTGGGGATCGCGCTGGCGTCGCTGGTGTCGCTGGGCGGGCGGGCGATCTCGGCCCAGGGCGAGGGGGAGCACCTCCGCAACGCGGCCATGCTGATCGACGAGCGGCTCAACCTGGTGCTGATGAACGGCGTGGAGGGGTACACGAGCAAGTTCGAGTTGGAGGGCGCCTGCGACCCGCCGTTCGCCGGCTACCGCTACCGCGTCGACGTGGGCGGCGGTCAGTCGGGCGAGGCGTACACGATCGCGGTCAGCGTGAGCTGGAGCGCGGGCGGGCGGGCCCGCGCGGAGACCATCGAGGCCCTCATCGCCCCCGTGCTGGGCGACGACCCGGACCCCATCCGCCGACCCGGCACCGTCGTGGACCGACTGCAATGAGCCGCCGGCGCTCCATCCCCGCACGCCCGGGCTTCACGCTCATCGAGTTGCTGGTGGCGTCGCTGGTGACGGCGATGGTGGCGGGGGCGGCGACGGTGGCCACGTCGCAGTTGCTGCGTCTCAAGACCCGCAGCGCCGAGCGGGCCCAGGCCGTCGCCCGGGCCGACACGGCCGCGGCCCGCGTCGCGCTCGACCTGGTGTCGACGGTGCGGCACTCGGACCTGCGCTTCGCGCGGGTGCGGATCACGCCCGGGACCGGCACGACGGGGCGCTCCGACGAGCTGCTCATCCTCGCGCGCTCGCGCCGCCCGGTGCGCGGGGGCTACGGCGTGCCGGAGGGGGGCGAGTTCAGCGTCCAATACCGGCTGGGGCCCGCGCCCGGCTCGTCCCACGCGGCCCTGTGGCGCCGGTCCAACATGGCGGTCTTCGCGATCCCCGACTCGGGGGGCGTCGCCGCGCCCAGCGTCTCGGGGGTCAGCGAACTGGCCCTCGAGGCCACGGACGGCGCCGACTGGTTCACGTCGTGGGATTCGGATTCGGAGGGGCTGCCGCACGCCGTGCGCGTCACGGCCGTGGGCGTGTCGGACAACGGTCGCACGTCGGCGACGGCGCGGCGCGTGGTGGCCCTGGAGCGCGTGCCCGTGCCGGTCGACGCCGCGACGGAGACGACCGAGTTGGACCCCGCGGCCGCGCCGGCCACGACGACGCCCGCGGGCGTTGGGGGTGGTCGATGAGGGCTCGCCGCGGCTTTGCCACGCTGATCGTGCTGTGGGTGGTGGCGATCGCCGCGGTGGTGCTGGTGTCGGTGCAGCGTGCGTCGCTGGGGGAGGCGGTGGCGGGGCGCGAGGCCATGGCCCGGACGCGGGCGTACTGGGCGGCGAGGTCGGGGATCGCGGCGGCGGTGGCGCAGGCGGAGTACTCGGCGCTCAACGGCGACCCGTCGGGCCCGCTGGGGTACCTGCAGGAACTCGGGCTGGTCGCCGAGGGTCGGCTCGACGGGTCGGTTTTTCAGGTGGCGTCGGAGAACGTGTATGGGCGCGTGCTCGGGCCCCGCGACGCCCACGCCATGATCAACGTCAACACGATGTCGCGGGACGCGCTCATGACGCTGCCGGGCATGACGGAGGACGTGGCCGACTCGATCCTGGACTGGGTCGACGACGACGACGACACGCAGCCCCTGGGCGCGGAGATCGGGTACTACCGGGCCCAGGCGTATTCCTACGAGCCCCGCAACGCGCCCCTCCGCTCCGTCGAGGAGATGGAGCTGGTCGCCGGCGCCGACCCGATCCTGGTCCGGGGCGAGGACTGGAACCTCAACGGGCTGCTCGACCCGAACGAGGACGACGGGGACGCCTCGTGGCCGCCGGACAACGCCGACGGGCGGCTCGACGCCGGGTGGTCCGGGATCATCACCGCCGCGAGCGTGGGGGACAGCCTCGCGGCCAGCGGGGAGGCGCGGCTGGACCTGGGCGTGGCCTCGGCGGGGGACGTGGCCTCGCGCGCGGGGATCGCGAGCGACCAGGCCCAGGCGCTGGTGGACTACGCCCAGAAGCGGAGCGACATCGCGCGCATGCGCGACCTGGTCCGCTACGACCTCCGCCAGATCGCCGACCTGGCCAACGGGGCGCAGTTGCAGGGCAGCCGCGTCGTGGTGCCGCAGGGGCAGGCGCGGTCCAACGTGGCGTCGCTGACGACGGAGGAGCTGGCCCGGGTGCTGGACGAGGTGACGATCGCGTCGGAGACGGCGGGAGCGGCGTCGATCCCCGGCAAGCTCAACATCAACACCTGCCCGGCCGAGACGTTCCAGTACCTGCCCGCCATCGACCCGGCCCTGGCCGACGCGATCATCTTCGAGCGCGAGTCGCGCCCCGACGGGTTCACGTCCGTGATCGACCTGCTGGCGATCCCCGGGCTGAACCGGGCGCGGCTGGCGGGCCTGTACGACATGCTGACGGTGCGGTCCAGCACGTTCATCGTCACGAGCCGCGGGCGTGACATCCGCTCCGGCGTCGAGGTGGAGATCACCGCTACGGTGGACCGCTCGCGGGTGCCCGCCGTCCTCCAGGAGGTCATCGTCCGTTGAACAGCCCACGCCCCAGGACCGACCGTTCCGGGCAGCGTCCTGTGATCGCCGTGCACTCCGCGGGGGGCCGCTGGTCGATCGCGGTGGTGTCGCCCGAGGGCCAGACGCTGGTCGAAGCGCTCTCGGGCGAGGGCGACGACGCCCAGCCCGTCGCGATGGCGGTGGAACGGCACCGGGCGGACCGCGTCGTTCGCCTCGCGCCTGGGCGCGAGGCGCTGGTCAAGGGCGTCCTGGTGCCCGGCGTCGCGTCGACCGATGCCGCCGCCGCCCTCGACCTCATGGGCGAGGTCCAGCTCCCGGAGACGCTGCCCCCGTTCCGGCGCGCCGTCGGGCCGGTCCCCGACACGGGTCGGGAGGCCGGTCGGCTGGCGCTGCTCACCGGGTGGCGGGCGCCGGTCCCGACGGGCGAATCGCCCGAGGTGACCTTCGACACGGCGTGGACGACCGAGGCCGCGGCCCTGGCGTTCCTGCGCGGTGCCGAGCCGGGCGTCGCCGTCCGCGCCGATCCCGCGACCGGCCAGGTGACGATGATCGGCGCCGGTCCCAAGGGCGTGATCGTCCGCTCGCTGATCGAGGGGGCGGAAAGCCCCGCGCAGCTCGCCGCGCGGGCCCGGGCGCTGGCCGCCGACGCCGCGGCCCTCGTGGGCGCGGCGCCCCCGGCGCCCACGCCATCGGGGTTCCTCTTGCTGCCCGCGTCGCGGCTGAGCGCGGCCCTGGCCGCTGGAGCACCGGCGGACGCGGGCTGGATCGAGCGGCACGGGCTGGCCCTGGGCGCGGCGCTCGCGGCCCTTGCGGGGGATCACGCCTCGCGGTCCCTGGCGTCGCTCCGCGAGC
>VGXM01000036.1 GCA_016873295.1 Phycisphaerae bacterium
GAGCGTGCCGTCGTGGTTGAGGTCGTTGACGCCGTCGATGACCCACCCCTGGCGGTTGACGGCGAGCGCGTCGAGGATGTCGTGGAGGTTCCGCCTGGCGCGGACGGGGTCCCAGAGGAAGGGGTGGTACTCGGCGAAGACGTTGGCGCCGACGAGGCCGCCCACGACGATCGTTCCGTGCACGTCGGTGCGCGGGGCGGAGTGGAGGTCGTCGGCGCAGTGCCGGGCCTGCCGCGCCGCCGCGATCGCCAGGGCGCTGTTGCGATTGCCATCGTGCGTATTCGTCGGGGTGAACGCCACCACCCACGAGGTCTCCGCGGAGCCGTGCGGGCAGGCGCCGGTCTCGCGGATCCGTGCGACGAAGGTCGAGTCCTGAGTCGGCGCGGGCGCCATCGCCCCGAAACTCACCTGGCCCCGGTAGAGCCCGGCTCCATAGGCGATCGCCTCCCGGCCGGGTGCCTGCGACTGTTCCGTCGACGGGTCGGCCAGGGCCAGGGCCCGCGTCGCCACCCAGTCCACCCCCACGGCACCAACGAAGTAGGTCAGGCTCCAGCAGACGGCGCCATCGACGATCTTCCTCACGTGGGCCATGGGAAAGTTCTGGCTCTCGTCGGTGTAGTTGAGGCTCGTGCTGGTGTGGATCACCGAGCCGTCGTTGGTCACCGCGATCCCCCGCCCTTCGTCATTGAACGCCGTGCCGAACGAACTGCCCCAGGCGTGCGTGTACCCCGCCGGCTGCCGGGCCCGCGCGGCGGCCGTCACCTCGGGATGCTGCATCACGCTCCACATCAGCAGCAGGCCCACGAAGGACATCACGCGCCTTCTAGAGTTGTGCGTGCGCGACTGCGCCGCTGCGCCACTGCGCCGCCGCCCGCCCTTCCGTTCGTCATGATCGATACCCCTTCACGCGAGAACCCCGGGGGCCGCCGCGGCCCGCGCGCAGGCCCCTCCACAATCTACCGCCGACCCCGCCCCGGAGTTGCGGGGTCCGGCGGGATCTCCAATAGCCGCATCCCGGCCTGCGGCACACGGCCCGCCAAAGGGGGGTCATCCCCGGCGGCGGAGAACCGACTGGCCCAGGAAACGCCCCGCCCCGAACGCGGCCACGGGGCCTGAAGGGCCCCGCCCCGGACTCGGCCACGGGGCCTGAAGGGCCCCGCCCCGGCGCGGGCGACTACGCCAGCGGGTCAGGCCTGAAGAGCTTGGTGTCCAGGGCCCAGAGCTTCTCCGTGAAGTTGCCGTTGAGGTCGAACTCGCGCTGCCGGTCGGGGCGGGCGGCCTCGCACACGATGGTCGTCTTGGCGTCGAGGTTGTCGAGCATGGCGACCAGGATCGCCTCGGGCGTGCTGGGGACCTTGGCGGCGCCGAACTCGGGCAAGGCGTGGTGGCTCAGGATGATGTGCTGCAGGACCATGACGGCCCCGGCGGGGAGGCGCTGCCCGGTCTCGTGCATCACCTGCTGGGCCTTGTCGTGGAGCATGATGGCCCCGTCGACGATGTGCCCGATGAGCTCGCCGCGGTCGGTGTAGCTGAAGGCCCTGTCGTACGAGAGCTCGCGGGTCTTGCCCAGGTCGTGCAGGAACAGGCCCATCATCACGAGGTCGCGGTTGATCTTCGGGTAGAGCGGGCAGACGCGGTCGGCGAGCTTGAGGAGGCTGAGCGTGTGCTCGAGCAGCCCGCCCAGGTAGGCGTGGTGCATGCTCTTGGCCGCGGGGGCCTGCTTGAGGGCCTCCATGAGGTAGGCGTCGGCGAGGTAGGTCCGCGCCAGGGCCTTCATCGCGGGGTGGTGGAGCGTGTCGAGCAGGGCGGTCAGCTCGGCGAACATCTCCGGGGCGGGGCGCTTGGAGCAGGGGAGGAGGTCGCGCATCTCCTCGGGCGAGGGCTCGACGGGGCGCACGGCGTGGATGATGAGCTGGAGCTCGCCCTGGTAGGGCTGCGTCTCGCCCTCGGCGATCACGAAGCCGTCGACGGGGAGGGCGCGGAACGTCGCCTCGTCGATGGACCACATGCGGGCGGGGAGCTCGCCGGTCTTGTCGCCCAGGAGGCACTTGAGGTAGGGCTTGTCGGTGCGGGTGCGTCCGAGCTGGGCGTTGGCGATGCTGAACGTGCCCGAGAAGCGCTCGCTGGGGCCGAGGTCGCGGATGAACCGCCGGGGGCGCGGCTGGCTCGTGGTCGGTGCGGCGGCGTTGGTCGTCATGCGGCGGCCTCTCCCTGGGCGGGCGCGCCGGATCGGCCCGCCGGGTCGATCCTACGCGGCGCGCACGGATCCGACGCCGCATTCTGGGCACGGGGCGCCCGCCCTCAGCCCCGCGAGCGAGTAGCCGCATGCGGGGCAGGCCCCGGGGCGCCGCCGACGCGGCGTGGGCGCGACGCACCAGGCCGACGCCGCCGCGACCGGGATCCACAGCGGGACCACGGTCTCCGCACCCCGGATGCCGGCGGCGAATCCCAGCCGCCAACGCGCGCTCACCGGGATCCGCACCTGGACGGGTTCGTCGACCAAGCACGCCCCGAGCTCGCCCGCGTAGTCGAGAACGTCCGCCGTATCGGTGAGGATCCATCCCGTCGGCGGGAGGTCGCCGCAGGCGCCGTAGGGGACGAAGAACGCCTCAAGGCGCCCCCGGCACACCCAGGCGTGCAGGGAGCCGGGGTTCTCGCCCGGCGTCGTCGCGGGCAGGGTGAAGCCGTAGCCCGCGCCCCACCAGCCGGAGAGGGCCCACAGGGAGCCTGCGGCGATGAAGACGATCGCCCGCGCGCGCATCGCGTCCCCTATTGCTGCCACGCCTGGGGCACGTCGCCGTGCGTCGCGCGGACGACGGACCGGATGCCGCCGCGCCCGCGCCAGTCGGTCCGGACCAGGAGCCACGCGGGCTTCATGAGCGCGGCGAGGTCGTCGCGGATGCGGTTGGTGACGGCTTCGTAGTAGATGCCCTCGTTGCGGAAGGACTGGAGGTAGAGCTTGAGGCTCTTGAGTTCGACGCAGGTGCCGCCCGCGCCGGCGGGGCGGGGCTGGAAGCGCAGCGTCACCGTCCCGAAATCCGGGTGCCCGGTCTTGGGGCAGACGGAGGTGAACTCGTCGGCGAAGTGCTCGACCACGAACGGGGACTCGGCGGGCGTGGGGAAGGCCTCGAGGGTCCTGGCGTCGGGCATGGGGAACGGTAGTCGGGCGCACGTCGTCGGCGTCGAGCCCGCGCGCGAGCGGGCCGGGCGGGTGCCCGCGGCTGGTGACCGGCGGGTCCGTGCCCGATACACTTGCCGCTCCCTTTGCGGGCCCCGAGGCCGACGACGGTCCGCGTGGGCGCGCAGCGCGCCCCGTCGACCTCCGGAGCGCCGCGGCCACGACCCCCGCGGTCCTGGAGGATCGCGGCGCGGCCGGCGGGCTGTCCGGCGGTAACTCCCCCTTGGCAACACGAGCCCATCCACGTGCGGGTACGAGGCGAAACCGGATGGATTCATCCACAACCCGGGCGGTGGCGCGGCGAGCGCTGATCCCGATCGTGGGCTTCGGCGTGTACGCGGGCGCGGTGGCGCTGGTGCCGGTGTCCGACCCGCGGCCCATCGCGCCCGCCAGGGCCGACACGCTGGGGGCGCGGGGGATCGAGGCGTGGCGTGCCGCGGGGTGCCAGCACTGCCACTCCATCTATGGCCTTGGCGGGCACACCGGCCCTGACCTGACGACGATCATCTCCAGGACTTCCGGGGCGTACGTGCGGGCGATGGTGCGGAACGGGCTGCCCGGGATGCCCGCGTACCGGGACCTTGACGAACGGTCGCTCGCCCGGCTGATCCGCTACCTGGAGGCCGTCGACAGATCGGGCGCCTACCCGCCGAAGTCGCTTCGGGCCGACCCGCTGGGGGGCTCCTGAATGGGGAGGGGCACGGAGGAGCGTGGGCGGCGCTCCGGCCCGCCGCCGGGCGTGCGGAGCACCGTGGCCTGCCTGCTCTGGACGCTGGCGACGGGCGTGGTGCTGGGGGTGAAGTCCGCGCGTCCGGCCCTGGGCGTCGAGACGGTCCCGATGCAGGTGCTCCAGCCGCTTCACACGCTGGGGGTGATGTGCTTCCTGTTCTGCGGCACGATCACGCTGGCGTCGATGGCGATCCGGCGGGCGTCCGGGCGATACCCGCGGACGGCGGGCGCGGCGACGGCGGGCATGACGGCGTTCTTCGCGCTGGCCGGGGGCGCGATCGCGGCGGGGAAGGGCAGCGGGCTGGAGTACGTCCCCTGGCCCATCGCCCTCACCGCGGTGCCGGTGTTGGCGCTGGTGGCGACGGCCTGCGCGGCGTGGCGGCACCTCGGGGGCCTGTCGGCGATCTCCGCCGAGGGGAGCTGGCTCTTGCTGATGGGCCTGTGCCTGGCGCCGCTGGGGCTGCTCGAACGGGCGGCGGGGTCGGGCGCCATGGGCCCCGCGCGGGCGCTCATGATCGAGTGGCACGCGCTCGACATGGTGTTCGCCGGGGTGAACACGGCGCTGTACGGGCTGGGGACGCTGCTGTCGGCGCCGGCGGGGCGGGGGCGCGCGTTGCGTGGTCGATGGCTCTACGCCCTGGCGGTGCTGGCGCTCCTCTCGACGTTCGGGCACCACCACTATCTCTCGCCGCAGCCGCTGGCGCTCAAGGTCATCGCGTTCGGCGCCAGCATGCTGGGGCTGCTGTCGTTCCTGCGGCACGTCGCGATGGTGCGCCGCTCGCTCGCCGCGCCCGCCGGGGGGGCGGGCGCGCCGCTGCTGCTGGCGGCGTCGCTCTGGACCCTGTTCGCGGTCGGGTCGGGCGTGCTGCTCGCCATCCCGCAACTGAACCTCGTGCTGCACGGCACGCACGCGATCGTGGGGCACTCGATGGGAGCGATCATCGGCGTCAACGTCGCGATCGTGCTCGGCGGCCTGCTCGGCGAGCGCCGCGCCGGCGAGGCGCCGCGCCCCGCGGGCCCGATCCGGTCGGCGGCGTGGCTGTTCAACGCCGCGCTTGCCCTGATGGTGCTCGACCTGCTCGCCGCGGGCCTGGTCAAGGGCGTGGTGAGAGTCGGCGACACGCACCACGCGTACCAGCCCCTGGTGCGGTCGATCCTCGCGCCGCTCCCGGTCCTGGGCCTGGTCCTGGCGGGCGCCACGGTCCGCCTGAGCGTGCTGGCCCTTCGGCGTCCGTCGATGCTCGGGCGGACCACCGCGACCGCCGAGCCCGCCACGGAGCGGACCATCGAGCTCGCGGCCCCGGTCGAGTCGGCCTGATGGGCGGGGTTGGCCCGCGCCGGGCGCGATCAGCGCGGCGAGGCCGAGCCGCGGTAGGGCTGGATGGAGCCGTTCCAGTCGGCGGGCGGGCGCGTGTCGAGCAGCGACTCGGGAACCTCGGCGTTGAGCCTCGTGCCGACCAGTCGGACGGTGGACTCGTCCCCGTTGCGGTTGAGCGTGCGGGCCATGCGCGGCAGGAGCCGCCCGTCGCCCTCGGGGCGGTACCACAGGCGCACCTCGCGGAACTGGTCGTCGTCGTTGCGGGGCGTGAGCTGGAGCTGCACGGACCCGGCGGCGAAGGCGGCCAGCTCGGCGTGGTCCTCCAGCCCGGCGCCGGGTTCGAGGAGCTGGGCCTCGTAGCGGGCCAGGATGTCGGCCTTGCGCTGCCCGATTGGGATGGGCATGGGGCCCTCGCCGATGCGGAGCGGGTCGAAGCGCTCGCCGGGCGGGACGACCTGTCGGCGGACGTACTCTCGCTCGCTCCAGTTCTTCTCCAGGAGCCACTGCCCGTCGAAGATGAAGGTCTGGCGTTCGGACTCGCGCCGGTCGCCGACCGCCAGTTCCGTGAAGTCGATGGTGAAGCGGCGGTCGGGGGCCTCGGGCTTGTCGCCGGGGCGGTTGACGAAGTAGAGGGTGCCGACGCGCTGCTGGCGGTCGCCGGCCAGCACCAGCTCGCGGTCGTAGATGACCTGGGCGGTGAGGCTGGTCAGCCCGCGGTCGGCGGTCTCGAGCGCGGTGAGGACCTCCTCGGCGGTGGTGAGCCCGGCGACGGGGGGCTCGGGGGCCGGCGGGGGCGTCTGCCACGCGCCGACGAGGGCGGCCAGCACGCTCACGACGCTCAGGATCAAGGACATGGTCGGCCTCCGGACCGGGTTGGACGCGGGAGCGGGTCCTCGGTTCGCCGGGTCAGCCCTGGGCGGGCGGGTCGGGGATCGAGCCCAGGAAGTCCTTCAGGATCTCGGCGGCGGCGAGGGCGTCGCGCAGTTCCTTCTTCTTGCCGCGGGTGAGGCCCGACCCGGCCATGGCCCAGTCGGCGGCGGCGGTGGTGAGGCGCTCGTCCTGGAAGGTGACCTTGCGCATGGTGCGGCGGGCGAGGCGCTCGGCGAAGGCGCGGAGGTGCTTGGCCCGGGGGCCCTCGGAGCCGTCCATGTTGAGCGGGAGGCCGATCACCAGCTCCCCCGGTCCGCGCCCCCTCTCGCCGAGCTGGGCGTCGACGATGCGGGCGAGGGCTTCGACCAGGGCGTTGCCGCCCTGGATGCCGATGTCGACCTCGACGGTGTCGACGGGCGTGACGACGCGGGTCTGGGAGTCGCCCAGGGCCACGCCCGTCCGCTTGTCGCCCAGGTCGATCGCCAGGTAGCGCATGTGCCGGAGGGTATCCGCGCCGGCGGCTACTTGAGCCTGTCGTCGACGAGGGCGTGCAGGGTCTTGAGTTCCTCGGCCTTGGCGCGGGGCATGATGAGCGTGGCGTCGGCGGTGTGCACCACGACCAGGTCGTCGGCGCCGAGCAGGGCGACCAGGTGCCCCGGCGCCGCGCTCACCACCA
This sequence comes from Phycisphaerae bacterium, assembly GCA_016873295.1. Taxonomy (GTDB): domain Bacteria; phylum Planctomycetota; class Phycisphaerae; order Phycisphaerales; family UBA1924; genus VGXM01. Next base: position 6,772 of record VGXM01000036.1, read on the forward strand.
GGTTGCGCGAGCCCTGCACGATCATCGACGTGCCGGGGCCCGCGGCCCGGTTGTCGGCCCCGTCGGGGACCAGCGTCTGGGCGTAGGCGGGCCACGAGCCCACGTCGAGCCAGTGCACGTCCATGAGCACGGTGCAGACGCTCACGGAGGTGTCGCCGCCGGCGGCGGCCTTGCTCGCCGGCTCCATCACCGCGAAATCGACGCTGATCTTCGGGAGCGCGGGGTAGACGCGCTCGACGACCGCGCGGGCGCGGGGCGTGCCCCAGGCGGCGTGGATCTCCATCATGCCCGCGTGGCTCTCGGGCTTCCAGCGCTTCAGGCAGTCGAGAAACGCCGAGGCCTTCCACACGAACATGCCGCTGTTCCAGCCGAACAGCCCGGACTGGACGTAGGCCTGGGCCCGGTGGAGGTCGGGCTTCTCGACGAAACGCTCGACGCGGAAGGCGAGGTTCTCGGCGCCGGGCGCGGCGGGATCGCGGATGGGGCGCCCGCGCTCCACGTAGCCGAAACCCGTGGCCGGGTAGGTCGGCTTGATGGAGAAGGTGACCAGCCGCCGCGGGTCGGCCTCCACCAGGCAAAAGCCCAGCTCCATGCGCTCCCGGAAGACGTCGAGCGGTTCGATGATGTGGTCCGCCGTCAGCACCGCGAAGACGGCGTCCGGATCGAGCCTGCTGAGCACGGCGGCGCCGAACCCGACCGCGTTCACGGTGTCGCGCCCCACCGGCTCGCCCAGGATCCGGTCGTCGGTGAACTCGGGGAGGTCCTCCCGGATGGTCCCGCGGTATCCCTCGGCGGCGCAGATGAAGCGCCGCTCGGCGGGAACGAGCCCCTCCAGACGGTGGGCGGCGATCTCCAGCAGCGAGCGGGGGAGCTCGCCATCCGTGGCGCCGGGGCCCGGGTGGATGAAGCGGAGCAACTGCTTGGGCTTGTCCTTGCGGCTCATGGGCCACAGCCGCGTGCCCGCCCCGCCCGCCATGATCATCGCGTAGCGCATGGGGAGGACGGTAGCCGCGAGCCCGATCTGTCGAGAGCCCCCAACCCGCGCGCCGGGCCTGAGCGAGTCCCCGAGCGAACGCCCGGGTCGGCAGGACGCGATCCGAGCCTCCGTCGCCGAGCCTCCTCAGGCTCGGCGTGGTGGGCGGGGGGAGCCCGACAGCGCCGTGCGAACAGTGGGACCGGCCCCTGGCCCGTGGGGCGAATCAGCGGACCAGGGCCGCCCGGGCGGCGTAGACGGCGGCGACGAGTTCCTGGGCCGTCGAGGCCCCGGATCGGGGCGACACCGCCGACACCATGCGCTCCGCGTCCGACTTCGCTTCGCCGAGGGCGATGAGCGCGGCGACGGCCTCCTCCTCGAACCCGTCGCGGGGCGGGCGCACCGGCTTCAAGTCCACGCGGACCTCGGGCCCCGGCAGCGCGAAGCGGTCCACCTTGCCGTGCAGTTCGGCGACGATGGTCTCCGCCAGGCGCTTGCCGATCTCGGGCAGCTCCTGGAGGGCGCGGACGTCGCGGGACTGGATGGCCCGGGCGATCTCGCCGGGCTCGACGGCCAGGGCCCGGAGCGCCTTGCGCGTGCCGATCCCCTTGACGGTGGTGAAGACCTCGAAGAACTCGCGCTCCGCCGGGTGCGCGAACCCCACGAGGCGGGGGACGAAGCTGGCCCCCTGGTTCGGGCTGTCGAGGTACTCGAGCGTGTGGAGCGTGACGGGCTCGCCCAGGCGGGCGATGAGGCGCGGGCCCAGGTACGCCGGCAGCAGCACCTGCCGCACCACCCCCAGCGCGGGCTGCGCGACCTCCGCGACGCCCTCCCGAACCTGCTCCAGCGTGCCCGAAAGCCGGGTGATCATCCGTGACTCCTGGGGGGCAAGGTACCCGATCCGGCGCAATACGGGCGTGTGTCGCTCGGGGCACCGCCCCCGTCAGCCGATAACACCCCGGCGTTCCCCGCGCGGCGGCGGGGAGGTGTCGAACTTTATCCGTACCCGGCGGGTGAGCATGGACGTGAACGCAGGCGGACAATCCTCGGCGGTCATCATCGGAACGGGGCGCACGGTGGCGCTCCTGCTCCGCCAACTGGACCTGGCCCCGGGGGCCGTTCGCGTGGTCGGGTGCGTCCTGGCCGACGAGCCGCTGACCGCGCCCGAGTGCCCGGTGCTGGGGACGACGCGCGACCTGCCGGCCGCCCTGGCCCCGGCCCGCCCCGACGTGGCGCTCGTGTGCCTGCCGTCGGCGATGGGGGAGGAATCGGGGCGGGTGAGCGCGGCGTTGGGGCGGCTCGGGATCGCCGAGCGTGTCATCCCGCCGATCGACGAACTGATCCGCGCGGGCGTGCCGGCGCCCGCGATCGCCCGCGACGAAGTGGACCCGGTGGCGCTCCTTGGGCGCACGCCGCACGGCATCGACCGCGCGGCGGTGTCGCGGATCCTGACGGGGCGGCGCGTGCTGGTCACGGGCGCGGGCGGGTCGATCGGGTCGGAGATCGCCCGGATCGCCGCCGGGTTCGCGCCCGAGCAGGTCGTCCTCGTCGAGCGCTCGGAGAACGCGCTGTTCGAGATCGACCGCCAGATCGGCCGTCGCTTCCCGGGCGTCAAGCGCCGGGCGGTGCTGCACGACGTGGTGGACGCCGACGGCACCCTGCGGCACGTGGTCGGGCTCCGCCCCGACGTGATCTTCCACGCCGCCGCCCACAAGCACGTGCCGCTGATGGAGGACCATCCGTCGCACGCGGTGAACAACAACCTGTTCGGGACCAAGGCGATCGCGGACGCGGCGGTGGCGGTGGGCGCCGACCGCTTCGTGCTCATCTCGACGGACAAGGCGGTCAACCCGACGAGCGTGATGGGCGCCACCAAGCGCCTGGCCGAGCTCTACGTCATGGGGCTGCACCAGCAGGGGCGGGCGGGGGGTTCGCCGACGCGCTTCAGCATGGTGCGGTTCGGCAACGTCCTGGGCTCGGCGTGCAGCGTGATGCCGATCTGGCAGAGCCAGATCGTGGAGGGCGGCCCGCTCACCGTGACCGACCCGCGAATGACGCGGTATTTCATGACCATCCACGAGGCCGCGGCCCTGGTCATCGAGGCCGGGGCCATCGACGACGCGGGGGCCTCGGCGGCCGTCTACGTCCTGGACATGGGCGACCCCGTGCGGATCCTTGACCTGGCCCAGCGCCTGATCCTGGCGCACCATCGGCGCGTGCGCGTCGTGTACCGCGACGGCAGCATCTCGGACGTGGGGCCCGAGGGCTGGGGCGGGCCCGTCGAGGTCCTGATCACCGGGGCCCGTCCCGGCGAGAAGCTCTACGAGGAACTGGCGTACCAGGCCGAACTGCTCCGCCCCACGCCCTACCCCGGCATCAACGCGTGGGCCGGCGCGGCGCCCGAGCGGCTCAACGTCGCGGCCATGGTGGCGGAGCTGTCCGCCGTGCGGCACGCCGGCGACCGCCCGAGCGTTATCGCGGCGATCCGCCGGCACGTGCCCGAGATGCAGCTGGGCGCGGGTGAAGCGTCGGCGTCACAGTCGCCCCCGCCCGCGCCGGCGGCACGCACGGCATACGCGGGACCAAGCGGCGCGGCGCGGACCGCGCGCGATGCGGGAGCCGCCGCGTGATGCCGAACATGGTGGCGACGCGATCGGGGCGACCCACGACACCCCGCGTGTCGGGCCCCATGAACCCCCGCCATCGAATCCTGCGCGAGCACACCTCGGCCCGGGACAAGGCCGAGACGCTCCTGCGCGGGCTCCTCGACGCCAAGGCCTCGACCGACCGGGCCCTGGGGGGGTCGGGCAAGCCGACGGCCCAGGGCGGGCCCCGCGGGCTGGAGTGTGCCATCGCCAGCACCCGCCGACTCGTCGAGGCCTACACCCGGACCCTCGAGGCCATGCACCGCGACCTCTCCGAGGAGGACCTGGTCCTGCTCGACGAGGTCGAGGCGGCTGAGGTCCATGCCGTCCGACCCCGCCCCGCGTCGGCCGCGTAACGTTCGCCCATGCCCAGGACGTGCAGAGCCGGCCCGGCCACGATCGGGCCCGGTCAGCCCCTCGCCATCCTCGCCGGACCCTGCGTGCTGGAGTCGCTGGAGCTGGGGCTCCATGTCGGGCGCGTCTGCCGCGACGCGTGCCGCACGCACGGGCTGTCGTACGTCTTCAAGGCCTCCTTCGACAAGGCCAACCGTTCGAGCCTCGCGTCGCCCCGCGGGCCCGGGCTGGAGAGGGGGCTGTCGTGGCTGGAGCGGATCGGGCGCGAGCTGGGCGTGCCCGTCACGACCGACATCCACGACCCGGAGCAGGCCGCCCCCGTCGCCCGCGTGGCGGACCTGGTCCAGATCCCCGCGTTCCTGTGCCGCCAGACGGACCTGCTGTCCGCGGCGGGGAAAGCGGCGGCGGCCAACGGGCGGGGCGTCAACGTCAAGAAGGGCCAGTTCATGGCCCCCGCCGAGATGATCGGCGCCGTGCGCAAGCTCGCCGAGGCCGGGTGCGACAACACCATGCTCACCGAGCGCGGCACGTTCTTCGGCTACCACCGCCTCGTCAACGACTTCATAGGCCTGGGCGACCTCATGGAGCTGCCGGCGCCCGACGGCCCGCCCCCCGTCTGCTTCGACTGCACCCACTCCACCCAGCTCCCGGGCGCGGGCGAGCAGACCGGCGGGCGGCCCGAGCGGGCCCCGCTTCTGGCCCGGGCCGCGGTCGCGGCGGGCGTCCACGCCCTCTTTGTCGAGTGCCACCCGGAGCCGGCCGGGTCATTGAGCGACGCCGCCACGCAACAGCCCCTCGATCGCCTGCCGGCGCTCCTCGCCTCGCTGGCGTCGATCCGGCGGGCCCTGGCGCAGTAGGAGCCGCGGATGACCTCGTGGGAGATCGCGACCGTCGCCGCCGCCTCCACCCCGGCGCTGGCGGGCGCGGTCGCGGCCCTGCGCCACGCCTCGGCGCGCCGGCCGAGGCTCCCGGCGTCCTTCGAGGCGAACGGGCTGCGCGGCGAGCGCGCCGGGGGCGGGGCGGCGCTCAACCCCACCGCCCACATCGCCGTCTTCGGCGGCACGCCGCGGACGCACGCCCGGACCGCGCGCGGGGCCTTCCGCGGGATGCCCCTTGCCGCCGTCGCTTACCACGAGCAGGACGGACCCCGCGCCGCCGTCACCGCGTTCACCGCCTCCCGCACCCCCGCGCCGCCCGGCTGGCCCGACGTCGCCATCGACCCCGCCGTCATGCCCACGCGGCGCCCCCCGGCCGCCGACCCCTTCCCGGTCGAGAGCCCGGACCCGGCCTGGGCCCGGTCGGCGATCTCGCCCGACCTGCTCGAGTTCCTGCGCCGGTCTTGCCGACCGATCCTGTGGTGGCGTGGCGGCGCGGGGTCGGTGGCGTGCGTCGTCCCCGGGCACGAGCACCGGGTCGCGACCGCCGAGGGGGTTTGGGGGGCGCCGCGGGGATTCAGGTCCCTGATGGACCGCCCGCCGCGCCCCGCCCCGGGGGCCCACGTGTGAACATCCCCGCTCATTACTTCTTCATCGCCGCGATGGTCGGGGTCACCCTGCTCATCATCGTGGCCAGCGTCGCGGGCGAGCGGAAGCGGCGCCGGCGGCTCGAGGAGGCGCTCGTCCGGCTCGGCGGCGCCTTCGAACTGGAGCCCGGCGACGACGCCAAGGAAGAGGCCTTCCGTCACGTCGGCCTCCTGCGCGGGCTCAAGACCGGGAGCAGGGGCATTCGCTGGTGCGGCGAGGTCGCGGTGGAGGGCATGACCGTGCGGATCCTCGAACACAAGTACACCACGGGCTCGGGCAAGAACCAGCAGACCCATTGGCACACGATCGCGAGCGTCCCCTGCCCGCCCGAATGGCCCGTCCTGACCCTCGACGAGGAGCACCTCTTCCACAAGGTCGCCGACCTGTTCGGCAAAGAGGACCTGCGGTTGGACGACCCGGCGTTCAACTCGCGCTGGCGGGTCAAGACCGACGACGAGGACTTCGCGATCGTGTTCCTGTCGCCCCCGGTGCAGTCGTTCCTGATGTCGCTGCCCAAGGGGCACCGCCTGCGCGTGGGCGAGGGGGCCCTGTGTGTCGTGCAGAAGAGGCGGGTGGCGCCCGAGCAGATCGGCGCCTTGGCGCGCGCGCCGGTGGACCTGTGGCGGCTGCTGCCCGGCGAACTGGGCGGAGCGTCGGCGGGTCGGTAGGGCCCAAGTCTGTGGACGGCGTGGGGTCGAGCCGATAGCAGGGTGCTCGCGGATGCGGGGCGTCCGGTAACTCATGAAGATCGTGCACTACCTCAGGCAGATCCGACTGAACCAAGGTGGGGTCGTGCGCGCAGTGCTGGACTTCTGCCACGAGACGGCGGCGGCGGGGCACCGCGTGACGTGGCTCACCTACGACCCCGCCGACGCCCCCAAGGCCTGGCTCGACCCCGACTCCCCCCGGGAGGAGGGGAAGCCGGGCGTGCCGCTGGTGGTGCCCATCCCGCGGGCGCGCCTGCCCGGGCAGTTGTTCGACCGGGCGGGGCTGTCCGCGATCGAGGCGCACGTGCGCGGGGCGGACGTGGTGCACCTGCACGGCATCTGGACGCCCAGCAACTCGCAGGTGGCCCGCCTGTGCCGGCGCCACGCCAGGCCCTACGTGGTCACGCCGCACGGCATGCTCGACGACTGGCCCATGCACGAGAAGCGGGCCAAGAAGTTCCTGTACTTCAGGTTCGTGACGCAGCCCTTCCTGCACGGGGCGGCGTTCGTGCACTGCACCGCCCAGGCGGAGCTGGCGCAGGCGAGCACGCGGTTCCCGAAGGGGCGCGGGGCGGTGGTGCACCTGCCCTTCGACCTGACGCCCTACCGCTCGCCCGCGTCGGCGGACGCGGCCCGGGCGCGCTTCCCCGTGCTCGCCAACGGCAAACCCAACGTGCTCTTCCTCAGCCGACTGCACAAGAAGAAGGGGCTGGACGTCCTGATCCGCGCGGCGGGGGTGCTGGCCCGGCGCGGCCCGGACTTCAACCTGGTCGTGTCCGGGCCGGGGTCGGCGGAGGAGACCGAGGTCTTCCGCGGGCTGGCGCGGGAGTGCGGCGTCGAGGGGCGGGCGCACTTCCTGGGGTTCATCACGCCCGAGGAGAAGTTCCAGGTGTACCGGGCGGCGGACCTGTTCGCGCTGCCGACCCACATGGAGAACTTCGGGTACGTCTTCTTCGAGGCCCTGGCCAGCGAACTGCCCGTCGTCACGACGAGGGTGGACACCTGGCCCGAGCTGACCGAGTCGGGCGGGGCGCTGATCGTGCCGCAGACGCCCGAGGCCTTCGCGGACGCCATGCAGGGACTGCTGGCGGACCCGGCCCGTCGCCGCGCCATGGGGCGGGCGGGACGCGCCTGGGTGCACGAGCACCTCAACACCGCCCGGGTGCTGCGCGAACTGACGGGGATGTACGAGCGGGCCGTGGCGTGGCAGCGGACGCGGGGCGGATGAGGATCCTCCACGTCATCCACTGGCTGAACCCGGCGGACGGCGGGCCGCCCATGGTGTGCACGCGACTGGCGGCGGCCCAGGCGGGGCTGGGGCACGCCGTCGCCATCCTCGCCTACTCCACGCCCGGGCAGGACGACCGGATCGAGGCGTCGATCCGCGCACTGCCGGGCGGCGATCGGGTGCGGCTGGAGATCCTGCCCGCGTGCGGTCGGGTGGAGCGGCTCTGGCCCCGGCGCGGGTGCCGAGCGCTGCGGCGGCTGGTGCCGGGGTTCGACGTCGTGCACCTGCATCAGACGTGGTTTCGGTTGCTGGTGGCGGCTGGGCGTGAGGCGGCAAGGGCCGGGAAGCCCTATTGCCTGTCCCCGCACGGAACCCTGACGGCGTGGGGCCTCGGGCGCAAGGCGTTCAAGAAGCGAGCGGCGCTGGCGTTAGGGTTCCGGTCTCTGTTCGAGCGGGCGGCGTTCATGCACGTCCTGAACCCCTACGAGCGCGAGGGGATCCTCGCGACCGGGCTCAACTCGCGGTGTCAACTGATCCCGAACGGGGTTTTCCTCGAGGAGATCGATCCGACGCCCGGGCCCGATGCGTTCCGGGCGGCCCACCCCGGGCTGCAACAGGACCCGTATGTACTCTTCCTTTCGCGGCTGCACCCGGGGAAGGGGGGGCGACTGCTGGTCGAGGCGCTGGGGCTGCTGCGATCACGGCACCCGACGCTCAGGCTGGTGTTCGCCGGCCCGGACGCGGGCGCGCGGGCGCACTGGATGGAGACGGCGCGTGCCTTGGGGGTGGGGGATCGGGTACACTTCGTGGGTCCGCTGTGGGGGCGTGACAAGGTTGCCGCACTCGTGGGGGCGGCGTGTTACGGCCTGCCGAGCGAGCACGAGGGGTTCAGCATGGCCATCGCCGAGGCGCTGGCGTGCGGCACGTGCGTCGTCATCACGCCGGAATGCAACTTCCCGCAGGTGCTGGAGGCCGGTGCGGGGCTGGTGGTGGTGCGAACGGCCGACGCGGTGTCGGCGGCGATCGATCGTATCGTGTCGGATCCGAAGGAGGGGGCGGCGATGGGGGCTCGCGGGCGGGCGTTGATCGAGGGCGGGTTCACCTGGCCGCGGATCGCGGAGCGGATGGTGTCCGCGTACCGCGGACCGGACGGAGTCTCGCAGGCCTGAGGACGCCGTGACCCTCTGCGACACACAGCATCCATCGGCAACGGGCGCGGCGTCGGCGCCGGAGCGCGTCCCCGTGGCGATCGTCGCCAACGCCGGCGCGCCGTACCGCCTGGCGACGCACCGGTACATCGCCCGGCACATCCCCGAGATCAAGCTCTACAGCGTGTTCACGCACGAGGGGATGGACCAGCCCTGGGACCTGGGCGACACGTCGGACGTGAGCCCGATCGACTTCGGCAAGGGCGAGAGCGTCCACGACCAGATGAGCCCGAGGCGCCAACTGCACGAATGGCGCAAGGCGGGGCGGATCCTCGGCTGGATGCGCTCGACGGGGATCCGGGCGGTGGTGATCAGCGGGTACAACGACCAGGGGCGGCTGCGGCTGCTGCACCGCTGCCCGGAGGCGGGGATCGCGACCTTCCTGACCGCCGACAGCAATGCCAGGGGCGACCTCGTGACGGGCTGGAAGCGGGCGTTGAAGCGACTCATCCTGCCGGACCTGGCGCGTCGGATCTCCGGGGTGCTGCCCATGGGCACGAACGGGGTCGAGTACTTCGCGCGCTACGGGTTCGATCGCGGACGCATGCACTTCCTGCCCCTGGTCCCCGACATCGAGCAGATCCGGGGCGTGGGCGCCGAGCCGGCGGCGGAGGCGGCCCGACGCTTCGGACTGACGCCGGGTCGGCGGAGGCTGGTCTACTCCGGACGCCTGGTCGGCATCAAGCGAGTCGACCTCCTGATCGAGGCGTTCTCGCGCCTGGCCAAGGACCGCCCCGACTGGGACCTGGTCATCGTGGGCGACGGCCCGCTGCGCGGCGGTTTGGAGGCGCAGGTCCCCTCGGAACTGCGTGGGCGCGTGGTGTGGGCCGGATTCCAGCCCCGGCAGCAGGACGTGACCGCGATCTACAGGAACTGCGACGCCCTCGTGCTCCCCAGCGACTACGAGCCGTGGGCGCTGGTCGTCATCGAGGCGGTGGCGGCGGGGCTGGCGGTGGTGTCCTCGAACATCGTCGGCGTGGCCGCGGACCTGCTCGGCGACGGGGTGAACGGGCGGCTCTTCCGGTCCGGCGACGCCCGCTCGCTGGAGGCGGCCCTGCGCGACGTGACGGACGCCGCGCGGATCGACGCGCTCAAGGCCGCGGCGCCCGCCGCGTTCGACCGCTGGTTCGACGAGTTCAACCCCGCCAAGGGGCTGCGCCGGGCGCTGGCGCCGCTGCTGGCGACCGGGGTCAGCTGATGGAGAGGGTGGGGCGGGCGCGCTTCATGGCGGCGAGGGCGACCTGGCCCTCGAGGGCCGTGACCAGGCCGTCCAGAGCACGGACCAGGGGAGTGCCCTTGCTGAAGTTGGCCGTGGGGTCGCCGGCGTCGCTGCTCTTCCGCAGCCCGACGGTGAGGGGGACCGACCCGAGGAAGGGGACCGCGAGCCTCTGGGCCATGGTCTGGGCCCCGCCGCGACCGAAGATGTCGTACTCGCGCGGGGGATCGAGGTCGTCGGCGACGAAGTAGCTCATGTTCTCCACAACGCCCAGCACGTCGATGCCCAGTTGCTGGAACATGCGGGCGGCGCGGACGGCGTCGTCCTGCGCGACCTTCTGGGGCGTGCACACGATCACCGCCCCCGTGAGCCGCAGGAGCTGGGCCATCGTCAGCGGCACGTCGCCCGTGCCGGGCGGCAGGTCGATGACGAGGTAGTCCAGGTCGCCCCACTCGGTCTGCTCGACCAACTGCTTGAAGGCGCCGTGGGCCATGGGCCCGCGCCAGATCAGCGGCTTCTCGGCGTCGACGAGCTTGCCGATGGTCATGGCCTTGATCCCGTGGACGTAGAACGGCTGGAGCATCCCGCGGAGCACCCGCGGCTCCAGCGATCCCAGGCCCAGGAGCGTCGGCACGCTCGGGCCGTAGATGTCGCCGTCCATGAGCCCCACGGCGTGCCCGCGCCGAGCCAGCCCCACGGCGAGGTTGAGGGCGATCGTGCTCTTGCCGACGCCTCCCTTGCCGGCGCCGACGGCGATGGTGTGTCGGACGCCGGCGAGCGGCGCGGCCTGCTCCTGGGCGGTGGGCGCGCGCGCCGAGGGCTTCACGCCGATGCCGGAGAGCGGCTGGTGCCCCGGCGCGGGCGAGGGTTCGATGGGCTCGGTGGGGCGGGCCGTGTGAAACACCCCGCCCATCCGATCGACAAACTCAACGACCAGGGCGTCGACCCGCTCCGGCCCGGCGGACACCCGGATGGCGCCCAGGGCCTGCGCCGCGATGCGATCGAGGTGCGGCACCGGCGTCGTCGGATCAAGGGCGACGCGCAGCCCGACAAAGGACTCACAGACCGACGCCCGTTCCAGCGAACCGCTCGGAAGGACCGGCGCCAGGGCCTGGGCGATTGATTCCCGGGTCAGGGGCATGGCCGATGCTAAGCCCGGGGGGGGCGGCAATCCGGCGCGGCGGATGGGCGTTTGGCCGTGGGGAACGGAAGGCGAACCCCGGGGGCCCCCTCGGCGTCCGATGATGGCGCTCGGGATTGGTCCGAGGAGCAGGTCATGCCGACGCGATTCCTGGTGACGATCTGCGGGCTGACGATCGGCGTTTCGGCGGCGTGGGCCCAGTCGGCGGACCCGGTGCTGCAAGGGCCCAAGGTCGAGGAGACCTCGGTCCCGGGGGAGAACCGCACCTTCGGCCCGGGCGCGCAGCGCGGCGACAGGGAGATCCCCCACCGCCTCTTCCTGCGGGCCCTGGGCACGCTGCGGGGACGCGAGGCGCCGATGGGACTGCGCCTGACCGCCGAGCAGGAGCGCGGGCTCCGCGGCGCGGAGGACGCGTTCCGCAAGCAGCAGACCGACTACTTCGAGCAGCGTCGGGACGAGGTTCGCCAGGCCGCCGCGGCGATGGGCGTGGAGCTCCCGGCGGACGCCCCGCCGTCGCGGGTGATGGAGCTCCTGCGAGCCCGCGCCCGGGGGCAGGCGGGCGACGCGCCGCGCCGACCGGGGCCGGACCGCGACGCCCGGGCGAGCGACGCCCTGGACCAGGCGGAGCGTGACAAGGCGGCGGCGATGGCGCGACTCCGCGAGCTGGGCGAGGGCGCGCCCAAGACCCGCGACCTGCACACGCGCGTGTGGTCCGTCCTCAACGACGACCAGCGACAGCACGTCCAGTCGCTCCTCAAGACCTACCGCGACGAGACCATGACGGAGCGGCGCGGCGAGCTCGGCCTGCCCGCCGGGGGGGCGCCGACGCCGGACGGTCGGCCCGGGCGCCCGGCGACGGACCGCGCCCCCGCGGACCGGATCACCGACATCAACGACCCGAGGTTGCCGGCGTCCCTCCGCGAGCGGCTCAAGGGCATGACGCCGGAGGAGCAGTCGCGGGCACTGAAGCGGATCAACGAACGGCGGCTGGAGGAGTGGCGTCAGACCGACCGCGGGCCGCGGGGGGAGCGCGACGGCGCGCGCAAGACCGGGGGAAAGCCCGCACCGTCGATGGACGACGTCGAGGTCCCGCCGCCGAGCGACAAGCGCAAGTAGCAGCGCCGCTAACGTCAAAACCGGCACGACTTGCCCGAATCGCCGGGGCGACTCATGTAAAACCCCGGGAAACGCCCGGAAGTGGACCCAATACTCATCTAGAAAAACGAGATCTCTGGAGAACTCCCAACGCGGAGAGCCGATAATACTTCCGCAGGAACTGGTTTCATTCCCCCAAGATCTCTCTCTCCTCCAGCGGGGCGCTGTCGAATAGATGGCGCCCTGCTTCTTTTCCGTGGCGGCCCGGGTGGGGCGAGCCGGGGCGCACTAACCTGACGCCGGCATGAGCACCCCCGTCCTTGTGACCGGCGCCGCCGGCTTCATCGGTTCGCACACCTGCCAGGCCCTGATCTCGCGCGGGCAGTCGGTGGTCGGGGTCGACAACTTCGATCCGTTCTACGACCCCTGGGTCAAGCGGCGCAACCTCGCGGAGCTCGCCAGGGCGACGGACGGGCTGGTGCCCCCCGGGGGGCGTGCGGGGACGTTCGAGCTGGTCGAGGGCGACATCTGCGACGCCCGGGGCATGGCCGATCTTGTCAAGCGGCACCGTCCGAGCGGCGTCATCCATCTGGCGGCCAAGGCGGGGGTGAGGCCCAGCATCGCCGATCCGGCGGCGTACGCCCGCGCCAACGTGGTCGGGACGGCGTCGGTGCTCGAGGCGGCCCGCGCCGGCGGGTGCGCGCGAGTGGTCGTCGCGTCGTCGAGCTCGGTGTACGGCAACCAAGCCCAGGCCCCCTTCCGCGAGGAGGGCGAGGTGGACCGCCCGATCAGCCCCTACGCGGCCACCAAGCGGGCCGCGGAGCTGCTCGCGTATGCGCACTGGCGTCTCACGTCGATGCCGACGGCGTGCCTGCGGTTCTTCACGGTGTACGGGCCGCGGCAACGCCCCGACCTGGCGATCCAGACGTTCCTGCTCAAGGCCGTGCGCGACGAGGTCATCCCGGTCTTCGGCGACGGCTCGACGAGCCGCGACTACACGTACATCGACGACATCGTCGCGGGCGTGCTCGCGGCGTACGAGCGGATCGGCGCCCCGGGCATCGCGGGCGACGGCTACCGCGTGTGGAACCTCGGCGGGCACCGGCCCGTGCGGCTCTCCGAGCTGCTCGACGCGATCGCGCGCGTGGTGGGCCGACCGGTGCGCACCGAGCCTCGCCCCATGCAGGCCGGCGACGTCGAGCGCACCTGGGCCGACCTCACGCGGAGCGCCTCGGAGCTCGGGTACCGGCCCCGGGTGGGCTTCGAGGAGGGGCTGGCCCGCCAGTGGTCCTGGCTGCAGGACGTGGGCTCCTAACGGCGCGAGTCGGAAGGACGTGGACGGATGCGCTCCGGGTGCCACGGGTCATCGGGCGCTTCGCCCGTGACCCGTGCGGGTCGGGTGTCGGGATCAGGGCGGCACGGGCGACCGCCGGGCGGCTCGCCCGTGGCACCCGCGGCGCCCGCCGGCGCCTTTGGGCGCGTTCTTCCGACTCGCGCCACTAGGACCGCACCGATGCGCGCGGGGCTTGAGCGCCCGCCCTGGCGGTTCGGGTCGGCCGCGCGAGCCGGGAGGGGGTCAGCGATCGGCGGGCGGGGGCGCCGCGTCGCCGGTCACGAGGGTGTTCTTGGCGGCGCCGGGCTTGGCCGCGGGAGTGCCGACGGCCAGCATTGAAGCGCGGAGATCGGGCATGGAGAGGCGGACGGGCAGGTCGCCGAAGGGCGTGCGGACGATCCGCGCGCCGGTCAGCGGCCTGGCGGCGCCGGGCCTGGGCTTGGCGGGCGCCGCGGGCTCGGGGGGCGTGGCCGCGGCGATCGCGTCGGGCGCTGCCGGCGGGTCGCCCGGCGCCTTGGCGTCCGCGGAGGCGACCGCGGCCTCCTTGCCGTTGCTGGTGAATCGCATGATGGCGCCCGAGGTGGGACCGCCTCCGCCCCCGCCACTCGTGACGCTGAAGCCGGACCAGCCGGCGCCGCCGGAGGATCCGCCCCCGCCGCCGCCACCACCCCCGCCGCCACCCCCGCCGCTTGAAGCGGCGGAGCTCGACGCGGACGCGACGGAGCTGGAACCCGAGGCGGACGAGCCGCCGCCGGAGCCGAAGCGCTGGACGCTGCCCGAGGAGCCGGAGCCAGAGGATCCGGACCCCGAGGCGACGTTGCCGGCGCCGCCGCCCGACCCGGAGCCGCCCCCGGGGGAGGAGCCGGGCGCGCCGGCCCCGGCGCCGCCGGAGCCACCCGAGCTACCCGATCCGCCCGAGCCGCCCGAGCCGAAGGTCTGGACGCCTCCGGAGCCCGAGCCCGAGCCGGATCCGCTGCCGGACCCGGAGCCGCCGATGGGCGGAGGGACCAGGCCTCCGCCGCCAGACGATCCGCCGCCGCCGCCACCGGGCGGGGTGGGTCCGCCGCCGCCGGGCAGCGTGGATCCACCGCCCGCGCCCGGGTCGGGTGGGGGCGGAGGCGGGGGCGGCTCGGGGGGAGTCGAGCCGCCGGAGCCGGAGCCACCCGGTGGCGGGGGCTCGTAGCGGATCACGCGGCCATCGCCGAGGCGCAGGCCGTTGATCATCTGGTGCGGCGCTTCCCAGGGGGTGATGTTGATGCCGTTGTAGCTGCTGACGACGGGGGTCGTGCTGCGGGGGAGGGTCTCGGGGATGAGCGAGCCGTGGAGCCAGTGGGCGAGCGGGAGGACCTTGTTGTCCATGTAGGCCTGGACGGAGTCGGCGTATCCCTGGCTGGCGATGAAGTCCCAGAGGATGACTCCGGCGGCGCCGGCGCTCCGGGGCGTGTCGAGCGACTGGAAGAGGTTGTTGTCGTTGAGGAACGCGTAGGCGAAGGGGAACGACGCCCCGGAGTGGCTGAACGGCTCGTAGCGCACCCAGCCGTAGACGATCACCGGCTTGCCGCGCGCGAGGCGGACGGCCTCTTCGACGTTGGAGCGGATGAACCGGTCGTTCGCGGACCAGTTGTTCTCGAAGCGGTTGTCGCGGATGGAGGCGTGGTCGGGGAACGTGCAGCGCCACTGGTAGTAGGCCGGGGCGAGGAAGTCGGCGGCGTCGGCGACCCAGCCGAGGAAGCGGTCGTTGTTCTCCTTGGCCGCACGGACGCTGGGCGTGTCCAGGTGGTACCCGGGGTACAGGGTGCGAGGAAGGCCGAAGAACCCCCACGCGGTCCGCGGGCGCAAGCGGCGACACTCGTTGATGGTGGCGACGAAGAAGTCGCGGGCCGCGTCGTTGAACGTCTGCTCGAAGACCTGGTCCTGCTGCGCGTCCGGCAGGCCCTGCACCAGCGACGCCCGGTGCGTGCGGATGTAGGTCCGCCAGTTGTCCTTGGCGGCGGCGTGGGAGAAGTGCCACTGAGGCCACCAGACCTCGTAGTCGATCACCCCGACGCCATCCCAGTTCGGATCGCGGATCATCCAGTCGAGCCAGGTCCGGATCCGCTCGTAGTGCCGGCTCATCCACGTGGGATCGAGGAGCGGCTCGTGGGGTCCGTTGCGGGGGTAGAGGCCCAGGTCGTGGTAGAGGGTGACGACGTGCCGGCTGACGGGCGCCCCGCGGGTCTGCATGGCGGCGGCCCAGTCGATGCGGAGCCTGTTGTACGTCGGGCCGTGGTTCTGGATGTCCCAGAAGACGCTGAAGCCGTCGGGGATCGCGGGGTGGCGGGTCTGCCCCGCCGCCGGCGCGGTCGCGAGCGAGAGGGCCGAGAACAGCGCGGCGGCCGTCGCCGCGACGGGGGTCAGCTTCGATGCCATCGAGATCCTCTCCTCGCCAAGCCCGGGTCCCACGGACGCCGAGACGGCGAGGGGTAAGATCGGTTCGGTTCGGCATGGGGGCGCCCGGCGGCGCGAAGGGGCGCGAGGTTCAGCGGCGCCGAGGGGACTGGGGGGGAATGCGCGACCTCTGCGGGGCGATGCTCGGACGTCGGCCGGGGCGATCCACGCCGGCGGGCGCGGGCCGGGAGCGATCGGGTCCCGTCGGGGGCGGGTTGCGCTCGATAGGCTTGAGCGGCTGACAATACCGGTCGATGCTGGGGTCGGCGAGCGCGTGGCGGGGCGCGGCCAGGGAGTATCGGACCAGATGTGGACGACGGCGGTGGTGGGGCTCGGCGTGGTCGCGGGGATCGTCTTCCTCGTGATGATGGTGCGCGATCTGCGCGCGCTGGTGTACCCGCTCGCCGGGATGGTCGCGGTCGTGGGGATGATCGCGCAGATGCATTTCGGCTCCCGCGTGGACAACACGTGGGTCGCGCCGGTGCAGGACCACCGCCCGGAGGTGTTCCTGGCCCTGGCGATGACGATCGGCGTGGGGATGATGGCCCACACCGGCAAGCTCTCGCTCGGGCGGGCCCCGCCGCAGGCCCTGCTCATCATCCTGATGCAGTTCTACGCGGGGCTGCTGCGGATGGTGCACGAGACGCCGGTAGCGGGGATGCAGACGATCGTGTTCGCCGCCGCGGTGCAGGTCCCGCTGGCGCTGGCGGTGCCCGCCGTGCTCGACGAGGACGAGGACTACCGGCACCTGGTGCGGGGACTGGGGATCGGGGCGGTGGCGTGGCTTGGGGCGGTGCTGGTGCAGTTCGGGGTCAACCCCTCCGAGATGAACCCCAAGGGGGGCGGGCGCTTCACCGGGCTGTCGGGCGGCCCGCAGCAGCTGGCCGTGTACCTGGGCCCGCTGAGCGTCGTGCTGCTCTGGCTGGCGGTCAACGAGACCAAGGCCAGGTACAAGCCCGCGTGGGTGGCGGCGGCCGGGTTCGCGGTGATCGCGCTGCTGATGTCGGGGTCGCGGACCGGGATGGGCCTGCTGATTCTCGGCTCCATGTTCGTGCTCTACGCCCGGGTCGGGCGGGCGGTGCTGCTCCTGCCCATTGTCGGGCTCTTCGGGTACCTGGCCCTGCAGCTCCTCGAGGGCCTGGAACTGACCGGCTCCCAGCGGCTGGTGTCGGGCATGGATACGCGCACGGCCGTGTGGAGCGTGCTGCTCGAGACGGCGCTGCGCAACCCCATCATCGGCGTCGGGTTCTACAACGTCGAGGCCAACGAGAACAGCTACCTCATCGCGGTGGCGGCGTACGGCGTGGGGATGCTCGCCCTCATCCTCATCATGATGGCGATCTGGGTCTGGATGGCCTTCCGCCTGTGGACCCTCCGCGGGTGGCTCACCACGCCGCAGCGGCGCCTGGCCGACCTCGTGATCGGGTACATGGTCATGTACTTCGCCGGCGCCGTCTTCGAGTGGTACATCATCGCCCGCCTCGACCTCAACAACCTGCTGGCGATCGTGACGGGCTCCATGATGGTCGGGCTGCTGCGGACCGCCCGACACCGGCAGGCGGAGGCCGACGCCGAGAGCATCCGCCAGCACTACGGCGACGAGAGCGAATGGGAGGGCGGCGCCGAAGACGGGGCCGACGCGGCGGCCTGACCCGGGAGCACGCCCACGGATTCGAGCGCCCGGCGCAGCCCCGCGACGGGGTCCGCCCGCTCGCGCCATTCGTTCAGGGCCGCGCCGGAGGCCGCCTTGGCCTCGTCGATGCGCTGCGCGGTCCGGCGCATCGCGTCGGCGAGCGCGTCCACGTCGCAGGGGGGCACCAGCTCGCCGTTGACCCCCGGGCGCACCAGCTCGGGCGCGGCCCCGACGACGTTGGAGGCGATGATCGCCAGGCCCGCGGCGGCGGCCTCGTTGAGCACCAGGGCCCAGGCCTCGTGGGTGCTCGGCACCACCATGCAGTCGCAGCCCCGGTACAGCGCCGCCAGCTCCGCCTGGTCGCCCAGGAAGCCGAGGAAGCGCACGCGACCGCGGAGCCGCTCGGGGACGCGGCCCTCCCACTCGTCCCGCATCGGCCCGTCGCCGATGATCACCAGGTCCCAGTCGGCGAGCAGGTCGGCCAGGCGCACGAAGGCGTCGATCGCGTCGCCGAATCGCTTGAGGGCGATCAGGCGACCGGAGCAGACGAACCGTCGCCGCCCGGCGGGCAGCTCGGCGTCGAGCGGGCGTGCGGGGTCGTACAGCGAGTAGTCGGGCTCGTTGGGGCAGTAGAAGATGCGCTCGGGCGGCACGCCGTAGCGCCGGAAGTAGGCAGCGCCCAGCGATCCGCACGGCAGCGCGCCGGAGAGCCGGCGGAAGAGGCGGCGGAGCAGGGCCGCCTTCACCAGGCGCTTGAGCCCGCGGGGGCGATCGGCGTGGATGTTGCTGTCGGCCCAGAGGAACACGGGGACGCGATGGGCGCGGCACCAGAGGATCGCGGCCACGGGCGGCAGGTACGCATACCCGCCCACGACGACCGCGCGGGGGTGGTTGTCGCGGAGCCATCGCACCATGGCGCCGGCCTTGACGAACTGGCGGACCAGGCGGGTGACCGCGTCGGCGTCGTGGAAGCGTGGGTGCCCGAGCAGCACCGGGCCGACGTCCTGGGTCGGATCGACGGCCCACCCCGTGATGGGCGTGTCGAAGTGCAGGAGCGTGCGCAGCTCCAGTTCGGGGACCTCGCGCGCGACGCGGCGGTGGAAGTGCAGCCGATACGGGGCCAACTCCCCGGCCACCACGGCGAGCACGGGCCTCGAACTGGTCCGCGTCGGTCTCACCCCGCCCGGCCCCCCTGGGCCAGGCGGACTCGGCGGACCGTCGGCGCCGCGGCCCGGATCGCCCGCTCCCCACCGGAACGGAGCCAGCGGTCCATGGCGTAGAGGGCCGCGGCGTCGTCGGCCTCGATCGTGAGCACGCCCCGGCTGAACGACGCCGCCCGGGTCGACCCCGCCAGCGGCGCGGGCACGATCGCCCCCCAGTCGAGCGTCAGCCCGCCCAGGGCCCGCGAGGCTCGCCGGGCCCCCTGCGCCAGCGCGTCGACCTGGGCGCCGATCGTCAGGTCGCGCTCGGCGCGGTTGCGCCAGCGCCGAAGGTTCGAGAGCCACGCGCCGGGGGGATTCGGCATGGCGCCATGGTAACCGTCCGACCCGCGCCGGTCGGCGGGTGCTAGCCTTGGGGCCGCCCGGCACGGGTCGGTCGGGCCACCCCCATGTCGACGGCGATCTCCATCCGCGGTATCCGCAAGGCCTTCCCGGCCCCGGGCGGCGGGAGCACCCTCGCGCTGCACGGCGTGGACCTGGAAATCGCCCCGGGCGAGCTCTTTTTCCTGCTCGGGCCCTCGGGGTGCGGCAAGACCACGCTCCTGCGGATCATCGCCGGGTTCATCGAGCCGACCGGGGGCTCGCTCCTCTTCAACGGGCGCGACGTCACCGACCTTCCCCCCAACAGGCGGAACACGGGCATGGTCTTCCAGAGCTACGCGCTCTGGCCCCACATGACCGTCGAGGGCAACGTGGCCTTCGGGCTCCAGGTCCGCGGGCTGGAGCGGAACGAGCAGGCGCGGCGTGTCCGCGAGGCCCTGGCCGCCGTGCGCATGGACGCCTACGCCAAGCGCCGGCCCAACCAGCTCTCGGGCGGGCAGCAGCAGCGCGTGGCCCTGGCCCGGGCCCTGGTCGTCCGCCCCGACGTGCTCCTGCTCGACGAGCCCCTGTCCAACCTCGACGCCAGGCTGAGGATCGAACTGCGGGGGGAGATCCGCCGCATCTGCAAGTCGTCGGGGATCACCACGGTGTACGTCACGCACGATCAGAAGGAGGCCCTGTCGATGGCCGACCGGATCGCCGTGATGGAGATGGGGCGGCTCGTGCAATCGGGGACGCCCGCCGGGCTCTACCGGGCCCCGGCGTCGCGATTCGTCGCCGAGTTCCTGGGCGAGACCAACTTCATCGAGGGACGGGTCGAGGGCATCGACGGCGGGAGCACGACCATCGCCACGCCCGCCGGGACCGTCATCGCCTCCGCCGACTGCGGCGCGGCGCCGGGATCGCGGGTCCTGCTCTCGATCCGCCCCGAGTCCATCCGCCTGGGCGGCGGGGAGCCGGGGGCGCTCTCGGCGGAGATCGCGGAATCCGTGTACCTCGGCGAGATCGCGCAGCACACGCTGCGACTGGGCGGCGGCGTGACCGTGAAGGCCGCGGAGCTCAACCCGACGGGCGCCGGGTCCGGGCGCGTCGGCTCGCGCGTACCGGTGTCGTTCGCGCGGTCCGACGTCGTGGTGCTCCCCCTGGCGGAGGGTTCGGCGCACGGCGCCGACGGCGACGTACCCTTGACGCGATGAGCGGCGACAGCCCCACCCTGGCCCGATCGATCGGGCGGTTCTTCGGTCACGTCGTCTCGGCGGTCCGGCCCCGCCTCCGAACCGCGGGGGAAACCCGCGTCGTGCGGGTCGATCGCGAGGAGAAGACCGTTCAGACCCCGTCCGGACCGCTGGTGCTCCGGCGGACCACCATCGACGAGGTGTGCCGGCCGGACGGCGAGGGCTCGCGATGATGCGGGTGGCGTGGCTCGCGCTCTTCCTCGGCGCCTGCGGGTCGGCCTCGCCCCGGTTTGAGCTCGCCAACGAATCCGAGACGTGGCTGGCGGCCACGGTCTGGACCCGCGGGGCCGATGGCGTGTCGTTCGTGCCCGCGAAATCCCTGGTCGTGGCGCCCCGGGGCACGCTGAGCCTGTCGGGCCCGGGCATCGCGCGATCCGACGTGCTGAGGGTCCAGGTGGAGGCACTGGGCCCCGAGTTGAAGACGCCCGCGACGATCTGGTATGAGCTCGCGCCGCCGACCCCGCTCTCCCTGCGGGCCACGGGCGCCGGGGCGGAACTGCGGTTTGAGCGGATCGGTTCGGCGGGGGAGTTGAGGGCGTTGTCCGCGGTCGCGGCCCGCCTGGCATTGCCCGGCACCGACCCTTCCGGGGCGGCGGCCCCCTGGATGCCCGAGTTGGGGCCCGAGGTGCCGGGTGACACCACCCCCGAGCACGTTGACAGAACACTGCCGAAGTCCAAACAGGACGGCTGATACGGA
>VGXM01000037.1 GCA_016873295.1 Phycisphaerae bacterium
CCCGAACGCGTCGAGGCGCAGGTCCGGGCCCCCGTCAAAGTCGGCGACGCTCAAGGTCGCGGGGAACGGGCCCGCCCCGAGAAGTGCGGTCGACACCTTCGCCGGCGCGACGTCCCCGGCGAACACGGTGTACGAGTTGGCGGCGGCGTCGAAGGCGATCCGGCGCGGGACCCCGGTCGAGGCGGCCGCCGCTCGCTCGCGCCGGATCGCCGCAACCAGTCCGCTCGCCGCCCCGTCCGCGCGGTAGCGGTCCATCGCGGCGGCGTGGCGCGGCATGGCGACCGCAAGCACGATCCCCATCACCGCCAGGACCATCACCAACTCAAGCAGCGAGAACCCGGGCAACGCGACCGCCCGGGCGCTGCCGCCCGGGCAATCGGGAATCGCTCGCGAGGGCCTCGGGCGGGCGTGGAGCGCGGCGCGATGCACGGCTGGCCTCCGCGACGCCCTCAGGGCGGTCAATACTGGTCGTAGCGGCGCCCGCGGACGTCCACCTCGGTCGCGACCGTGTTGGCCCGGATCGTCCCCGCGGCGGCGTCGTAAATCCAGCCGATCCCCGCCGCGTCCGCGGCGGCGATGCCGCTCGATCCCTTCTTGGCGCCCACGGGGAGCGACGGGATCGCGCGGATGTACGGCCCGAAGATCGCCGTCGTCGTCTTGGTCGCAGAGACCGTGCCGGCTTCGTCGGTGAACTGCGTCAACTGTGTCACGATGTTCGCCGCCGTCGGCAGCTTCCCGTGCTCGGTCTCGTACAGGTCGATCGCGCTGCGAAGCACCTTGAGGTTCGCCTCCAGCGACGAATCCGATGCACCGGCGGCGCCGCGGCTCATCCGCGGAATCGCGATCGCGGCGATGATCCCGATGATCACGACCACGATCACGAGCTCGATCAGGCTGAATCCACGGCGAAGGGCGGGGGCGAACATGCGGGTCTCCTGGTTCGGGTATGCGATTCCTTCCTACCCCGTCAGGATCGACTCGCGGCGGACCGTCCTTGAGGGTGCGCGCCCCCCGGACCCAGGTGTTTGCGCGCAGAGTTCGCGGCGCTGCCGACTGTACCGGCGGAATCGGTCGCACCGCCCCCGCCGACCGACGCGAGTCGGAAGTCCGCGAACGGATGCGCTCCGGGTGCCACGGGTCATCGGGCGCTTCGCCCGTCACCCGTGCGGCTGTTCGAGGTCCGTCCGGACGCCGGCACGGGCGACCGTCGGGCGGATCGCCCGTGGCACCCGCAGCGCCCGCCCGCGCCCCGGTGCGCGTTCAACCGACTCGCGCCCCTAGCCGGGCCGCTTCAGTTCGATCGTGTGCTCGGCGCCGCTCGGCAGCCGCACCGTCGCCGAACGCTCGCTCACGCCGACCAGCTCCACGCCGTCCGGCATCCGCATGCCCACCAGGACCAGGCGGTCGTTGATCCGGGCCGCGGGACGCCCGCTGGTGATCACCGAGGTGAGCCGCAAACTCGACAGCAGCGCGTTCTCGGACGGATCGACGCTCGGCGCCGCGGGGGTCGCGGAGGCCGCTCGCGCCGGAGCCCACGCCGCGGGCGCCGCGAACCCGTCCGCGCCGTCGATCTCCACGCCCGCGTCCAGCGCCGCCAGGCGCTGCGCCGCCAGCGTCTTGGACGCCGGGGCCTCGTGGGGCGGAGCGGCGGGCGCCGCCGACGCCGACGGCACCTCGCCCGACGCCTCCTGCGACGCCGACGCCGACGACGGGCTCGACGCGCCGCCCAGGATCACCCGGTCGACCAGAAGGGCGGCGCCGGCCAGGCCGAGAACCGCCACGAACGCTCGTTGCTGCTTGCTGAGTCCCACGGCACAAAGGAGCCAAACGCCGGGGCGTTTGTCAACCCTTGGGCGGCGCCGACGCCTCGTGGGCGGCCTCGCGGGCCGCAAGCCAGGCACAGTCGATCGAGAACGACGCCGATCCGCCCGTCTCCTCCCCCAGCGTCATCATCCGGAAACCGTCCACGTCGACGTCCTGGAACCGCTCGTGCAGGAGGTCCAGGAACCGCACGCAGTCCGCATACCGCCCCCGACCTCCCATCTTCACCGGGACGCGGATCAGCCGCTCCTGCCTGGCCGCCACGCCCGGCGCCATGGCCTCGATCGACAGCGAGCACTCCTCCGCAAGGGTTGTCAGCTCGGCGAGCCTTGCGTTCATCGCGTCGATCGGCCTGAGGATCCGCGGCGCCTGCTCCACCCGCATCCGCGACTCGCGCGCCCGCCTCTCCGCCGCCGCGAGCTCCCCCTTGAGCCTCCCAACCTCCTCGAGCCTGCCCGCCAGTTCCGCGGAGGCCGCCCGCCCCTCGCGGGCCCTGTCGAGGGTCGGGCCCACCAGGGCGAAGTACGCCACCGCCGCGATCGCGGCGGCCGTCGCCATCCCCGCCGCGTCGATCGGGAGCAACGCCGAGGTCATTCGCTCGCTCACTTGCTTCCCCCCCGCTTGGCGTCGGCCTGGCCCAGGACGCAGTCGATCCGGAAGCCCGCCGACGGCTCACCGCGGAACTCCGTCGCGCGGGTTTCCGTCAGCGTCACCCGGTCGAACACCCCGGACCCCTCGAGGTCCAGCACGTACCGCGTCACCGCCGGCTGCGACCGCGCCACGCCCTCCAGCGCCAGCCGATACCCGCCCACGGCTCCGCCCGCGGTCGACGGCGGCTGCACCTCCACCGTCGACAGCACGACCGACTCCCCGCGCAGTCGCGCGAGCATGCCCAGGAGCACGCTCCATCGCGGATGCTCGCCGATCGCCCGCTCGGCCTCGGCGCGACGCGACCAATCGGCCGCCTCGCGGGTCGCCCGCCCGATGTCGCGCTTGGTCATGGACGCCTGCGACTCCGCCTCGGCCACCATCTCCGCGGTCGCCCCCTGGGGTCCCGCGCTCACGATCGACGCCGCCACGCTCCCGAGCCCGGCCGCCCCCGTGTACGCCGCCAGCCCGATCGCCCACGCCCGGCCACGCCGACGCCGGGCGCGACGCACCAGGTAGGCCCTCGGGATGAGGTTCAGCGCCTTCATGCCTCGCCCTCCGACCAGAGCGCCAGCGACACCGCCAGCGTCGCGTCGGCGTCGTTGACGCCCCGACCCCCACCGTCCACGATGTCGACCAGCCGCTCGGGGGTGAGCGCCTCGACCGGCGACTCGGCGCACTCGGCGATCGCGTCGCGCACCGCCGCATGACGCGCCCCCTCGCCCACCACGTACACCCGCCCCACCGCCTGCCCCGGGTACAGATGCGACCCGTACGAGAGCGACGCCGACACGTCCCGCGCCAGCGCCCTCAGCCTGGGCGCCGCCAACGACCGCGCCCGCGACAACAGCGCAGGGTCCACGCCGCTCCCCGACTCCCCATCACCCCCGCCCACCACGTCCAGCAGCACCTCCGCCCCCTCGGCGTCGACCCCCAGCCGCGAGCAGATCTCCCGGTGACACGCGACCAGCCCGGCGTCGAACACCGTCCGGTGGTACACCACCATCGACCCCACCAGCAGCGACACCCCCACCCCGCCCCAACCGATGTCGACCACGGCGTTGATCCCCTCGGCCGACCCGCCCGCGGCGGACACCGCCCGCCCGAACGCCACCGCCCGCGCGTCGACCGCGACCGGGTCGAACCCCGCCCGGACCACCAGCTCGATCAGGCCCTCGACGTCCTCGTGCGCGATCCCCACCGCCATGGCACGCGTGCCCGGCGCGGCACGCGAGGCCTCGGGCAACTCCCACCACCCCATCTCGAACGACCCGGGGTCGATCCGCCGCTCGCGCGCGAACTCCGCCGGGGCGATCGCCCCCAGCGGCGCCCCGGCCGACTTGGCCGGCAACTCCAGCACCGACACGAGCTCCTTCTCCGCCGGCGCCACCAGCACCACCTGTCGCCCCTCGAACCCGAGCCGCTCCATCGTCTCCGACAGACGCTCCAGGTCGCTCAGCTCGGGGAGACCCCCCCCCGACGCCCCGCGGCTGATCCGCGCCAGCGCGTGCAGCCGCGGACGCCGCCCGCGGCTCTCGACCTGCGCCGCGATCAGCCGCCTCGCCCCGATCTGCACCCCGATCGGCCCCACCCGGCGGATCATCCGTCTCATGGCGCGCCTCCCCCCTGCCCCGCCGCCGTCAGGTCGAACAGCGGCATGAAGAGGCTGAACGCCACCACGCCGACCGTCAGGCCCAGCACGACCAGCAGGATCGGCTCGATGATGCTCGTCAGCGTCTTGACCAGCACCGTGTTGTCCTCGTCCAGGTAGTCCGCCACGCTGAGCAGCACGACCGGGATCTGCCCCGTCCGCTCCCCGTTCCGCAACGCCTCGATCACCGCCGGGTTGATCAGCCCGCCCGCGCTCATCCCGTCGCTCATCGACTCGCCCTTGGTCACGTAGTCCTCGGCCCGGTCGATGAGCCGCGCGAACGACGGGCTGGTCATCGCCTGCCGCGTGAGCTTCAGCGCGTCGATCAGCGGCACCTTGCCGTCGATCAGCACGCCCAGGATCCGCGCCAGCCGCGCCGCCGCGAAACTGCGCACCACGCGCCCGATCGTCGGCAGGCCCAGCAGCGCCCGGTCCGTCGCCTGCCGGCCCGACTCCGACCTCAGCCACGCCCGCGCCCCGAACACCGCCCCCACCAGCCCGATCAGCCAGAGCCACCACTGCGCCTTCAGCCCGTGGCTGAACGAGATCAGCAGCTTCGTGGTCGGCGGCAGCGGCGCCCCCAGCGTCTCGAAGAGCCCCTCGAACCGCGGGATCACGAACAGCACCATGACGCACAGCACCGCCCCCGCCACCCCCACCAGCAGCACCGGGTACACCATCGCCCCCGCCACCGCGTTGCGGATCTGCTGCTGCTGACGGACCAGCGCCGCCAGACGGTCCAGCAGTACGTCCATCCGCCCGCTGCTCTCCCCGGCGTGGATCAGGCTCCGGCACACCGCGTCGAACACCTCGGGGTGGGCCTCCATCGCCTCGGAGAGCGACCGGCCCTCCTCCACCCCCTTGCGCACCCCCTGGATCACCCCGCGCCACGCGTCGGTGCCCGCCTGCCGCTCCAGCGCCTCCAGTGCCTGCATGATCGGCGTCCCCGTGCGCACCAGCACCGTCAACTGACGCAGGAACTCCGACAGCGGCTTGAGCGAGCCGCGCCGACGCCGCACCCGCCGCGGCGCCGAGCCACCCCCGGCCTCCACGGCGGTCAGGCTCGACGGGTACAGCCCCTTGCCGCGGACCAGTTCGCCCGCCTCCGCCCCGCTCGCCGCTTCCACCCTCCCCGCCAGGCGCTGCCCCGACCGGTCGTAGGCGATGTAGGAATACTTCACGCCGCGGCCCTCCGATCGGTGTCGGCGGGGGCCGCCTCGTCGTCCAGGTCGTCGGTGTGCGAGACGCGCAGCACTTCCTCGAGCGTCGTCTTGCCGTCGATCGCCAGCAGCACGCCCTCCTCGCGCAGGGTCAGGTGCCCGTGCCTCTTCAGGTACGCCCGCAGTTCGTGCGTCGCCGCCCCGTGGTGGATCCGACGCCGAAGCTCCGGCGTCACCTCCATCACCTCGTAGATCCCCAGCCGCCCCAGGAACCCCGAGTTGTGGCACTGCTGGCACCCGGCCCCCCGTCGGAACGGCTTGCCCTCGCCCACCGGCAACCCCGCGTCGCGGAGCACCTGCTCGGCGGGGAAGTACCGGGCCGCGCACCCCCCGCACACCGTCCGCGCCAGCCGCTGCGCCACCGCCCCGTTGAGCGCCGCCGACATCAGGTACGTCTCGATCCCCATGTCCGACAGCCGCGCCACCGCCCCCGGGGCGTCGTTGGTGTGCAGCGTCGCCAGCACCATGTGCCCCGTGAGCGCCGCCTGCACCGCCACCCGGGCCGTCTCCTGGTCGCGGATCTCCCCCACCATGATCACGTCCGGGTCCTGCCGCAGGATGCTCCGCAGCGCCCGCGCGAACGTCATCCCGATCTGGTCGTTCACCTGGATCTGGTTGATCAGGTCCAGCTGGTACTCCACCGGGTCCTCGACCGTCAGGATGTTCACCTCGGGGCTGCGCAGCAGGTCCAGGGCCGAGTACAGCGTCGTCGTCTTCCCGCTCCCCGTCGGGCCCGTCACGAGCACCAGCCCGTGCGGCTGCTCCAGCACCCGCTTGAACGTCGCCAGCGCCCCGGACCGGAACCCGAGGTCCTCCATCTTCACCCGCAGGTTCCGCTTGTCCAGGATCCGGATCACGATCTTCTCGCCCAGCAGCGTCGGCATGCTGCTCACCCGCAGGTCGATCTCGCGACCCTCCGCCACGATCCGCACCCGCCCCTCCTGCGGCAGCCGCTTCTCCGCGATGTCCATCTTCCCGATCACCTTCACGCGCGACACGATCGCCGCGTGCATCCCCGCCGGCGGCTTCATCAGCTCCCGCAGCACCCCGTCGATCCGGTACCGGATCAGCGTCCCGCGCTTGTCCGGCTCGATGTGGATGTCGCTCGCCCCGTCCTTCACGCTCGTCATCAGCGCCACGTTCACCAGGTTGACGATCGGGCTCCCCGCGACCATCCGGTCCAGGTCCGTCGCCGGGCCCTCGTCCACCGTCTCCCGCTCCACGACCTCGACGTCCTGCTCCGACAGGCTCGTCAGGAACGCGTCCACGTCCACGTTCCCGCCCGCGTACTTCTTCACGTACTCATGGATGTTCGCCTCGAGCGCCAGCACCGGACGGACCTCCAGCCCCGTCAGCTGACGCAGCCGGTCCAGCGTCGGCAGGCTCTGCGGCTCGGCCAACGCCACCGTCAGCACGCCACGCACCTTGAACATGGGGATCGCCCGCAGCCGCTCCGCCTCGTCCTCCCCGATGAGCTTCAGGAGCCCGGGGTCGATCAGCCCGTGCCGCAGCACCACGCCCCGCACGCCGATGCACCTGGCCAGCCCCCGCACCAGCGAGCCCGGCGAGATCACCCCCGTCCCCACCAGGATCTCGCCGATCCGCTGACCGCTCTTCTTCTGCTCCGACAGGGCCGCGTCCAGCTGCTCCCGCGTGATCTCCCCCTGCTCGACCAGCGCCTCGCCCACGAACACCCGCTTGGGCCGGCCGCGGCTGGACGTCACAGGAAGCTCCTCACGCCCGAGGGCACGTCCTCGTAGTGCTCGGCCAGGTGCGACAGCTCCGTCAACTCCAGCGCCTCGCGCACCGTCTCCGTCGCCGCGCACAGCTTCAGCGACTGCCCCGCCTGCCCCAGCGCCTCCGACAGCTCCAGCAGCACCTCCAGCCCGCGGCTGTCCGCGTACGGCACCGCCGACGCGTCCACCACCAGCCGGCCCAGCGTCCGCGCCGTCGCCTCCATGCACCGGGATCGGAACCCGTCGGCGTCGTCGGCGCACAGCGGCCCGACCGGCTTGAGCACCGTCACCGCCCCCTGCGCCCGCTCCTGGATCTCCACGCCCAAGGCTCCCTTCGCCCTACGCCGCGCGCCCCACCGGGATGCTCACCACGAACGTGCTCCCCTGGTCGACCTGGCTCTGGACCGTGATGTCGCCCCCGTGCCGACGAACCACCTCGCGGGCCAGGGCCAGCCCCAGCCCCGAGCCCGTGATCGTCCTCACGCGCGCGTCCTTCGACCGGTAGAACTTCTGGAAGATCAACTCCTGCTCGTCCGGGCTGACCCCGATCCCCGAATCCGAGACCGACACGTCCACGCGCTTCGGATCCGCCGTCACGCTCACCGACACCCGCCCACCCTCGGGCGTGTACTTCAAGGCGTTCCCCAGCACGTTGTGCAGGGCCAGGGCCAGCTTGTCGCGGTCGCCCTGCACCACCGGCACCTTGGGCGGCAGCTCGAGCGTCAGACGGATGTGCTTCTCGCTCGCCTGCGCCCGGTAGTCCTCCTCCAGCTCGGGCAGCAGCGTGTCGAGGCGGACGTCGTCCTTGTGCATCGCCATCGACCCCGCCTCGATCTCCGACACGCTCAGCATGTCCGACACGATCCGCTCCAGGCGACGGGCCTCGTGGCTGATGACGTTGATCGCCGCCTCCTGCGCCCGGGCCTCCTTGGGCGCCGGATCCAGCAGCTCGTCGATGTACAGCCGGATGTTCGTCAGCGGCGTCCGCAGCTCGTGCGTCGCCGCCGCCACGAACCCGTTCCGCGATTCGTCCGCCACGCGCTGCTGCGTCACGTCCTCGATCACCACCAGGGCCTGCCGCCCCGCCCCCCCCGCCATCGGCTTGATCGTGAATCGGAGCACCCCCGCCTCGGCCCGACCTCCCTCGCCCGCCGCCTTCAGCTCCACCGCCCGTCGCTGGCGAGCATCGCCCGACAACGCCGACTTGATCAGCCCCACCACCTCCGCCGACGCCACCGCCTTGGCCAGGTCCGCCCCGGCGAGGTCCTCGCGCCGCCGCTGCAACAGCGCCCCGGCCGCCCCGTTCGCCAGCCGCACCGACAGCCGGTCGTCCACCACCAGCACGCCCATCCAGAGCGCGTCGCACGTCGCCGCCGCATCGGACCCGCGCCCCTCGCGCAGACCCCCCACCTCGTTCATCCGCTCCTCCACCGACCGCCGCCGAAGCGCGTCCAGCGTGGTCAGCAGGGTGTTCCACTGCGACGCCTCGGGGCCCAGGTCCTCGCGCACCCCCAGGGCGTCGCCGCTCCGCTCCCCCTGCGCCACCGACGCCAACGCCCACCGGATCGCCGACAGCGCGCCCAGCCGACGCCGAAGCCCCCGGTACACCAGCCACAGCACGCACAGCCCCACCAGCCCGATCGCCGCCACCGTCGCCTGCGCCTCCCACGCCGTCGCGAACGGGTACTCGATCGGGCCCTCCACCTCCAGCAGCGCGCTCCCTCGACCCGCGATTGGGACGGTGCGCACCGCTCGGACCACCCCCGCCGGCGCGCCCGCCTCCGGCGCCTCCAGCGCGTGCTGCCACCGCTCCGGGAGCGGGCCCGTGGCCACCTCCGACGCGCTCAGGCTCACCACCACGCCCCCGCCCGCCAGCGTCAGGCGGCACACCGTGAGTCCGTTCTCCGCCGACGCCGTCGCCGCCAGGCTCCGCAGCGCCGCAACGTCGCTCCCGCCCAACAGCACCGCCGCGTTGTGCGCCATCAGCGACGCCACCGCGTTCACCTGCTCCCGGCGCGCGTGCTCCACCCCGCCCCGGTGCGATTGCATCGCCCACCACGCGAACGCCGCCAGCATCGACAGCACCACCCCCGCGACCGACAGCCCGGCCCACGCGATCACCGAGTCCCCCGTGGGGAGAAGGCGACCAACCCGCCTCTTCAGCTTCCCTGTGCCCATTCACGTCTCCCGCGCAACGAAGAACCGCCGCGTGTCCGCTTCTATCGGATGGGCGCCTCCGGGCCTTCCGCCCCGATCCCGCGGACTCGCACCGTCCGCCACCCAACGCCCATGCGATCCGCCCCCGACGTCTCATAACCGCCCTCGCGAGCCGGTTCGCCCACGATCGTCGACGTCATGAGTGGCACCCCCGGGACCATCCTGCGGTACACTCCCCCTCTGCTGGAGGAACCCTCGGCCCAGGTCTGGCCGCCGTGGCACCCGCGGAGCAGCCCATGCACGTTCTCGGACGCAGCCGAACCGTCGCCGCGCTCGCGGCCTGCGCCGCGGCGATGACCGCCTTGGCGCCCGCCGTCCCCGCGCCCGCCACGCCTCCGTCGAACCCCCCGGCCGACTCCTCGGCGCGCCCCTTCGTCAACTGGGAGACCCCGCACGTCTTCCCCATGGCGCTCACCCCCGACGCCACGCGTCTCCTGGTCTGCAACACGCCCGATAACCGCCTGCTCATCTTCGACGTCACGGGGGCCGAGCCGGTGCTGACGGGCGCGGTGCAGGTGGGGCTCGACCCGGTCTCCGTCCGCGCGCGCACGGACTCCGAGGCCTGGGTCGTCAACCACGTCTCCGACAGCGTGAGCATCGTCGACCTGAACACCATGCGCGTGCGCGCGACGCTGGCCACCGCGGACGAACCCTGCGACATCGTCTTCGCGGGGAACCCCCCGCGGGCGTTCGTGTCGTGCTCGCAGGCCAACATGCTCCAGGTGTTCGACCCGGGCAACCTCTCCGCGGCGCCGATCGCGGTCCCGATCGAGGGCGAGGACCCGAGGGCCCTGGCGGTCAGTTCCGACGGCGCGCGCGTGTACGCGGCGATCTTCGAATCGGGAAACTCCTCCACCCTCCTGGGCGGGGGCGCGGCCCAGCCCACGATCATCAACTTCCCTCCCAACGTCGTGAGCGACGCCACGGGCCCCTACGGCGGGCAGAACCCGCCCCCCAACAGCGGGGGCGCGTTCGTCCCGCCCATCGCGCCGGCGAACAACCCCGCGATCCGGGTCGGGCTCATCGTCAAGAAGGACGCGGGGGGCGCCTGGCGCGACGACAACAGCCGCGACTGGACCACCATGGTCTCGGGCGCCCAGGCCTCCCGCTCCGGGCGCGTCGTCGGGTGGGACCTTGTCGATCACGACATCGCCGTCGTCAACGCCTCCACCCTGGCCGTTGACTACCACAAGCGCCTCATGAACATGTGCATGGCCCTGGCGGTGAACCCCGCGACCGGGCGCCTCGCGCTGGTGGGCACCGACGCGATCAACCAGGTCCGCTTCGAGCCTAACCTGAAGGGCAAGTTCCTCCGCGTCAACGCGGCCCTCGTCGATCCTGTGCCCCCCGCCACGCCCACCATCCGCGACCTCAACACCCACCTGACCTACGCCGCCCCCACAATCCCCCAGAGCGATCGCAACAAGTCGATCGGCGACCCGCGGGCCCTCGTCTGGAACGGCGCCGGCACGCTCGCCTATGTCGCCGGGATGGGCTCGAACAACGTCATCCAGATCGACGCGGAGGGCCAACGACTGGGCGCACCAGCGATCGCCGTACCGCCCGGCCCGACGGGCCTGGCCCTCGACGAAACCCGGGGCCGGCTCTTCGTCCTGTCCAGGTTCGACGCGTCGGTGTCCACGATCTCGACGGCGACCCAGGCCGTGACCTCCACGGTCTCCTTCTACGACCCGACCCCCGCCGCGGTCCGCATCGGCCGCAAGCACCTCTACGACACGCACAAGAACTCGGGGCTGGGACACATCTCGTGCGCCTCCTGCCACGTCGACTCGCGCCTGGATCGCCTGGCCTGGGACCTGGGCGACCCTCAGGGGACCATCGACCCGCTCACCAACCGCAACCTCGGGCAGGGGCTGCCGGGACTGACCGGAGGCTTCGAGCCCTTCCACCCCATGAAGGGCCCGATGACCACGCAGACGCTTCAGGACATTGTCGGGCACGAGCCGCACCACTGGCGCGGCGACCGCCTCGGGATCGAGGAGTTCAACGGCGCCTTCATCGGCCTGCAGGGCGACGACGCCAACCTCACCGCGCAAGAGATGCAGGAGTTCGAGAACTTCCTGGCGACCATCACCTTCCCGCCCAACCCCCACCGCCAGTTCGAGAACACCCTGCCCACGAGCCTGCCGCTCCCCGGGCATCTGCGCACGGGGCGTTTCGGCTCGGCGGGCCTGCCCCTCCCCAACGGCAACGCGGTCAACGGCATGAGTATCTACCGCTCCGGCACGCGCCGCCTCGACCGCGGCGCCTTCGCCTGCGTCACGTGCCACACCCTGCCTACCGGGGCCGGCACCGATTACACCTGGACCGGCGCCGCCTATGTCCCCATTCCCCCGGGGCCCATGGGCGAACGCCACGCGGCCCTCGTCTCGGTCGACGGCAGCACGAACATCTCCGTCAAGACCCCGCAACTCCGCAACCTCTACGAGAAGACCGGCTTCAACATGCTCACCACCCGCAACACCGCCGGCTTCGGCCTCGGGCACGACGGCGCCATCGATTCCATCGAGCGCTTCGTCAGCGAGCCCGCCTTCAACGTCGCCAGCGACCAGGAGGTCGCCGACCTCGTGGCCTTCATGCTCGCCTTCTCCGGATCCGACCTCCCGGCGGGAAGCCCCACCAACCCGCTCGACCCGCCCGGCACGCCCAGCCTCGACACGCACGCCGCCGTGGGACGACAGTCGACGCTCGTGAGCATCGCCACCGCACCTCCCGCGCAGGTCACGCTGCTCAGCTCGATGGGCACGCTCGCCGACGCGGGCAAGGTGGGGCTCGTGGCCCGCGGGCGCGTCGCCGGAGCCGACCGCGGCTACGCCTACCAGGGCGGGGCGTCGTGGCGCGCCGACCGCCAGGGAGAGACGCTCTCGACGGCGGTCCTGCGGGCGCTGGCGACCCCCGGCGGCGAGATCACCTTTACCGTCGTACCCCTCGGCTCGCAGACCCGCATCGGGATCGACCGCGACCTCGACGGCTGGCTCGACCGCGACGAGCTCGACGTGTGCGAGGACCCCGCCGATCCGGGCCTGTACCCGGGCTCACGCGGCAGCCGCGACGTCAACGGAGACCTCGCCGTCGACTTCAACGACCTGCTCGAGTTCCTCAACCGCTTCAACGCGGGCGACCCCAGGGCCGACTACAACGACGACGGCGTCATCGACTTCAACGACTTCCTGCTCTTCCTGAACCGCTACAACCAGCCCTGCTGAGGCCGGCGGTCAGGCCTGCGTGGCGGCGAGCCGGCGCAAGAGCCAGGCCCGGGCCATGCGCCAGTCGGCCTCGACGGTGGAGCGAGACACGTCCAGGACCGCCGCGACCTCGTGGCGCGAGTCGGAAGAACGTGGACGGAGCGCTCCGGGTGCCACGACTGTACCGCTCTGGGCACAGTCGTGCCGGTGGGGCACAGTCGTGCCGGCGGGGCGAGCACGACTGTTCGCCGAGCCGAACAGTCGTGGCACGGGTTCCGGGTGCCACGACTGTGCCGCTCGGGGCACAGTCGTGCCGGTGGAGCACAGTCGTGCCGAGGGGGCACAGTCGTGCCGGCGGGAAGAGCACGACTGTTCGCCGAGCCGAACAGTCGTGGCACGGGTTCCGGGTGCCACGACTGTGCCGCTCGGGGCACAGTCGTGCCGACGGGGCACAGTCGTGCCGGCGGGAAGAGCACGACTGTTCGCCGAGCCGAACAGTCGTGACACGGGTTCCGGGTGCCACGACTGTGCCGCTCGGGGCACAGTCGTGCCGGTGGAGCACAGTCGTGCCGAGGGGGCACAGTCGTGCCGGCGGGAAGAGCACGACTGTTCGCCGAGCCGAACAGTCGTGGCACGGCGGGTGCCACGGGTCATCGGGCGCTTCGCCCGATGACCCGTGCGGCTGTTCGAGGCCGGTCCGGACGGCGGCACGGGCGATCCGCAAGGCGGCTCGCCCGTGGCACCCGCGGGCCCGCGGTCAACATCATCGCCCAGGACAACGCCCCCACGCACCGCATGAAGGGCAGCGGGCTGTACGCGCAGGACGTCCTGCCGATCCCGGCGAACATGGACGTCCGGGGCGCCGGCTTCGGCCCGGGCGTCGCGGTCAAGCTCGACCTGGCGGTGGTGGGCGCGCCCTACGAGGACTTCAACGACCTGCTGGCCTTCCTGAACCACGAGAACGCCGTCTGCTGACCCGACCGCTCGGCGCGCCTGCACCGCGCCGCCGGCCCCACCCGATCAAGGCGAAGGGGCCCGGAGCCCGGGATCGAGAGACCCCGGGCTCCTTTCGTTCCCGCCCACCTACAACACTGCCCCGTGGACGCTCCCCACCCCCCGTGGCTCATCTGCGCCGACACCGGCGGCACCTTCACCGACTGCGTCGCCTTCGCCCCCGACGGCTCCATCCGGCGGGCCAAGGTTCTCAGCCACGGCGCCCTCCGCGTCCGCTGCACCGCTCGCACGTCGGCGCGCGAACTCCTGCTCGCCGATGCCCCCGAGGGGTTCGACCTTGTCGGGCTCGCGCTCGCCGCGTCCACCGGCGGCCGGGCCCGCCGCATCGTCGCCCACGAGGGCGCTCGCGTGACGCTCGACGCCCCGCTCGCCGACGCGGCCCCCGGCGCTCTCCTCGACCTCTCCACGGGGGAGCCGGCCCCGGTGCTCGCCGCCCGGCTGGCCACCGGCACCCCCGCCACCCGACCCCTGCCCCCGGCCCAACTGCGCCTGGCGACCACGCGGGGCACCAACGCCCTGCTGGAGCGCCGCCTCACCCCCGCCGCCCTCTTCGTCACCCGCGGGTTCGCCGACCTGATCCGCATCGGCGACCAGCGCCGCCCGGACCTCTTCGCCCTCGACATTGACGCGCACCCGGCCCGCGACCGCGCCTGGGCCGCGGCGACGATCGAGGTCGACGAGCGCGTCGACGCCCGCGGGGCCGTGCGGCGTCCGCTCGATCCCAGCTCGCTCGGCGCCGACGCCGACGCCCTGCTCGCCCGCGGCGTCCGCTCCGCCGCCATCTGCCTGCTCCACTCCTGGATCAACCCCGACCACGAGACGGCCCTCGAGCGCTGGCTCCTGTCCCGCGGCTTCGTGCACGTGTCGCGCTCGTCGGCCCTGGCCCCACGCATCGGCGTCCTGGCGCGATGCACCACCGCCCTCGTCAACGCCGCCCTCTCCGGGCCCGTGCACGAGTTCGTCTCGGAGACCGCGGGCGCGTGGGGATCGGGCAGCCGCGTGATGGTCATGACCAGCGCCGCGGGGCTCTCCCCCGCCCGGCGCTTCGCCCCCAAGGACGCGCTGCTCAGCGGCCCCGCCGGCGGCGTGCTCGGCGCCGCCCACGTCGCCTGCGACCTGGGCCTGCGTCGGCTCCTCACCTTCGACATGGGCGGCACCAGCACCGACGTCGCCCGCATCGATGAGGCGCCGTCCGGGCGCCTCGACCTGGTCGATCGACACCGCGTCGGCGCCGCGGAACTGCTCGCCCCCGCCGTGAACGTGCACAGCGTCGCCGCCGGGGGCGGGTCGGTCTGCGCCTTCGACCCCGTGCTTTGCGCCGTGACTGTCGGGCCCAGGAGCGCCGGGGCCGCGCCCGGGCCGGCGTGCTACGGCGGGGGCGGGCCCCTCACCGTCACCGACGTCAACCTCCTCACGGGACGACTGTTGGCCCACCGGTTCCACATCGCGATCGACGAGGCTCCCGCCCGCGCGCGACTGGCCGAGCTGCGCCGCGCCATGGGCGCTTCGGCCCCCACCGACGAGGACCTGCTGGTCTCCCTGCTCGCCATCGCCAACGACCACATGGCGGCGGCGATCCGGCGCGTCAGCGTCGCGGAGGGGTACGACCCATCCGGCGCGGCCCTGGTCGCCTTCGGCGGCGCGGGGCCCCAGCACGCCTGCGCCGTCGCGGACGAGCTCGGCATCCGCACGGTCGTGGTTCCCGCCGACTGCGGCCTGCTGAGCGCCGTCGGGCTCGCCGGCGCCACGCTCGAACGCTCCGCGACCCGCCAGGTCCTCGCCCAGCTCGACTGCGCCGGGCTGGGCCGCGTCGCCGCCGAACTCGAAGGGGAGGCCAGGTCGCAGCTCGTCGCCGACGGCGCGCCGGAAGCGTCGCTGCGGGTCGCCCGCCGGACCGTCCGCCTCCGCTACGCCGGGCAGCAGCACACGATCGACCTTGACCTGGCCGAGGGCCCCTCGCTCCGCGCCTCGTTCGAGGAGGCCAGCCGCCGGGTCTTCGGGCATGCCATCCCGGGGCGCGCGATCGAGGTCGAGTCGGCGACGGTCTCGTGCGTCGCCGACGAGCCGCGCCGTTCCATCCCGCCGCCGGACCGCGGGCCGGGCGTCGCGCCGGAGGACGAAGGCGTCGCCCTGTTCCGGTCGGGGCGCCTGCACACCCGGGTGATCGAGCGGTCGTCGCTGACCCCCGATGGGGCGCTGGCGGGCCCCGCGCTCGTGGTGGAGCGCCTGACCACCACGGTGGTGGAGCCGGGCTGGTCGGCGCGGATGCACGGGTCGGGCGCCCTCATCCTGACCCGCGATCTCGACGCCGCGCGGGCACGCCCGCCCGCCGCCGCGAGGGACGAACTGCTCGCCGGGGCCCTGAACTCCCTCGCCGAGCAGATGGGCGAGCGGCTCCGCCTGACCGCACTGTCGACCAACGTCAAGGAGCGTCTGGACTTCTCGTGCGCCCTGCTCGACGGATCGGCGCGCCTCATCGTGTCGGCCCCGCACGTGCCCGTGCACCTGGGCGCGCTGGGGCTGTGCGTCCGCGCCCTGCTCGAACGCCACCCGCTCAGCGCGGGCGACGTGCTCGTGACCAACCACCCCGCCTTCGGCGGCTCGCACCTCCCCGATGTCACGGTCGTGGCCCCCGCGTTCGACGACGCGGGAACGCTGCTGGGCTACGCCGCCTGCCGGGCCCACCACGCCGAGATCGGCGGATCCCGCCCCGGCTCCATGCCCCCCGACGCCCGCACGCTCGCCGACGAGGGCGTGGTCATCCCGCCGACGTACCTCGCCCGCGCGGGCCGCCCGGACTGGTCGGCGGTCGAGCACGCCCTCCGCTCCGCCCCGCACCCCACCCGCGCCCCGGAGGAAAACCTCGCGGACCTGGCGGCCCAGGTCGCCTCGATCCGGCGCGGCGTCGATGGGCTGCGCGACCTGGCCCGCGCCTGGTCCACCGGCGCGCTCGCCCACGCCATGAGCCGCCTCCACGATCAGGCCAGCGCGAGCATCCGCGCCGCCCTGCCGTCGGTCCGCCCCGCGCGGGTGTCCGAGGCGCTCGACGACGGGCGGACGCTCCGGGTTCGGATCGGCCCGGGCGCCGGCGACCTGACCGTTGACCTGACGGGCTCGCCGGGCGTGCACCCGGGCAACCTCAACGCGCCCCTCGCCGTCGTCCATTCCGCCGTCATGTACGCCCTGCGGCTGCTGCTCGGGCCCGCCTGGGCCCGCGCCGGAATCCCGCTCAACGACGGGCTGCTGGCGCCGGTGCGGATCGTCGTGCCGCCGGGCATGCTCAACCCACCCTTCGACGCCGACCCCGCGCGCTGCCCCGCGGTCGCCGCGGGCAACGTCGAGACCAGCCAGCGCCTGGTGAACGCCCTGGTGCGGGCCCTGGGGCTGGCGGCGGACAGCCAGGGCACCATGAACAACCTCGTGTTCGGCAACGAGCGTTTCGGCTACTACGAGACCATCGCCGGCGGCGCCGGGGCCGGGCCTGCCTTCGACGGCGCCTCCGCCGTCCACACCCACATGACCAACACCGCCATCACCGACCCCGAGATCCTCGAACACCGCTACCCCGTGCGGCTCGAACGCTTCCAGGTCCGCGCCGGCTCCGGCGGCGACGGGGCCCATCGCGGGGGCGACGGCGTCGTCCGCGAACTCACCTTCCTCGAACCCGTCTCGCTCTCCCTCCTCACCCAGCACCGCGACGCCGGGCCCTCGGGGCTTGGGGGCGGGCAGCCGGGTCTGCCGGGGCGCCAGCGCATGGTCCGCGCCGACGGCTCCACGCTCGACCTGCCCCACGCCGCCACCGCCGACCTCGGCGCGGGCGACCGGCTGATCGTCGAGACGCCCGGCGGCGGCGGCTTCGGCGCCCCGGGTTGATTACACTCGCCGCCGTGCCGCACGAACAACTCCACGCCCCGAGGCTCGCCCGGCTCACCTGGGCGATCTACCTGGCCGCCTCGTGGACCTGGTGCATCGGCATGTTCCTGCCCGCGATCCTCGACCGCGACTTCGGGCCCCTCTCCTTCCTCGCCTTCGCCATCCCCAACGTCCTCGGCGCCGCCGCCATGGGATGGGTGCTCGCGAGGCCAGGGAAGAGCGAGGCCCTCGTCGCCCGGCACCGCCCGGCGATGCGGGCCTTCTCGCTCGTGACGATCGCGTTCCACGGGGTGTTCCTCGCGCTGGTCGTCGCGCCGCTGGCCCGCGTCGCCGACGCCGAGCCCATCGTCCCGCTGCTCTACGCCGGGCCGCCGCTGCTCGCCGCGATCGGGCCCGAGCGCGCGTGGGCGGCGCTCGCCTACGCCGCCAGCCTCGCGTGCCTGGCCCTCTGGGTCGTCACCGGCGCCCGCGCGACGATCCCGGACGTGGAGGTCATGGCCCGCTCGATCGAGCTGTCGCGCCTGCCCGCCGCGCACGTCCTTCCCCTGGCCGGCGTGTGCACTCTGGGCTTCCTGCTCTGCCCCTACCTCGACCTGACGTTCCACCGCGCCCGCCAGGCGCAGGCCGCCGGGGCCGCCCGCCTGTCGTTCACGATCGGGTTCGGCGTCCTCTTCGCGCTCATGATCCTCTTCACGGCGGCCTACGCCCCGGTCTTCTGGGAGACGTACCGCCCCGGGGCCGTGCTCCCGCCTCGCTCGACGCTGCTCCTCGTGCTGGTGCACCTGGGCGTGCAGACCGCGCTGACCACGGCGTTGCACCTCCGCGCCCTCGGGCGCGCCAACGCCGTGGCCCCATCGCGCCTCAATGCCTGGAACGCCGGGCCCGTGGCCCTCCTGCTCGCGATCGCGGGCGCCGAGCTCTACGCCAACGTCGGGCCGGCCTACGCCCGCGGGCTCGCCCCGCCCGTGAGCGACCCCAAGACCTGGTACCGCCTCTTCATGTCGTTCTACGGGCTGGTGTTCCCGGCGTACGCCCTGCTCGTCATGGCCCCGACGTGGCGGCGTGGGCGGCCGACGCTCCGACACTGGGTCGTGCTCGCGTTCGCCCTGGCGTGCGCCGCGCCCGCCTTCTGGCTCGGGTTCATCGAGCGCCGCTCGTGGTGGCTCGTGCTCGGGGTGGGCGCGATCGTCCTCTGCCGCGGGCTCATCCGCCCGCCAGCCGACGCCGCACCGCCCGCGCCGTCTCCCGGACCAGGCGCGGCTCCGCCGGGTCCGCCGCGATCGCGATGATCCTGGCGAGGGCCGCGGCGTCGGGGGCGCTCTGGAGCTGGTTGCCCAGGGCGATGAGAGCGTTGCGCTTCATCATGTCGACGCGCGCGCGCTTCATCGCCGACACCGCGAACGCCGAGCGTCGCTCCGCCTCGCCCCACCCCAGCACCGCCAGCAGGTCCAGGGTCGCCTGTCGGGGCGCGTACGCGGAGGGCACGCCGTCGTCGCCGTCGGCCCTGGGCGAGTTGTGGGGGCACACCTCCTGGCACACGTCGCACCCGTACACCCAGTCGCCGACGCCCTCGAAGAGCCCCTCGTCGATCGCGCCCCGGCGCTCGATCGTCAGGTACGACACGCACCGCGTCGCGTCGACGCGGTAGGGCGTGATGGCCCCGGTCGGGCAGGCGTCGATGCACCGCGTGCACGAGCCGCAGTGGTCGCCCCACGCCTCCTGCTCCGGGGGCGGCTCCAGGTCGAGGTTCGTCACGAACCCGCCCAGCAGGATCCAACTGCCCCGCCGGGGGTGGATCACCATCGTGTTCCTGGCCTGCCAGCCCAGCCCCGCCCGCACCGCCAACTCGCGCTCCAGCACCGGCGCGGTGTCGACGAACGTGCGGAAGTCCGTGCCGGGGTGCTCGACGCGCAGGCGGTCCGCCAGGCGGTGCAGGCGGCGCTTGATGGTGCGGTGGTAGTCGCGCCCGCGGGCGTAGCGCGCGATCCGCCCCGCGCCGGGCATCGCCCGCTCGTCGTCCCCCGCGCGCCGGGCGTACTGGTCCGCCACCATGACCACCGACCGCGCCGGCGGCCCCCCGGGCACGACCTCCTCCAGCACCCGCCCCACGTCCAGGCGCTTGTCCAGCCCGTCAACCAGGTATCCCATGTCGCCGTGCCGCTCGTCGGCCAGCCAGGCTCGGAGTTCATCAGCCCACCGCGACGGCTCCGCCCGGCACACCCCGGCCAGCGCGAACCCCAGCTCACGGCAACGCCCGAGCACCTCCCGCGTCACACGCACTCGGCGTGCCGAGTCCACCGTCGGCCTCCCCGGGGCCCCCGCGCCCCCGATGCCCGTGC
This sequence comes from Phycisphaerae bacterium, assembly GCA_016873295.1. Classification (GTDB taxonomy): domain Bacteria; phylum Planctomycetota; class Phycisphaerae; order Phycisphaerales; family UBA1924; genus VGXM01. Next base: position 19,726 of record VGXM01000037.1, read on the forward strand.
GCCGCGCGCACGCCGGGGATGAAGAGTCCTCGACGGATCCCGGGAGCGATCACCCCGCCCGTGCAGGCCCGGCGCCGGCTCGTCCCCCCCTCAGGCCATGACCGCGTGACCGACGGGCCCCGGGTCGTGCCCGGAGTGGCGACCGATCAACTCGTACATGCGCGCCGCCGCGACCGACAGCATCTGGGCCGTCGTCGGGAGCCCGGCCCGGACCTCCGCTGGGAGCCAGGCCCGGTCGTACTCGTACACGGCCCAGCCGTCGAACCGCATGTCGTGCAGGGTCCGGAGGACGTCGCTCGCCCGCAGGTCGCCCTCGCCCAGCGGGCAGGGCTTCCCGTCCTTGAAGTCCCTGAGCCTGACGAGGCGGAGCCGATCCCCCAGCCTCCGCACGCCCTGGCACGGATCCTCGCCCGCGAGCATCGCGGCGCTCGCGTCGTACGACGCGACCAGCAGCGAGTTCCGCTGGGCGTCGATCAGTTCGATGAGGTCGGCGGCGGTCCCGAACGACCCGCCGTTCTCGAGCGCCAGCCTCACCCCCGAGTGACGCGCCATCGCCAGCGCCATGGTCAGCCCCTCGCCGATCCGCTTGGCCGCGCGGGCGCGGGTTTCGCGCGGCTTGACCTCGAACGCGAAGACTCGCACGAAGGGGCTGCCGACGTCCGCCGCCAGCGCCACCGCCTCACGGGTCGCCCGGATCGGCTTGTCGCGGTCGAAGAAGGCCTCTCCGATGATCGGCGGCGAGGCCCGTCCGTCGAACCGGATCGACGTCGCCAGGCAGCACGCCTCGACCCCCGCCCGCTCGAGCATCCGCCGCTGCTTGCCCGGGTCGGTCAGGAACGGCTCGCACGCCCACGCCCCGGAGCCCGACCCCAGGGTGCGGAACTCGATCCCCGTGTAGCCGAAGAGCTCCGCCGCTTCGATCGCCTGGCGGATGGTCCAATCCGGGCACGCCACCGTGCTGAACGCTGGTCTGATCATCGAAGTTCCGATCTCTGCCCGCGGCGGGCCAGGGTCCGATACCGGGGCGGCCGCCGCTCGCGGGCATCGTACAGCGCCCGCACGCGCCGTTCCCCGTCCACCCGGGCCGGGAACGTCCGCCGCCGCGCCGCGTCTCAACCGCTGCCGGGCCCCCAAGCGCCATCCCCGCCCGTGCCCCGTCAAGCCGCGGGTGGATCGGGCCGATTCACCCGGTGGTCACGCGTGGGCCACCGCGGGAGACGCCCCCGCCGAGACCGCTCCATGGCCGCCCTCCGACTCCGCCCCACCCTGCGAACCCTCGCCCCCCTCGGGATCGCCGCCTCCCTGGGCGGCTGCGGGTACACCGCCCACGACGAGTACTACGCCTCGCGCGAGGGCTCCTTCGCCGCGGCTCCGGGCGACGGCTCCATGATCGCCGTCGCCCCCCTCGAATCGCTCCTGATCCCGCCCACCATGACCGCCTCCGCCGGCCGGACCGACGCCCGCGAATGAGCTCGGCCTGACTCCCCGCGGCCCCCGCCCCGGCGCATGCTCTATGCTGCGCCCATGAGTTCGTTCGATCCCCTCTCCCACTACGACCCCGACACGATCACCAACCTCCACGGCAAGCTCGACTACGCCCAGTACCTCCAGCTCGACCGCCTCCTCGCCTCGCAGCGCCCCCTCAGCCGACCCGAACACCACGACGAGCTGCTCTTCATCATCCAGCACCAGACCACCGAGCTCTGGTTCCGGCTGATCATCCACGAGCTCCGGGCCGCGATGGACCTCATCGCCCGCGACCAGCTCGAGGCCACCTTCAAGATCCTCGCCCGCGTCAAGCACATCCAAACCCAGCTCCTGAGCCAGTGGACCGTGCTCAGCACGCTCACGCCCACCGAGTACCTCCAGTTCCGGCACGTGCTGGGCCCGGCGTCGGGGATCCAGAGCCACCAGAACCGCCTGATCGAGTTCCTGCTGGGCAACAAGGACGCCCGCATGCTCGCCGTCTTTGCGCACAAGCCCGAGGTCCACGCCGAGCTCGAAGACGCGCTCCGGGCCCCGTCGCTCTACGAGGAGTTCCTCCGCTACCTGGCCCGCCGGGGCATGCCCGTCCCGCCCGAGATCGTCGAGCGCGACTGGACCGTGCGCCGCCCAGGCCACCCCGGCGTCATCGCCGTCTTCAAGCTCATCTACGAGGCCCCCGACCGGCACTGGGACGCCTACGAGATGTGCGAGAAGCTCGTCGACGTCGACGAGCAGTATTGCCTCTGGCGCTACCGGCACCTCAAGGTCGTCGCGCGCGTCATCGGCATGCGCCGGGGCACCGGCGGCACCGCGGGCGTTCACTACCTCCGCCAGCTCACCGAGGATGTCCTCTTCCCCGAGCTCTGGGACGTCCGCACCCAGATCCGCCCCGCCGGCGGTGCCTGACCGCCGACGCCCTCACTCCGCCCGCGCCGGGCGGGCCGGCGCCGCCGGGACCAGGATCGCAAAGTCGGTCCCCCGCCCGACCTCGGTGTGGACGTCGAGCCGGCCGCCGTGGGCCTCGACGATCCGGCGCGCCGTGGGCAGCCCCAGCCCCGTCCCGCCCGACTTGGTCGTGAAGTAGGGCTTGAAGAGGCTCCGCAGTGTCTCGGGCGCAATGCCCGGGCCGGTGTCGATCACGTGCACCGCGACCATCGACGATCCGTCCGCGTCCTGCCGCGGACGCACGCGCAGCATCAGCTCCTTGGGGCGCGACGGATCCCCGCCCGCCGACATCGCCTGGACCGCGTTGAGGAGGAGGTTGAGCAGGGCCTGCTTGACATGGGCCGCGTCGATCTCGGCGACCTGGGCCCCATCCGCACCCAGGTCCAGCCGCAGGCGCACCCCGTGCTGGGCCGCCTGGGGGTGGAAGAAGTCCGCCAGTTCCTCCACCAGCGCGCGCACGTCGGCGGGCTTGCGCTCCAGGCGCAGCTCGCCCGCGAACTCCAGGAAGTCGGTGAGGATGCCCCGCAGGCGATCCACCTCGCGCCGCAGCGTTCCCAGCCGCCGGGCCAGGCGCCCGCGTTCGTCGGGGTTGATCGCCAGCTCCTCGATGGACTCCTGCAGGAGCTGCGCGTTGAGCCCGATGGTCGAGAGCGGGTTCTTGATCTCGTGGGCCAGCCCCCCCGTCATGGCCCCGACCTCGGCGAGACGTTCGGCGGCGCGGGCCCGGCGCTCCGCCGCCTGCGCGCGCCCGAGCGAGCGCCGGACGACCCACCGCCACACGATCGCCGTGGCGATGGCCCCCACCGCGAACCCGCCCAGGACGCCGGTGACGACCTCGATCACGTGCAACTATCGCCGGGTCCGGGCCCGTGGCAAGTGCGTCACCGCCGCGGCGTCCGCGAGTGGGACCGCTTCACGACGCTGACCTCGGGGGGCTCTTCCTTGCGGACCACGCGCGTCGCCTTCCAGCCCTTGTCCGAGCGGACGGCGTCGTAGACCACGATCGACCCGTCGCGCAGGGCCTTGAAGCCCTCCCCCTCGATGACGGAGAAGTGCGCAAAGATGTCCTGTCCCTGGGGCCCGATGATGAACCCGAACCCCTTGCGCGGGTCGAACCACTTGACGGTGCCTTCCAGGCTCTTGATCTGGTCTTGCGACTCGTCGGACACGCCTCAGCCCCCCTTGGACCCGGGGCCACCGCTCCGTCGACGGACCCTCGCCGCCATGCGACACCACCGCGATTCCGGTTCGCCCCTGATCGCAGGCCCGGATCCAAGCGCGAGAGCGTCCCCACCGACAGCATTAGGTTACCAAGGCCAGCAGGCTCCGCAAGCCCGCCGCGGCGGATTGGGGGCAATACCCCCTGTAAACAACTTAAGCCATTGCTATGCAATGGCTTAAGTCACGGCATCGGATCGGATTCCGGCTCGGCTAGCGGCGCGAGTCGGAAGAACGCGCACCAAAGCGCCGGCGCGCGCCGCGGGTGCCACGGGCGAGCCGCCTTGCGGATCGCCCGTGCCGGCGTCCGGACCGGCCTCGAACAGCCGCACGGGTCATCGGGCGAAGCGCCCGATGACCCGTGGCACCCGGGAAGTCTCCGTCCGCGGACTTCCGACACGCACCACTCGTGGCGCGAGTCGGAAGAACGCGCACCAAAGCGCCGGCGCGCGCCGCGGGTGCCACGGGCGAGCCGCCTTGCGGATCGCCCGTGCCGGCGTCCGGACGGGCGTCGAACAGCCGCACGGGTCATCGGGCGAAGCGCCCGATGACCCGTGGCACCCGGGAAGTCTCCGTCCGCGGACTTCCGACACACACCACTCGTGGCGCGAGTCGGAAGAACGCGCACCAAAGCGCCGGCGCGCGCCGCGGGTGCCACGGGCGAGCCGCCTTGCGGATCGCCCGTGCCGGCGTCCGGACGGGCGTCGAACAGCCGCACGGGTCATCGGGCGAAGCGCCCGATGACCCGTGGCACCCGGAGCGCATCCGTCCACGGACTTGAGACTCGCGCCGTTAGCGGTCGTTGCGAGGACGGCGTCCGCCGCCCCCTCCACCACCGCCGCCCCCCCCGCCGCCAGAGCCCGCGGCCGCGGGCACGCCGCCACCCTCCTCGATGAGGACGGCCTTGCGGCTGAGCTTGATCCGCCCCTGGTCGTCCACCTGGATGACCTTGACCTTCACGACGTCGCCGAGCTTGACGACGTCCGACACGCTCTTGACGTAGCCCTGGTCGAGCTCCGAGACGTGGCACATGCCGTCGGTCCCCGGGGCCAGCTCGATGAAGGCGCCGAAGTCCTTGATCGACACCACCTTGCCCTGGTAGACGGCCCCGACCTTGATCTCCTCGCAGAGGGCCTCGATCTCGGACCGGGCCGCGGCGATGGAGTCGGCGTTGAGGCCGGCGAGCATGACGGTGCCGTCGTCCTCGACGTCGATGGTGACGCTGTAGCGGTCCTGCAAGCCGCGGATCATCTTGCCGCCCGGCCCGATCAGCTTGCCGATCTTGTCCGGGTCGATGCTGAGGGTGATGAGGCGCGGGGCGTAGGGGCTGATCTCGGCCCGCGGCTTCTCGATGACGCGCTCCATGGTGTCGATGATCCGCAGGCGTCCCTCGCGGGCCTGGGCCAGCGTGCGCTCGATCTGGGCCAGCGAGAGCCCGCGGATCTTGAGGTCGAGCTGGATGCCCGTGATGCCGTCGCGGGTGCCCGACACCTTGAAGTCCATGTCCCCGAAGAAGTCCTCTTCGCCGAGGATGTCGGTGATGAGGAGTTCCTTCTCGTTGTTCTCGTCGGAGATGCGTCCGACGGAGATGCCGGCGCAGGTGGCCTTGATGGGCACGCCCGCGTCCATGAGCGCCAGGCATCCGCCGCACACCGACGCCATCGACGAGCTCCCGTTGCTCTCGGTGATGTCGCTCACGATGCGCACCGTGTAGGGGAAGTCCTCGGGCGAAGGCAGGATCGCCATGAGCGAGCGTTCGGCCAGGGCGCCGTGCCCGATCTCGCGCCGCCCGGGGCCCGTGATGCGCTTGACCTCGCCCGTCGAGAAGGGCGGGAAGTTGTAGTGCAGGGTGAACTTCTTGCTGTACTCGGGGAGCAGCCCGTCGACGATCTGCTCGTCCTTGCCCGTGCCCAGCGTGCAGGAGCAGAGGCTCTGCGTCTCGCCGCGCTGGAACATCGACGAGCCGTGCGTGCGCCCGAAGACCGACACCGCCGCGTGGATCGGGCGGACCTGCCTGGGCCCGCGCCCGTCGGCCCGGACGCCCGACTCCAGGATCAGCCGGCGCGTGACCCTCTCCTCCAGGCGCCTGAAGGCCTCCTTGGCCTGCGACCGCAGCTTCACGCTCAGGGCATAGTCGGCGTAGGTGCCCTCGGGGCGGAGCGGGAACTTCTCCTCCAGGAGCCTCTCGCGCAGCGCCTCCACCGCCGCCTGACGGTCCTTCTTGCCGGGGACCTGGCGGGCCTTGACCATGTCCACCTCGGCGGCGGCGGCGACGGCCCTGACGACCTCGTCGCTGGGCAGCATCGGCTCGCCCATCACCTTGGGCTTGCCCAGGCGCTTGGCCAGCCCGTCGATCAGCCCGATCACCTCGAGCATGTGCTTCCGACCGAACTCGATGGCCCCGAGCACCCCCGCCTCGTCCACCTCGGCGGCGCCGACCTCGATCATGTTGATCCCGTCGGCGTGACCGGCCAGCACCATGTCCAGGTCGGAGTAGTCGAGCTGGCTCACCGTCGGGTTGATGACGTACTGCGGCCCGGCCTCGGTGTGGATCCGCCCCACGCGCACGGTCGCCGTCGGGCCCTCGAAGGGCACGTCGCTGAGGGCCAGGGCGGCGGAGGCGGCGGTGCCCGCCAGCACGTCCGAGTCGTTCTCGCCGTCGTGGCTCATCACCCAGCACTGGACCTGCACCTCGTCGATGAAGCCGTCGGGGAAGAGCGGGCGGATCGGGCGGTCGATCAGCCGCATCGTGAGGATTTCCTTCTCGTTGGGCGCCCCCTCGCGCTTGCGGAACCCGCCCGGGAACTTGCCCGCGGCGCTGGTCTTCTCGCGGTAGTCGACCGTCAGCGGGAAGAAGTCGATGCCCTCGCGGGGCCCGGCCCGGACCACCGCCGCCATCACCGTCGTCTGTCCGTAGGTCGCCAGCACCGCGGCCCCGGCCTGGCGCCCGACGTGCCCGGTCTCGATCACCAGCGTGCGACCGCCCACCTCGCGCTCCACGCGCACGTACCCCGGCATCCCGGCCATCGGACTCTCGTTGTTCATCGTGTGCCAACCTCTGGAACTTGCGCGCCCGCGACGGAAGAGTCACGAAACGCGGCGAGCGCGGAGCTCGCGGTGCGGAGAACCGCGGATCGCACCGCTCCGCCCCAACGCGCCGTCAAGTGGCAGAGGCGAGCCCCGGTCGTCGACCGGGGCTTGCCCACTGCCGCTCGTGGCAGAGCGGCCCGGGTCGACCCGCACACAAACCGGCCCGCGTCGTTCAGGACGCGGGCCGGTGAAGAGTCGCTACTTGCGCAGGCTAAGCCGCCCGATCAGCGCCTTGTACCCCTGCGGGTCCGTCCGCGCCAGGTACCGCAGAAGCCGGTTCCGCTTGCCGACCATCATCAGCAGCCCGCGTCGGCTGTGATGATCCTTCAGGTGCCCCTTCAGGTGCCCCGCCACCTCGTTGATCCGCTCCGTGAGCAGCGCGATCTGCACCTCGGCCGAGCCCGAGTCCTGGTCGTGCGTGCGGTAGTCCTTGACGAGCTGGGCCTTGCGGGGTGCGGCGATGGGCATGGAATCGGAACCTGTCAGGGGAGTGGGACCGTAATAGCCCAGACTCTAGGCATTCGCCCTTGGGGCTTCCAGTTGACCGCCCGCCACCTCCTCCGTACACGCACCGAATGCGTCCGTGGGCCCCATCGCCGCTCCGGGCACGGCGCCCCGACGCGGCCGGGCCCCGCAGCGCACGGTTGCGGCGAGCGGGGTGCCCCAGATGGGCGGCGGGCGCCCGGTGGCGGCGTTCCACCACTGAGCCCGCATCCGCCGATGAGCGGGGTTGGTAGTCCCGAAAGGAGACGGCGATGAGGACGCTCTCGATCATCACGGCGGCGGGGGTCGGTGCGGCAGTTCCGGCGATCTGTGTCGGGCAGGCGGTGCCTTCCTACGGGCTGGACTTCGTGACGGTCGGGGCGCCGGGGAACAGGGCCACGATCCCCGAGGAGGTGCCGCTCGAC
>VGXM01000038.1 GCA_016873295.1 Phycisphaerae bacterium
GCGCATAGCTCAGTTGGCTAGAGCGCGGCTGTCACATAGCCGAGGTCACAGGTTCGAGTCCTGTTGCGCCCACTTTCCCGCTTTCCAACGGGTCACACCGAACGCCAAGCGGTGCCACAACGCCCTGCTTCTCTCGCCGGGGCTGTTCGGGTGCGGCCTCGCCTGGGCGCGCGCGATGGGCCGGTTCTGTTGCCGGAGCTGCTGCCGCCTCGCCCACGCCCGACGCCGCGTTGGATTGGGCGTCGCGGGTCTGGAGGTAGTGCTGGCCCGCAACGAGGGGGCAGTGCCCGGCCAGCGCCCGAACGTCTGCTCGCTGACGCCCAGCGCCCGCACGACCTGCGCCACCGCCCGGCCCGCCGCCGGCATCGTGTCGGCCTCGCGCATCTTGTTGACGATCTGCTCCGGCGTATCCCCCGTCCGCCTCATCGAGAGACTCCGCGACCCGCCCGGGGTCCATCGGGACCTTCACAGCACACGGAACAGGAGTTGACGAGCGGGCCACCCCCGCTCGACCACCTTCTCCGCGCGGGCCAGCGCACGCAGGCGATCCTGATCACCCGACACCCGTTCCTTGATGAACATCGCCGACCTCCATGTCGGCGCCCATCACCCCACGAACCCCGCCGGGCGCGGCCCCCAACACGTGCCGAACGCGCGCCATGGGATGCGGATCCGCATGATGCGCCTCGCCCATCCATCGTCTCGGTCTCCAGCCGGCGATGCGGTCCATGTCCCTCAGGGTTCAGCACGCGTGGAACCCTCGCAGTCCCGTCCGCCTGTTGGCAGCGCCGGCTCTGGGGCTCAACGATCGGGATGGCGCTCGGCCGGAAGGTGGTCAAGCGCCTTGACGGTCCGGCGGCGCAGGTCCCGCCCGCCGAAGAGTGAGTACATCGCGGGCAGCACGAAGAGCGTGAGGAGGTTGTCGGTCAGGATGCCGGCGATCACCACGGTCGCCAGCGGGCGCTGGACCTCGGCGCCCACGCCCCGGTTGAGGGCCATCGGGATGAAGCCCAGCGCCGCGACCAGGGCGGTCATGAGGATCGGCCGCAGGCGGATCAGCCGCGTCTGCTCGATCGCCTCGTTGATGGGAGCCCCAGCCACGATGCGCTGCCGGATGGTGGACACGAGCACCAGGCCGGTGAGCATCGAGACCCCGGAGACGGCGATGAACCCCACGGCCGCGGAGACCGTGAAATCCAGCCCCCGCAAGAGCAGCGCGGCGACACCGCCCAGCGCCGCGAAGGGCACCCCCGTCAGCACGATCAGAGCGTCGCGGATGCTCCCGATGCTGAAGTAGAGCAGGAAGGCGATGGAGAGAATGACGATCGGGACGACGACGTACAGGCGCCGCGCCGCGCGCTCGTAGTGCTCGAACTGGCCCCCGAAGGCCACGTAGTACCCCGCGGGCATCGGGACATCCTGGGCGATGCGCTCCCGTGCCTCGGACACGAACGACCCCAGGTCGCGCCCGCGGACGTTGGCCTGCACGACGATCCGCCGCTTGCCCCAGTCGCGGTTCACCACCGTTGGGCCCGCGGCAGGCGAGATCCGGGCCAGCCTCGCGAGCGGGATGCGCTCGCCCCCCGGCGTCGGAACCATGATCCCCGCGACCGCGTCCGGGTCGTCGCGGTAGCGGTCGGGCAGTTCGAGCGTGAGGTCGAACCGGCGCTGGCCCTCCCGTACCTGGCCGATCTTGATCTCACCGAGGGCCCGCACCATCTCGAGCACGTGCTGGGCGGGGATGCCGTAGCGGGCAACGGCGTCCTGGTCAACGCGAATCAGCAGGACCGGGGACCCGGTCAACTGTTCGGCTGAGACGTCGTGAGCACCCGGGATCGACTCGACGATCGATCGGACCTGTCCCGCGATCGTCCCGAGTTGGGTGAGGTCGTCGCCGAAGACAAGAACCCCCACGTCGGCGCGGACGCCGGCGATCATCTCGTTCATGCGCATCTCGATCGGCTGCGTCATGATGGAGCGGACGCCCGGCAAGGCCCCGAGCGCCCTTGAGACCTCCTCGGAGAGTTCCGCCTGCGTCCCCGCCCTGGTCCAACCCTTGCGAGGCTTGAGCGTCATGAACACGTCGTTCTGCTCGATCCCCATCGGGTCGGTCGCGACCGCGGCCGTGCCGAGCCGGGTCCAGACGTACTCGATCTCGTCGGGGAACTGCTCCAGCAGGAAGCGCTCGATGCGCGAGTTGTAGTCGGTGGACTGATCGATGGAGACCCCCGCGAGGCGGACGACGTTCGCGACGATCGCCCCCTCGTAGAGGCGAGGGATGAAGGCGGTCCCCAGCCGGGCCGAGAGCAGAACGCCGCCGGCCACGATCAGGACCCCGAGGCCCACGGCCGCCCACCTGAGGCGGAGGGCGAGGTGCACGAACGGGCGGTAGGCCCACTGCACGCCGCGCACAAGCCAGTTCTCCCGCTCCTTGATTCGGCGCCCGATGAACAGGCTGCACAGCACGGGGGTGAGCGTGAGCGAGAAGAGGAGCGAACTGAGGAGCGCGAAGACGACCGTGAGCGCCATGGGCCTGAAGAGCTTCCCCTCGACCCCTTCCAGCAGCAGGATCGGCAGGAACACGATCATGATGATGAGCTCGCCGAACATGGTGGGCCTGCGCACCTCGACGGCCGCGTCGCGCACGATGTCGAGGATCGGCGTCTTCCCGCCGTGCTCGTGGTCGTGCCCGATCCGGCGGACGCTGTTCTCGACCACGATGACCGAGCTGTCGACCACCAGCCCGAAGTCGATGGCGCCGAGGCTGAGCAGGCTCGCGGCGATGCCGAACTGCATCATGAGGCTGAAGGAGAAGAGCATCGCCATCGGGATGGCCAGGGCGACGATGAGGCCGGCGCGTATGTTGCCCAGGAAGGTGAAAAGGACGGCGATCACGAACAAGGCCCCGAGCAGGAGGTTCTCGGTGACCGTGTTGATGACCTGGTCTACGAGGTCGGTGCGGCGGTAGACCACCCGCACGCCGACGTTCGATGGCAGCGACGCCCGCGCCTCGCGGAGCCGCTCGTCCAGGCGGCGCGTGACCTCGTGGCTGTTCTCTCCCATGAGCATGAAGCCCAGCCCGAGCACGGCCTCACCCTCTCCGCCCGCCGTCATGGCTCCGCGTCTGATCTCATGCCCTTCCCGCACGACGGCGACGTCGCGGACGCGCACCGGCGTGCCGCCCTCGGCCTTGATGGCGGCGTTGGCGATCTGCTCGATGCTCGACGTGAGGGCCACCCCATGCACGAGCATCGACTCCCCGCCGCGCGTGACCTGGCCTCCGCCCACACTCGCGTTGTTCCTGGCAAGCGCGTCCGCGACCTCGGCCAGCGTGAGGTCATGCTTGATCAGCCGGCTCGGCTCGACGATCACCTCGTACTGCTTGACACGGCCGCCCCAGGTGTTGACCTCGGCCACGCCGCGAACCTGGCGGAGTCGTGGCGCGATGATCCAGTCCTGCGCGCTGGTCAGCTCGGTGAGCGAGGCCGGCGTGTCGCCCTTGCCCACCACGAGGTAGTGGAACACCTCGCCCAGCCCTGTCGCGATCGGCCCCATCTCCGGCCGTTCGATGCCCTCGGGGAGTGCGACGGTCCCGAGCCGCTCGTTGATGAGTTGGCGGGCGAAGTAGATGTCGGTGCCGTCCTCGAAGGTCACCGTAACCTGCGAGAGCCCGAACCTGGAGATCGAGCGCACGCCCGCGAGCCGCGGGAGTCCCGAGACGGCGACCTCGACCTGCTGGGTGATCTGGCTCTCCACCTCTTCCGGCGAGAGCGACGGCGCCGCGGTGTTGACCTGCACCTGCACCGGCGTCGTGTCGGGGAAGGCGTCGATGGGGAGCCGCGAAAGGGAATGCAGCCCCCACACGACGAACGCCAACGACCCGAGCATGACCAGGAGGCGGTGGCGCAAAGACCAGCCGATGATCCAGTTCAGCATTGAGAACTCCGGGCACGCCGTGGCGCCTGCCTTGCGAAGACGCTACTTCTTCAGGTAGTCGACCTCGCAGCACCCCGCTCCGACCGCGTTCTTGAGGATCTCGTTCTTGAGGATGTAGCTGCCCCGGGTGACGATGGTGTCCCCGGGCTCAAGGCCCCCGGCCACCTCGTAGCGGTCGCCGGCGTCATGCAAGAGAACCAGGCGGGCGGGCCGGAATGTCGTGCCCTCCGTCTCTCCCCGAACGAAGGCGACATTGCAGCAGCCCTCCCACTGGACGGCCTCTTTCGGGACCGTCACCGCCCGGCGGCTGTCGCCCGCGCTGATCCGGGCCCGCCCGAACATGTTCGCTCGCAGCACGCCCTGGCCGTTGTCCAGTTCAACTCGCGCCTTCACAGTCCGCGTCCTGGGGTCCACCTGCGTGCTGATCCAGGTGAGTCGACCGGCAAAGGTCCGTCCCGGAAGCCCATCCACCGTGACCGAGGCCTGCTGCCCAGGCTGGACGACGGCCATGTCGCTCTCCGAGAGGTCCACCATCGCCCACATCGTGCCCGTGTCGGCAACCGCGACCACGAGCCTGCCCGGCTCGACCAGCTCGCCCGTGACCACCGCGCGTTCGACGATCGTGCCGCCGAAGGGCGCGCGGAGTTGGAGGAGGGACGACGTGTCGCCGTCCCTCTCCACCGCCTCGATGTGCTCCTTCGAGAGGCCGAAGTTCCGCAGCCGCTGGCGGGCGCGGTTCGCGCCGATGCGGCTCTCGGCGGCCTTGGTCTCCGCCTCCAGCGCCTCGCGCTCGACCCCCACACCCCTCTCGACAAGGGCCCGCTCCCGGGTCGCGTTGGCCTCCCACAGCTTCACCAGCTCCAACGCCTGGAGCAGGTCGCTCTTGGCCGAGCCCACGTCGGTGGACTCAACGACCGCGAGCACGTCTCCCCTCTCCGCGGTCTCTCCGAGGTCCTTGACTACCTCGGCAACAACGCCGGCGGCCCGGGATGACAGCCGCGCATACCGCGTCGCGTTGTACGCGAGCTCCGAGTCCCTCTCCACGGTCCGGGTGAGGGGGGCCGCCCGCACCTGGGCGTACTCGAATCCGACGGCACGCACGACTGCCGGGGAAGCGAGCGTCACCACCGCCGCCGACGTCGAGCAGGTCAGCGACGGCTCTTGTTGCCAGCGGAGATCGGCGCCCGCCGACCGAGCCCGCGCAGCCGCGTCCCGCGCGGACGCGGGGTTGCAGACCCGGCACTGAGACTCGGGGGTGTCGTGCTCAGTGCACCAATCCCCGGCCGCGACGAACGCCGCCTTCAGGAAGGGCCGACACTCGACGCACAGGGCCTCCGGCACGCCGTGCTCCTCGCACGTCCCCAGCCGCTCGACGCGCGATGGGTCGCAGAACGGGCACGCGGTGCCGTCGATGCCATGCGGGCACGACGCCGACCGCGACGGGGGAACCGGGGGGGGCTGGGCGCGAGTTGATGGAACAGCCGCCCCCGACAACAGCGCTGAGGCCAGCAGCACAAGGCGTGTGATCGACACCATGACGGTCTCCTCAGCCCCGTGCCCCGGGCTTGTTCTTCAGGTCGGGGTGGCACTCAACGCACTGCGACTCGGGGGTTCTGTGCTCGTTGCACCAATCGCCCCGGGCCCTGAAGGCCCCTTCGAGGTAGGGCCGGCACTTGACGCACAACGCCTCCGCGACGTCGTGCTCCCTGCAAAGGCCGTCGCTCTCGATGAGCGACGGAGTGCAGAAGGGGCACCTGGTCCTGGCGATGCCGTGCTCGCAAGGCGAGGCGCCGCCCGTGCCGTCGCCCGCGGGGGCTGCCGCGCCGTGCTCGCCGGGGTTCATCTTCTCCTTGAGCGCGGGGTTGCACTGCACGCACTGCGACTCCGGGACATTGTGCTCGCCGCACCAGTCGCCCTTGGCCCGGAACGCGGCCTTGAGATACGGACGGCACTGCGCACACAGGGCTTCGGCCACCCCGTGCTCGCCGCAGAACCCGTCCGATTCCACGAGCCGCGGGGTGCAGAACGGACACTTCTCCTGCTTGATCTGGTGCGGGCACCGGCCCGAGGCGTCCGGCTTGGAAGCGGACTGCGTGGTTCCACTCCTGGCTCCGGTCCCGTCGGACTTGGTGTCGCACGCGCCGAAGAACGAAAGGGCCGCGATCATGGCCCCGAAAGCCGACATTCTCACGCTCATGGCTTGACCTCCGCGCCCTGGGGGCGCTCCGCGGGGATGGATTCGACCGGCAGGACGGGCGGCTGGGGAGGGACATCGGGGCCCTCGCCGAGGCCGTCCGGACCCACAACCTGGATCACTCGCGCCCGAGCAGCCGCCACCGCGCGGGCCAGGTCGACGAGGGCCACGCGGGCCTCGGTGAGCGTCCGTTGCGCGTCGAGAAGATCGAGGAACGAAGAACGGCCGCCCCGGTACCCCTCCCCCACCTGGTCGAAGGCCCGCTGGGCATCGGGCACGATCCGGTCGCGGAACGTGTCCAACTGCGCTCGCGCCGCCGCGTACGCGCCGGCGGCCTCCGACAGGCGCCCCAACAGGTCGTTCTCGATCGCGGCACGCCGCTGGCGCGCTCGCATGACCTCGAATCGAGACGACAGGATGTCCCCTTGGCGGGTGTCCCACAAAGGGAGCGTCATGCCGACGCCGAACTCGACGATCCCGTCGTCACTCTCGCCGCGATGCCCGGCGGCCACGCGGACGTCGAGGTCCGGGGCTCGCTCGGCATCGACCCGCGCGAGCGTGGCCGTCGCCGCATCGATCTCCCGGTCGGCGACGGCGAGGGCCGGGTGCGTGGCCCGCACCGTCGATTCCAGGGCGGCAATGTCGAGCGCGCCGGGAACGGGCGGCAACTCGCCCGTGAGGCGCGCGGCGTCAACATCCACCCCGCCGACCAACAGGCCAAGCGCACGGGCACAGGCCATCCGCTCCTGCGCGAGCCGGGCGAGGGATGCCTCGATCCGGTACAACTCGACCCGGGGCCGAATGACATCGAGCTCCGGGGCGGCGCGAGCCTCGAAACGCGTCTGTGCGCCGGCGAGGGTGCGGTTGGCCAGGTCTCGAAGCTCGCCGTAGAGGCGCTCCTGCTCGCGGACCGCGACCAGGCGTGCATGCTCCGCGGCGATGTCGCCGAATACCGCGCGGCGACGGGCTTCGACTTCGGCGACTCGAGCCGCCTCCTCCGCGCTCGCCGCGTCCACCGCGGCGTGCCGACGGTTGCCCAGAACGATCGGCTGCGTGAAGCCCACCGTGGTCTTGACGTCTCCAGCGCCGTTGCGCCATGAGACATCCTCGACGGACACGTCGGCCCGGGGGTTTGGGTAAAGCGACGCTTGCCAACGCTGACCCGCCGCGACGCCGACCCCGCTCCGGGCGGCCGCGAGTTCGGGGTTCCTCGCCTCCGCGACCGTCAGGAGGTCGGCGAGCGAGACCGGGCCCGATGCCGGCAGGTCGGCCGCTGCCTCCGGAGCGCGCCCCGTTGTGTCCGGCGCTGGCACCCGCGCCCGTTCCAGGTCATCGAGGATCTTGCGGCCGGTCAGCGCACCATCCCCGGCGCAGCCGGCCAGCCCCGCGGCGGCGCTGAGGCAGACGGTGAATAACAAGGCGGTGTTCGCCCGATGCGGCATCTGGATGCTCCAACAGGATGACCGGCGCGGCGGGACGCCACGATGGCGACGTCCGGGCGTGAGCGCAGCCGGGTACAGGTCCGGCCGAACCCTGACCCTCCGGTTGGGAGCTAGATGACCAACACCGTGAACCGGGCGAGCGGCGTCAAGAGCCGTGGTGCAGATTCAGGTCCGGCTCGCGCCCACGTCGTGCGAATGGGGAAAACGTCCCGGGTACGCCTCTGCCAGAGAACCGCGATGGCTACAGGCGTGTCCCAGCCGCTCCCCTGCTCAATCCGCGGTGCGGCCGCGGCCAGTGGCGTCCCGTGCGGCAGCGGGATGTCGATGCACCCGCAATCGTCGTTGCTCCGCCCTTGGGAATGATCGCTGTGAGCGGGCGTCGTCCCATCGTCCTCGCCCTTGTCGCAGCAATCGACACCCTGTTCAGGCGCACATGGCGGGCTGATGGTCCACCAACCACGCTCACAACCGACGCACATCGCTTGGCCGGCGCCACCGCCGACGGCGAGGGCTTGAAGCAAGAAGCCCACCACGCCGAGGACGATCAGCAGGTTGCGCAGAGGCTGCACCATGAATCCGGCAGATTCTACCCGACCCGCGAGGTCGGCGCTCCCCAAGTTTCATCGGCACCCATCGGCCGGGACTTCAGATCGAGTGAGTTCCCGTGCTCCCCCCGCTCGAACTCGACCCGTTGCCACTGCCCGAGCCGCTCCCGGACGACGACGTCGACGACCCGCCGGGTCTTCCCGAGCCGGAGGACGGCGCCGACGCGGTCAGGCCGCCGTTCCGCCGGGGCCGCGCGGTTGCCTCGACGATCTTCATTCGGCGTGCGTTTGGGCGGGCCCCGGGGATCCGCGGCCGTGCGCACGAGCACCGGCGAACGGCCTCTCGAACAGGCCGCCAACCCAGCCGCCCGCCCTCCATCGGCCAACCGACTTCACATGGACGGACCCCGGCTTTTCAAGTAGACTGTGCACGGGACCTGCGCGAACGAATAGGAGCGTTCGACGGCGGGCTGGGGCTCAGCCCCCCGGGGGGGATGGAGGGAGACATGCGCGCGATGGTGCGTTTCTGTGCGGGGTTCGTGTTGTGCGTTGCCGGCGGCAACGCCTTGGCCGGTCCGGACTGGGTCGAGCTGGGAGACGCGGGGTCGTTCCCCGATGGCGCCCAGGTGACGGTGGGCCAGGGCAACCTGGGCACGATCTCCGGCACGCTGAGCGAGGGGCTCTCCGACTCCGACTACGAAGACCTCTACTTCATCCGCGTGACCAACCCCAAGACCTTCAAGTTCGACCTCAGGCACGCGGCCTTCGACACCCAGGTGTTCATCTTCGAGATCGGCGGCGATTCGGGCGAGGGGGCCTTCGGCCTCCTGGGCAACAACGACGGCCTGCTCCACGGATCCCCTGTCATGGGCTCGCTCATCGACGGCCCCGCCAACGACGGCTCCGGCGCACGCATCTACAAGCCCGGTCTCTACCTCCTCGCCATCACCGGCTTCGGGCGCGTCCCCATGAGCTACGAAGGCCCGATCTTCCGCTTCGACAGACCCACCGAGATCTCGGGGCCCGACGGCTACGGCGGCGATGACCCGCTCTCCCATTGGTACGGGCGGGGCGCCGTCGGCGGCTACCGGATCGAACTCGAGGGCGTCGGGTTCTCTCAGGTCCCCGCCCCCTCGGCGCTCGCGGCCCTGGGGCTGGCCGGCGCTCTCCTGGCCCGGCGCCGGCGCTGAGCCGGCCCGGTCCGTGTGAGATTTCGCGCGATTTCGCCGCAACTCGCTTGCCGATCCCGGAATCGGGGGCACATTGAGTGACGGTGGCGCGACCCCTGATGAGGCGCCCGCGCTCCGCGCCACCCACGGAGCCCCCTCCCATGCGCCCATTCTCCCTCCCGACCGCGCTTCTCGCCGTCGCGCCCGGTGCCGCACTCGCCGGCCCGGACTGGATCGAGACCGGGGACGCCGGGTCCTTTGTCACCCTCGCCCAGCCCGTCGTCGGCACGGGCGAGCTGCGATCGATCCAGGGGACGCTGGGCGCGTCACTCGCCGCGCCCGACCTGGTCGACATGTTCCTTGTCCGCGTGCTCACGCCCACGCGCTTCCGCTTCGACACCATCGACGTCGGCTTCGACACCCAGCTCTTCATCTTCACGGTGATCGACGGCAAGGGCGGGCCCGAGGCCTTCGGCCTCCTCGGCAACGACGACACCATCGTCGACCAGCGCCGCGTCCCCGGCTCGCTCATCGACGGACCCGCCAACGATGGCTCGGGCGCCCGCATCAGCAAGCCCGGGGTCTACGCCCTGGCCATCTGCGGTCGCGGGCGCTCGCCCACCGCCGTCGGCAAGGACATCTTCAACTTCGCCAAGCCCACCGAGATCTCGGGGCCCGACGGCGCCGCGGGCACCCAGGTCCACGACGGCTGGGAAGGCGTCGGCGATGCCGGACGCTACCGCATCCTCGTCGAGGGCGTCGGCTACGTCGACGTGCCGGCGCCCTCGACGGTCGCGCTGGCGCCCGCGCTGATCCTGCTCCGACGGCGCCGGCGCTCGTGACGCGAGTCGGAAGAACGCGCACCAAGCCGCCGGCGGGTGCCACGGGCGAGCCGCCTTGCGGCTCGCCCGTGCCGCCTTGCTCCCGACACCCGACCCGTGGCACCCGGAGCGCATCCGTCCACGGACTTCCGACACACACCACTCGTGGCGTGAGTCGGAAGAATGCGCCCAAAGGCGCGGGCGGGCGCCGCGGGTGCCACGGGCGAGCCGCCTTGCGGCTCGCCCGTGCCGCCCTGATCCCGACACCCGACCCGCACGGGTCATCGGGCGAAGCGCCCGATGACCCGTGGCACCCGGAGCGCATCCGTCCACGGACTTCCGACACACACCACTCGTGGCGTGAGTCGGAAGAATGCGCCCAAAGGCGCGGGCGGGCGCCGCGGGTGCCACGGGCGAGCCGCTCGGCGGCTCGCCCGTGCCGCCCTGATCCCGACACCCGACCCGCACGGGTCACGGGCGAAGCGCCCGATGACCCGTGGCACCCGGGGCGCTCCGTCCACGGACTTCCGGCTCGCGCCATTAGCGGCGCCTGTACGCCGCCGCACGCCCCGCGTCACCGATCGCCGTGTACAGCCGCACCAGGCGCTCCGCCGCCGCCGACGCGGCCCGGCTCGACGCCCCCCGCACGGCGACGAGCCGGCGGTGGCTCTCCAGGAGGATCGCCTCGGCCTCCGAGTGCCGTCCCAGGGCCATGAGGCACTCGCCGAGCCGACCCTGGAGTGTCGCCAGTTGCCGCTCGTCCAGCGGGAGCGATTCGCTCGTGACCTGGATCGCCCGGGACTGCAGCGGCTCCGCCTCCGAGCACCGCGACGTCGCCGCGAGCACGCCGGCCAGCGTCGCCAGGGCCTCCGCGTAGTCGGGGTGGGCCGTGCGGCCGTGCCGCTCATACATCGCCACCCCATCGCGCGCATGACCCTCCGCGTCCGTCACGTCGCCCGTCGCCAGTTCGACCTGCGCCAGCCCGACCATGCTTGCGCCCGTCAGGTGGTGCCCGGTGCGGAACAGCCCCGTCCGGATCTCCAGCGCCCGCCGATACGCCTCGCGGGAACCGGCCAGGTCGCCCTTCTCGAAGAGGCACGCGGCGAGGTTCTGCGACGCAGCCGCCGTCCCCGCGTACGTGTCGCCCCGGACCTGCCTCACCATCTCGAGCGCCTGCCGGAACAGGCCCTCCGCGGTGTCGAACTCCTCGGCCTCCATGTAGCACTTGGCGAGGTTGTTGAGCGACTGCGCAACCTCCTCGTGCTCCGGTCCCAGCATCCGCCGCCGCATCTCCAACGCCTCTTCGTAGAGCGCCTGCGCCGCCTCGCGGCTGCCCTGCCTCAGCCGGCACGCCGCCAGGTGCGTCAGGCTCGTCGCCGTGTCGCGGTGATCGCCGGGGAAGAGCCGGCGCCGGATCTCCAGCGAGCGCGTGTAGTACCCCTCCGCCCGGTCGTACTCGCCCTGCCACCACAGCGCCGCCGCCAGGTGGTGCAGGCAGTCCGCCAGGGCCGCGTCGTCCCCCGGGTGCTTCTGGCGGATGTCCAGCGCCCGCGCCAGGTTCGCCTCCGCCCGCCGGTAGCTCCCGAACTTCCGGTACACCGACCCCAGGATCTCGCGGATCGACGCCTCCGTCAGGTCCAGCTCCGGCGGCGAGGCATCCAGCCGCGCGCTCGCCGTGTCCAGCAGTTGCCGCACCGTCAGCTCCCCCTGACGCTCCGGGTCGGCCGACTCCAGGATCCCGCGCAGGATCCCGAAGTTCTCCCGGGCGTACCGCTCGTTCTGCTTGGACTCCACCAGCGCCTGCTGGGCCAACTGGAAGTTCCTGAGGTTCTCACGGGCGTTGGCGTTGGCGCGGTCGCGCTCCTCGAGCACGCGGAGGATGAGCACCGCCGACACCCCCGCCAGCACCACGACCGCCGCCGCCCCCGTGATCGACAGGGCCCGGTTCCGCTTGCTCCAGCGCCACGCCCGCCCCATCGGCCCGACCCGCCGCGCCAGCACCGGCTCGTGGTGCACGACCCGCCGCAACTCCGCCGCGAGCTCCCCCGCCGTCGCGTACCGCCGCTCCGGCGCCTTCTCCAGCGCCCGGAGCAGCACCGCGTCCAGGTCCTTGCCCACCCCGCCGCGCAGCGCCGACACCGGCGACGGGTCGGTCTCCGCGATCCGCGCCAGGACGTCGCGCAGCGATCCCCCCATCTTCACCGGCAACGACCCCGCCACCAGCTCGTAGGCGATCACCCCCAGCGAGTACACGTCCGTCCGCACGCTCGCGCTCTCGGCGCGCCCCAGCGACTGCTCCGGCGACATGTACGCCACCGTCCCCAGCAGCTGACCCGGCTCCGACATCGTCAGCGCCAGCCCGGGACGCGACCCCCCCTCGCCCGTCTCCACCCGCTTGGCCAGCCCGAAGTCGAGCAGGTGCGGCTGGCCCCGCTCGTCCACCAGGATGTTCGAGGGCTTCAAGTCCCGGTGCAGCACGCCCCGCTGGTGCGCGTAGTCCATCGCCTCGCACACCCGGATCATCAGCTCCAGGCACCGCCGAACGTCCGTCGAGCCGGGCTTGAGCGCCTCGTCCAGCGGCTTGCCCTCCACGTACTCCATCACGTAGAAGTACCGGCCCCGCCGCACCCCCGAGTCGATGATCGACACGATCCCCGGGTGCTGCAGCCCCGCCACCACCTCCACCTCGCGCTCGAAGCGCTTGCGGGCCGCCTCGCCCGCCACCGCCGCGTCCAGCAGGAACTTCACCGCCACGCGACGCCCCGTCGCCTCCTGGTACCCCTCGTACACCACGCCCATGCCGCCCCGGCCCAGGCACCCCACCAGGCCGTACCCGTCGATCTTGGGCATGTCCGCCGCGCCGCCCGACGTCGGCAGCGACGGGTGGCTCCCGTCGTCCGTCGCCCCCTCCGAGATCGCCCTGATCACCGCCGTCCGCGTCGCCAGGAAGTCCGAACTGTCCGCCGCCACGTCCAGGACCTCGTCGACCCCGACCGCCCTCCCCGTTGCCCGGCTCTGGCGGTAGCGCTCCACCGCGCGCGTCACCGCCGCGGCGATGTCGTGCTCATGCCCGGACGGACCACTCGACACGCGACCAACCTCCTTGGGCCCGGAACCACCTCCAGGAGTCTAACAGCGATCACGCCCGCCCCGGACGGGGGTTCCCACCCCCCTCCCGCCGAACCCGGCATGCCGTGTGCCACGCCTCCCGCCCCGGGGAGGCATGGGATCGGCCTCGTGGGGCGATCGAGGAGCGTGCCGCCTCACGGCTCCACGCCTGCCACCCGGGCATTCCCGCTCGCCGGGAACGCCCCGCGTCATCGGGCGCTCCGCCCGTGACCCGCTCCCGCCGGATCCCGATCCGCTAACACGCCTCGTTGAACACGTTCAGGAACGCCAGCAGGTCGTTGAAGTCCCACGTCCCGTCGCCATTCAGGTCGGCCCGGGGCCTCTGCATGTTGAAGTCGTTGAGGAAGGTCAGGAAGTCGTTGAAGTCCACCGCCGCGTCGCCGTTGTAGTCCCCGGCGCACGCGATGGCGAACCCGCGCACCACGAACGGGAAGGACACCCGCTTGCCCCCGTCCATCGCCGGCGCCGCGACTCCGCCCGCCGACAGCGCCAGCCCGTGCCCCGCCTCCGCGCCGCAGTACGACGCCGCCGGCGCCACCAGCGGACCCTCCAGCGCCCCCGACCCGCGGAACGCCATCTCCACGAAGTACGCCCCCGACGACACCACCACCCCCCCCATGTCCACGCGGATCCGGCGCACGGGCCGCTGCGTGTCCCCGGGCGTCGCCGCCGCGGCCCGGTAGACCCCGGACCATGCATCGCCCAGCACGCCCGTGTGGGCCGCGACCAGCTCCGACCCCGCCTGCCGCGGCACGCCCCGCCACACGTTCACCACCGTCTGCGTGATCGTGCTCGCGCCCGTCCCCGCCCCCGTCTGGAAGGCGAACATCTCCACCGAATCCAGCCTCCAGCCGAAAGCCGACACCACGTCCAGCCGGTCCGCCACCCCCGACCCGGCGTCGGCGCGGGCAACGAACCCCATGGCCTGGTCGGGCGGAACAAGCACGCTCGCGTCCGCGCCCGACGCTCCGCCGAACGCCCGGTTCACGATCGAGCCGCCCTCCCACAGCACCTCCGACCCGAACGTCGCCCTCGCCCTCGCCCGGATCAGCGACACCGGCCCGCCGACGGCGATCTGCTCCGAGCGGAACGAGTCCTTGCTCCCGGCCTTGGCGACCGACGGAGCCGGCGTCGCCGCGTCGAGCGCGTATCCCGACGCCTGCCCGTGCCCCCCGTGCGACACCGTGACCACCAGGTCGCCGCCCCGGTACGTGTACGCCTGGATGGGAATCTCCGGCCCCCACGAAGACCCGCGTGCGTACGAACCCGCCGCGATCTCCAGCGGGCCCCGCCTCACGGTGACCGGCGACCGCTGGTTTCCCGCGACCGACGATCCGAACGACCCCAAACCCTGCCCCGCCTGGCTCAGCATGATCTCGTAGTCCTCGAACCTCGCGCCGCCCGCCGGCGGCCAGCTCGCCGGGTTCGTCGCGCTCTCGTCGTTGCGGAACTGGATCGCCGTGATCACCTCGCCCGGCGTGACGCCCGCCAACTGCCCCGCCGACACCTGCGCCTGGTAGGTCCGCGCCTGCCGATGCAGCAGGTCCGACGACGCCGTGTCCCCCGCCACGTTCGCGTTCGACGCCGGCAGCGCCGCCCAGCCCGTCGGGCACGCCGACAGACGCACCACCGCCAGCGGGTTCCCGGGCGTCGTCCCCAACGCCGCCCGGAACGACGACGCCGTCATCGTGTCGCCCGCCGCCGTCACCGAGTCCAGGAAGGGCGGCTCCGCCGCCAGCGACCCCCCGTCGTGGCTCAGCGTCAGCACCGCGTTCCCGCCCGCGTAGGCCCAGGGCCGGTCGAACGCGATCTCCGGGCCCCAGGGCTTGGGCGAGCCGCCCACCGGGAACGCGCCCGCCGCCAGCGCCAGCGCGCCCGCCCGCACCGCCACCGCGTTCGCTTGGTTCTCCGCCAGCAGCGCCCCGAGGTCCAGCCCCGGGCGGGCGTCCTCGCCCAGCGTGAGTTCGTAGTTCCCCCACGACGCCGCCGAGGGCGGCCACGCCGCCATCGTCATGTCCTCCAGCCTGAACGACAGACCGCCCAGCGCGTCCCCCACGCGCAGCCCGGGCCGCGACAGCTGCACGACGTGCCACGTCGTCGCCGACCCCGTCGCCGCGCGGAACGACGTCGCCGCGATCGCCTGTCCCGGGCGCGAGACCACGTCCATCGCCGCCACGTTCAGCGCCTGCCCGCTCCCGTCGTGCGTCACCGTCAGGATGAGGTTCCCGCCCGCGTACCGGTAGGGCCGCTGAAACCGGATCGGCGCCCCCCACGGGTTCGGGCTCGATCCGCCCAGGAACAGCCCCGCCGGGATCGCCAGCGGCCCTCGCCGCACCATGACCGCGTTCCGCTGGTTCGCGCCGAAGCCGCTCGACAGGTTCGACCCCGGGTTGGCGTCCTCCGACAGCGCCACCTCGTAGTTGTTCCACGACGCCCCGCCCGCCGCAGGCCACGCCGCGGGGTTGCTCGCCGTCTGACCCAGCCGCAGCCACACCCCGTCGATCTCGCTCCCGATCGGAACGCCGACCTCCGCCTCCGGGATCCGCATCTGGTACGTCCGCGCCTCGTCGCGCACCAGCGTGTTGAGGTTGCCCGTGCCCGGCGCGGTCGCGTACGCGGGCGGCGCCACGACCGGCGCCGGCCGCAGTTCGCCCTCGCGCAGACGAACCTGGTAGGTCCGAGGCTGCCCCAGGTTCCGGATCGGCGTGTTGACGCCCTGCCCGCCCGCCGACCCCGCGGCCCCGTTCGGCACCACGACGGGCTGGCCCGCCGCCGACGACACGCCCACGCCCATCGCCAGCAATGCAAGCGCGCGCACTCTTCGGCCTCCCTCTTGTCGCCCACTCCGATCGAGCGCACAGAGTAGCCGATCACGCCCCGCCCGCGATCGCGCCGAGCCCGGGCCCGCGTCACGACACGCCGGTCGCCGGGCGCTCGCCTCGCCTCATCGGCCGGACCAGGTCCGCCAGCACCAGCAGCAGCCCCAGCGCCATGGCGCCCTTGTACGCCACGCCGCCGCCGATGATCGCCCACACGAACCCGGCGTTCCACCGCGCCAGCCACCACCCCCCCAGGTCCGCCGCCAGCCCCACCCCGCCCACGCACACCAGCACGCCCACCAGCCGCCGGGGCCACCCCGTCGCCAGCAGCATCCCGAACACGACCGCCGTCACCGCCCCCAGGCTCAGCGCGTGCGTGTGCGTGCTGACCACCAGGATCGGCGTCGGGACCGGGTTCAACTCCTTGGCGAACGCCAGTTTGCGCACGTCGTCCCAGTAATCCAGCGGCAGCGCGCGCGCGATCGGGTGCCGCTCGGCGTTCTTGCGCCCGTGGCACTCCAGGCAGTTCCGCGCGATCAGTTCCGCCGGCGCCCGCTCCCCCAGGTCCAGGTTGTCGTACCCCTGGGCCACCTTGTCCGACCCCAGCCACGCCAGCAGGGCCGACCGGTCCTCCGCCGGCATCTCCTCGGCGTGCCCGCGCTCGAGCGCTCGCCCGATCCGCGCTGGCGTGCGCACGCCGTGGTACGCCCCCCGAAGGTCGTCCAGCGACAGCCCCGCCTGCTCGTCCCTTCTGGAGTGGTGAAGGTAGAGGTGGGCCGCGCTGGCCACGAACCCGCCCAGGAGCACGAGCACCAGCATCGCCAGCCCCGTGCGCACGGGGCCGGGCAGAGTCCGGAGGAGGAGTCGAGTCTCAGTCGTCACGCTTGGTCCCTGTTCACCCGAGGATGTCCCGGGGAATGGGCACCGCCGCCCCCGCGACGGACGCCTGGTGCGCGAGGATGGCGACCGCGGAGGCGCGCATGCCGTCCTCGATGGTCGCCGCGGGGGCCGCCCCCTCGATCGCCGCGCGGAAGAAGTCGGAGAGGGCGTAATACAGCGACGGGTGCGGCAGCCCCACCCCCTCCTTGAGCTTGCCCTGCTCGGCCAGCTTCGTCGCCCCCGCGATGAGGGTGATCCCCTCGTCGTTGTGGAACTGCTGGCGGTTGGCGTAGACCTCCCACCCCTGCGTCGGGGCGTCGGCCTCCTTGAACATCCAGGCGTGGCTCCAGGCCAGCCTGATGGAGGCGTTGGACCCGACGAAGAGCTCGTGGCGCGACTCGTAGCTGCTGGCGAGCGTGGCGAAGTACCCCAGGCGCACGCCGTCGTCGAAGTGCAGGTCCGCGTGGGCGGTGTCGAAGACCGTGCGCCCGTCCTGGTGGAAGCGGACGGAGCCCGAGCCGGACACCGTCGTCGGGAACCGTCCCCGGTACCAGTGGGCCACGTCGATGGCCTGCACGCCCAGCTCGCCGACCAGCCCGATGGAGACGTCCGGGTCCAGCCTCCAGTTGAGGGCCCTGTCGCGCGCGGGGTCGGAGGCGGGCACGCGCCACGAGGTCTTCTGGCAGTGCTGGGCCCGGATGGCGACGATGTCGCGCACGGCGTCGGAGCGCGAGAACCCGAAGGCGAGCTGGTACACCGGGTTGCTGCGCCCCTCGAGCCCCGGCACCACGGCCAGCCTCTTCCCCCGCGCCGCCGACGCGATCGCCCGGCAGTCGTCCACGGTGTGCGCGATCGGGGCCTCGCAGTAGACGTGCCTGCCGGCCCCGATCGCGTCGAGCGCGATGTCCTTGTGCTGGTGCGTGGGCGTGGCGACCAGGACCGCGGCCACGTCCTTCCGCTTGTCGAGCAGGGCGCGATGGTCGGCGAAGCCCTCGGCGTCGGCGACCCGGCGCACGCCCGCGTCCAGGCGACGCTCGTCGCTGTCGCACACCGCCACCACCTTCACCGCGTCGATCTTGGCCAGCTCAACGAGCATCGCCCGCCCCTGGCGTCCCGCTCCGATCAGCGCGATGGGGAGCGGGGCGGACCCGGGCCTCCGCACCGCGGCGGGCAGGCTGTCGGGCATCAACCCGATGGCCGCGACCGCGCCCGCGGCGTGCACCATGAACTGCCGCCGATCGATCTGGCTCATGAAACCTCCGCGACGCCCGCGGGCGCCTCGATCCACAGGCCCCCGGTCGTCCACGCCCCGTCGCGCCCGATGGCCCAGCCCAAGGTAGCCGGTGCCCGCGCCGCCAGCCCGGGATCCACCAGCAGCGCGGTGGACCACGCGTCGGCGTCGCGGGCGAGGGGTGCGGTTACGGCGGCGACGCTCGCCACACGGGCCGGCCGACCCGTGCGCGGGTCCAGCACGTGCGTCACCGGGCCGTCGGGACCTTGAACGACCCGTCCGCCCGGCGCCGACACGGACAGCGCGAGGTCGCGCAAACGGGCCACGAGCGGGACCCGCGGCCCGGGCTGGGCGCTGGCCAACCCCTCCCCAGCCCTCCCCTGAAGGGGAGGGGGCAGGCGGACGCGCCAGGATTCGAGGCCGGGGGGCGCGCCGATGGCGACCACGCCGCTGGTGCCGCCCTGGAGCATGGCGCACTCGACGCCGGCATCGCGGAGGACATCGGCGGCGGCGTCGAGGGCGTGCCCCTTGGCGATCGACCCCAGGTCCAGCGCCATCCCCGGACGGGTGAAACGGATCGTGCGGCGCGATGCGTCGAGGTCCACGGCGTTGAAGCCCACGGCCTCGAGCGGCGGCACACCGCCCGGAGGGCGGTGCCGCTGGTCGTGGGTGTGGAGGCCCAGGGCGCGCATGAGGGGGGCGACGGTGGGGTCGAAGGCGCCGGCGGTCGCCGCGTGCAGGTCGCGGCAGGCGACGAGCAGTTCGAACAGCTCGTCATCGACGGCGAGGGGGCCCGCGTCGGCGTGGCGATTGACGTGCGCCAGCGTGCTGTCGGGGCGGAAAAGGCTGAGCCTCCGGTCCCACTGCTCGATCTCGGCGAGGGCGGCGTCGCCCGCGGCCCGCAGGAACGCGTCGGGGCCTCCCGCGAGGACGACCTCGAAGCGCGTGCCCATCGCGGCAAGGGCCAGTCGCGGGGGCATCGTCACACGACCGCGCGGGCGGTGAGCGACGACGGGTCGAACTCGTAGGCGTGCCCGTCCCACATGCTGCGGGTGGCCAGGTCGACGATGGCCATGACCTTGGCGCCCTGGTCCACGTCGCTGTCGGGCTGCTCGCGCGTGCGGATGCACTTCATCCACTTGAGGCGGTGCATGTCCTGGTCGTTGCCGACGTCCGGGCACTCGACGGTGCGCGGCTCGATCTCCTCGGCGAAGAGCCTCTCCGGCCGCAGCACGCAGTGGCGCCCGCCCAGGTCGATGTTGCCCTTGTGCCCGCGGACCATGGCGGTCAGTCCGTTCTCGTTGCACGTGCTGCCGGCGATGAGGGTCTGGTGCCCGGTCTCGAACTGCACGGCGATGTGGATGTTGTCGTGGTTCTCCATCTCCTTGTCGACCAGGTGCCCGCCGGTCGCGACGACGCGCGTGGGCCAGCCCTGGTCGATGGCGACAAGCAGCGGCGTGATGACATGGACGAGCAGGTCGCCGCAGATGCCCGTCGAGAGCCTCTTGTAGCGGCGCCAGCGCGAGTAGTGCTTGGGGTTCCAGGGCATCTTGCCCAGCGGCCCGCACCAGGCGTCCCAGTCGAGGTTCTCGCCGGGGGTCCACTGGGCTCCCTCGCCCTTCCACTCGGGGCGCAGGACGTAGTAGTTCCACTCGCCCGACTTGCTGTTGCGGCAGTAGCTGGTCTGGCTGAAGGTGGGCACGCCGATGGCGCCCTCCTTGATGAGCCTGCGGGCCTCGTGGTACTTGGGCAGGTTG
Source organism: Phycisphaerae bacterium (assembly GCA_016873295.1). GTDB lineage: Bacteria > Planctomycetota > Phycisphaerae > Phycisphaerales > UBA1924 > VGXM01. Next base: position 19,923 of record VGXM01000038.1, read on the forward strand.
GTCATCTGCGTGCCGACCTGCAGGACCATCTCCGGGTTGGCCTTGACCACCTCGCGCAGGCGCAGGGCCTCGCCCAGGCGCAGCGTCATGGGCTTCTCGACGTACACGTCCTTGCCCGCGGCGATGGCGTCGATCGCCATCTGGGCGTGCCAGTGCTCGGGCGTGGCGATCAGCACCGCGTGCAGGTCGTCGCGGGCCAGCAGCTTCCTGTAGTCGGTGAAGACGTCGGGCTTGACCTTGGCCTCCGCGGCCTCGAGCTTCAGGAGGGCGCTCTCGATGTTCGTCTGGTTCACGTCGCAGATCGCGGCGATGACGCAGTCTTCCTTGCCCTGCCTGGCCAGGCTCGTGAACGCCTGGCAGTGCCCCACGCCCATGCCGCCCATGCCCGGGCCCGAGAGCCCGATCACGCCGACGCGGATCGTCTCGCCCTCCTTGAGCGCGACGCGCGCGGCGGCCCTGGGCGAAGGCCCGCCCGGCTCCAGCGACGAGCGGTACCACTCCGGCGGGGCCGCGCCCGCCCGCGCGGGGAGCGCCGCGGCGGCGACCGCGCCCGCCGCGACGCCCAGGAACTGACGACGAGAACTGTCGAGCGGTCGATGCGTCACGGCAAGCCTCCTCGGGAGCCCGACCCGCGGCGGGCGACGCGCACACACTACACGATTCCGCCGCGCGGCTCAAGCGGGCAGGACCGGTCCATCCGGGGTAGGCTCCCCCCTCGGATCCGCCGCGGGAGGCCCCCATGCCCAGACTCGGTGTGTGTTCGTGGTCGCTGCGACCCTCGGGGCCCGAGGAACTGGTTGCCGGCGTGCGGGCGTGCGGCCTGGGCGGCGTGCAACTGGCGCTCGACCCGCTCCGCACGGGCGCCTGGGACACCGCTCGGACCCGCCGGGCTCTCGCCGACGCCCGGATCGCGGTCCTCTCGGGCATGATGGCGATGGAGGGCGAGGACTACTCGACGCTCGAGTCGATCCGGGCCACGGGCGGGGTCAGGCCCGACGCGACGTGGGGGGCCAACCTGGAGGCGGCCCGCGCCAACGCCGACCTCGCCGCGGGCCTGGGCCTGACGCTCGTCACGTTCCACGCGGGGTTCCTGCCGCACGACCCGGCGGACCGCGAGCGGGGCGTCATGCTCGACCGCCTGCGGACGCTCTCGGGTGTGTTCGTGGCCCGCGGCGTGGGCGTGGCGCTCGAGACGGGGCAGGAGTCGGCGCCAACGCTGCTCGCGGTCCTGCGCGACCTGGGCCCGGGCGTCGCGGGCGTCAACTTCGACCCGGCGAACATGATCCTGTACGGCATGGGCGACCCGGTGGAGGCGCTGCGCCTGCTCGGCCCCCACGTCCGCCAGGTCCACGTCAAGGACGCCGACCCGAGCCCGACCCCCGGGCAGTGGGGGACGGAGCGCGTTGTGGGCACGGGGGCCGTCGACTGGCCCCGGTTCTTCGGCACGCTGCGGGGCGTGGCGCCGGGCGTGGACCTGGTGATCGAGCGCGAGGCGGGCCCGACGCGCGCCGAGGACATCCGGACGGCGCGGGCCCTGGTCGAGCGATCCTGATCCGCTCATTCCCGGCGCTCATGACTCGGCGCATCGCGCCCAGGGCCCGCCACGCGCGGGATGACGAGTCCGCGCCGAATCCCGGGATCGCCGCACGCACCGCGCCCGAGGCCCGCGCCTGGCTACTCGCCCGCGCCCAGGTGCGCCGTCGGGATGCCGACCACCGCGATCCCCGCCTCGTCGGCCATCTGCAGCAGCTTGGCCTTGTCGAGCATGATGACGTCGCCCGCGGCCAGAGCCAGGCACCCCGCGCCGTTGGCGGCCATGTTCTCGACGGTCTTGATCCCGATCGTGGGCACGTCGCTGCGCCGATCGTGCCCGGCGCGGGCGCCCTTGCAGAGCGTCCAGCCCCTGGCCCGGCAGAGCTGCCCCGTGCGCGAGATCATGCGGTCGGTGCCCTCGACCGCCTCCACCGCGATGACGTCGCGCTCGCGCACCGCGATCGCCTGTCCGATGTCGAGCTTGAGCGCCTGCAGGAGCAGGGGCCACGCGAAGTCGATGTCCGCCGCCTGCTCGTTGCTGGGCTGCACCGAGCCCATCACGCCGGGCGTCGAGAGCTCGTCGGCGATCGGGCCCGTCGAGTCGAGCAGGGCCACGCCGCAGCGGTCCAGCTCCTCCGCGATCGCCGTGAGCACCGCGTGCGAGCGCCGGTCGTGCCGCAGGTGCCGGTACCAGCCCATGATCGTCCGCAGGTCCGGGATGTTCCGGATCAGGCGGAGCGGGTCGTGCATCAGGGCGGCCTTGTCGACCTTGCCGACCATGATCGCGTGCTTGACGCCCTGGTCGGCCAGGAATCGCCCCCACGTCCCCACCCGCAGCAGCCCCACGTCGCGGAAACTGGCGCACAGCGACGGCAGGACCGGGTCGTACAGGCACGACAGCCCCAGCCCGTGGATCGGGTGACCCGTCCGCCGCAGGCCCTCCGCGATGATCACCGGCAGGCGACCGCCCCCGGCGATCAGCCCGATCGCCGTGGGCGGAGCCGGAAACTCCGGCAGGATCGTCAATGTGGCGGGGACGTTCGCCGTGGTCATGGCGTGAGACTTGGACGCGGTCGGAGCGGGTCCGATCGGTCGCCCTGGTTCACCGGCTCGAAGTCTACCGACCCTGCGGTCCCCGTTTCCAGCCGTCCTTCCGGATGTTCGGGTGGCGTGCGGGTTCCATTCCTGCCTCATGGACCCGCTTACCGATGGCCGATGCCCCGGGCGATGGGCCAGGCAGGCGGACAGGGCGATTGGCGGATCGACTTGCTCGCCGGGGACGGCGTCGCCGAGCCGGGCGGGTCGGCGGGCAGGCCCTGGCTCGGTGTCTACTTCAAGTGTGCGCACGCCTACGTGCGCGTCTTCCGCAACGCCGCCGGGACCGCCTACCAGGCCCGATGCCCCAGGTGCGCCCGGACCATCCGGTTCGCGGTGGGGGCGGCGGGGACGGAGCGGCGGACGTTCGAGGTGAGTTGCTGACCGCGTCCGGCCCATAGACTGCCGCGGGCGGGTTCAAGGAGGGGCCATGGCGACGGCGGCGAGGAACACGGGTCAGCCGGCCTTCCCGGTCGGGCGACCGACGGGCATGTGCGCCGCGACAGGGGTCCACCTCCACGCGGGCGAGCGGTTCTGCGCGGCCTTGGTCGAGCGCGACGACGGGTCGCTGGAGCGGCAGGACTTCGCGGCGGGGGCGTGGGACGCGGGGGCCCGCCCGCTGGGGCGGGTGTTCGGGAGCTGGCGAGGCGTCGTGCCGGCGTCGGACGCGGCCCCGAAACTCAGGCTGGACGACGCGGAGCTACTCGAACTCTTCGAGGGGCTGGCGGAAGCCACCGAGGAGCGGGCGATCGGGCTGCGGTACGTCCTGGCCCTGCTCCTCGTGCGGCGGCGCGTGCTCCGGTACGAGGGGGCCGAGGCGGGGCGGCTGTGGGCGTCGCACGCCGGGACGGCGGAGCGCGGGCGGATCGAGGTCGCGGACCCGGGGCTCGACGGGGATCATCTCGCGGCGGTCGCGGAGCAACTCGGTGAGTGCGTCTCGTTTGAGTAGCCGATGGCTCGCGCTGCTGCTGCTCGTGCCGGCCCTGGCGGGCTGCCGGGGGGCGGGTGAGCGTGCGGACAGGCCGGAGGCGCCGGCGCGACCTCCGCCGCCACTTGCCGCGATCGTCGAGTCGTACAACGCGCGGGCGGGGCTGCTCTCGCAGGTGTGGTCTCGGCTGACGCTGCGGGTGGAGGCGACGGACGAGGACGGTTCGAAGCGCGTCGAGAACACCGAGGGGTACCTGCAGTTCGTGCAGCCCTCGCGCGTGTCGCTGATGGTGAACAAGCTGGGCGAGACCTACCTCGTGCTGGGGTGCGACGAGGAGCGGTATTGGTGGATGTCGCTCACCGACGAGCGCACGGCGCTGGTGGGCCGGCACGATCGCGCGACCCCGGAGCGGGCCGCGGAGTTCGGCATCCCCATGCACCCGCTCGACATGCTCGACCTGATGGCGGTGCGGCCCGTGGAGGCGGGCTCAGCGTCGGCGTCGTGGGACGGCCCGCTCGTCCGCCTCACGCTCCCGGCCCGCTCGGACTCGTGGGGCCCGAGGCAGGTCTGGCTCGAGGGCGACGCCTACACGCCGGTGCGGGCCCGCGTGCTCGACGCGGCGGGGGCGACGGTCGCGGAGTCGGAGCTGCGCGACCACGGCCCGATCACGGTGCGGCAGGGGGCGACGCCGCCGCGGTTGGCGCGGACGGTCCTGATCATCGTCCCGCCGAGGCAGGCCCGGGTGCGGATGCAACTGATGGACGCCGACAACCGCACGCCGCGGCCCGAGGTCTTCGACCTGTGGGAGCTGGTCAAGCGCTACCGCATCGGGGCGGAGCGCGTGCTGGACCTGGACAGGCGCCGGGGCTCCAGCGAAGAGGCCGGCCCGGAGGCTCGCTCCGGACCGGCCCTGGATACCGGGGCGTAACTCGAGCGCCGCTTACGGACAGGGCGTGTTGTAGTAGTTGAGGAACTCGAGGAAGTCGTTGAAGTCGACGACGCCGTCGCCGTTGAGGTCGGCGATGGGCAGGCCCGCGTTGTAGTCGTTGAGGAAGGCGAGGAAGTCGTTGAAGTCGACGACGCCGTCGCCGTTCCAGTCGCCGCGGCAGGGCTGGGTGAGGTCGACCAGCTCGACGTACTGGCTGCTCCCGGTGGTGACCTGCGTGGAGCCGACCCACACGCCGGACGCGTTGGTCCACAGGATGGAGCCGTTGCCCAGCTCGTAGCCGGCGCGGGGCCCGGCGGCGCTGCCGGCGACCACGCCCAGTTCGGCGCCGACGGCGGAGTACTCATAGACGCCGGCGGGGGTGGAGAACCCGGCGACGAGGAAGGTGCCGCTGGGGCGGGGGTGGATCTGCTGGGGGAAGCGCATGGCGCCCGAGCCGAAGGTGCCCAGGAGGGCGCCCGCCATGCTGTACCGCTCGATTCGGTGGTTGGTGATGTTGGTGCCGAGCACCTCGTTGCCGACCACGTGCAGGTCGAACAGGCTGCCGACGGTGGGGGCCGACCCGGCGATGGAGGCGGTGCCGAGGTCGACGAAGACGATGGCGTTGCCCGGCGCGCCGTTGCCCGTGCCGGCGTTGGTCACCCACACCTGGCTGCCGACGACCGCCATGCCCTTGATGTTGTCGAACCCGGTTGGCCCGATGTTGGCGATGGGCGTGCCGGCCAGCGTGAACCGGTAGATGAGGTCGCGGATCTGGTCGCTGACCCAGATCTCGTTGCCGACCTGCAGGGCGTGCTTGCCCGTGCTGTTGCCGGTGCCGAGGGCGTTCCAGTCCAGGAAGTTGGCCTGGATCAGGGCCCCGGTGTTGGGGTCGAACGTGTGGGCCGCCCGGTTGGCGGAATCCACGACGAGGAGCACCTGCTGCGCCGACGCCAGCGTCGACAGCAACCCGCACGCGGCCACCGCCGCGACCGACTTCCGGATCATCACAATCCCTCCTTGTTCCGAGCCCCCTCCGAACGCGGTCCGCCAGCGTGTTGCGCGCCGTCGGCGAACCCACGAGTGTACCAGGATCGAGCGGCCGCAATCAACACGGGCCTGCCCGATAACGCCGCGACGGGCGAGATTCGGTGACCGCCCTTGCCACGCCGCGGGAACCGGCGCCGCCACGCCGGGAGCCGTGGTCCTCACGGCGTGGCGCGGCACGGTCGGATAACCTACGCACGCCGGGGACACAGGAGCGACCCATGGAGCGTGCGAGCCATTCCGAGTTCGGCCCAGGCAGGCGGGGCGGCGCCAAGACCGGCTGCCTGATCTTCCTGGCGATCGCCATGGCCCTGATCGTCGGGGCGGGCGTGT
>VGXM01000039.1 GCA_016873295.1 Phycisphaerae bacterium
CGCTCGCCGGCCCCGATGATGTTCTCGGCCAGCTCCGTCTTCTCCTCGATCATGCGGTCGATCCGCTCCTCCAGCGTGCCGCGGACGACGAACTTGTGCACCTGCACCGTCCGCGTCTGCCCGATGCGGTAGGCCCGGTCCGTCGCCTGGTTCTCCACCGCGGGGTTCCACCAGCGGTCGAAGTGGAAGACGTGCGTGGCCGCGGTGAGGTTCAGCCCCACGCCGCCGGCCTTGAGCGAGAGGAGCAGCACGGGGAAGCGGCCGCCCCCGCCCTGGAAGTCGGACACCAGTTGCTGCCGCTGGCCCGTGTTGGTCCCGCCGTGCAGGAACAGCATCTCGCGGTCGAGGGCCTGGCGGAGCATGGCGGAGAGGATGTCGCCCATCTGGCGGAACTGGGTGAAGATGAGGGCCTTCTCGCCCTCGTCGATGAGGGTCTGGAGCATCTCGACCAGGCGGATGCACTTGCCCGAGCGGGCCGGGTCCGGCGGCCAGACGCCCGGCGCCCGCCCGCCCTCCTCCAGGTGCTCGCGGAGCAGGTGGGCCGGGTGGTTGCAGATCTGCTTGAGGCGGATGAGCGTCGCGAGCACCAGGCCGCGGCGCTGGATCCCCTCGCTCTGGTCCACGCTGGCGAGCAGGCGGCGGACCGCCGACTCGTACAGCGCCCCCTGCTCGCCCGTGAGGTGGCAGAACTCGCGCGTCTCCACCTTGTCGGGCAGGTCGGCGATGACGGTGGGGTCGCTCTTGAGCCGGCGGAGGACGAAGGGGCGGATCAGCCCGCGGAGCTGGTCGGCCTTGCCCCTGTCGTGCCCGCGCTCGATCGCCACCGCGAACCGCTGCCGGAACCCGCCCGCCGATCCCAGGTACCCCGGGTTCAGGAAGTCGATGATCGACCACAGCTCGCTCAGGCGGTTCTCGACGGGCGTGCCGGTGAGGGCGACGCGGCGCTGGGCGTCCAGGGCCCGGACGGCCTGGGCCTGCTTGGTCGCCGGGTTCTTGATGTACTGGGCTTCGTCGAGCACCAGGCGGTGCCAGGCCACGCCCGAGAGCAGGTCGCGGTCGCGGTGCGCCAGCGCATAGGTCGTGACGACCAGGTCCGAGGCGTTGCCGCGCTGGGCGAACTCCGCGACGCTGGGGCGGTCGGCGCCGTGGTGCACCAGCACCCTGAGCTCCGGGCAGAACCGGCGCGTCTCGTACAACCAGTTGCCCACGACCGACATCGGCGCCACCAGCAGCGTGGGCTTGACCGGCGCCCCGCCCGCCGACTCGCGCTCCATCGCCATCAGCGCCAGCAACTGGATGGTCTTGCCCAGCCCCATGTCGTCGGCCAGGCACAGCCCGAACCCCAGCTCCTCCATGAACCGCATCCACGACAGCCCGCGCACCTGGTAGGGGCGCAGCGTGCCGTGGAACGTCGTGGGCGGGTCCAGCACGCGGAGCTGCTTGCTGGCGGTCTCGGCGTTCATGAACGCCGCCAGCCACCCCGTCGGTTCCATCCCCACCACCGGGATCCCCGTCTGCCTCGGGTCCGACGCGTAGGCCAGGCGCATGGCCTCGCCCAGGGAGATGGTGCCGCCCGGGTTGGCGTGCAGGAACTTCATGGCCGCGTGCAGGTCCTCGGGGCGGATCTCGACCCAGCGTCCGTTGACGCGGACCAGCGGGCTCTTGCGGGCCGCCAGGGCCTCGAACTCCCGCAGCGACAGGGGCAGCTCCCCGATCGCGATCTCCCAGCGGTAGCGCACCAGGGCCCCGAGCCCCACGCGCGAGGGCCCCGCGGTCGTGGGCGCGCCGCCCGGGAACTGCTCGTCGCTCTCCAGCTTCAGACGGGCCCCGAGGCGGGCCGCGGACGACTCCCACCACGACGGGGCCAGCACCGCGAACCCCTGCTCCATCAGGATGGGCATGCTCTCGCGCAGGAACTGGTACGCCTGGCGCGTGGGCAGGTCGATCCCCGTGGGCCGCTCGTCCTCGAGCGCCCCCTCCAGCTTCGGGAACAGGCGCGAGGCCCGGGCCAGCTCCTTGAGCAGCAGCTCCTGCGGACGCTCCACCCGCAGCCCCCGCACCGTCGCCGAGTCGCCCGGCAGCAGCCAGATGTCCTCCGCGTCCAGCAGCACCGTCGCGCGGTCCACGCTCTGCAGGTGGAACGACACGCGCCACTCGATCGTCTCGGGGGAGAGGTTCGGGTCGGCGTCCAGGCGCGGGTCGTCCGGTTCGTTGAGACGCAGGCACAGACGCCACGCCGAACTGGGCCCGCGCTCCTCGAGCTGCCCGATCCACACCCGCACGCGCCGGGCCATCTCCTGGCGCACGGCCATGGACCCGGCGGCGCCCTCCGGCGCCGGAAGCCGATCGCCCTCGCCCAGCAGCCCCGTCAGCCACGCTACGTGCGGGTCGCCGATCGAGCGGCCCTCGAGGGCGCCGCCCAGGCGCTCCCGCCGCGCGACCGATCGGCACTCGGCGTCGAGCACGCGCGTGAGGAAGTCCTCGAGCACGGGCCAGGGCTGGTGCCCGAACTCGTCGTCGGCGGCCCGCGCCGCCGCGGGCATCGCCTCCGCCAGCCGCCGCACGCGCGACGCCGTCTCGTCGTCGCCGAGCCAGGGCTGCCAGAGCCCGGAGAGGTCGCTCGCCGCCGACTGCCTCAGCGACGGCACGAACCGCTGCCGCGCGAGCAGGTGCCGCACCATCCGAGCCGCCGCGGCGAAGAACTCGACGCTGCCGCTCACCAGCGCCCCGCCCTCCGCGTCCAGCGTCCACGCCGCGTCGAGCGCGGCCGTCGCGTCGCCCGGGACGATCGACAGCGTCGGGACGCGCACGCGCGCCAGCGCCGCCGCGTGCCCGTCCTCCACCAGCCCCAGCGCGTGCGCCAGCCTCGGGCTGGGCATGGGCCGCCCGTCGACGCTCGGCAGCAGGAGCGTCACCGTCGACGCCTCGCCCGCCACCCCCCCCAGGCGCGACGCCAGGGCGCCCAGGAACTCCGCCCCGCCCGCGAAGGCGTGCCCGCCCTCGCCCCCGGGGGCGGGCTCGCGGTACCGCGCGGCATCCTCGGCCCAGAGGTGCAGCCGGGCGCCGGTCCAGTTGGCGTGGAGGACGTGCGTCAAAGGAGACGATTTTTCGCACGCCGACGCCCGATGTCGCGTCGCCCGGCGAGAATGAGGGCGCAGGGACTCGAACCCTGGACCTACGGCTTAAAAGGCCGCTGCTCTGCCAACTGAGCTACGCCCTCGGCGCGCCGCGATGATAGGGCGGGCCCGGTCAACCCCTATCGCGCCGGCCGAGTCAAGAGGAGCGCCCGCAGCAGGTCCGCGTGCCGCCCAGACGCCCCGCGGTGGGACTCGATGCACGCAAGCCCCGCGCGCCGCAGCCGCTCCCGCTCGTCGGCGTCCTCCATCAGCCGGGCCAGGTCCGCCGCCAGCCGGTCCCGTGTTGTGCGCACGATCGCGTCGTCGGCGCCGAACGCCGACACGATGCTCGCGAAGTTCGCCACCTCGGGGCCCACCAGCGTGGGCTTCCCGAGCGCGATCGGCTCGATCGGGTCCGACCCGCCCAGGGGCACGAACGTCCGCCCCATCACCACCAGGTCCGCCAACTGGCACGCCAGCCCCAGCTCGCCGATCGTGTCGAGCAGGAACCAGCGGGCGCCGGGCCCGCCGGGTGCCCGGCTCGACCGACGCACGCACCCCGGCAGCGCGGCCGCCGCCTCGCCGAACCGCTCGGGCTTGCGCGGGGCGCACAGCAGTTGCACGCCCTCGGGCGTGGCGGCGCGGATCAGCGCCTCCTCCCCTTCCGCCGTCGACCCCGCCACGATCAGCGGGCGCGAGCGGTCGAGGCCCAGTTCCTCCGCGAGCCGGAGCGCGTCGGGCGAGGGCCCGTCCGAGGGCAGCCCGGCCGCGTCCCACTTCATCGAGCCCGTCACCCGGCAGCGGTCGGGCCGCACGCCCATCTCCAGGAAGCGCCGGGCGTAGGTCTCGTCCTGCACCGCCGCGAACTCCAGGGCCCCGAACACCGGCGCCAGCCACCGCCGGATGCGCCGGTAGCCCCGAGAGCTCCGCGCGCTGAGCCGACCATTGATGACGCCGATCGGCACCTCCCGCCGACCCGCCTCGCGCACGAAGTTGGGCCAGACCTCCAGCTCCACCAGGGCAACCGCGTCGGGCGCCACCGCGTCGAAGAACCGCCGCACCGCCCCCGACAGGTCCAGCGGATACCGCACCACCCGGCACGTCGACCCGAACAGGGCCCGGGCCCGCTCGATCCCCGTGTCCGTCGTCGCCGAAACCACGACCTCGGCGTGCTCAACCAGCTGGGGCACGAGCGTCCGCAGGCTGTTGACTTCGCCGACGGACACGGCGTGGAGGAGAACCCGCGGGCGTTTCTTTGGGGGGAGGGGCTCGGTCCCGCCGAACCGCTCGCGCCACCCACCCCGCTTCTTGCGCAGCAGCGAGGGCGAGTACGCCGCCGCGACCGGGATGTAGAGGAGGTCAAGCCAGTTCAAGGGGAGGGGTCGCTCAATGGGCGGGCCGGGATTCGAACCCGGGACCCTTCGCGTGTAAGGCGAACGCTCTGGCCGCTGAGCTACCCGCCCGGGCCGGGGGATGGTACGGGCAGCGTGGCACCGGCCTCCGCCCGGCGGGCGACAAGCTCGCTCTGGTCAGGTCCCCGCGCCGACCACGCCGAGCCTGAGGAGGCTTGGCGACGAAGGCTCGGACAGGCGGGGCTCCTGTCCCACCCGGGCTGCCGGAACTGCGGGTTGGGGCTTCAGCGGTGCAGGAGAGGCTGTCATTGGCACCGGCCGGAGGCCGGTCCACCCCCTTGCCTCCCCGGCCCCCGCGCCTAACCTTCTGGTCCGCCCGGACCGGGACCCCCCCGGCGACCGGCGGGAAGCGAAGGTGCCGCCATGAGTTACGTCTGCTACTTCACGGGCAAAAAAGTCGGTCGCGGCATGAAGCGCGTGTGGCGCGGCCAGGCGATCAGCAAGGGCGGCTTCGGCCTGAAGCCCACCGGCATCACCCCACGCCTCTTCAAGCCCAACCTCCAGACCGTCGCCGCACTCCTCACCGAGGCCGACGGCACCAAGCACGTCAAGCGCGTTCGCGCCTCGGCCAAGGCCATCCGCAACGGGCTGGTCGTCAAGCCCCTCAAGCGCAAGTACGGCTACACCCGCCAGCAGAAGCAGGCCGCCTCCGCCTGACGCCCGCCATCCACCCGTCCCCCCCTACGCCGCCCCCGGGGCGGCGTTCGTCCTTTCTGTCCATGGCCCTCTCCCCACCGCCCCTTCCCCAGTGCCTCCTCTACACTCCCTACCGATGAAGTGCGACCGCTGCGAGAACGAAGCCACGGTCACCGACATCACCCGTCGGCAGGGCGTCGTCATCGAGCGTCACCTCTGCGAGAAGTGCGCGTCCGAGGCCGGCGTGGTCGCCGGCGGATCGCCCGAGCCCTCCGCCCTTGTCCCCCAGAAGCCCGCCGTCCCCACCTGCCCCGAGTGCGGGCTGGCGATCACCGAGTTCAGGCAGGGGGGCCTCCTGGGGTGCCCGGCGTGCTACAAGGCCTTCGAGGCGACCCTCGCCCCCATGATCGAGCGGGCCCACGAGGGCGCCACCCACCACATCGGCAAGACCCCCCGCTGCAAGCTGGCGCGCTCGGGCCCCGCCCGCGAGGCCGTCGTGGGCGGCGTTGATGAGCAGGTCGAACGCCTCAGGCTCCTCAAGCGCCAGCTCGACGACGCCGTGCGCGCCGAGCAGTACGAACGGGCCGCGACCATCCGCGACGAGCTGCGCCGCCTGGGCGGCGCCGCCGACCCCGCCACGCCCTGACCCATGCCCTCCCCCGCCGGCCCAACCCCGCCCGACGGCCCCGTGCCCACCGGCTTCACCGCCGAGTGGCTCCGGGGCGAGGGCGCCGACGCCGACGTGGTGATCTCCTCGCGCGTGCGCCTCGCCCGCAACCTGGCCGACGAACCCTTCCCGGGGCGGGCCAGCGCCGCCCAGAAGAAGAAGGTGCTGGGGCTGTGCCGCCCGGCGGTGCTCGACATCCCCGGGCACACCATGGTCTGGATCGACCTGCACGACACGAGCCCGTTCGAGCGCACGCTGCTGATGGAGCGGCACCTGATCTCCAAGCAGCACGCCAAGGGGAAGGCCAAGGCGGGCGAGTCGACGCCGGAGGGGAGCCCGCGGGCCGTCGCCGTTGCCGCCGACGAGCGATTCTCCGTCATGGTCAACGAGGAGGACCACCTGCGCCTCCAGGCGATCCGCTCCGGCCTGGCCCTGCGGCAGGCCTGGGAGGACGCGGACGCGGCCGACGACGCCATCGAGTCGCACGTGGAGCTGGCCTTCTCGCCGCGCTTCGGCTACGTCACCGCCTGCCCCACCAACGTGGGCACGGGCCTGCGCATGAGCGTGATGATGCACCTCCCCGCCCTGCGCCTGATGGGCGACATCGAGAAGGTCAAGCGGGCCGCCGCCGACATGAACCTCGCCGTCCGCGGGTTCTACGGCGAGCACTCCGACGCCTCGGGCGACTTCTACCAGCTCTCCAACCAGGCCACCCTGGGCAAGAGCGAGCGGATCATCCTGCGCGAGCTCCAGGACGAGATCATCCCCCGCGTGATCGAGTTCGAGCGGGCCGCCCGCAAGACGCTGGCCGACAAGCGCCGCACGCTCATCGAGGACCAGGTCTACCGCGCCCTGGGCCTGCTCACCCACGCCCGCATGATCTCCACCGAGGACGCCATGCAGGGGCTGAGCATGGTCCGCCTCGGCTCCACCGCCGGCGTGCTCCCCCAGCTCGACCGCGCCTTGATCGGCCAGCTCATGCTCATGGTCCAGCCCGGGCACCTCCAGCGCCTCGTCGGGCAGGCCGAGCAGGAGCGCCGCATGGTCGCCCGCGCCACGCTCCTCCGCCAGCGGCTGGCCTGATTCGCCCCGCGCCGACCGCCGCTCCTTCCGAGCCGACGGCGCGAGCCGTCGGTCTGACTGCCCGGGCCCCCGCTCGGGTACGCTGACCCCGTGCCCGACCCCAACCCCAGGCCAGCGCGCTTCCCGTGGCCCCCCACGCCGCGCGCAGCGATCAGCGGGCCCCCGGAGGGCGCCGGAGCGGCGCCCGTCGAGGGTCCCTGGCGCACCTTCGAACGCGAGATCCTGGGGCTGATCGATGCGCCCGTGGGCGAGCGCCTCGCGGACGCCGGGTGGGCCGCCGACGGGCCCGACGAGTACTGCGGGCGCTGCGGCTCATCGACGGGCGCCCACGAGGCGACGCCTGCGATCGCCCTCGAAGACCTCGCCCTCGCCGAACCGCCCGACGCCACCGGCGGCGCCTCCTGCCCCGCCTGCCGCGGCAAGCGCCTCGCCTGGCACCGGGCCGTTCGCCTCGGCGAGTACGCCGGGCTCCTCCGCGACCTCGTCCACGAGCTGAAGTTCGAGCGCCGCCGCGGCGTGGGCGCGGAACTCGGGCGACGCCTCGGGCTGGCCGTGCGGCACGCCATGGTGTCCGCCGGCGTCGACCCGGCGTCGGCGATCGTCGTCCCCGTCCCCATGTCCTTCCAACGGCGCTGGGCCCGGGGCGTGGACCATTCGAGGCTGCTGGCGCGCGGGGTCGCCGCGGCCCTGGGCTGCCCGCTCGTCGCGGCTCTCGCACGACGCCACCGCCCCACGCAGTGGACCGTCCCCGAGAGCCGCCGACGAGCCAACGTGCGCGGCGCATTCCGAGCCTTTGCCGCGCGCCAGCCCCGCCTCGCCGGGCACCAGGTCGTGCTCATCGACGACGTGCGCACGACCGGCGCAACCCTAACAGAATGCTGTTCGACCCTGGTCGGGCGCAAGGCTGAGTGCCGCCCGTCGGGTCTTTGGGTCGCGGTGGTGGGGGTCACGCCGGCGCCGGGACGCCGAGGGGGGTCATGAGGCGGGAGTGCCTGCCGATCGGAGGCTTGCGCCGAATTGAGGGCAGATCGCAACCGCGGGGGCTTGACTGTCGGGGGGCTTCGGCTAGACTCCCCCCTGCCGATTGAGGCGGCCGCTGAACGGGGCCTGTGCCCCGCCAGTAGCTCTTTCTTTGAAAAGTGAGCGGTCGGATGCCCGCGTGAGAATGCGCGGTGCGGAGAGTGTTTCACGACACCGGCCCTGAGCGGGGCCCGCCGCACCGACGATCCCCGGACGGACGCTTTGTCCGATCCGGTCCGCTCCGCCGAGGTCACAGCCCTTGGCGTGGACCATTCTCGCGTGACTCAAAGTCCGGTCCCCCGACCGGACGCAAAGGTGAATGGTCCTTGACCGGGACGACCGGCCGTCGTCCTGGCGTGTTCGCGATGAGCGATCACGGACCGGGCCGGTGCGAGCAGCACCGGTTAGTCTGGTCAGGCTTTCACTCCAAAGACCATCGCCGGGCTTGCCGCAAGGCGGCCCGGCGGTCCAAGGAAATCAAGTGAAGAGTTTGATCATGGCTCAGAATGAACGTTGGCGGCATGGCTAAAGCATGCAAGTCGCACGTGCCCCGCAAGGGGTAAGTGGCGGACGGGTCAGTAATAGGATCGAACGTACCCCGAGGTGGGGGATAGCGGTGGGAAACTGCCGGTAATACCCCATGATCTCTCCGGAGCAAAGCTGCGGCGCCTTGGGATCGGCGATCTTCCTATCAGGTAGTTGGCGGGGTAAGAGCCCACCAAGCCGAAGACGGGTAGCGGGTGTGAGAGCACGACCCGCGACATCGGGACTGAGACACTGCCCGGACTCCTACGGGAGGCTGCAGCAACGAATCTTCCGCAATGGGCGCAAGCCTGACGGAGCAATGCCGCGTGTGGGATGAAGCGTCTCTGACGTGTAAACCACTGTCAGGGGGTAGAACCAATGATCGCCCCCAGAGGAAGTGGCGACTAACTCTGTGCCAGCAGTCGCGGTAATACAGAGGCCACAAACGTTATTCGGAATCACTGGGCTTAAAGGGTGCGTAGGCGGGTCACCAAGTGTTCTGTGAAAGCCCCGGGCTCAACCCGGGAACGGCAGGGCATACTGGTGGCCTTGAGGGATCTAGGGGCTGACAGAACAGTCGGTGGAGCGGTGAAATGCGTAGAGATCGACTGGAATGCCGATGGCGAAGGCGGTCAGCTGGGGATCTTCTGACGCTGAGGCACGAAAGCGTGGGGAGCAAACAGGATTAGATACCCTGGTAGTCCACGCCGTAAACGATGCGCACTAGATCGGTGCCGGTCTGACCCGGTATCGGTCGAGGTGAAAACGATAAGTGCGCCGCCTGGGGAGTACGGTCGCAAGGCTAAAACTCAAATGAATTGACGGGGGCTCACACAAGCGGTGGAGCATGTGGCTTAATTCGAGGCAACGCGAAGAACCTTACCTGGGTTTGACATGCACGGATTAACCGGTGGAAACATCGGCCACACTCGCAAGAGTGGAACGTGCACAGGTGCTGCATGGCTGTCGTCAGCTCGTGCTGTGAAGTGTCGGGTTAAGTCCCTTAACGAGCGCAACCCCTATCGTTAGTTGCCCACGGTTCGGCCGGGTACTCTAGCGAGACTGCCGGCGTTAAGCCGGAGGAAGGTGGGGATGACGTCAAGTCCTCATGGCCCTTACATCCAGGGCTGCACACGTGCTACAATGGCGTCGACAGAGCGATGCAATGCCGCAAGGCGGAGCAAATCGCAAAAAAGACGCCCCAGTTCGGATTGCAGGCTGCAATTCGCCTGCATGAAGTCGGAATCGCTAGTAATCGGAGATCAGCTACGCTCCGGTGAATGTGTTCCTGAGCCTTGTACACACCGCCCGTCACGTCATGGGAGCCGAGGGTGCCCGAAGCCGCCACATTTCAGTGGTGTCTACGGCAAGATCGGTGACTGGGACGAAGTCGTAACAAGGTAGCCGTAGGAGAACCTGCGGCTGGATCACCTCCTTTCTAAGGGATTTCCTTAGACCTGTCCCGCGAGGGCCGAAAGGCCCGACCGGCACGCCAGGGCACAGCCCAGGCGTGCGGGCAGCGATGCCCCGCAGGCTGAGTCAGTGCATTCTCAACCGAGGCCGGACTTGTCCGGACTCGGACGGCTCGACGGGCAACCGTCGGCCAAGACGGGCTCCGACCGCTTCACGACCACCCGGGACCTTCCCGGCGCAACGCCCACGCCCTCGCGTGGGCGTTGGTGTTTTTCTGGCGCGGAGGAGTGGCATCGGCCTCCGGCCGGCTGGAGGCCGATGCCCCCTCCGCCGGACACCGCCCGCAGGCCGGTGCCACTGTCGGGCGTGGCATGGGGCGGCTACGATCGGGCCGGTGAGCCGACCGCGACGGACGCCCGTGTGGGCCGAGGCGCGATCATGGGTCCCGCCATCGCGGCGATGCGGGGTCCAGCTCCGGAGCGGCGTGCGCCCGATCGGCGCCCGGCGTTCCCGTGCCGCGGCCTCCTTCGGAAGGGCAGCCTTCCCGGGGCGGACCGCGACGAGGGTTGTGGTCCGCCGGTCGCGCCTCCGCGTCGGCCTTGAAGGAGTGCCCGGGAGCCATCGCGTCAATCACTGGTCGATGGTGTAATCGGCAGCACAGCAGATTTTGGTTCTGCGAGTCCTGGTTCGAGTCCAGGTCGACCAGTCTTCCCGTCCGCGGCGAGCCCGCGGGCGGCCGGGGTCTTGAGGGAACACGAGCGTGAGCCAGAGCCGTTCAGCGCCATCCGCGATCATCCTCGCCGCCGGTCAGGGGACGCGGATGCGTTCCAACCTGCCGAAAGTGATCCACCCCGTCGGCGGTCGTCCCATGGTGTGCGCGGTGATCGACGCCTGCCTGGAGGCCGGGTGCCGGCGGATTGTGGTGGTGGTGGGGTACATGCAGGAGCTGGTGCGCGAGGCGGTGGAGCCCATGCGCTCGACGGCCCAGGCCCAGGGCGCCACCATCGAGTTCGCGGTGCAGGGCCAGCAGTTGGGCACGGGTCACGCGGTGATGTGCGCCGCCGGGGCGTTCGAGGGCGAGTCGGCGTCGGCGGGGAACGACGTGTTTGTGCTGTGCGGCGACGGGCCCCTGATCCGGTCCGAGACGCTGCGGACGATCCTGGGCGTGCACCGCTCGGCGGGGGCGGCGGTGACGCTGGCGACGAGCGTGGTGGAGGACCCCTCGGGGTACGGGCGGATCACGCGCGACGCGAGCGGGCGCTTCACGGGGATCGTGGAGCAGAAGAACGCGACGCCCGAGCAGCTCAGGATCCGCGAGATCAACCCGAGCTACTACGTCTTCGACGCGGCGGCGCTCTTCTCTCTGCTGAAGAAGGTGAAGCGCAACGGGCTGACGGGGGAGTACTACATCACGGACGCGCCGGAGCATGCGCTGGCGGGCGGGCTGCGCGTGGAGGTGGTGCGGGCGGTGCCGCCGGAGGACGTGTTCTCGATCAACACGCCGGAAGACCTGGCGCGGGTGGACGGGGTCTATCGCTCGCGGGGCGTGAGGGCGGGGAGGTAGGCGATGGCGGCGCACCACTCTGAGAACCACGATCTGAAGATCTTCGCCGGGCGTCACTGCCGCGGGCTGACGGAGCGGATCTGCGCGCACCTGAAGCTGCCGATCGGGGAGGCGCGGACGACGATCTTCCCGGACACCGAGACGTTCGTGAAGCTGGAGGAGGACGTGCGCGGGCGCGACTGCTTTGTCGTGCTGTCGACGTGCGCCCCCGTGAACGACAACCTGATGGAGCTGCTGATCTTCATCGACTGCCTGAAGCGGGCCAGCGCCGACCGCGTGACGGTCGTGACGCCCTACTTCGGGTACGGGCGCCAGGACCGCAAGGACGAGGGGCGGGTGCCCATCACCGCCAAGCTCGTGGCGAACGTGGTGACGGCGGCGGGGGCCGACCGCGTGATGGCGATCGACCTGCACGCGGCCCAGATCCAGGGCTTCTTCGACCTGCCCTTCGACCACCTCACGGCGACGCCGGTCTTCTTCGACTACTTCATGTCCATCCGCAACGGGCTGGGCGACATCTGCATGGTCTCGCCCGACGTGGGCAACGTGAAAGTCGCGGAGGGGTTCGCCAAGCTGCTGGGGGCGGACCTGGCGGTGATCTACAAGAAGCGCCTGAGCGGCGAGAAGGTCTCGGCGGGGGAGCTGATCGGCAGCGTCAAGGACAAGACGGTGCTGATGTTCGACGACATGATCTCGACGGCGGGGACGGTGTGCGAGGCGGCGCGGCTGGTGATGGACCGCGGGGCCTCGGGCGTGATCGCCGCCGCGACCCACGCCGTGCTCGTCGGGCCCGCCATGCAGCGCCTGACCGAGAGCCCCATCAGCAAGGTGATCGTGACCAACTCGATCCCGACGGACGGGCGCGTGGACCCGATCCGCTCGAAGCTGGTGGAGCTGTGCATCGGCCCGCTGCTGGGCGAGGCGATCCATCGCATCCACAGGAACCAGTCGGTCAGCGCGCTGTTCAACAAGACGGCGGGGACGAAGCGGTAGGGGCGGAAGGGACCCAGGGTCGAAGAGGCGGAGAACACAGATCGGCGCTCGGCCCGGACGGGCGGCGCCGCGAACGACCGGAAGGATTCAGACAGGGAGTGTGAGCCATGAACGAGAAGGCACCGATGTTGACGGCCAAGAACCGCGAGCGCCTGGGCACCCGCTACAACGACCGCCTGCGCAAGTCCGGAGGTTTGCCGGCGGTGGTGTACGGGCGCGGCGAGCGGCCCGTGTCCATCAGCCTGGACGCCAAGGACGCCCTGTCGCACATCATGAAGGGCGAGAAGGTCTTCCGTCTGGACCTGCCCAACGCCAAGGACGGGGGGCAGATGGTGCTGCTCAAGGACCTTCAGTTTGACCACATGGGCACGAACGTGGTGCACGCCGACTTCGTTCGCGTGAGCCTGACGGACCGCGTGCGCTCGCTGGTGCCGGTGCACCTGATCGGCGAGGCCAAGGGTCTGAAGCTGGCGGGGGCGATCCTGATGCACCCGACCAACGAGATCGAGGTGGAGTGCGTGGTGACCGACCTGCCCGAGTTCGTGGAGGTGGACATCGCGGAGCTGGACGTGGGGCACGCGATCACGGCCAGGGACGTCAGGCTGCCGTCGACGAACATGAGGCTGCTCACGGATCCGCACTCGATTGTCGCGCAGATCGTCATCCAGCAGGAGATCGTGGTCGCCGAGGCGACCACGGCGGAGGCCGCCGCCGCGCAGCCCGAGGTCATCACCGCCAAGAAGCCCGAGGAGGAAGGCGCGGCGCCCGCCGCCGGAGACAAGAAGGGCGCGGCGCCGGCCGCCAAGGGCGCGGCTCCCGCCGCCAAGGGCGCGGCTCCCGTCGCCAAGGGCGCGGCGGCGCCGGCCGCCAAGGGCGCGGCACCGGCCAAGGACGCCAAGAAGGGTTGAGCACGGGCCTCAGGGCCGAGCGGGAAGGAGTCATGAAGCTGGTCGTCGGACTGGGCAACCCCGGCACGCAGTACACCAACACCCGGCACAACGTCGGGTTCATGGTCGTCGACCGCCTGGTCGCCCGGCACGCCCCGGGGCGGGTCGCCAAGGGGCGGTTCAACGCTTCGATCCACGAGGCGTCGATCGCCGGCGAGCGCACGCTGCTCGCCAAGCCGACCACCTTCATGAACCTGTCCGGGCGCAGCGTCCAGGAGGCCGTCGCCTTCTACAAGCTCGACCCGTCGGCGGACCTGCTCGTCGTCGTCGACGACCTCTACCTGCCCACGGGCAAGCTCCGCTTCCGCCCGGGCGGAGGCGACGGTGGGCACAACGGGCTGGCCGACGTCCAGCGGGCGCTCGGGCGCGACGATTACCCGCGGCTGCGGATCGGCGTCGGGCGCGAGCAGGCCGAGGGCAGCGCCGGCAAGCCCGCCTTCATGGACCAGGCCGACTTCGTCCTCTCCCGCTTCGGCGAGGACGAGCGCGGCACCGTTGACGCCGCGGTGAACCGGGCGGCCGACGCGGTCGAGACCTTCGTCACCCAGGGGCTGGCGACGGCGATGAACCGGTTCAACGCTCCGGACCGACCCCCCAAGCCGCCGCGGCCCGCGCCGGGGCCCACGGGGCCCCCCGAGTAAGCCCCGCGAACGAGCGATCACGTCACGAGCACCAAGAGCACCCGATGCGTCCCGCGCGGACGCCAGAAAGAGAAGGAAGCCATGGCAGAGAAGCGAATCAACGTGTACGAGGCGATGTTCCTGCTGAGCCCGGCGGTCGCGGCCGACCTGGGCGGGGCCCTGGCCCACATCAACGAGATCCTCCAGCGCGGGCACGCCGAGGTGGTCGCGATGAGGAAGTGGTTCGAGGGTCGCCTGGCCTACGAGGTGAAGGGGCAGAAGCGGGGCGTCTACATCCTCGCCTACTTCAAGGCCCCCGCCGGCGACATCGCCCACATCGAGCGAGACTGCAACCTGTCGGAGAAGATCATGCGGGCCCTGATCCTGCGCTGCGATCACCTGTCGGGGGACGAGATCGCCACCTACGACGGGCGGAAGGACCTCGAGATCGAGGCCAGGATGCGGACCGCCCAGCCCGAGGCCGCGCCCGAGGGGGCCCCGGTCGCGAGCGCGACGGCGGAGTGATCGCCCGCCCCGGCAACTGGCTATCGTTCGACCGAACATTCCCCGATCGGTCCGCCTTGTCGCGTGACGGGCGGGCCCGGTTCCGCGTGCGGAGGACACCATGGCCGGCAACTTCAACAAGGTCATCCTGATGGGCAACCTCACCCGCGACCCGGAGCTGAGGCACACCTCGGGCAACCAGGCGGTGGCCAATCTGGGGCTGGCGGTCAACCGCCGTTGGCGATCGGCGGAGGGCGAGCAGCGCGAGGAAACCACGTTCATCGACTGCGAGGCGTGGGGGAAGACCGCCGAGACGCTGGCCAAGTACCTCAAGAAGGGCCGACCGGTCTTCATCGAGGGGCGGTTGAAGCTTGACCAATGGGAGGACAAGGAGACGGGCAAGAAGCAGTCCAAGCTCCGCGTCGTGGTCGAGGGGTTCCAGTTCATCGACAGCCGACAGGACGGCGGGGGTGGGGGGGAAGAATCGGGCGGTTCTCGCCGCGGCGGGGCCTCCTCCGAGCCTCAGGGGGGCGTCCCCGTGGGCGGCGGCGACGACATTCCGTTCTGAGACCGTGCCCGGGACCGGGCGCCTATCGTCCGCACCCCGTTGGGGCGGTTCCGGCGAGTTGCCGGGGAGGCCGCTCCTAACTCCCTTTCTGGAGGACAGCCATGGCCAGGTCATTGAAGCTGCTGCTGGTCGAGAGCGTCGACAGTCTCGGGATCGTCGGCGACGTGGTGAACGTTCGCCTGGGCTACGCCCGCAACTTCCTGCTGCCGCGAGGGCTGGCGACCGAGCCCAGCGAGGAGCTGATGAAGTCGCTGGCGGCCAAGCGTGCCGAGGCGGAGCGTCAGCTGGCGGCGATGCGGAAGGCCCGTGAGGAGGAGTCGGCCAAGCTCACGGGCACGGAGCTGACGCTCATCCGCTCGTGCAACGACCAGGGGCACCTGTACGCATCGGTGACGCAGCAGGAGATCGCGACGGCCCTGAACGGGCAGGGATTCCAGATCGTCAAGCCGCGCGACATCCGCCTGGCCCAGGTCATCAAGCGGATCGACTCCTACGACGTGCACGTGCGCCTGGACAGCGACTTGGACGCGATCGTGAAGCTGTGGGTGGTGGCCGACCGCAAGCTCGACCTGCACAAGGACGAGGAGCCGGCCCCCGCCGCCCAGGGCGAGGCCAAGCCCCCCAAGGGCGAGCCGGGCGAGCCCAAGGCCAGGAAGGCCGAGGGCAAGGACGAGGCCGCCGAGCCCAAGGGCAAGATGGCCGAGGGCGAGAAGAAGAAGAAGCCCGGCGGCGACAAGAAGGCCAAGAAGGGCTGAGCCGACCGGCATCCGCAAACAACACGAGGGCGGGCGGAAGCCCGCCCCCGTTGGTCTTCTGGCCGACCAGGCCCGCCTCGTGGCGCGAGTCGGAAGCACGTGCACCAAGGCGCCGGCGGACGCTTCGGGTGCCACGGGCGATCCGCCCGGCGGTCGCCCGTGCCGGCGTCCGGACCGGCCTCGAACAGCCGCACGGGTCACGGGCGGAGCGCCCGGCGACCCGTGGCACCCGGAGCGCATCCGTCCACGGACTTCCGACTCGCGCCGCTAGCGCGAGCGCCCGATGACCTTGAACGCCGGGTCGAGGTAGGCGACGGTCTTGCGGCCCAGGGCGAACTCGCGGATCTCAACGCCCCTGCTGACGCGGAACAGCAGGCGCACGGTCTGGTCGGGCCGGCTGCGGCTCAGCGAGGCAGGGAGCTCCGTGAGGCTGGCGACGGTGCGCCCCGGGGTGAAGCGCAGCGCGGTGATGCGCGAATCCTGGTAGATGAACCCGATCGCCTGGTAGGCGATGCTGTTGGTGTCGTAGAGCGTGGGGGTCTGGTTGATCGAGTCGGCGAAGGCGGCCGGGTTGTTCAGCCAGCTGAAGGCCTGGTTGACGCTCACGTCGATCTGCACGATGGCGGTGTCGGCGGTGTTGATGAGGCGCTCGACGCGGAGCTTGGAGTCGATGCCGCGGTGCTGCAGCTCGCTCTTGTCGAACCGGGCCTCGCCGTCCTGGATGAGGTTGGAGTCGGGCGCCAGCTCCAGCCCGCGCTCGCCGCCCCTCTGGATCGTGAAGGGGAGGACGTTGGACTCGCTGAAGCCCTCGGGGGGCTCGTTCTCGGGCCAGGGGCGTCCGTTGCCGATCGTCACGGCGCCGGAGCGGTCGAAGTTGGCGTCGGAGGGCGGCGGAGGCCCGAAGCGCTGCACGGGCCCCGAGGGGAGCGCCCCCGGCGCGCCCATCAGCGCGCCGGTCATGATGGCGTCGTCGCGGGCGGCGGCGTTCTCGAAGACGTGGTTGGCGCCGCGCGAGGCGTCGATCGGCACGCGGATGCCCTTCACCACCAGCGCCACCGGGCGCGAGCCCCGCGGCACCGCGAACTCGATGGCCCAGCGCGACTCCGAGTCCCCGCCCACCGACGAGAAGAAGGTGTCGCGGGCGTTGAACCGGAAGCGGGCCATCGACACGGTGTCGGCCTGCGTGCGGCAGACCACGGCGATGGGGTAGTAGGGCGTGCCGGGCCCGCCCTCCGCCGGCTCCACGATCAGCGTGACCTGCCCCGCGCCGACCACGGTCTGCCCGAACTTCTCCTTCGACCCCGGCTTGAAGTTGAGCATGTACCCCTCGATGTAGACGCTGCCTCCCAGCGAATCGCCCGACACGTCCGTCAACTGCTGCGTCGACGGGTCCCAGCGGTCCGACAGCAGCTCCTTCCCCGACACGTTGCCCACCGCGCCCACCGTGTAGCGGGCCAGGTAGTCGAAGTCGCCGGGGGCGAAGGTGTTGCGGGCTCGCCCGTCGGCGTAGCTCATGCGGCGCGCAAAGCCCAGCTCGTGGGCCGCGGGGTAGATCCGCCCCATGGGCGTGCCCGTCCGCAGGCTCGTCAGCGACAGCGTCTCGTAGAACGCGCTGGTGATGCGGTCGGTGGGGACCCAGAGCCCCGCGTCGCGCGTCACGTTGCCGCTCACGCTGAAATCGAGCGGCTGGTACCCCAGCGCCCCCCGCTCCAAGTGCAGGTTGCCGATGCTGATGACGATGATGCCCGAGACGACCACGCCCGCGATCACGCCGCACACCGCCCCGAACACGCCGTCCAGCGCCGGCGCGAGCTTGGCGTTGGCGCGGATCACCGCGTCGGTCGCGGCCCGCAGCAGGGCCAGCGACACCGCGAACGGGACCGCCAGCCCCAGCCCCCACGCCATGGGCCTGGCGAAGGACGGGGCCGACTTGAGCAGCGTGAGGGAGGCGATCTCCCACACGCCGAAGGCGATCGCGCCCGCGACCACCACGCACGCCAGGTTGAGCAGCGACGACAGGAACCCGCGCCCCAGCCAGATGTAGCCGACCAGGAGCACGATCCCCAGCGCGATCAGGTTCATCCACGGCATTCCACGGCTCCCATCGCGGGCGACTCCCCGCGTCCCTGTGTACCCCCGGGTGCGATCAGGCGGGCTTCCCCGCCGGGGCGGCGGGCTGGGCCGCGGGCCTGGGCGGCGCCTCCGCCGGCGCGCTGATCCGCGACACTTCCTCGACGCTCGTCGTGCCGTCCACCGCCTTCTTGAGCGCCGCCTGCGACATGCTCGGCAACTGCTTCTTGCGCAGCTCCGACTTGAGCCCGGCCCAGTCCTGCTTGGCGATCAGGTCGCGCTCCGCCTGCCCCAGCGGGTAGACCTCGAAGCACGCCGTCTGCCCGATGTACCCCGTCCCCTGGCACGCGGGGCAGGTCTCCGGCTTGTTCTTGATGAGCACCTGCCCGCCCTTCTTGAAGAGCTGCTTGACCTTCTCCGGCGGCAGCCCCAGGCGCTTGAGCAGGTCGGGCGCGGGCTGGTAGGGGATGCGGCAGTTCTGGCACAGCTTGCGGACCAGCTTCTGGGCCACCGCTCCGTGCAGGACCCGGGCCGCCTCCGCGGGCGCGCCCACCGTCCGAACCCAGGCCTCGATGGCCTCGAGGGCGCTCCCGGCCCGCAGCGAGGCGTAGACCCTCGTGCGCTCCGGCTCCGCCTTGCAGATCTCCTTGGCCGTCTGCTGGTCGGGTAGCTCCGCCACGCCCAGCACGTCCGGGTCGCGCCGGATGATCGAGCGCACGAGCGTGCCGAACTCGGGCCCCTCGGCCTGCGGGTCCCACCGGTTCTGCCGGACGCCCTCGGGCACGTCCTGTACGTCGAGCTCCACCGACTGCACGTTCTGCGTATACGCGTCGTGCAGCTTCAGGAGCGTGTAGAACGTGCTGGTGCGCCCGCCGTCCGCCGGCGCCGCCGTGAGCACCACGCCGTGCCCCTCCTGCACGAGCTTGGTGAGCTCGGCCTGCTGGGCGTCGAGCAGGCCGAGGTCGGTGGGCTTGAAGCGGACCTGCCCCTCGGGATCGAGCAGCAGGGTGAGGCGCATGCCGCCCTGGGTCCCCAGCGCCGTCACCCGCACCTTCTTCTTGTCGGCGCCGCGCTCGACCGTCACGTCGCCGGTCAGCCGGCGCCGGCGGTCGTTCACGTCGAGCCTGGCGGCGGCCTTCCAGAAGTCGATGAGCTTGAAGGCGTCGCCCGCCGGCATCGTCGGCCCGGGCACGCGCACGCCGTCCACCAGGAACGCCGCCGCGTACGTCTGGTCCTTGCCCGCCGACCCCACGTCGATCTGCGAGGCGCGGCCCTCGAGGGCCTTGAGGTACAGCCCCTCGGCGGCGACGCGCAGCGCGAACTCCGGGGTCTCCTTCTCCGGGATCGGCAGGGCCTGCTTGTCCATGTTCCGGATGACCAGCTCGCTCGCCTTGGCGGCTTGCTTGGGCTTGTGGTCCTTGGACCGCAGCGCCGAGAAGTCGACCTTCATCCGCTTCTCCGCCGGCACCCGCTCGTCCTTGTTCGCGATGGCCATGAACAGGAAGACATGCCCGGTCAGCACCGCCACCATGATCGCCCACCCGACGAAGAACCCCCACGGCGCCTGCACCGGGAACGACACCGCCACCCCCAGGGCCAGCAGACCCACCAGCAGGTGCACCAGGTTCCACTTCTCGCGCGGCAGGAAGAACCGGGCGCAGAACTTGTCGAAGACGGTCGAGACGATCCACAGCCACGCGACCAGCGGCGGCAGGATCAGCAACGCCTTCCACCATGACACCAGCACCACCGGGTCGGTGTTCACCGCGAGCGTGGGCAGGCCGGCAGGGATCGGGAGTTCAAGCATGGCCGGGAGGTCGCCTCCGTTTGGACGTCGGACGGTTGATCCCCGAGGCCGCCACACCCCACCCCGCGGCCACGCGGTTCGCAGCGACAAGAGTATCAGATCCTCGCCCCGCCGGCCCGAGGGCCCGCCCGGCGGCCGCCCCCGCCCCGCGGGGGCCTCAACCCAGCTTCTTCAGGCGCATCATGAGCTCGTCGGCGTTGGGGCTGGACTCGATGGCCACGCGCATGTGGATGTACTCCTGCTCCACGCGCTGCACGAGGCACTCGTTGAAGTCGATCATGCCGCTCTGGCGGGCCTCGACGGTCTTGAGGTACTCGCGCAGCTCGCCCTCGCGCCCCTCCAGGATGTGCTTGCGCACGACCGTGTTGTTGATCAGGATCTCGTACGCCGGGATCCGCGCGATCTCCGGGTGCAGCGTCGGCAGCAGCTTCTGGTACACGAAGCCCCGCATCTGGTACCCCAGGATCCGCCGAACCTGCTCCACCTCGTCCGCCTCGAAGAGCCCGTAGATGCGGCTGAAAGTCTGGGTGGTGGAGGAGGCGTGAATCGTGCCGTAGACGAGGTGCCCCGTCTCCGCGGCGTGCAGGGCCGCCTCGAACGTCTCCTTGTCGCGCATCTCGCCCACCAGCACCACGTCCGGGTTCTCGCGCACCAGGGCCCGCAGCGCGATCTTGAAGTCCAGGCAGTCGATCCCGATCTCCCGCTGGTTGATCGTCGCCTTGCGGTCGTTGAAGATGTACTCGATCGGGTCCTCGATCGTCACGATGTGCACCGGCTTGCGCTCGTTCACGTAGTCCAGCATCGCCGCGATCGTCGTGCTCTTGCCCGACCCCGTCACGCCGCACAGCAGCACGATCCCCTGCGGCTGCATCGCCACCTCGGCCATGATGTCCGGCAGGTACAGCTCCTCGAACTTGCGGATGTTGCTCGTGATGAGCCGCGCCGCGATCGACAGCCGACCGCGGGCCTGGAACAGGTTCACACGGAAGCGGTTGTTGTCGTCGTAGTCGTACGCAAAGTCCACCGACCCGAACTTGTGCAGGTCGTCGAACTGCTCGGGCGACAGGATCGTCTGGGCGATCTGCCAGAACTCGTCCGTCGACACCGCCTCCGTGTCCAGGGGCTTGAGCGCCCCGCGCAGGCGCAGCTTGGGCTGCGTCTCGCTCTTCATGATCAGGTCGCTGGCCCCGAACTTGATGCACGCCTGAAGGAACTTCCCCCACCGCGTCGCGTGCGGATCGCTCTTCTTCTTGCGGGCCAGCGAGATGTGCCCCACGTCGCGGGCGGACGATTGCGGTTCGGCGTCGACGGACATCGTGCGGTGGCTCCCGTCCCCGCCGGACCCCCTCGAAGGGGCCGCCGGGGTGCTGGTTGGGGTCGCGGTGCTCTGGACCAAGAATAAGCGCTCCAACCCCGCCCGGCCCCGACATTCCTCGGCAACCGCGCGGGCCTCGGGGTTTCTCCGGCCATGTTCGGGGGGCGATCGGCCCGCCGCGCGAGCGCACGCTCTACGCCCGCCAGTCCCTCGGCGGCCCCTCAGATCCGAGCCCAAGTCGCCGGCGGTTCCGCCTCGGGCGACGTCCCGTGGGCATTCCCCGAGATCACTCGCGAACCCCGCCCGCGCTCCGCCGACATGATCGACCACGGGCGACGAGCCCCCAACCCGGGCGACCGCCGCCCGGGCCCGCCTTCCGCTGTCGCCCTCCGGCCTTGATGCGGAAGCGAGGATCGGCGATCGCGTCCGGAGTGACCCTGGGCTACGAGGTCGGAAGTGAGCGGCGCCCAGGCGTGCGATCACGCCAGGATCCGATCACCCCGCCTGATGTCATTGTGCGGGTGTGCGCGCGCGGGCCGGGGATGGGGGAGAGAACGTGCCGTGTCCACTGGGGCGGGGGAGGGGCGTGCAGGTCACGGCCGCTGAGCGCAAAGGCGCCCCTCCACCCGGCGGTGCCGACCCCGAGCCGGAGCACCCGAGGCCGGTGGCACGGGTCGCTGCCACCCGCCCATTGGCTGTCAGCGGTGTAACGCTACACTCCGCCGGGCCATCCAGCGGGAGAACCTCGTGCCCGACGATGCCTCAACAGGCTCCCACAATCCTTCGCCCCATTGGCCGGCGTCCACCCGCGTTGCCGGGCGGCCTGTGCCCGGCGCGATGCACCACCCCGGCGAGATGATCGGCCCGTACAAGCTGCTGGAGCACCTCGCCGAGGGGGGCTTTGGCGCGGTCTGGCTCGCCGAGCGGCGCGACCCCATCGTCCAGCGCGTCGCCCTCAAGATCATCAAGGCCGGGATGGACACCAAGGCCGTCGTCGCCCGCTTCGAGCAGGAGCGCCAGGCCCTGGCGGTGATGAACCACCCCAACGTGGCCAAGGTCTTCGACGCCGGCGCAACCCCCTCGGGCAAGCCCTACTTCGTGATGGAGCACGTCCCGGGCGAGGCCATCACCACCTACGCCGACCGGCACAACCTGAGCGTGCGCCAGCGGCTTGAACTCTTCATCCCCGTCTGCGAGGCCATCCAGCACGCCCACCACAAGGGCATCATCCACCGCGACATCAAGCCCAGCAACATCCTGGTCATGGTGCGTGACGGCCGGGCGGTGCCCAAGATCATCGACTTCGGCGTCGCCAAGGCCACCGCGCACACGCTGACGGACAAGACCATCTTCACCGAGACGGGCCAGATCATCGGCACGCCGGAATACATGAGCCCCGAGCAGGCCGAGATGGGCGCGACCGACATCGACACCCGCACCGATGTCTACTCCCTGGGCGTCGTGCTCTACGAGCTGCTCTCGGGGATGCTGCCGTTCGACTCCGAGTCTCTCCGCGCGGCGGGGTACGCCGCGATCGTCAAGGTCCTGCGCGAGCAGGACGCCCCCAAGCCCAGCACGCGGCTCTCGACCGCCGACGACGCCACCGGGGCCGAGATCGCCCGCCACCGGGTGATGGAGCGCGAGCACCTCGCCCGCGAACTGCGCCGCGAACTGGACTGGATCCCCCTCAAGGCTCTCCGCAAGGACCGCACCCAGCGCTACGACACCCCGGCGGACCTGGCGCGGGACGTGCGGAACTACCTGGACGGCCAGCCGCTGGAGGCGGGGCCGGAGTCCACCGGCTACCGCGTGAAGAAGTACATCCGGCGGAACAAGGGCCCGGTCATCGCGGCGGCGGCGGTGCTTGTCGCGCTGGTGCTGGGGCTCGCGGGGACGCTGGGCATGTGGGGCGTGGCCCGCACCGAGGCGACCAACGCCCGCGGTGCCGAAACAATCGCCCGCGCGGCCGAGGCCGAGCAGCGCCGGCTGGCCGAGGTCGCCAACGCCAAGACCGCCGAGGCCGTGGCGGCCGCCAAGACCATCGAGTACAACGCCTACGTCGCCAACGTCGAGATGGCCGCGGCGGCGATGGACTTTCGCCAGTTCGACCGCGTCCGCCAGCGGCTCGACGCCTGCCCGGACCATCTGCGCGGCTGGGAATGGCGCTGGCTGAACTCCACCGCCGACACCAGCCTCGCCGAGCTCAAGGGGCACACGGCGGAGGTGACCTCCGCCGCGTTCAGCCCGGACGGCACGCGGATCGTGACGGCGTCGGGGGACGACACCGCGCGGGTGTGGAACGCGACCACCGGCGCAAGCCTCGCCGAACTCAAGGGGCACACGGAGTGGGTGACCTCCGCCGCGTTCAGCCCGGACGGCACGCGGATCGTGACCGCGTCGTGGGACGGTACCGCGCGGGTGTGGGACGCGACCACCGGCGCGAGCCTCGCCGAGCTCAGGGGGCACACGGGGCCCGCGGGCTCCGCCGCGTTCAGCCCGGACGGGGTGGGGGCGCGAATCGTGACCGCGTCGTTGGACGGTACCGCGCGGGTGTGGGACGCGACCACCGGCGCGAGCCTCGCCGAGCTCAAGGGGCACACGGGGTGGGTGTCCTCAGCCGCGTTCAGCCCCGACGGGGCGCGGATCGTGACCGCGTCGATTGACATGACCGCGCGCGTGTGGGACGCGACCACCGGCGCGAGCCTCGCCGAGCTCAAGGGGCACACGGGGCCCGTGGCCTCCGCCACGTTCAGCCCGGACGGGTCGCGGATCGTGACCGCGTCATCGGACACCACCGCGCGGGTGTGGGACGCGACCACCGGCGCGAGCCTCGCCGAGCTCAAGGGGCACACGGGGCCCGTGGCCTCCGCCACGTTCAGCCCGGACGGCACGCGGATCGTGACCGCGTCGGGGGACACCACCGCGCGGGTGTGGGACGCGCCGACCGGCGCGAGCCTCGCCGAGTCCAAGGGGCACACTTCCTTCGTGACCTCCGCCGCGTTCAGCCCGGACGGCACGCGGATCGTGACCGCGTCGGCTGACGCCACCGCGCGGGTGTGGGACGCGACCAGCGGCGCGAGCCTCGTTGAGCTCAAGGGGCACACGGAATACGTGACCTCCGCCGCGTTCAGCCCGGACGGGTCGCGGATCGTGACCGCGTCGGGGGACGACACCGCGCGGGTGTGGGACGCGACCAGCGGCGCGAGCCTCGCCGAGCTCAAGGGGCACACGGAATACGTGACCTCCGCCGCGTTCAGCCCGGACGGGTCGCGGATCGTGACCGCGTCGGGGGACGACACCGCGCGGGTGTGGGACGCGACCAGCGGCGCGAGCCTCGCCG
>VGXM01000040.1 GCA_016873295.1 Phycisphaerae bacterium
ACGCGAACCTGGGTCCTCTTGACCCTGGAGGTCGGGTATCACCGACCCCCGTGCTCGCACGCGCGAGCCCCGAGCCGCCGTCCATGGTCAGCCCGGGTCGTTTGCTTGCTCCACGAGAGTGTCTGGATCGGCCAATCCGGCCCGCCGCTGGATACCACCGGGGCAAGATCGAGCCGAACGAACCAGGTACCTCCCTTACCGCCTCGCGCACCGGGTGGACAGCCCCCTGTCGATCGTCGAACATCCGCCGCCGACGGTCGCGCGGTTTCTTCCTCCGCGTATACCCTACCTGACCCAACCCCTCAATGCAAGCGTTTTTCGTGGGCGTCCAGCAAAAAACAGGTGTCCGATAAGCGGCGGCGGAGGCCCTTCCGCCGATCCGGATCTGGCGGTCCGTGTGTAGCCTGACACCTCACGAACAACGGCGGCCCGTCAGACCCGCTCCGCCGTGGCGCGCTGACCCACCGACCGTCGGTGCGCGGCCATTGAGCGCACGAACTCGTCGAACAGATAGGCCGAGTCGTGCGGGCCCGGGGATGCCTCGGGGTGGTACTGCACCGAGAACACGGGCCGGTCGGGCAGCCTGAATCCGGCGAGCGTGCCGTCGTTGAGGTGGACATGGGTGGCCTGGCCCCCCACGGCTTCCAGGGACTTGGGATCGACCGCGAATCCGTGGTTCTGGCTCGTGATCTCGACTCGGCCCGATTCACGGTTGAAGACCGGCTGGTTCGTGCCCCGGTGCCCGAACTTCAACTTGAAGGTCTTGGCCCCAACCGCCAGGGCCAGGAGTTGATGCCCCAGGCAGATGCCGAAGGTCGGGATGGCGGGATCCGAGACGACCGTCTCACGGAGGGTCTGGATCGTGCGGCCGACGGCGGCGGGGTCGCCCGGGCCGTTGGAGATGAAGAGCCCGTCGATCTCGCCGGCGTCGTACATCTGGCGGATGCGGGCGGCGTCGGTGGAGTGCGGCATGACGACGACGTCGCACCCGCGGTCGGTGAGGTGGCGCAGGATGTTGCGCTTGGCTCCGCAGTCGAGGGCCAGGACGCGCGGGCGGAAGGTCGCATCGGCGCCGTCGCGGCGGGGGGACCAGTCGCCGAGCGTCTCGCTCCAGGACTGCCGGCTGCTGCACCCGACGAGCGGCACGAGGTTCTGGCCCGCCATGGAGGGGGCGGAGCGGGCCATCTGGCGGAGCTGGTCGTCGGAGAGGTCGGCGCGGTCGGTCAGGACGCCGCTGACGGAGCCGGCGGTGCGGAGGCGCTTGGTGATGGCGCGGGTATCGACGCCTTCGAGCCCGAGCACGCCGTGGCGGGCGAGGTAGGACGGGAGGCCCTCGTCGGCCCTGAAGTTGGACGGGCGGGGGGCCAGTTCGCGCACGACGAACCCGGCGACCTGGACCTTCCGGCTCTCGACGTCCTCGGGATTGGTGCCGGTGTTGCCGACCTGGGTGGCGGTCTGGACGAGGATCTGCCCGGTGTAGGAGGGGTCGGTGAGGGACTCCTGGTAGCCGGTGAGGGCGGTGTTGAAGACGACCTCGGCCTGGACGGCCAAGCCCCTCCCGACGGCGCCGAAGGCTCGGCCGATGAAGATCGTGCCGTCGGCCAACACCAGTCGGCCGGGGGGCCGGGTCGCGTCGGGGGGTGCGCTCGACATCGGGGTAGAGTCTACGCGCCGTGCCCGACGCGACGCTGTTCCAACCCCCCGGACCTCCGGAGCGCCACGGAGGACGCTTCCTCCGCGTGGTCGTCGAGCGCGGCATCGAGCGGGGGCGCGACGACGCTGGGCTGACGTACTGGACCAACGACGAGGCGATCCGCCCGGGTGACCGCGTGCGGGTGCCCCTGGGGCGGGGCGACACGCCGACGGGGGGGATCGTGGTCGAGGTTGGCGGCGCCGACCTGGCCCAGGGGTTCGACGTGTCGCGGATCAAGAGCGTGCTGGGGCACGCCCGCTCGCACCTGACGCCCGACCTGGTCGGCCTGGCCCGATGGATCGCGGCCTACTACGTCTGTCCGCTGGGAATGGTGTTCGGCTCGATCCTGCCCGCGGCGGTGAAGCGCGGCGTGGGCACGCGCCAGGAGACGCGCCTCGACCGCGCCGACGCGGCCCCTGACACACTGGCGCCCGCGACGCGATCGGCGTGGGAGGGCGTGGCGGCGCTGCCGGCGTCGGCGTTCCCGGCCCGCCCCCGCGACCTGGCGGACCGGCTCGGGCACGCCACGCGGCGCCAGGTCAACGCCTTGACGCGGCTCGGGCTCCTCGTGCCCGTGCGCACTGAGAAGGTCGAGGCGCGCCGGGCGATCCTGGGGGTGGCGAGCGAGCCGTCGGTGTCGGGCATCGTGCCTACGCCGGCGCAGCGACGGGTGGTCGAGGGCGTGTCGGAGACGCTCGGGTCGTTCGCCGTCCACCTCCTGCGGGGCGTGACGGGCTCGGGCAAGACGGAGGTCTACATGGGCGCGATCGAGCGCCTGCTGGCCTTGCCCGGCGAGCCGGCGAGCGCCGTGGTGCTCGTGCCCGAGATCGCGCTCACGCCCCAGGCCGTGGCCCGGTTCTCCGCACGCCTCGCGCACGCGGGGGTCGCGGTGCTGCACTCGGGTCTGACCGGGGCGCAGCGGCACCGGGAGTGGACGCGGACGGCGTTGCGCGAGGCCCGGGTCGTCGTGGGGGCCCGGTCGGCGGTGTTCGCCCCGACGCCCCGGCTGGGGCTGCTCATCGTCGACGAGGAGCACGACGCGAGCTACAAGCAGGACCAGCTCCCCCGCTACCACGCCCGCGACGTCGCGATCAAGCGGGCCCAGATCGCCGGGTGCCCGGTCGTGCTGGGTTCGGCGACCCCCAGCCTGGAGAGCTGGAGCAACGCGGGGGCGGGGCGATTCGCGCTGTGGGAGCTGACCGACCGCGTGGGGGGCGGGACGCTGCCGCGCGTGCGGATCGTGGACCTCTCGCACGACGCGGCGACGCCTGTGGAGCAGCGGGCCGTGCCGCGGGACGGCGCCATCGGGCCCACGCTCGACCGCTCGCTGCGCCGGTGCCTGGAGGGCGGGGGGCAGGCGATCCTGCTGCTCAACCGGCGCGGGCACGCCCGGTTCGTCCACTGCACGGACGGTCGCTGCGGGTGGGTGCTGGTGTGCCCGAGCTGCGACGCGGCGATGGTGTTCCACAAGGAGCCGCGCGTGCCGCGGGGCGGGCTGGTCAAGTGCCACCACTGCCGCGCCGAGCAGGTGTTCCCCAGGGCGTGCCCGGCGTGCGCCGGCCCGGTGCGCGCCGACGGGATGGGGACGCAGCGCGTCGAGGAGGAGCTGGAGGAGCGGTTCGGAGCGTCGCACGGCGTGCGCCCGGGATCGACATTGCTGCGCCTCGACAGCGATGCCATGGAGCGGGCCGACGACTACCACCGGGCGCTGGAGCGCTTCGGGCGGGGCGAGGTCCGCGTGCTGCTCGGGACGCAGATGGTCGCCAAGGGGCTGGATTTCCCGGGCGTGCGGCTGGTGGGCGTCATCAACGCCGACCTGGGGCTCTCGATGCCCGACTTCCGCTCGGGCGAGCGGACGTTCCAGTTGATCAGCCAGGTCGCGGGGCGTGCGGGGCGCGGGGCGGCGCCGGGCGAGGTGATCGTGCAGACGCTCAGCCCGCGCGATCCGTCGATCGTGCGGGCGGCGGCGCACGACTACCGCGGCTTTGCCGAGCGGGAGCTGGGGCTGCGGATCGCGGCGAACCTGCCCCCGGCGTGGCGCCTGTCCCGGATCGTGTGCCGGGATCGCGAGGCGGAGAAGGCCCTGGCCCGGGCCCGCCGCCTCGCCGACGCGCTCGAACCGTTCCGAGCGCCGACCTTCCGCGTGGACGGCCCGATGCCGTGCGTCTTCGAGCGCCTGCACGACCATTGGCGGTTCGGCGTCGAGATGTGCGCGGCCCGGGCGGCGGACCTCCAGCGGGCCATGGGCGAGCTGCGGCGGCGCGGGCTGCTCACCAGCGACCGGCACACCGCCGTCGACGTCGACCCGGTGTGGCTCTTCTGACCCCGCAAGGATCACGCATGGACCGCTTCGACGGGTTGAAGGTGACGGTGATGGGGCTGGGCCGCTTCGGCGGGGGCGTGGGGGTGGTGCGCTGGCTCGCGGCCCGTGGGGCCGACGTGCTCGTGACGGACCTGGCGGACCGGGAGTCGCTGGGCGAGCCCCTGGCCCGGATCGGCGACCTGGTCGAGCGGGGGCGCGTGACGCTGCGCCTGGGCGAGCACAACGTGAGCGACTTCACGACGTGCGGGCTGGTGGTCGCCAACCCGGCGGTGCCCAAGCCCTGGGAGGACCGCTTCCTGCGGGCGGCGCGGGCCGCGGGCGTGCCCATCACCACCGAGATCGGGCTCGCGGTCGAGCGGCTGCCCGACCGGAGGCGCGCCATCGGCGTCACGGGGACCGCGGGCAAGAGCACCACCTCCGCGATGATCCACCACGTTCTGTCGGCCCTGGCGCCCGCGGGCAGCCTCTTGGGCGGGAACAT
Source organism: Phycisphaerae bacterium (assembly GCA_016873295.1). GTDB lineage: Bacteria > Planctomycetota > Phycisphaerae > Phycisphaerales > UBA1924 > VGXM01. The sequence continues at coordinate 4,498 of VGXM01000040.1, forward strand.
CGGCGGCTCGCTGCTCGAAGCCCTCGACGACGCGCCGGGCCCGCGCCGCTGGGTGGTGCTCGAACTCTCGTCGTTCATGCTGCACTGGCTCGGGCCGTGGTCGCCGGGCATCGCGGTGGTCACCAACCTGAGCGCCAACCACCTCGATTGGCACGGCACGCTCGGGCACTACCGCGCCAGCAAGCAGGCGCTGCTCGACGGGCAGCGTCCCGGCGACGCCGCGGTGCTCGGGCCGGGCGTCGCGGACTGGCCCACGCGGGAGGGCGTGGAGCGCGTGGGCGTGGGAGAGGGCGTCGGCGGGCTGGCGGTGCCGGGCGGACACAACGCGCAGAACGCGGCGGTCGCGGCGGCGGCGTGCCGGATCGCGCTGGCACGCGATGGGGCCCGGGGAAGCGGACAGGCGGGACGCCCGTCCCACGCGATCGAGGAGGTCCTGCGGACGTTCGCCGGGCTGCCGCATCGCCTGGAGGCGGTGGGCGCGCGGCGTGGCCGGCTCTTCTACAACGACAGCAAGAGCACGACGCCCGAGGCCACGGTGCTGGCGGTGCGGGCCTTCGACGATCCGCCCGGCCCGGGCGCGGGGCGCGTGCACCTCATCGCGGGCGGGTACGACAGGAAGTCGGACCTGTCGCCCATCGCGGCCCTGGCGGGGCGCCTGCGCGGGCTCTACGCCATCGGCGCGACCGGGCCGTGGATCGCGGACCGCGGTGGGCCCGCGGCCCATCGCTGCGGGACGCTCGAGGCGGCGGTGGCGGCGGCGTGGGCGCGGAGCGGGCCCGGCGACGTGATCCTCCTCAGCCCCGGGTGCGCCTCCTGGGACCAGTTCACCAACTACGAGGCGCGGGGCGAGGCGTTCCGGCGCCTGGCCTCTTCGCTCCCGGATTCCTGATGCCGATGCTCCTCCCCCACCCACTCCGCGGACGATCCGCTCCGCTCCATTCCAGGAGAGGGCCGGGGAGGGGTTGGCGATGGCTCCGCACCGTCCCGCTCCTGGCCTCGGCCCTGCTCGGCGCCTGCGCCGGGCCGGGGCCCGCCTTCAAGGAGGTGTTCCCCGGCGTGCGCGTCGACGCGCAGGGGCGGAGGGTGGAGTTCGACGGCGAGGTGCCGATCGACGCGGCGGGGTCGCGCGTGTTCCTCGAAGTCGTGGCGTGCGGGCGCGGCTCGCGCGAGCACGAGGCCCTGGTCGTCACCGGGGCGAAGCCCTCGCACGTGCACGCGGCCCTGCTGCTCGCCGGTCTGGCGCCGGGCCTCCCCGGTCAGTGGCGGTGGTCGGGGGCGACGCTGGAATCCACGCCGCCGACGGGCGACGGCGTGCGCCTGACGCTGCGCTGGGTTGACGCGACGGGGCGGGCACACGTGGAGGAGCCGTCGGCGTGGATCCGCGACGTGGACTCCGGGCGCGCGCTGTGGGAGTCGCCCGTGGAGCCCTGGGTGTTCGCCGGGTCGCTCTTCCGGCACGTCGGGCGGCGCGAGGTGTACGTCGCGGACGTGGAGGGGACGATCGTGGGGCTGGCGACGTTTGGCGACGAGGTGGTGGCATGGACGCGTCTGTTCAGCCCGGAGGCGTCGGTGCAGGCGCCGCAGTGGATCGCCGACCCCGGGCGCACTCCGCCGGCGGGCACGAGAGTGACGGTTCGGCTCGAGCCCCCGGCGAGGTAGGTCACCGGTCGGCGGGTGAGAGCTGGAGGCGCACGCGTCGGCCTCGCCCCTCGCCCTCGGGGCGGACGACGATCAGCACGCGTTCGCCGTCGAGCAGGCCGCCGCTGAGCAGGCGCATGTAGACGTCGCCCGCGTCGGCGACGCGGGCCCCGGCGACGGAGGCGACGACGTTGCCGACCTGGAGGCCCGCCTTGGCGGCGGGGCTGTTGTCGTCGATGCGCGACACGCGCGGGCCGCCCTCCGAGTCTTCGACCCGCAGCCCCGCGATCATCTCGACGCGGGCCCGTTCGCCGGCGGTGAGCATGGCGGAGCTGGGCATCTCGCCCAGCACGACGGAGGTTTCGGCGACGGTCCCGGCGCGGTAGTAGCGGACGGCGATGGGCTCGCCCGGGCGGCGCGTGGAGACGAGCGAGCGGAGCACGTCGGCGCTGGTGACGGCCTGCCCGGCGATGGTCAGGATGGCGTCGCCGGCGGCCAGCCCGCTGATCGCGGCGGGGCCGCCCTCCTGCACCTCGCTGAGGCGCACGCCGGGCCCGACCACGACGCCGGCCTCGTCGAGCACGACGGAGCCCGCCGTGCGCCAGTCGAAGACGACGCCCAGGAACCCGCGCCTGACGTCGCCCGTTCCGATGAGCTGCTCGACGACCGACTCAATGGTGCCCAGGGGGATGGCGAAGGAGATGCCGGCGGACTGACCCTCGTTGGCGGTGCCGTCGGCGTCGCGGGCGTTGGCGATGGCGACGTTCATGCCCACGACGCGCCCGCGGATGTCGACGAGGGGCCCGCCCGAGTTGCCCGGGTTGACGGCGGCGTCGGTCTGGACGAAGTTGGAGAAGCCCAGCCCTCCCGGCGAGCGGGCCGACCTCCCCACGCCCGACACGATGCCCTCGGACATGGAGAACTTGAACCCGAAGGGGGATCCGAAGGCGTAGACGCGCTCCCCCGGCTCGATGACGGTGCCCGAGGCCCGTCGCGCCGGCACGATGCCGTCCACGCCCTCGAAGCGGAGCACGGCGATGTCGGTGGGGGCGTCGACGCCGACCACGCGGGCCCTCGCCACGCGCCCGTCGAAGAGCTGGAGCCCGACGCGCCCCGAGTCCGGGTCCACGCCGCGGATCACGTGGGCGTTGGTCACGACGTGCCCGTGCGCGTCGTAGATCCAGCCCGAGGCCGACGAGCGTCCCATGCCGATCGGGCCTTCGTGGAAGGAGCCGACCTCGATGTGGACCACGGAGGGGGTGACGGCGGCGCGGATCTGGCGCACGGCGTGGTTCAGGCGCTCCAGCACGTCGTCGGAATCGAGCGACTGGCGCGCCAGCAGCACCTGCGAGCCGAGCTGGGCGGAGTAGACGCGGCGGATGCTCGCGGGGACCAGCAGCAGGATCCCGACCGCGGTCAGGATCGTGAGCAGCGCGGGACCGAAGCTGACGAATCGACGCATGGCTCAGTTCCCGGCGGGCTCCGCGGGCGGGGCGGCGGGGGTCGCGGCCCGGGACGGGACGTCCCGCGAGTATCGGCGCCCCCCGACCCGCCTCTCCAGCACCATCTGCGCCCACGAGGCCGCCGCCTGTTGCAGCGCCGGGCCCAGATCGGCCACCTTGTCCGCAAAGAGGGGGGGACGGTCCGTGAACCCGACCAGGTCGTGGAGCACCAGCACCTGCCCGTGGCAGGCCGGGCCCGCCCCGATCCCGATAAGCGGGGCCGCGGTCGATTCCAGGATCAGGGCCGTCACGCTCTCGGGAACGGCCTCGGCCAGGAGCAAGACGCAGCCGGCCCGCTCGAGGGCGACGGCGTCGGCGACGATCTGGGCGGCCTCCGCCTCGGTCCGCCCCGCCCCGCCGTACCCGCCCGTCAGGGCCGCACGCTGCGGCCGGCTGCCCACGTGCCCGCAGACCGCGATGCCCGCCCGCGACATCTTCTCGACCAACGGCGCGAAACTCGCGTCGGCCTCGATCTTCACGATGTCGGCCTTGCCCTCGGTCATGAATCGGCCGGCGTTGCGGATCGCCTCCGCGTCGTCCACCTGGTACGAGAGGAAGGGCATGTCGCCCATGACCAGCGTGCGGGGCGCGCCCCGCTTGACCGCCGCGGTCAGCGCCAGCAGCACCTCCAGCGGCATGTCGATCGTGCGCTCGTACCCGAGCACGATCTCGGCGGCGGTGTCGCCCACGAGCAGGATCGGGATGCCGGCCCGCTCCAGCCAGCGGGCCGTGGTCGCGTCGTAGCAGGTCAGGCACGCGAACGGACGCCCCTGCTGGGCCCAGCGCCGGACCGTCTTGAGCGTGACGGGCCCGTCACGCGCCTCCAGGTCCTGGGTCGGGAATCGCTCCGCGCTGGTCACGCCTGAAGGGTAGTCGGCGGGCGCCGCGCGCGGTTGCGGGCCCTCGCCATGGCCCGCCGCGTCGGCATCGACCGCCCCCGCGACCGGACGGTCCTGTTCCACCGCTTCACGCCGACGGCGTCGCGCGTGCCGGGCGAGTAGAGTCTGAGCGATGCCGCGCCGACCGCACGACGACCACGCCCCGCTCCCGACCCTGGTGGCGGCGCTGCCCCCGGGCGCGATCGTCGATCGGCTCGAGACGGCGTCGAAGCGCGGGCGCCTGGCGGGGTTTGCGCGGGGCGGCACGGGCCCGCTGTTCCGCTGCGCCGCGTTCGCGTCGCCCTTCGACCACGAGCTGATCGCCTCCGGCACGCCCAGCCCGGGCGGCACGCGCCTCACGTTCCGCGTGCGGATGCTGCCCAGGATGCCCGCGATCTTCGCCGCCCTGCTCGTCGTCTCCGTCTGGCCGGGCGTGCACTTTGTGGACCAGCTTCTGCCGGCGTCGTGGGGCTGGGTGAGCGAGCACGTCTACTGGTGGTACCTGCCGCTGGCGCTGCTGGCGCTGCTGGCGTTCCCTCGGGCGGTGAAGCGGAGCCGCGCCGCCGCCATGGGCTCCGCCCACGAGATGATCGTCAAGGTCGCGGCGGAGCTGGGCGCCCACGTCGAAGCGGTGGCCTCGTGACGATGTGGAACCTGCACCACCTGGCGAGGGTCGCGGGCGAGGGGCTGGAGGCGCGGGCGCGGGCCCTGGACGCCGAACAGGGCGTCGAGGGCCTCGACGCCCGCGACGAGCTCGAACTGCACCCGTTGCTGGCGTCGGCGTTCGAGCGCGAGGGGTTCGGCGTGCACCGGGAGGTGGCGTACCCGACCGAGCCGAGGCGTCGAGCCTTCCGCAGCGAGCGGCCCCGCTGCGACCTGGTGCTCACGCCCGAGCCCGGGCAGCGCCCCTGCGACCCCGCCCACGAGGATCGCCTGCGGGAGGACGCCCGGGGCACGCTCTTTGCTCCCGCGCCGCGACCGGCGGCGCTGGTCGAGCCGGCGGCGTGCCTGTGGCTCGAGGTCAAGGCCGTGGGGCAGTTCGCGTGCGTGCTGGGCGTGCCGGGGCCCAACGGGGCCTACGCCTCGGAGCTGACGGGCGCGCTCGCGGGCGACCTGCGCAAGCTCGCCGCCGACTCCGCCATCGGGCCCGCCGGCCTGCTCCTCGTGCTCTTCACCGCCGACGAGCGCACGGCTCGGCACGATGTCGAACTGGCGATCTCGCGGGCCCTGTCGCGGGGCGTGCGCGTGGGGTTCCCGGGCACCTTCGCCTTCCCCATCGCCGACCGCATGGGCAACGGGCGCTGCACCGTGGCGCTGGTCCCGACCTGGGCAGGCATGTAGTGTCTACGGCGCGGGCGTGGCCCGACCGGCCGCCAGCGAGCCCAGCCACGCGGCGCCCAGCGCCCCGGCGTTGCTCAGGACGATGTACAGCCCGGCCCGCCCCCAGTGCCCGGATTGCACGAGCGCCAGCGTCTCGCGCCCGAAGGCCGAGAAGGTGGTGTACCCCCCGAGCACGCCCGCCAGCAGGAAGATCCGGTACTCGTCGCGGAACGGGCCGGGGCGGCTCAGCACCGCCGAGAGGGCCCCGATCGCCAGGCACCCGCTGAGGTTGACGGCGAGCGTGCCGACCGGGAACGACCGCCCCCACCACGCCTGCGCGGCGCCGCCGAGCCAGAACCGCAGCACGCCGCCCAGACCCGAGCCGACGAAGAGCAGGACGTACTTGATCATCGCCTCCACCGCGGGGTTGGGCTCAGGGCTTCCTGCCCGAGCGAGACACCGCCATGTACCCGATCGAGGCCCCGACCGCGCCCCCCACCGCCCCGCCGACGACGCCCGGGTTGTCGACGCCCAGCGCCTTCAGGACCAGGGTGACGGCCACCGACATCAGGGCGGCGGCGACGACGACGATGACGAGGGTCCGTGCTCTCATGGGTCCATGCTCCAACGGGCGAGGTGCCCGGCCCGATCCGGCCCAGACCAGTCAACGCGGGCGAGGACGGCGTGCCCACGCTCACCCCCACCACCGCCGACCCCAGCGCGCCAGGTTCAGCACGGGCCATGCCAGTTGCCAGACGCGCCCCGCGTCGGATTGGATGGCGCCCAGCAGCCCGGGGGTGAACAGGTCGCGGGCCCAGCCGGACTGGGCGATGGCGCCCGCGGCATCGCCCAGCCAGCCCTGGAACGGGAGCGGGAAACTCGCCTTGGGCCGAGTGACAACGGCGGGCGACAGCCGCGACGCGAATGCCCGCCGCAACGCCGACTTGGTCTCAAACCCCTCGCCCGCGGCGCGGAACTTCTCGCCCAGCGGCAACGACTCGGCGAGCAGGCAGAGGTCCTGGTCCGCCAGCGGCGTGCGCCCCTCGACGCTGGCCGCCATGGTCGCCTGGTCCAGCCGCAGGAGCAGGCCGGCCAGGTTGACGCGCCGATGGAACGCCAGGTGCGCCTGCACGCGGTTCTCCCGCCCGCCCGACAACGCCTCGAACTCCGCTCGGTAGTGCTCGAAGAGGAGCGAATCGCCCTCGGCGGCGGCGGCGGCGACGGGGTTCAGCACCCGCTCCTTGAGGGCCGGCGGGACCCAGGCGTTGGATTCGACCTGGAACCGGGCCGCCCGCTCCGCCCACCCGCGCTCTTCGCCCTTCTCGCGGGCCTCGAACTCGATCGCCGCCCGCACGGGCCCCTCGTAGCCGGCGAACAGCTCGTCGGCCCCTTCGCCCGAGAGGGTCACGACGCACCCGGCCTCGCGGATCGCCCCCGCCACCGCGTGGATCGCGACCTCGTTGGGCGTGCTCAGCGGCAGCCCGTAGCGCTCGACCAGCCCGCCCCATCCCGCGTGGAACGACTCGCGGTCGACCACGACGCTGGCGTGCCGGGTGCCCAGGGCCATGGCGGCGACCTCGGCGTGCACCAGGTCCTCGCCTACGCCGCCAGGCGTCCCCGCGCAGAAGGTCCGCAGCGACCCGGCCCGGCCCATCGCCTCGCGGGCGATGATCGTGCTGTCCAGCCCCCCCGAGAGGAGGGCGCACAGCGGCACGTCCGAGCGCAGGTGGATCGAGACCGAGTCCTCGACGGCGCGGGCGACGGCCTCGGCCGCGTCAGGCGGCGCCGCCCACGCCGCGCGGCCCGCCCACCAGTCCGAGGCGCGCACCGCGAGCCGATCCCCGGAGAGGTCCACCACCAGGCGCTGCCCGGGCGTGAGCGTGCGCACGCCCTCGAAGAGCGTGCGCTCGCCCAGCGTCGTGCGGATGGTCGTGAGGTAGGACCCGACGACGGCGAGGTCGGGGCGGCGCTCGACGGCGGGGTGCTCGACGATCGGGCGGACCTCGCTGGCGAAGATGACGACGGGAGCGCCGGCGCTGCTGCCACGCCACCAGTAGAGGGGCTTGATGCCCAGCGGGTCGCGCGCGAGGAGGAGGCGGTGCTCGGCGCGGTCGTAGGCCCCGAAGGCGTACATGCCGCGGAGGCGGTCGACCGCCGATTCGCCCCACGCCGACAGGGCCTCGACCAGCGTCTCGGTGTCGCAGGAGGTGCGGAACAAGGCGCCCCGGCGTGCCAACTCGCGGCGCAGGGAGGCGTCGTTGTACAACTCACCGCTGTAGACCACCACCCAGCGCCCGTCGGCGCTCGACATGGGCTGGGCGCCCGCGTCGCTGGGGTCGAGCACGGCCAGTCGTCGGTGCGCCAGCAGGGCCGAGCCGTCGCGCCACAGCCCCGCACCGTCCGGCCCGCGATGGGCCATGAGGTCGCGGAGCCGGCACGCCATCTCGTCGGGCTCGCTCAATCCGCCCGATCGCAGCGTCACAATGCCGAAGATCCCGCACACGCGTGCTCTATCGGTCCGCCCGCGGCGCGGGCTCGCGTTCGTCCGCCGTCAGGACTGCGAGGGCTGCGAGGGCTGGGCCGGGGTCTCGACGGGGGCCTGCGTCCGGGACTCGGTGCCCAGGGGCGGGCGGTACGAATAGGTGTTGCCCGACGGCTTGTCTCCCTCGCGCTCGACCGTCTCCTGCACGTCCTTCAGGCCCTTCTTGAACTCCACGATACCCTTGCCCAGGCTCCGCCCGACCTCGGGCAGGCGCCGCCCGAAGAGCAGCAACGCCACCACCGCGATGATGATGACCTCCCACGGTCCGATGTTCTGGAACAGACCGAGGGTGAGGACCGACTGATTCATCTGGGCCTTCCTGGCGCCGGCCGCCATTTGCGTGGCGCGGGCAACGCCGCACCGCCTACCGGGGATTCAATCGAACTCGGACACCCGAGTCAACGACGAACCGTCGGCACCCCTGCCCCCGCGGAGTGATCAAGGGATCCCCGCAGGCTACCGTACCGCCACCGAACATCGCGTCATCCGACCCGCATGCCCGCCCGCTCGGCCGCCTCGACGACGTTGAGGAGCAGCGTGGCGACGGTCATGGGACCGACGCCGCCGGGGACCGGGCTGAGCCACCCGGCAACCTCGTTGACCTCCGCGAAGGCCACGTCGCCCACGGTGCGGGTCTTGCCGTCGGGCCCCTTGACGCGGTTGACGCCGACGTCTACGACGACGGCCCCGGGCTTGACCATGCCCGCAGTGACCAGCCCGGGCACGCCCGCCGCCGCCACGAGCACGTCCGCCGTCCGGGTCAGGGCCCCGAGCCCTCCCGGCTGCTCCCCCGTGAACTTGTTGCAGGAGACGACGGTGGCCTCGTGGCGCATGAGGAGGACGGCGATGGGCTTGCCGACGACGTCGCCGGCGCCGACGACGACGGCCCGCTTGCCGCGCAGCCCGATCCCGGTGCTCTCGATCATCTTGAGCGTGGCCAGGGCGGTGCAGGGGGCGAGGCTGGACCGCCCATAGACGATGTTGCCGATGTTGGCGGGGTTGACGCCCTCGACGTCCTTCTCCGGCGCGATGAGGCTCTGGACGCGGTAGGGGTCGACGCCCTCGGGGAGGGGCAGGTGGACCATGACCGCCGTGGCCTCGTCCTGGGTGTTGAGCAGCAGCACGCGCCCGGCGATGTCGTCGAAGGTGGCCCGCGCGTGCAGCGGGTGCAGGCGGTACTCGATGCCCAGTTTCCCGCACGTGCGGGCCTGGTTGTCGGCGTAGACGCGGGCGGCGCTGTCGCCCGAGTCGACGAGCACGGCGTCGAGGCGCACGCACCCGCCCCGTCCCCGCACCGCCTCGGCGCGCCGGGCGATCTGCGTGCGGATCTGCTGCGCCAGCGCGTTGCCGTCGATGGGGCGGGCGGTCATGCGGTCATGGTACAGGCCCGGCCCGCCGCGGTCCGTCCCGAAGTACCATCCGGCACGAGCATGCCCCCGTCGCCCGCCGATCGCGCCGCCCGCCTCCGCGCCCTGCTGCACAGGGCCAACCGGGCCTACTACGTCGACACCGAGCCCATCATGTCGGACGCCGAGTACGACCGCCTGCTCCAGGAGTTGGGCGAGCTCGAGGCCGCCCACCCCGAGCTGGCCGATCCCGACAGCCCGACGCAGCGCGTCGGCGGCGAGCCCATCGAGGGGTTCAGGACGGTCGCCCACGCCGTCCCCATGCTCTCCATCGACAACACCTACGACGCCCAGGGCCTCCGCGACTGGGCCGAGCGGTGCTCGCGCGGGCTGGGCGGCGACGGGCTGTTCGAGCGGGGCGAGGTGGCCTTCGTCTGCGACCCCAAGATCGACGGTGTGGCGCTCACGCTGCGGTACGAGCAGGGGCGGCTGGCCCGGGCCGTCACCCGGGGCGACGGCGCCAGGGGCGACGACGTCACCCACGCCGCCCGCGCCATCCGCGCCATCCCGCTCGTGCTCGAACCGGGCGGCGCCCGGCGCACGCCCGGGCCGCCCCGCGTCCTCGAAGTCCGCGGCGAGGTGTACTTCCCGCTCAAGGAGTTCGCCCGCGTCAACGCCCGGCGCGAGCGCGAGGGCGAGGACCTGTTCATGAACCCCCGCAACGCCGCGGCGGGCACGCTCAAGCAGCTCGACCCGGCCCTCATCGCCCCGCGTCGCCTGGCGTTCAGCGCCTGGGGGCGGGGCGAGGTGAGCGACGGCTTCGCCGAGTCTCACTGGGACTACCTGGAGAAGCTCCGGGCCCTGGGCGTGCCGGTCAGCCCGCACGCGGCCCGGTTCGGGTCCATCGACGAAACCCTCGCGTTCATCGCCGACTTCGAGGGCGCGCGGGCCTCGCTCGACTACGCGGTCGACGGCGTGGTGGTGCGCCTCGACCGCTTCGATCAGCAGCGTCGCCTGGGGGTGACGGCCAAGAGCCCGCGCTGGATCGTGGCGTACAAGTACGCCGCCCAGCGCTCGGTGACGCGGCTGCTCCGCGTCGATCACCAGGTGGGCAAGACCGGCAAGATCACGCCCCGGGCGGCCATGGAGCCGGTGGTCCTGGCCGGCACCACCGTGCGGCACGCGACGCTGCACAACTACGGGCGCGTGCGCGACGCCGTGGCCGACACGGGCCGCGGCCTCGACGGCTCCGGCGAGCGCACCGACATCCGCGTGGGCGACACGGTGTACGTCGAGAAGGCGGGCGAGGTCATCCCGCAGGTCGTGGGGGTCCTCCTGTCCGAACGCTCCCGCGGCGCGCGGCCCATCGAGCCCCCGGACCGCTGCCCCGTGTGCTCCGGCCCCGTCGAGGTCGAGCCCCCCGAGGCCGCGGGCGATCCGGCGCTCGAGACCGCCCGCCGCTGCGTGAACCCGGAGTGCCCGGCCCAGGTCCGCGAGAAGCTGATCTGGTTCGCCGGACGCAAGCAGATGGACATCGAGGGCCTGGGCGAGAAGACGGTGGACCAGATCCGGGCGGCCGGGGCGATCCCGCTCGACGCCTTCGCCGACGTCTTCCGCCTGCGCGAGCACCGCGACCGGCTGCTCGCGCTGGAGCGCATGGGCGAGAAGAAGGTGGACAACCTGCTCGAGGGGATCGAGCGGGCCAAGTCGCGCGGGCTGGCGCGGGTGCTGGCGGGCATGGGCATCCGGCACGTGGGCGACGCCACCGCCAGGGCCCTGGCCCGCCAGTTCAAGGACCTGGACGACCTGCTCGCCGCCCCGGAGCCGCGGCTGCGCCCCAAGACGCTCAACGACGCCGAGGCCCGCGCTTGGGGTCTGCCCGAGAAGACCGGCGCGCGCGAGGAGACCGGGCTCGGGCTCGACACCGCCCCCGCGGTCTACGCCTACCTCCACTCACCCCAGGCCCGCAAGACCTTCCGCGACCTGGCGGCCCTGGGCGTCGACCTGTCGAGCCACGACTACCGGCCCCCCTCGGCGCGGGGCGGCGAAGGGCCGATGGCCGGGCGGACGGTCGTCATCACCGGCACGCTCGAACACTTCGAGCGCGACGACCTCAAGGGCGTGCTCGAGCTCCTCGGCGCCAAGGTGACCGACTCCGTCTCGGGCAAGACGACGCTGCTGGTGGTTGGCGCCTCGCCCGGGTCCAAACTCGACAAGGCCCGCGAGCTGGGGATCGAGGCTTGGGACGAGCCCCGGCTGCTCAAGGAGCTCAAGAGAATGGGCGCGGCGCCCCCCTGACCCCCATGCGCAACATCGAGTTCAAGGCCGAGTTGAGGGACCTGCCGCTGGCGCGGGGCATCTGCGCCGCGCTCGGAGCGGTCCGCGTGGGTCGCTTCGAGCAGACCGACACGTACTACAGCGTGCCCGCCGGGCGGCTCAAGAAGCGCGAGTGCCCGGGCGAGGCGGTCGAGTACATCCGCTACGAGCGTCCCGACTCCGCCGCGGCCCGTCCCAGCGACTTCGCGGTCTTCGCCGAGGGCGAGTTCCTCGAGCGCTTCGGGCGGAGCGAGATCCCGGTCCGGGCCATCGTCCGCAAGGCGCGCGAGTTGTTCCTGATCGAGAACGTGCGGATCCACCTCGACGAGGTCGAGGGGCTGGGCACGTTCCTGGAGTTCGAGGCCCAGGTGGGGGGCGGGCACGACGAGCGGGCCTGCCGGGCCGCGCTCGCCCGCCTCCGCGAGGCCTTCGCCCCCGCGCTGGGCGAGCCCGTCGCCCGCTCGTACTGCGACCTCGTGGAGGGGGCGTGAACCCCGTCCCCTTCTCCAAGTACCACGGGCTGGGGAACGACCTGGTCCTCCTCGACGCGATCCGGACCCCCGCGCTCCTGGACCTCGACTGGCCCGGGCTGGCCCCGTCCTGGTGCGATCGGCACGCGGGCGTGGGCGCCGACGGGCTGCTCGTCGTGGCGGCCACGCCGGACGCCGACGCGCGCGTCGCCGTCATCAACGCCGACGGGTCCGACGGCGGGGTGTGCGGCAACGGGCTGCGGTGCGTGGCTCGCCACCTCGTCGAGCACCACGGGGCCGACCCCACGCGTGTCCGCCTGCACACCCCCCGCGGCCCGACCGACGTGCGCTGCTCGACCTCCGGCCCGTTCCTGGCGACCGTGGACATGGGCCCGCCCGCGCTCGACGCCGACGCCATCCCGGTCCTGGCCGAAACGCCCCGCGTGATCGACGCCGAGCCGGTCGGAGCGATCGCGCCGGGGGCCCGCATGACCTGCGTCTCGATGGGAAACCCGCACGTCGTGTTCTTCGTCGACGACGCCGACGCGGTCGACCTGGCCCGCGTGGGCCCGATGGTCGAGCATCACCCCCGCTTCCCTCGCCGGGTCAACGTCCAGGTCGCGCAGGTCCTCTCGTCCGATCGGGCCCGCCTCCGCACGTGGGAGCGGGGCGCGGGCCTCACGCGGGCCTGCGGCACCGGCGCCTGCGCGACGCTCGTCGCCGGCGTGCTGACGCACAGGCTCGAGCGCCGAGCCACGGTCGAACTCCCGGGCGGCCCGCTCGAGGTCGAGTGGGACCCGCGATCGGGACGGGTGCTCATGACCGGGCCCGCCGTGCCCGTCTTCACCGGCGTCCGCGAGGGCTGAGGCCCGCGCCCCGCCGTACCGTCCCGGCGATGTTCGACCGCGTCGTCATGGTGGACTGGTCCGCGTCCTCGGCCGTGGGCCCGACCCGCCCGTCGCCCGATCGCTGCTGGCTGGCGTGCGGAGATCGCGCCCAGCGATGCCAACCGGAGTATCTCCGCACCCGCCTGGAGGCGCAGGAACGGATCGTCGACCTGGCCGCGTCGTGCCCGGGTCGCGTGCTCGTGGGCATGGACTTCCCCTTCGGGTATCCGCGCGAGGCAGGCCTCCCCGTCGGGCGCCGGCTCTGCCGACTGCTCGCCGAGCTGATCGAGGACGGGCCCGACGGCGCGAACACGCGCTTCGAAGCCGCGGCCGAACTCAACCGGCGCCTCGAGCGCGCGCACGGCCCCGGGCAGGCCCCCTTCTGGGGGCACCCGCGCGGGCGCGTGCTCGCCGACCTGACGCCCACCAAGCCGCGATCGTGTCGCCTGGGCGAGTACCGCGCCGTCGAGCGCCTGCTGCGATCGTGGGGCCTGCCGCCGCAGTCGGCGTTCAAGCTCGCGGGCGTGGGCAGCGTGGGGTCGCAGACGCTCCTGGGGCTCGCGTGCGTGCACCGGATGCTGGCGGACCGTCGCCTCGCGGCCCGGGCGCTCCTCTGGCCCTTCGAGACGGGCTCCATCCCCGCCGACGCGGTGGTGTTCGCGGAGATCTGGCCCAGCCTGGGCGAGCACGCCCGCCAGCCCTTCGAGATCAAGGACGCCCGACAGGTCGCCGCGGCCCGCGACGAAGTGCTCGACGCCGACGACCAGGCGACGCTGCTCTCCGCCCCCGACGACCCGGATGCCGCCGCCGAGGGCTGGATCCTGGGGGTCCAGCCGCTGACCGGCGCGGGGCCGAAGGCCTCTCAGCCCTTGGCGCCCGCCAGGCGGGTCACGAGCACGGGCACGTCGGCGTGACGCGCGACGTTCTCCGCCGTCGAGCCCATGAACAGTCGGCTGAGCCCGGTCCGGCCGTGGCTCCCGACCACGATGATCGAGGCCCCCCACTGCGTGGCGGCGTGCAGGATCTCCGGCGCGGGAGCGCCCTCGCGCTGGTGCGTCGAGACCCTCAGGCCCGCCGCGGCGGCCCTGGCCTTCTCCAGGCACTGCACCGCCTCCTGGCGCAGCATGGTCAGGATGTCGACGCTGGGGGCCCCGGCCTCGAGCGTCACGGCGGGGGCCGGGTCGACCACGGTCACCAGCCCCACCTCCGCGCCGAGCTTGCGCGCCAACGCCAGCCCCACCTCGAGCGCGTGCTCGCTGTGCGGGCTGCCGTCGATCGCGATCAGCGCCTTGGAGAAGTCCATGCCCCAAGGTACCCTCGAGCGACCGCATCGGCAACACGTGGTTCCCGCGATCGGTCATGCCGCCGGGCCGCGGAGACGACCGCTCGAGAATAGTTGACATTCGTATCGTGAATGCCGGTCCACGACTGTGCCGCCGGGGGCACAGCCGTGCCCGGCGGAGGCGCACGACTGATCGCGGAGCCGAAGAGTCGCGGCACGGCGGCCGAGGACCGGCGGGGCGCCTGTCCCACCCGGGCCGCCGGAGCCTGACGACCCGGGCCCTCGCTCGCAGATTCGCTCAGAATCGACGTGGGGTTGGGGGGGTTCAACAGAGCGAAAGACCCCTGGTCGACCGTCGCTCAGCCCTGCTTCCTTGCCGCCGACAGGGCCAGGTAGATCACGCCGATGATGGCGAGCACGATCGCCAGGCGCTGGGCGCCAAAGTGCAGCCAGGCCAGTCCGGCGATCCCGATGAGCCCGATGCCCCAGATCACGCTCCCCGCCACGCCCCCCACCAGCGCCGACGCCGCCGTCACGACCGTGAGCGCGATCGCCAGGTAGACGTGCAGCCCCATCAGGAACCACAGGGCCGCGACGATCGCCAGCCCCATGACCAGGTTCCCCCACTCGGGCTTGAGTTTCACCACGCCCCACCCCCACCCGCGTCAGGACTTGACCCTCTCCCGCTCCGAGCGCCGACGCTTCAACTCGGCGTCGATGAAGCCCTGGATGTCGCCGCGGAGCACCGTTTCGTAGTCGCTGCGCTCGTGCCCGGTGCGGTGGTCCTTGACGCGGTTGTCGTAGAAGACGTAGGAGCGGATCTGGGTGCCCCAGCCGCGTTCCACGGCCCCGCCCGTCGCGGCGTTGATCTCGGCCTCGCGGCGCTCGTCCTCCATCTGCTGGAGCCGGGCCTGGAGGATCGAGAGCGCCTGGCGCTTGTTCTGCCCCTGGTCGCGGTAGGTGCTCGCGACCACCTGGAAGCCCGTGGGCTTGTGCACCACGCGGATGGCGCTGGCCACCTTGTTCACGTTCTGCCCGCCGGGCCCGGACGCCCGCACGAACGCGATCACCTCGATGTCCTTCTCGGGGATCTCGACCTCCGTCTCCTCGATCTCGGGCGTCACCTCCACCGTCGCGAAGCTCGTCTGCCTCTTGGCCTGCGCGTTGAACGGCGAGACCCGCGCCAGCCGGTGCGTCCCCCGCTCGCACGACAGGTACCCGAAGGCGTACGGCCCCTTGACGTGCAGCACCACGTAATCCAGCCCCGCCTCGGCGCCGAAGCTCCTGTCGATCTCCTCCAGCTCCCACCCCATCTTCTCGCAATAGAACAGGTACATGCGGAAGAGCATCTCCGTCCAGTCGTTGGCCTCCGTGCCCCCCACGCCCGACGCGATCGTCAGGAAGCAGTTGCGATGGTCGTGCCGCCCGGAGAGCAGCGACTGCAGCTCCACCTTCTCCATCCTGCCGCGCAGGTGGAAGAGGCTCCCGTCGGCCTCGGCGAGCAGGTCCTTGTCCCCCGCCTCGCGGGCCATCTCGTACGCCACCTTGGCGTCCTCGAACTCGGCCATCAGGGCCGCGAGCGGTTCGATCTGCGCCTTGAGCGTCTTGACCTCGCCCACCACCTTGCGCGCCTGGGCCTGGTTGTCCCAGAAGCCCTCGGCCGACAGCCGCCCTTCGAGCGCCTTGAGCTGCTCCCGCTTGCCCGCGTAGTTAAAGAGAGTCGCGGATGGTTGTGATCCGCGCCTCGAGGTCGTCAATCACGGTCTGGTGGGAGTCGAAGTGCATGGGTCGTGCCCGCCCCGCCCGGGGGCGTCGAGTATAGGCCCGCCCGCCCCGATTCCCGTCCTCGCAGCGCTCCGATACAGTCCCCCGTGCACTTCGCCGTCGCCGTGCAATCCGCCCCGCCCCCCACGCCCAGGAAGGCCGCCGGCCAAAGCCTCGGGCTGGCGCTCCTGCTGGTGTCGATGGGCGTGGTGGCGGTCCTGTGCGTCTGGCTGCTCGCCGTCCTGCGCCGCGGGAGGCGCCTCCGCGACCAGGCCGGGCGCGGGCACCGCACCCGCTACACCGACGCCTGGGCCGAGTCCGGTCGCCGGCTCGAAGTCCCCCCCACCGACGACGAGGGCCTGCGCGAGCCCGACGGGGGGCCCCGGTGAGCGCGCGGCCCGTCGCGATGGTCACCGCCGGCGCCCGCCGCGTCGGAGCCGCCATCGCCCGCGAACTGGCCCGCGCCGGGTGCGACCTGGTCATCACCTACAGGGAGAGCGGCGCCGAGGCGGAAGCCCTGGCCGGGGGTTTGAGGGCGGGCGGCGCCGACATCCGCCTCGAACGCCTGGACCTGGCGGACACGGCGCGGGTCGAACGCCGCGCGGAGGAGCTTGCCGCCGACCTCCAGCGCCTGGACGTCCTGGTTCACAACGCCTCGGCCTACTCCCCCTCGCCGCCGGCGACGCTCACCGCCGAGCAGGCCCTCGACCACTTCCGCGTCAACGCCCTCGCCCCGCTCCTGCTCTCGCGTCGGCTGGCGCCGCTCCTGGCCCGCTCGCCGCTGCCCGCGGGCGGCTCGATCGTCGCCTTGGCCGACGTGCACGCGCTGGGTCGGCCCCGGCGCGACTTCGCCGCCTACGCCATGAGCAAGGCCGCCCTCGTCGAGATGGTCCGCTCGCTGGCCCGCGACCTGGCCCCCGCGGTCCGCGTGAACGCGGTGGCGCCGGGCGTGGTCGCGTGGCCCGAGTCCGGGCACGAGTCCGACGAGGCCTCCCGCCGGGCCTGCCTGTCCCGCGTCCCGCTGGCCCGCGCCGGCACCCCCGCCGACGCCGCCAACGCCGTCCGCTGGCTCGCCTTGGAGGCCGCCTACGTCACCGGCGAGGTCGTGCGCGTCGACGGCGGGCGTTGGCTCGCCTGACCGCCAGCGGCACCGCCCTCAGGCCGGTGTGCACTGGGCCCCCACCACCAACACCGGCCGGAGGCCGGTCACGCCTCAGCACCACAACGCCAGATTTGCTCAAGAAGTTGGAGCCATGCGGACGATGGAGTCTTGGGGCGGGTGGGGTTGAAGGAGCGTCGGCATGGAAGCCGCTTCGCTGGTATCTCTGGTGCCGGAGTTGGAGGGGTTGCTGCGGAGGTTCGACGACTGCTTCGTGCGCAAGGAGCAGCGGGCG
>VGXM01000041.1 GCA_016873295.1 Phycisphaerae bacterium
GGCCCGGCGGTTCGTGGGCGCCGAGCAGGCTCGGGACGCGACCCAAGCCGGGATTCGCCGTTTGACTCTTCCGCCCACGACCACCGTGGGCCATCGAGCGGGAGCGTACCGCGGGATGGCCCCCCCCAGAGTGCCACGCCCGCGGGCAGCGCCAGCCGACGAAGGAAGTTCCCGAGGTTGTGCGCCGGGTGGGGGGGCGAAGAGTTGCAGCCGCGCGTGGTTGTCGGCGAAGTCGTGGCAGGAGAGCCGCGTCCACTTCACGGCGTTCTTGCCCTCCTTGATCCACTGCTCGGCGGTCCCGCGCCCGTTGTAGAACCGCACGACATCCTCCTCGTCCCGGCGCAGGTTGGTCACGATGAAGGCGACGCGCAAGAACAGCTCGCCCGCGTGCCACTCCACCTTCGCCACCACGCGGCGGGACGTGCTCCCGCTGGCGGCCCGGTACGCGACGCTGTCGCAAAAGATGATCGGCCGCTGCGGCGGACGGCCCACCGGGCGGGTCAGGAGGTACGCGATCTCCCGCCGGAGCACCTCGTTGGCCGGGAGCCGGTTGGCGCACAGGCAGCCCTCCTTCTCCAGGAACTCGTACACCTCCGGGGCGGCGAAGGCCGCGGCGGCGCGGCTCAACGCAAGCGATAGGTCCCGTCGTTGTCGAGACACTCGATGAATCCGAGGTCGCGCCGTTCCTGGCACTCGCGGAGGGACGGGGGGCGTGCGCTCGGGCGTGGCGCCGCGCGAGCCGGCGTCACGAACAATCCTCGCCAACTCGGATTCGCGCAACTCGGCGAGCGAGAACACTCTCCCGGGGCCACCGCTTCCACGGCCCAGACTCCCCGCAGGGGCGACCTGTACCCGTCCCACCCTGCCGCTGGCACGGTCGCCTACCGTTTCATGTACACTAGCAGTAACCGATCCGGATCCCACCGCGATGACTACGAGCAGCTGGCCCAGTCTCACCAAAGCCCCCATCGTTGAGGGCTTGATCGACATCCGGATCGAGAGGTCAGCAGAAGCGATGACCGCTGCGCTGAAGGCTGCCTGCGAGGAGATGGCTGCCGAGTTCCCCTCGAGGATGGAACTCTGGCGCTGGGCCGGTCAGATCAGTCTGGGGCCGCCGGCGTCGCCCAGCATCTCGACCGCTGTCGACGAACCGCGCGGTTTCCTTCTTCGCTCGACCGACGAGAGATGGGTGGTCCAGTTCCGTCTCGATGGCTTCACATTGTCACGATTGCAGCCGTATGGCACTTGGGACGAACTCAAGGTCAAGGCGTCGGCGCTCTGGGCCAAATACGCTGAGGCCGTGAAGCCGACGAGGATCGTTCGCATCGCCTCACGTTTCATCAATCGCGTTCAGTTACCCATTGGCGAGTCGTTTGAGAAGACTTTTCTGACCAACTTCGTCATCGGGCCGACCCTTCCGCAGTCCGTCGCCGGCTACCTGCTACGTGTGGTCATCCCCTTTGAAGAACACAATGCGGTCGCCATCCTGACACAGTCGTTCGAAGGAAACAGCACCGATTGCATACTCGACCTCGACGCCTTTTCGGAGCAACCGCAAGGTATTGCCGAAAGTGAAATGTGGGGAAGGTTCGATGGCCTTCGAGAGGTGAAGAACCGTCTGTTCTTTGGGAGCTTCACTGAAGCGGCCTTGGAGCGATTCAAATGACCACATCATCTCCGGCGCCGCGGGCGCCAACAATTCGAGACACCCCAACGCTTGTTCTCTCGGCGAACTTGCTGCTTGCCGTGACGGCCATGGGTGCGAGCGCGCAGTCCGTACAACTCCAGCGTCAACTCGACGATCTCACCGACTACTACGCTCTCCCGGCTTCCAACAGGCGGGATCATCGCCGCGATCGCTTCCGGTCTCTTGCGCAGCAGTGGCGGGCTGAAACCCAGTGGCTTTCGTCGACAACGGCAATCGCCATGAACCCAGCGTATCAGGCGATCATCGGCATGGGTGCCGAAGCGCTCCCCCTGATCCTGGAGGATCTTCGGCAGAACTCAGGCCATTGGTACTGGGCTTTGAAGGCCATCTCGAATGAAGATCCCGTCGTGCCGCGTGACCGTGGCTCGGTCAAGAAGATGAAGAGCGCTTGGCTTCGATGGGGCGAGACCAAGGGTCTCGTTCGTGCATGAAGTTCCAGGACTTGGTGCGTGCGATGCAAGTACCCTTTCCCAATCTCACTGAGGCGAACAGTCGCCCCACCAGCCCATACGACGAAGGCTACAACTGCATCGCGTGGGCGGCCGAAGACACGTACTATTGGTGGTGGCCCGACCCGATGGGCCAACACTATTGGCCGCCAGGTGTACAGCGAGAAGAAACCATCGAGGCGTTCGTGCAGGCATATGGGCTCCGAGGCTACTCGGAACGCTCCGACGCAACCTTGGAACGAAGCAAACAGAAGATCGCCATCTATGCTGATGGTAACGACAAGCCCACGCACGCCGCACGCCAACTTCACGACGGTTGGTGGGCGAGCAAGCTTGGGCCACAGATCGACATCGAGCATGAGTTCGGAGCCCTTGATGGCCCGGCGTACGGAACTGTCGCCGTCATCCTCGCGAGACCTTCGAGGTAGCTCACGTTTCTGGGTATGGAGGAGCCGGAGGAATGGGCATCCCCTTGCCCAGGCATCAGCGGGTCATTGACGCCCGGACTCGCACGGGCGATGCTGGCCGCAGCGGGTTCGATCGTCGGCATTGAGGGTCCGACGCTTCACGGCGAAGGGTCGGCGCGGCGCGTGGAAGGGTCTACGGCGATCGTCGAAGGCTCGACGCGCACCGTTCAAGGGTCAACGAAGGCCGTTCGAGGCCGAACGCGCGGCGCGGGAGGGCTGGCGCGGCGCGCGGACGGGCTGGCGCGTGCAAGGGCTGGTGTGGTAGGTCGGAGGCCGATCACGCGGCATCGAACACGTTCTTCTTCGCGCCGAGTGAAGTCGCGCGCCCGCGTCGTTGGTATCCTCGGACCCCGCCTGGCGGCTGTAGACCGACTGGCGCAGCGCGGTCATCGTGTGCTGCGTGTTCTTCCCGGTCCGCCGGTCGCGGAGCAGACCCGGCGCCGATGCGGTCAGATCCAGGGCGTCATCGGGTTCGCGGTAGGCCAGGAGCCCCGCGTCGCTGGTCGCCCCAACGTCCGTCAGGCGCCGTGGAACTCGAGCTTCAGGCTGCCGTCGAGACCGACCCGCAGGGCGTCCCTTGTGCCTTCACCCATCGGACCCTCCGGGCGTCCGTGTCCGATCGTGCAAAGAAGCCTGTACTCCCGCGGTCAAACGCTGCGCCATGATACCGGAACGCGAGTTCCCATCTGGGGAATCCGGGTCAATGCCATCATGGCGTGCGTGCGCGGCTGCGGGGTGATCATCATTCAGCACTGAACCGAGGTGGCACTGAGAGCGCGGATCATGGAGAGGCAGGCTCGATGGGGTGTCGCGGCCATGCTGGGGCCCTTGGTCGCGCTGGCTGCAACGTGGGCGGCGTTGGCGTGCGTGGAAGAGACCCGGCGCGTGGGTGCGGGTTGGCTGGCGATCTCGCTCGCGGCCGCGGCGGTGCATCGGATTCCCGGAATCGTCATTCTCATGCGTCGCCGGCTCGTGGCTCGGCGGGCGAGACGCGCGGCGTTCATGTTGTGCGACAACTGCCTGTACCCCATCGCGACCCCCGACTGCCGAACCTGCCCCGAGTGCGGCGCCGACCTGGCCCTGCTGCGTCAACGATGGCACGCCAGGGTCTGACGGCGCGGCTGGAACGGCGGGTGGTCTCGATCGCGCCTGAGAGTGAACCCGTGCCATCCGCCGAGCGACCGGGTTTGGCTCGAAGTGGCTGACGACGGCCAGGCGGCAGTCGGCTCGCCGGGCGTTCGCCTCCGACTGACCTGGCCCGATAACAGGCCCCATGCCCATGGGGGGGCCGGGGCGGCGGTTCTGCCGGCTTGCCCGCCCCCGGCCGGTCCAAAGGCCGCCGTGGCGCTCAGGGCATTGTGGGGTTGCCGACCTGTGGTATCCTCCCCATCAACGACCGGGGATGGAGCACCGCATGTTCCGGACACACATGACCATCGTGGCGGCGATCGGGCTGTGCGCCGTCGCCGCGGGGCAGCCGCTCCGCTTTACGCTGGATCGAAGCGTGAGCGGCATCGACGCGCAGTTGAGCGTGCGCGGCGACACCGCCGGGACGCTCATCGGCGACTACGACGCCAAGACCAACCCGGAGGGAACGCGGACCAAGCCGGGGCTCTTCGGCACGTTCGGGGCCACGGAGAACGTCGCGGTGCCCACGACGGTGGACGTGAGCTTCGGCGGGCGGATCAACACCGACTCGACGGGCACGTTCGACGTTCGGCTGGACGTGGCGGGCGGGACGGCGGAGATCAGCAACTACTCGGCGGACCTCCTGGGCGGGCGGACAATCCGCCTGCCGCTGACCGTCACGCTTTCGTTCCAGACCTTCCGCACGCGGAATCCGACGTTCACGTACCTGGGCATCCCGCTGCCGATCCCGCTGGGCGAGGCGGACGTGACGGCGATGACGCTGACGCAGGTGGGCTCGCAGGGCCCGGGGACGCTCGTCCAGACGGGGCCGGACACCTACGACACTCTGCTGCTGCCGATCGTGGAGATCACGGCGGAGGGGTCGTTCCTGGGGCAGCCCTTCTCGATCCCCGGGGCCCCGACGGTGCTGCCGATCGAGGGGGTGCTGACCATCACGCCCGGGGGCGCCACGATCGCGGGGTCGCGCCCGATTGACTTTTCGGACGCGCAGGCGCTGAACCAGGCCCTGCCGCAGATGCCGCTGGCGCTCCCCACGGCGACGACCGGCGTCACCGCCAACGTGCTGCTCGACCTGGTGCTCGAGTCGATCTCGAGCACCTTCGCGGGGACGCAGACGGTGCGGGCGACGGGAGTGCCCATCCCCTGCCCGGCGGACCTGACGGGCGACGGCGTCGTCGACTTCAACGACTTGCTCGCCTTTCTCAACCTCTTCAACGCGGGCGACCCCCGCGCTGACTTCAACGGGGACGGGACGATCGACTTCAACGACTTCCTGGCGTACATGAACCTGTTCAACGGCGGGTGCTGAGGCACGAGGCACGGGAGCGGGGCGAGCGTCTGGGGGCGGTGTGCACCCGCTCGCCGTACCGTGGGGCGTGCGCGAGCGGATCGACATCGCGGTGGTGGGGGCCGGGGCGGCGGGGCTGATGGCGGCGATCCAGGCGGCGCGGGCGGGGGCGCGTGTCGTCGCGTTCGACGGGGCCCGGCGGCTCGGGCTCAAGATCCTGGTCGCGGGGGGCGGGCGCTGCAACGTCACGCACGAGCGCGTGGACGAGCGCGACTTCTGCGGCTCGACGCGCCCGGCGATCCGCAAGGTGCTGTCGCGGTTCGGCGTCGCGGAGACGGTGGGGTTCTTCCGCGGGCTGGGCGTCGAGCTCAAGCGCGAGGAGACGGGCAAGCTCTTCCCCGTGAGCGACGACGCCGGCCGGGTGCTCGGGGCGCTGCTGGGTGAGTGCGCCCGGCTGGGCGTCGAGCTGCGGTTCCCGTGCCGGGTGAGCGGGGTGAGCGCGGCGGAGGGCGGGTTCGTGCTCGCCGACGAGGGCGGGGAGTCGCGGGCGCGGCGTGTGATCCTGGCGACGGGCGGCAAGGCGCTGCCCAAGAGCGGGTCG
This sequence comes from Phycisphaerae bacterium, assembly GCA_016873295.1. GTDB lineage: Bacteria > Planctomycetota > Phycisphaerae > Phycisphaerales > UBA1924 > VGXM01. The sequence continues at coordinate 5,663 of VGXM01000041.1, forward strand.
GACGGCGGTGGGTACGCGATCGCACAGGCGCTGGGGCACTCGATCACGCCGCGGGTTTTTCCGGCCCTCGTGCCGCTCACGCTGTCGGACGAGCCGATCGGCGCGATGCTCAAGGGGCTGTCGGGCGTGTCGTGCGACGCGACGCTGGAGGTGCGCAGCGGCACCGGCAAGAGGCTGGAGCGGTGGACGGGCGCGGTGCTGTGCGCGCATTTCGGGCTTTCGGGACCGGCCCCGATGAACATCAGCCGACACCTGGCGGCGGCCCGGGCGGACGACCCCGGCGCGCGCCTGGTGATCGACTGGGCCCCCGGACACACACCCGACTCGATCGCCGGGGCGCTGGTCGCGGCGGGTGGGGCGTCGGTGCTCGTGGTGCTCAGGGCGTGGGTTCCCGAGCGGCTGGCGGGGGGGATCTGCGGGGTGGCGGGCGTGGCGCCGGGGACGGTCGCCCGGTCCGTGCCGCGCGAGGCGAGGCGGCGGCTGGCGACGCTGGTCGCCGAGATGCCGGTGCCCGTGACGGGCGACCGCGGCTTCGCGTTCGCGGAGTGCACGGCGGGGGGCGTCCCGCTCTCGGAGCTGAGGCTCGACACGCTGGAATCGCGGGTGTGCCCGGGGCTGCACCTGTGCGGCGAGGTCCTGGACGTGGACGGTCGGATCGGCGGGTTCAACTTCCAGTGGGCCTGGGCGAGCGGGTTCGTCGCGGGGCGCGGGGCGGGGCGTAGCGCCCTTGGGTCGGGACCTCTCGCGGGCGCATGATCCCGGGGTTCGTCGCGGACTGCTCATCCCGGGCGTGGGCGCAGCGTCGAATGGGCGGGAGCGCGGATCAGGCGCCGTATTCGCTCATGGGGGGGCAGGCGCAGACGAGGTTGCGGTCGCCGTAGGCGTTGTCGATGCGGGCGACGCTGGGCCAGAACTTGCGGCGCCGGAGCCAGGGCAGGGGGTAGGCGGCCTGCTCGCGGGTGTAGGCGTGCCCCCAGACGTCGTCGGCGACGGCGGCGATGGGGTGCGGGGCGTGCTTGAGCGGGTTGTCGGACCGGTCCATCCGCCCCTCCTCGATGGCGCGGATCTCGGCGCGGATCGAGATCATCGCCTCGCAGAAGCGGTCGAGCTCGCCCTTGGGCTCGCTCTCGGTGGGCTCGATCATGAGCGTGCCGGGGACGGGGAAGCTCATGGTGGGGGCGTGGAAGCCGTAGTCCATGAGGCGCTTGGCGATGTCCTCGACCTTCACGCCCGCGGACTTCTCGAAGGCGCGGCAGTCGGCGATGAACTCGTGGGCGCAGCGTCCGTTGCGGCCCGTGTAGAGCACGGGGAAGTGGGGATCGAGCCGCTTGGCCATGTAGTTGGCGTTGAGGATGGCGACCTGCGAGGCGCGGCGGAGCGCATCGCCGCCCATGAGCGCGATGTAGACCCAGGAGATGGGGAGGATGCCGGCGCTGCCCCAGGGGGCGGCGCTGATGGCGCCGATGGGCCTGGAGCCCGCGTCGGGGGCGCCGCGCCCGGCGCGGGAGGTTTCGGAGACGGCGAAGGGGGAGACGACGGGGTGCCCCGGGAGGAAGGGGGCCAGGTGCCTGGCGACGCCGATGGGGCCCACGCCGGGCCCGCCCCCGCCGTGGGGGATGCAGAAGGTCTTGTGGAGGTTGAGGTGACAGACGTCGGCGCCGATGTGCCCGGGGCTGGTGAGGCCGACCTGGGCGTTCATGTTGGCGCCGTCCATGTAGACCTGCCCGCCGTGCTCGTGCACGATGGAGCAGAGTTCGCGGATGCCCTCCTCGAACACGCCGTGGGTCGAGGGGTAGGTGACCATGATGCAGGCGAGTCGGTCGCGGTGCTGCTCGGCCTTGGCGCGGAGGTCGCCCAGGTCGATGTTGCCCCTGGTGTCGCAGGCGACGGGGACGACGCGCAGGCCGGCGACGACGGCGCTGGCGGGGTTGGTGCCGTGGGCCGAGTCGGGGATGAGGCAGACGTCGCGCCGGCCCCGGCCCAGCGAGTCGAGGTAGGCGCGGATGACGAGCAGCCCGGCCAGTTCGCCCTGCGAGCCGGCGTTGGGCTGGAGCGACACGGCGGCGAAGCCGGTGATCTCGGCGAGCCACGACTCCAGATCGGCGAACATGGCGCGGTAGCCTGCGGTCTGGTCGGCGGGGGCGAAGGGGTGGAGGTGGGCGAACTCGGGCCAGGTGACCGGGAGCATCTGGCTCGCGGCGTTGAGCTTCATGGTGCACGACCCGAGGGCGATCATGCTGTGGGCCAGCGAGAGGTCGCGCTCCTGCAGCGAGAAGATGTAGCGGAGCATCTCGGTCTCGCTGTGGTAGGTGTTGAAGACGGGGTGGGTGAGGAAGGGGGTGGTGCGGGGGAACGGATGGGGGATGTCGGCGCGGGGGGCGAGCGCGGTCAGGTCTTCCTTCCCGCCGCCGAACGCCGCGAGCAGGTCGCACAGGTCGCGCTCGCTGACCGTCTCGTCGAGCGCGACGCAGAGGGAGCCGTCGCCCATGAGCCGGAGGTTGATGCCGAGGGCGAGGGCGGCGTCGGCGACCTGGGCCGCGGTCCGGCCCCTGGGGCGGACGCGGAGCGTGTCGAAGACGGCGTGCCCGTCGATGGCGTGCCCCTGGGCCAGGAGGCCGGCGCGGAGGGTCTGGGTGGCGCCGTGGATCCGGCGCGCGATCGCGGTGAGCCCCTCGGGCCCGTGGTAGACGGCGTACATGGCGGCCATGATCGCCAGCAGCGCCTGGGCGGTGCAGATGTTGCTGGTGGCCTTCTCGCGCTTGATGTGCTGCTCGCGGGTCTGGATCGCCATGCGGAAGGCGGTGTTGCCGCGGGCGTCCCTGGAGACACCGATGATGCGGCCCGGCAGGCGGCGCGCGTGCTCGGCGCGCGTGGCGATGAACCCGGCGTGCGGGCCACCGAAGCCCATGGGCACGCCGAAGCGCTGGGCGCTTCCCACGGCGATGTCGGCGCCCCACTCCCCCGGCGGGGCCAGGAGCGTCAGCGCGAGCAGGTCGGTCGCGGCGACGACGAGGGCCCCGGCGTCGTGCGCCCGCGCGGAGAGCGCCTTGAGGCACTCGATCCGCCCGTCGCTGGCGGGGTACTGGACGAGCACGCCGCACACGCCGCCCCGCTCGAGCGAGTCGAGCCCGCCCTCGACGGCCTCGACGCCGATGGCCTCGGCGCGGGTGCGGACGACGGCGACGGTCTGCGGGTGGCAACCGTCGGCGACGAGGAAGCGGGGCTTGCCGCCCTCGCGCCCGCCGGCGATGGCGAAGCACATGGCCATGGCCTCGGCGGCGGCGGTGGCCTCGTCGAGCAGGCTGGCCCCGGCCAGGGGCAGCCCCGTCAGGTCCGCGACCATGGTCTGGAAGGTCAGGAGGGCCTCGAGGCGTCCCTGGGAGATCTCGGCCTGGTACGGGGTGTACTGGGTGTACCAGCCCGGGTTTTCGAGGATGGTGCGCTGGATGACGGGCGGCGTGATCGTGCCGTGGTAGCCCAGCCCGAGGTACGAGCGGAACACCCTGTTCTGCGAGGCGACGCGCCTCAACTCCGCGAGCAGATCGTGCTCGCCGCGCGGGCCCCCGAGCCTGAGCGGCGTCGGCAGCCGGATCGACGCCGGGACCGTCGCGTCGGTCAGCTCGTCCAGGGAGCGGTACCCGAGCAGCCCGAGCATCTCGGCGACCTCGGCGTCGTTGGGGCCGATGTGCCGATGGGCGAAGAGGTCGGTCGGCGCCAGCGAGGCGCCGGGGGCGGTGGGGGCGTCTGGACGCGGGGCGGCGAGCGTGGCGGGGTCAGCGTTCATGGAATGGCCCGGAAGGTGCGACGCGCCCGGCGCGTCGGGGTTGGTTCGGATGAGCCGGGACCGCCCGTTCCGGGCGATCGGCAGACTGTAGGGCCTGCCCCCGCGGGGGCCGCTTCCGGGGCGCGACGCCGGTGATCCGCCGGGCCGCGGCTACCCTTCGGGTGCCCGGTGGGCTGGCCGGGCACGGAGACCCTGCGATGCGAGTGTCGGAATCACCGGTCGGTCGTCGAGTCGTCATTCCCGGCGTCGTGCTGGCCATGCTGGCGGGGTCGTCGCTCGCCTGGGCCCAGGCCCCCGTCGCCCCCACCGAGACTCGCGAGGCGGGGTCGGTCGCGGCGAGCGCGGTCGACCTGGCCCGCCTGCACATCAACACGCTGGCCAACCCCTACTTCGAGGGGCGTTCGCCGGGCTCGCGCGGCAGCGGGTTGGCGCTGGACTACATCGAGTCGCGGTTCGCGCGGATCGGGCTGGAGCCCGCGTTCCCGCGCACCGCCAAGGCGCCCGACGGCGGCGAGGCCGTCACTGAGCGGGCGTCGTACCGCCAGCCGTTCCGCCAGGGGACGATGGTCACGGTGGGGCGCCAGGAGCTGTCCGCCTCGGGCGTGGCGCTGGGGGCCGTGGCGGGCACGAACGTTCGGGCCCTGGGCATGTCGAGCACGGGGACGGTGGCGGGCCCGCTCGCGTTCGTTGGGTACTCGGTCGACCAGGGGCCCGAGGGCTACACGAGCTACCCCGAGGGGACGGACCTGACCGGGCGCATCGCGGTGGTGCTGCGGTTCGAACCCATGAACGACGAGGGCAAGAGCCGGTGGGCGTCCGGCGGGGGTTGGACGCCGCGGGCGGGGCTGGACCAGAAGATCGCGGCGGCGGCGGCGCACGGTGCGGCGGGGGTGATCCTCGTCAACCCGCCCGGCGCCGACGATGCCCGCGTCAACCGCCTCGAGGACGCCCAGGGCACGGCCACCGGGCAATCCGTCAACGTTCCGGTCGTGCAGGTGTCACAGGAGGTGGGCGACAAGCTTCTCCGGGCCGCCGATCCACAGGGGCGGTCGCTCCTTGAGCTGCGCAAGACCGCGGACGAGTCGGGCGGGCCGATCGAGATGAAGCTCGACGTGGTGGCGACGCTGGCGACGGAGGTGAAGCGAGAGCCGGTGACGGCGCACAACATCGCGGGCGTGCTGCCGGGGCGTGGCACGCTCGCCGACCAGTACGTCGTGGTCGGGGCCCACTTTGACCACCTGGGGCTGGGCTACTTCGGGTCGGGGGACCGGGAGGGTCGCGGCAAGGTGCACCCCGGCGCCGACGACAACGCCTCGGGCACGACGGGCATGCTGATCCTGGCGGAGCGCTTCGCCGAGGACTACGCGGCCCTGCCCGCCGACGCCGACGCCCGCTCGATCATCTTCATGGGCTTCGACGCGGAGGAGTCCGGGCTGAACGGCTCGCGGCACTACGTCCGCAACCCGATCGCGCCGCTCGAGCAGCACTACCTGATGCTGAATCTCGACATGATCGGGCGCCTGCGCAACGGGGTGCTGGAGGTGCACGGGACGGGCACCGCGGAGGGGCTGGCGGACTTCGCCAAGCCGTACTTCGCGGGGTCGGGGCTGGACATCGTGGAGAAGCCGGGCGGTCTGGGGCCGTCGGACCATGCGAGCTTCGCGCGGGCCAACGTGCCCGTGCTGTTCTTCTTCACGGGGCTGCACCGCGAGTATCACACCAGCCGCGACTTCCCCTGGCTGATCAACCCCGAGGGCCTTGCGCAGGTGACGGACCTGGTGCACGCGATCGGCGTGGCGGCGGCGACGCGGACCGAGCCGCTGCCCTTCGCCAGCGCGGGGCGGATGGAGTCGCCCGGGAATCCGGAGCGTCCGCGTCCGGGCGCCCGCGCCGACCAGGGCCCGCGGGCCGACGCGACGCCGCCGGCGCCGGGCGCGCCGCCGGCCCCGCCCGCGGCGGACCAGCCCGTGGGCCCGGCCCGCGTGCGCGTGCGCTTCGGCATCGCGCCGGGCGACTACTCGGGCTCGGAGAAGGGCGTGGTGGTGGGGGACGTGTACGACGGCACCAGCGCCGCCGACGCGGGCCTCAAGGTCGGCGACCGCATGATCAAGTGGAACGGCAAGGCGATCGACAGCGTCGAGGCCTGGATGCCCATGCTCGGCGAGCACAGCCCGGGCGACAAGGTGACAATCACGATCATGCGCGAGGGCAAGGAGATGACCGTCGAGTGCACGCTCAAGGCCCGCCCGCAGTCGGGGCAGTGACGCGAAGGCGACGCCGGTCGCCGATACAGTTCGAACACGCTCGGGGCGCGGCCGGGGCCTGGCCCGGTCGCTGAGACGCACCCGTTGAACCTGATCCGGTTCGCACCGGCGGAGGGAAGCGATCATGACGACACCACGCATCGATCCACGCGCCGAAACCGGGCGCCCGCTGCGCCGGCTCCGGGCCCCGCTTCGCGGCGGGCTGAACCCGGGCGGCACGCCCGGCGTCACCACGCCGGGCTCCTTCGCCAACGCCCCGGACGTGGGAGGGCCCCTGGCCTTCAGCAGCCCGGACACGCCGGGCATGCCCGCCCCGAGCGCCAAGACCGCCTGGGACTTCCTGCCCGACGGATGGAGCGTGGCGAGCCTGGGACACGAGTGCGACGGTGTTCGCCCCTCGGCGAGCGTGTGCGCCACGCGCGACGCCGACAAACCGGTCCGGGAGTTCACGACCGCCCGCGGTGAGGTGCTCCGCGTCGCCTATCCGCGGGCGTTCTCGCCCGTGACCCAGCTGGAGTCGGCGCGGCTGGGGATCGTGACGGCGCAGATGCGGCGCGTCGCGGAGCGCGAGCCGCACTTCGAGGCGCTCTTCCCCGGGCGGGGCGCGGAGGCGGTGCGCGACGAGGTGGCCGCGGGCCGCATGGTGATCCCCGCCAACGTCAATCACCTCAGGCACCGCCTCGACCCCATGGCGATCGGGCGGGCGAGCCGCACGAAGGTGAACGCCAACATGGGGGCCAGCCCGGTGTCGTCGGGCACGCACGAGGAGCTGGAGAAGCTCGACTGGGCCGTGCGCTGGGGGGCGGACACGGTCATGGATCTTTCGACGGGGGGGAACCTGGACGAGTGCCGCGAGGCGTTCTGCCGGCACAGCACGGCGCCCATCGGCACGGTGCCCATCTACTCCATGATCATCGGGAAGAAGATCGAGGACCTGGACTGGGCGACGATCGAGGAGGGTCTGCACCGCCAGGCCCGGCAGGGCGTGGACTACTTCACGATCCACGCGGGGGTGCGGCGCGGGCACCTGAAGTTCGTCAAGGACCGGCTGATCGGGATCGTGTCGCGGGGCGGTTCGCTGCTGGCCAAGTGGATGCTCGTGCACAACCGCGAGAACATCATGTACGAACGCTGGGACGACGTCTGCCGGATCCTGCGCCAATACGACGTGACGTTCAGCATCGGCGACGGGCTGCGCCCCGGGGGGCTGGCCGACGCGACGGACGACGCCCAGCTGGCGGAGCTCGAGACGCTGGGCGAGCTGACCGAGCGGGCGTGGCGTTTCGGCGTGCAGGTGATGATCGAGGGCCCCGGGCACGTGCCCTTCGACCAGATCGAGTGGAACGCCAAGGTCCAGCGCACGCTCTGCCACGGAGCGCCCTTCTACGTGCTGGGCCCGCTGGTCACGGACATGTTCCCCGGGTACGACCACGTCACCAGCTGCATCGGGGCGACGGCGATGGCGTACCACGGGGCCGCGATGCTCTGCTACGTCACGCCCAAGGAGCACCTGGGCCTGCCCAAGAAGGACGACGTGAAGCAGGGATGCGTCGCGTACAAGATCGCGGCCCACGCGGCGGACGTGGCCCTGGGCATCCCCGGCACGCGCGACCGCGACGACGAGCTGACCAAAGCCCGGGCCGCCCTCAACTGGGAGAGGCACTTCGAGCTCTCCTTCGATCCCGACACCGCTCGGGCCTACCACGACGAGGACCTGGACGTGGACACCGACTTCTGCGCCATGTGCGGGCACGACTGGTGCAGCGTGCGCATCAGCAAGGAGATCCAGGAGTTCGCCAGCGGCAAGGCGGATGGCTTCGAGCGCATCGGGGCGGGCGGCAGGGCCGGCGCGCCCGTCAAGAGCGCGGCGCTCACGCCCGAGCAGCAGGAGATCCTGGCGAAGCGCGGCGTGCTGTCGCCGGACGAGATCCACAGGCTGGCGAGCAAGACGAAGAAGGCGGTGGGCGCGGACAAGGGGAAGGCGGACTGCCACAGCGACTACGTGGACCCCGACCAGGCCCGGCGCGTGCAGGGCGAGAAGGGGACGCTGGTGCAGGTGGACGTGAGGCCGGCGCTGGGGATTGGGAAGGAAGATCGGGTCATCTGAGTGCAAGAGGGCGGATGTTCGGACTGTCCCGGAAAAGAGAAGAGGGCAGGCCTTTCCCGACCCGCGTGACACAGGAGGGTGACGCGGTCCGCGTATTCGCCGGCGATAGGCACGTCGGTTCATTCCGCCGGCCCGATGTAGAGTCCGTGAGGGCATGGAAGCAGGACTGCCTGGGATTCGACCGGGTTTGGCTCGGCTTCGATCCGCACGACAGTGACGAACCCGTTTGCGTTCACAAGGAAACGGACGGATTCATGGAGCTCGTCACGGGGATGCGAGATCGCTGCCGAGGATACAGCCGCGACTGGTACGTCGAAGCGGCGTTTCCCGCCTTCGCGAATAGCCACACGTGGGTTTGGAGACGTGAAGGCCGTTGAAGCGAGCCATGGCCTGCCACGGTTGCCGCTATGATCTTCGGTGGGAATCGCGCCTCACCTCATGGCCATCGAACGGATCCGCCAGCGACTCCGGCGTACGACCGCCGCACTCGAGGCCGCGGGCATTCCGTACGCCGTGGTCGGCGGCAACGCCGTGGCCGCGTGGGTGGGGCGCGTGGACCCTGGCGCCACTCGTGCCACCAGGGACGTCGACATCCTCGTGCGCCGTGCGGACGCGGCGCGGATCACCGCGGCACTCACGGCGCTGGGCTACTCCCGCGAGGATCTTCGCGATCTCGTGCTCTTCATCGACCCGGACGAGCCCAGCAGGAGGTCCGGCGTGCACCTTGTGTGGGCCGGGGAGCGCATCCGGCCTTCGTACGTCGAGCCGTCGCCCACGGTCGAGGAAGCGGTGCTCGACCCGGAGGGCTTCTGGGTTCTCGACCTCCCCGCGCTCGTGCGGATGAAGCTCACCAGCTTCAGGCCGATCGACCAGGTGCACATCATGGACATGGCCGCGGTTGGGCTCATTACGGATGTCGTGCGGGCTTCACTCCCTGACGAACTCCGCACCAGGCTCGGGCGGGCCGAGCAGGGCGGTACCGAATAGGCGTTCCTCCCTTCGGCTCTCCTTGCTCCAATGATGGCCAACACGGTGTGTCGGATCCCGGGAGCTTCTCACCATGCCCAAGACCATCGCCGCGTTCGCCACCCCTTCGGCCACGTCCAAGCTCGGGCCTGTCTCAATCAAGCGCCGCGACCCCGGGCCGCGCGACGTTGAGATCGAGATCCTTTTCTGCGGCGTGTGCCACAGCGACCTTCACTTTGCGCGAAATGAGTGGGGCATGACGCTGTACCCGTGCGTGCCCGGGCACGAGATCATCGGGCGCGTCACGCGCGTGGGGGCCCAGGTCAAGGGTTTCAAGCCCGGGTCGATGGCGGGCGTGGGGTGCCTGGTCGATTCCTGCCGCGACTGTCCCTCCTGCCGCGAGGGGCTGGAGAACTACTGCGAGGGCGGGATGGTGCTGACGTACGGCTCGCCGGACAAGCACGGGACCGAGCCGCTGACCTGCGGCGGGTATTCGACGTCGATCACGGTGGACCAGGACTTCGTGCTGCGGGTCTCCGACAGGCTCGACCCGGCCGCGGCCGCGCCGCTGCTTTGCGCCGGGATCACCACCTATTCGCCCCTGCGGCACTGGAGGGTCGGCAAGGGCACGCGCGTGGGCGTCGTCGGACTCGGCGGCCTCGGACACATGGGGGTGAAGCTGGCGCGGGCGATGGGTGCCCAAGTGGTGCTCTTTACGACCTCGCCCGGCAAGGCCGAGGACGCCAGGCGTCTGGGCGCGCACGAGGTGGTGATCTCGAAGGACGCGTCGGCGATGGAGGCCCGGGCCAACTCGCTGGACTTCATCCTGAACACCGTCGCCGCCGCCCACGACCTCAACCCCTTCGTCAACGCGCTGCGGCGCGACGGCACCATGTGCCTGGTGGGCGCCCCGGACCGCCCGCACCCGCCGGTCCAGGTCATGCCCATGATCTTCAAGCGCCGGGCCGTGGCGGGTTCGCTGATCGGCGGGCTGAAGCAGACGCAGGAGATGCTCGACTTCTGCGCCGAGCACGGGATCGTCTCCGACATCGAGCGGATCCCGATGCAGAAGATCAACGAGGCCTACGAACGCATGCTCAAGGGCGACGTGCGGTATCGCTTCGTCATCGACCTGGCGTCGCTGCGGGGCTGAGCCGCGCCGGGCCGGCCCGCGCCGCACACCAGACCGCCCATCACCGCAGCGATCAGGCCCAGGGCGAAGCTCGCGGCAAGCCACGTCGTCGAGACCTCCCAGGAGTTGGGCTTGAACGCCCCGTCGGCCCCCAGCAGCGGGTAGGCCCCGGTGAACAGCCCGAAGACCACCGCGGCCATGACGATGTACCCGACGATCACGGCGAGAATGGCGCGTCCCACGAGCGTGCTCCCTTCGGCGGCCGGGCCGCCGATGCCACCATACTGGCCCGCGCCCCTCGCGGCCGCGCCCGGGTCCCCGATCCCGGCGAGGCGGGCGGCGTGCCCTCGACATCCCGGCCGGGATGAGCACCATGGCGCCGCGCCCGGTTCGGCGGTGGTTGATGGTCGCATCACCCCTCGCGCGGCGGGATCCGCTTGCCGTGCGGGTCGGTGTCGGGCGAATCGGCGCTCAGGCGGCGCTGGATCTCGGGCGAGATGAAGTGCTCGGCGCGGTGGCTCGCCTCGTGCAGGTGATCCAGCGGCAGCCCCAGCTCGCGCGAGAGGAACGTCTCCCACAGCCGGTGCGTGCGCACGACGCCCCGCGCGGCGTCCAGCCCCGCCGGCGTCAGCCGAAGCGGGTCCGCGCGCTCCAGCAGCCCGCGGCGCCGCAACGCCCTGACCGCCCGGGCCGCGCGGCGTGGGTCGGGGATGGCCCAGGCCAGCTCCGCGCCGCTCGCCGCCCCCGATTCATGCCGGCGATACAGCGTCCCGAGCACGTCCTCGCGGTCAATGCGGAGCGAGAGCAGCCGCCGCGCGACCGCCCGGGCCCCGACTCCGTGCCGCGGCGCCAGCAGCACCGCCAGCAGGAACTGCCCGCCGGCGATCGTCGCGACCGAGCCGGCGACCGACGTGTTGAGCCCGAGCGCGACCAGGTACCCGACGAACGCGGAGAGGCCCGCGGAGAGGCACGCGATGGCGACGAGGCGCCCCAGGCGATCCGTGAGCAGGTGGGCCGTCGCCCCGGGGGCCACGAGCATGGCGACGACGAGCACCGACCCCACGGCCTCGAAGCTGACGACCGCCGTCGCCGCCGTCGCCGTCATGAGCGCGTAGTGGATCAGCCCCGCGGAGAACCCCATCGCCGTCGCCAGGGCCGGGTCGAACGACGCGACCTTCAGCTCCTTGAAGAACGCGGCCACCAGCGCGGCGTTGACGAGCAGGACCACGCTCAGCGTCACGAGCACGCGCGGGACCTCCACGCCCGCCACCGACAGGGTGTCGAACGCGACGATCTCCAGCGTGCCGTAGAGCACGCACCCCGGGTCCAGGTCGACGCGGGCCGCCGCGAGCGAGATGAGCACGACGCCGAGCGCGAAGAAGACGGAGAAGACGACGCCCATGGCGGCGTCCGGCGGGACGCGCCCGCGCCGGTGCAGCACGCCCGACAGGGCCGCCGTCGCCAGCCCCACCGCCCCCGCCCCCAGCAGCATCCACCACGGGTCGCGCGAGCCGGTGAGCAGGAACGCCCCGGCCAGACCGGGCAGGATCGCGTGCGAGATCGCGTCGCCCAGCAGCGACTGCCGCCGCAGCACGAGGAAACACCCCGGGATGGCGCACGCGACCGAGCACACCGCCGCCGTCGCGATCGTCCACCAGTCGTCGGGGCGCAGGAACGCGGCGGCCACCGTGGCGCTCATGGTGTCCCCCCAGCCCCGGGCGCGGGCTTGGGCAGGGGGTGGGGCGAGACCGGCACCGTGGCACGCCCCGATGCCGCCAACCGCTCCTCCAGCGTCCGCAGCAGGTCGGGCGGCAGCACGTGTTCGATCTGGTCGGCGTCGCGGTCGACGTGGTCGGGCGCGATGTCGGCGTGCTCGATGAGGAACAGTTCCCACTGGCGGTGGGCCCGCACCACCGAAGCCGCGGCCCGGGCGCCCGCCTCGGTCAGACGCAGCGGCCCCCGCCCGGGATCGTCGGCGCCCGGCGGCTCGACGAGCCCCGCGCGCCGAGCGCGGCGGACGACCGCGCGGACCCGCGAGGGAGACCAGCCGCGCTCGAGCATGAGTTCGACGCCGGGCTCGAACAGGGCTCCGGGCGATCCCTCCGCCGCCTCGTGCATGGCGCGAAGGAGGTTCTGCAGTTGGATCCGCCGGCGCAGGCCGACCCGGCGCAGCGCCCCGGCCACCACGCCCCGGCGCGGCGCCGCCAGGAGCGAGGCCAGGAACGCGGCCCCGGCGCACAGCACGATCGCCGGCCCCGTGGGCCAGCCGCGGCTGAGCATCCCCGCGGGCACGGGCGCCGTCGCCGAAACCGCCGTGCCGAGGACGCCCGCCCCCAGCCCGATCGCGCCGGCGAGCACGAGCATGGTGCCGAGGCGGTCGGTCCAGAAGCGGGCCGCCGCGGGCGGGATCACCAGGAGCGCGACGATCAGGACGATGCCCACCGCGGGCAGCCCCGCGACGGTCACCACGCAGATCAGGCCCATCACCAGGAGGTCGAGCGCCAGCGTGGGCCAGCCCTGGGCCTGGGCAAAGTCGCGGTCGAACGACAGGACCTTCAGCTCCTTGTAGAGAAGGGCGACGCCCAGCAGCGCGCCCCCCGCCACCCACGCGATCAGGCGCGCGTCCGACGCGATCATCGACGCCGCCTTGCCGTAGATGAACCCGTCCAGCCCCGCCTTGTTCCCCTCTGGGCTGTTCTGCGCCAGGCGCGAGAGCACGATGCCCAGCCCGAAGAACCCCCCCACGGCGACGGCGATGGCGGCGTCCTCCTTCACCCGCGTGTAGGCCCGCACGAGCGAGATCAGGCCCGCGCACGCCGCGCCCATCACCAGCGCCCCCAGCAGGAACGCCCCGAAGTCGCGCTCGCCCACGACGAAGAACGCCAGTCCGATGCCGGGCAGTGCGGCGTGGGCCACGGCGTCGCCCACCAGGGCCCGGCGCCTCAGCACCGCGAACGACCCGACCACGCCCGCCGCCAGCCCCAGCAGCCCGGCGCCGATCAGCACCACGCGCGTGTTCGCGTCCTGGAGGGTCAGCAGTCGGACGACGTCATCCCACATGGCGCTACCCGCGTGCCCGCCGCACCGCCTCCGCCGCCTCGTCCAGGATCGTCAGGCGCCCGCCGTAGGTCTTGTGCAGGTTCGCCGGCGTGAAGGCCTCGCCCACCGGCCCCGCCGCCACCAGCCGCATGTTCAGCAGCACCACGTGGTCGAAGTACTCGGGCACGGTCTGCAGGTCGTGGTGCACCGCGACCACGGTGCGCCCGCCCTCGCGGAGGCCACGCAGGACGGTCACCATCGCCTTCTCCGTCGCCGCGTCCACGCCCGCGAAGGGCTCGTCCATGAAGTAGAGCGACGCGTCCTGGGCCAGGGCCCGCGCCAGGAACACCCGCTGCTGCTGACCGCCCGAGAGCTGGCTGATCTGGCGGTCGGCGCAGGCGGACATGCCCACCTTCTCCAGCGCCTCGCGCGCGGCGCGCCGATCCGCCGACCCCGGACGCCGCACCCACCCCAGCCGTCCGTACCGCCCCATCAGCACCACGTCCAGCGCGCTCACCGGGAAGTCCCAGTCGACGCTCTCGCGCTGCGGCACGTACCCCACCAGGTGCCGGGCCTGCCGCAGGGGCTTGCCGAACACCTCCACCTTCCCGCTCGCCAGCGGCACCAGCCCCAGGATCGCCTTGAGCAGCGTGCTCTTGCCCGCGCCGTTGGGCCCCACGATCGCGATCAGCCGCCGTGGCGGGAGCAGGAGGTCCACGTCCCACAGCACGGGGCGCCGGTCGTAGGCCACCGTGCAGTCGTGCACCTCGACCGCGGGCTCGGTCGTCACGCCGGGATGGGACCTGTCGATGATCATCGCGGGGCCACCCCGGCGGCGGGCCGGTCGCTCGGGCCCAGGGCGCCGACGATCGTGTTCACGTTGTGGCGCACCATGCCGATGTACGTCCCCTCGGGCGTGCCGTCCCGGCCCAGCGCGTCGCTGAACAGCTCGCCGCCGATCACGAGCCGGTGCCCGCGGGCCCGGGCCCCCTCGACCAGGGCCTCGATCGTCTTGCGGGGCACGCTGGTCTCGACGAAGACCGCCGGGACCTTCAGCTCGACCACGGTGTCGACGAGGTGGTTGATGTCCTTGATGCTCGCCTCCGAGTCGGTGCTGATGCCCTGGATTGCCATGACCCGCAGCGCGTACGCCGAGCCCAGGTACCCGAAGGCATCGTGGGCCGTCACCAGAAGCCGCCGCTCCTCCGGGATGCTGCGGAATCGTTCCTCGGCCCATGTGTGCAGTTCGTCCAGCGAGCGCCCGTAGGCCTCCGCGGCCGCGGCGTAGTGCTCCTTCCCCTCCGCGTCGATCTCCGCGAGGGCCGCGCCGATCCGCGTCGCCACGGCCTTCCACAGGCGCACGTCGAACCACACGTGCGGGTCGTAGTGCCCCTCGAACTCGGGCGGCTCGTGCAGCCGGGCCTCCGGGATCGTGTCCGTCACCTGCACCGTGGGCGTCCGCCGCGCCATCCGCACCAGCACGTCCCCCAGGCGACCCTCCAGGTGCAACCCGTTGTACAGGATCAGGTCGGCGTCGGCCAGCAGGCGCATGTCCCCGGGCGTCGCCTTGTACAGGTGCGGGTCCACGCCCTCGCCCATCAGCCCCGTCACCCGCGCCCGATCGCCCGCGATGACCCTCGCCACGTCCGCGATCATGCCCGTCGTCGCCACCACCTTCCGGGGCGCCGGGCCCTCCGCCCGGGCGGTCAGGGCCACGCCCACCGCCGCGACAACCCACGCAAGCATGCGCATGTCGAGCCTCCCGCGTCCCGCCCGGGTCCATCGGCACGCGCCGCGGGCGGGTTCACGCGGAGTGTAGTGTAGGCTACATTCGGCAGCCGGTGCTCCGGACCGGGCGGGCCCGACCTACCATGCCCCGTGAAGCCCAGCCCCCGAAGCCGCCCCCGGCGCGCCACGCCCACGGGCGCCGGCGCCCTCGCCCGGTCGCACCGCGCCACGCGGGCAGCGCACGCCTCCGAACTCGCCGAGGACTACGTCGAGATCATCGACGACCTGATCGCCTCCCGGGGCGAGGCCCGGGTCGTCGACATCGCCGCCTGCCTGGGCGTGACGCACGTGACCGTCAGCCGCACGCTGACCCGCCTGCGCCGCGACGGGCTAGTCACCACCGTGCCCTACCGGAGCGTCTTCCTCACCCCCGGCGGCAGGGCCCTGGCCCGGGCATGCAAGCGTCGCCACGACCTCATCGTCGCCTTCCTCCGCTCGCTGGGGATCAGCCGGCCCACCGCCCGCGCCGACGCCGAGGGAATCGAGCACCACGTCAGCCGCGAGACCCTCCGCGCCTTCGCCCGCGCGACCCCGTCGCCCAGGCGCCGAGCCCCGAAGCGCTGAACCCCCTCAGCACCACAACGCCAGATTTGCTCAAGAAGTTGGAGCCATGCGGACGATGGGGTCTTGGGGCGGGTGGGGTTGAAGGAGCGTCGGCATGGAAGCCGCTTCGCTGGTATCTCTGGTGCCGGAGTTGGAGGGGTTGCTGCGGAGGTTCGACGACTGCTTCGTGCGCAAGGAGCAGCGGGCG
>VGXM01000042.1 GCA_016873295.1 Phycisphaerae bacterium
AGGGGGCGCCGGAGGCCCAGAAGTCGCCCGAGTCGATGACCATGTCGCCGCCGGAGGAGGGGAAGAAGTTGGAGGCGAGGATGCCGCCGGAGCCGTCGATGGACATCATGCCGATGCGGACGTCGCCGCGGCTGGAGGAGCCGCTCGAGCCCCAGGCGGCGCCGTCGTCCCAGTCGTTGTTGTTGAAGCGGATGCGGGTGTACTGGAGGCCGCCGAAGACGGCCCAGCGGGCGAAGGCGGCGGTGAAGACGTTGACCCACGTGCTGCGGTTGCCGAACTGTCCGTCGAGCGTGGCGAACATGTTGCTCGGGGCCCAGGTGCTGCCGTTGCGGGTGATCTGGAGCCCGTCGGGGACGAAGGACCAAGAGAGGGCGATGTTGGTGCCGGGGTTGCCGGGCCAGCGGTCGCCGACGTTGTAGCGTCCCTGCCAGCCGCGCATGAGGAACTCGACTTCCTCCATGACCTCGGGCGGCGGCGGGTTCTCCTTGCTGAAGCAGGTGGCCATGGGCCCGAAGCCGTAGTCGAGCATGTGGAAGTGCGGGACGTCGATGGGCTCCCAGGGGAGGGCGCCGTAGACCTTCATGCGCGGGGCGGGGCCGGTGCGGGTCAACTCGGGGGCCCAGGAGGCGCCGGAGGAAGCGGCCGGGGCGCCTCCGAGGATCGGCGTCAATCCCGAGAAGTGCTCGGGCCTGGGGAGGGCGGGCTCGCCGGCGGCCAGCGCCGTCGCCGCGCCCGCGGCCAGGATCATGGCGGCGCTCATCCGGTTCATCGTGTGCATCGTCGCGCGCTCCTTTGTCTGCCGGCCCCCCGATCGTCGGTGCGGGCCGGGGCCATCTTGAACCCAACCCCCGCGAGCCCTCCCGCCGGCGCCTCGAAGGCCACCCCCACGGGCCCCCATCGAGGCGCGCTCAGGCGGGACGGACACGACAACGGGTTGGACCCCGCCACACGAAGCGCGCGGCGGGCAAGAGACTCACCCTACCAGAAGGTCCGTCCAGAATCCATACCGAGTTGCGAGCGGGCCATGGAAAACACCCGATTCAGGGCCTTCAAGGCCCGAACGGATCCCACACACACATTGGTCGCCCGGCCCGCGGTGTCGGTCGGCGAGTGTTGGCAGGGCTCGGCGCCTCAGGTGCAGGGTCCGTTGAAGAGGTTGAGGAACTCGAGGAGGTCGTTGAAGTCGACGACGCCGTCGAGGTTGATGTCGGCGCGTGGGTTGGCGGCGTTGAAGAGGTTGAGGTAGTCGAGGAAGTCGTTGAAGTCGACGACGCCATCCTGGTTGATGTCCTGCTCGCAGCCCTCGCACTCGTCGGGGAGGGCGTTGGCGTTGAGGTCGTTGCTGACGCGTCGGAGGATGTCGCAGGAGTCGCGTTGGCCGTTGGAGTTGCAGTCGGGGAAGGAGCCCGGGGTGGGGACGATCTTGCGGACGGTGCCGCTGGAGCCGCCGGTGACGACGTAGATCTCGCCGTAGGCGTCCTCGCCGAAGGAGGTGATGAGGAGCCCGGTGGCGAAGAGGCGCTGGTAGGCGCCGGTCTGGCGGTTGTAGGCGCCGACCCAGCCGTTGCAGTAGTCGCCGAAGATGTACCAGCCCTGCATGGAGGGGATGGCGCATCCGCGGTAGACGGAGCCGCCGGTGATGGAGCAGCCGACCTCGTTGGTGGGTGGGAGGATGCCGGAATGGGGGTATTGGAGGATGGGGTCGACGCGAGCCTGTGGGAGCCCCGAGGCGGGTGGGGGGAACTGGAGGGACCCGAGGCCGGTGGCGAGGGTGCCCTCGAAGGGGACCCAGCCGTAGTTCCGTCCGCCGGCGTACCCGGGCTGACCGCGCTGCAGGTTCAGGCGGTCGGAGGCGGCCTCGTAGTTGACTTCCTCGCGTGCGTTCTGCCCGACGTCGGCGATCCAGAGGTCGCCGGTGAGTCGGTCGAAGGAGTTGCGCCAGGGGTTGCGCAGGCCGTAGGCCCAGATGCTGGTGACGAAGGAGCCGGTGAGTCCGACGAAGGGGTTGTTGTTGGGGATGCGGTGGTAGGGCCGTCCCGTGGGGTTGGTGGGGTCGGCGTCGTCGGCGTTTCCGGGGATGTTGTCGGGTCCATCGACGTCGATGCGGAGGAGCTTGCCCAGGGCGGTGTTCATGTTCTGGCCGTTGCCCTGGGGGTCGTTGGCGGAGCCGCCGTCGCCCGTGGAGATGTAGAGGTAGCCGTCGGGCCCGAACTCGACCCAGCCGCCGTTGTGGTTGGTGAAGGGCTGGGCGATGGTGAAGAGGGTCTGGAGTCCCGCGGTGCCGAAGGTGGGGTCGTACTGGTCGGGGTTGTTGGGGTCGACGCGTCCGCGGGCGATGACGGTGGTGCCGCTGCTGTTGGTGTAGTTGATCCAGAAGTAGCGGTACTGGGGCGCCTCGGTGTAGCGGGGGTGGAAGGCGAAGCCGAGGAGGCCCTGCTCGGAGCCGGTCGTGACGCCGTTGAGGACGAAGTAGGGGTTGGGGAGGAGCGCGCCGCCGGAGTAGATGCGGATGCCGGCGCGGTTGGAGACGGCCTGGAAGCCGCGCTGCTCGACGATGAAGAGGCGGGCGTCGTTGGCGGGCGCGTTGACAAAGAGCGGGCGGGCCAGCCCGCTGGGGACGACGACCTGGAGGCTGACGTTGGTGACCTGGGCGGAGGCCGACGCGGCCAGGCCGGCCAGGCAGGCGACCACGAGCGAGCTGGACTTGTTCAACATGATGCCGACGGACTCCTCTCCGACGCCCGATCGAGCGCCTGGTGCGGACGTTTGACTGCCACGAGCCCCGGAGGTCTCTTCTGCTTCCCGTCCCCCGACAGAATCTATCCGAAACGGCGCGCGGAATCGACCCGATCAGAACCCGAATCAAAGCCGTTGGCGCCGAGGGGGCGCATCACGCCGGATCACACGGGCACGCTCGGGCGGTGTGCGCACGGGCGCCGCGACGCCGGGACGGAGGGCGAGGTCGCCAAGGCCGCCGCGCAAGCCCCCGCCGAACTCGCCACCGACCCGGGGTAGGTCCGCCTATCCGGTCTGTGCCGTCTGTGCCGGCGGCGCGGGGCGAACCGGGCCCTGGTCCCGTGCCGGCCGCCAGCGCCGGTCGCCCGGGGTCGATGCTGCTTCAGTGCGGAGCCTCAGCGCGTTGACCAATCCCGCGGAGCTTCGGGGCCTTCGGGCCCTCGGCTTTGCCGCGCGCGAGGCCAACCGCTCCATGGAGCGGCTGGCGACCGGGAAGAAGATCAACCGGGCCTCGGACGACCCCGCCGGGCTGACCGCCGGCGAGGCCCTCGCCCTCGACGAACGCCGCATCAACGAGCAGATCAAGCGGTTGCAGTTTGAGGGCTCGTACATCGCGGCCCGCGACGGCGGGTCCTCCGTCATCTCCGACATGCTCATCGAGGTCCGCGGGCTCATCACCCAGGCGGCCAACACCGGCGGGACGACCAGGGGCGAGCGTGAGGCGCTTCAGTTGCAGGCCGACGCCCTCCTGCGCACGTTCGACCACCTCTCCAACACCTTCTCCTTCAACGGGCAGCGGATCCTCGAGGGCAGCACCGCGCAGGCCCTCGGGCTCTCAGGGCTCTTCACGGGGGGCGAGCTGAACCTGGTCGACGGCGACCTCAAGGCCGCCGACGAGGCCATCACCTCCGCCATCGACCGCTATTCGTTCTCCCGCGCCGGCCTGGGCAACCGCGCCCGCCAGATCGACAGCGAGATCCGCTCGCTCCAGACGGAACTGGAGCAGGTGATGGGGATCAAGAGCCAGATTCTCGACACCGACTACGCGGCGGAGACGTCCAACCTGATCCGGCAGCAGGTGCTCCAGCAGGCCGCGACCTTCACGATGCAAATCGCCCGCAAGAGCCACGCCGACACCGTGCTGCGGCTGCTGGGCGGCATCCGCGGGTAGTCGCCACAACGAAAGGGCCCCGGCCGGCGTGTTGAGCCGCCCGGGGCCGGTGTGTCCGGTTCCGTGAACGCTTCCCTCCGGTCATGAGCCAGTCATGGCGCCGATCGACCTACGGGCAGGGCGGGCAGGGGACGTTGAAGAAGTTGAGGAAGGCGAGGAAGTCGTTGAAGTCGATGGCGCCGTCGCCGTTGAGGTCGCTGGGGTGCCCCAGGTTGCCGCACTGGTAGGTGACGGTGATGTTGCCCGGTCCGCTGCCGGCGGGGCAGCGGTCGCAGCCGTCCTCGGCGGTGAGGCGGAGGATGTAGGGGCATCGCCCGAGGTTGCAGTTGTCCCAGAGGGCGATGA
Source organism: Phycisphaerae bacterium (assembly GCA_016873295.1). GTDB lineage: Bacteria > Planctomycetota > Phycisphaerae > Phycisphaerales > UBA1924 > VGXM01. The sequence goes on from VGXM01000042.1 coordinate 4,253, forward strand.
GTCCGGGGACGCCGGTGCCGAGGTTGCCGACGGGGTTGGTGCCGGTGGCGATGGTGGTCCAGACGGCGGCGCCTGAGGAGGTGTTGAAGGGCCCGTTGCACATGCGGTATTCGAGCCTCCAGGAGCGGAGGTTGGCGTCGGCGATGAAGCCCATGACCTGGGTCTGGCGTGACTCGCAGATGTAGTTGCAGGAGAGGGGCGAGGTGATGCGCGCATGGGGCGGGGTGTTGTCGATGATGATCCGGAGCAGGGGGTGGCTCGACGTGTGACCGCAGGAATCGGTGGCGATGACGCGGACCTGGTAGTTGCCGTTGGGGAAGGAGGCCGTGGGGATGGTGGCGAAGGCGCCGCTGAAGCTGGCGCCGGGGGTGGTGGTGGCGCCCGAGCCGACCTGGACCCAGGGGCCCCCCGAGGCCGCGATCTCGACGGTCCACGAGACGGTGCACCGGTCGGAGACGGTGCCCAGCACGGGCAGATTGCCGCACACGATCTGGTTCACCGTGGGGCAGGTGACCTGGAGGGCGGGCGGCGTGCGATCGATGATGATGACGCGGTCGTCGGTGGCGGTGAGGCCGCAGGCGTTGGTGCCGGTGAAGCGGAGGAGGTACTCGCCGTCGGGGAAGGTGGTCGGAGAGAGCGACCCGTTGAAGAGGACGCTGGTGGTGCAGAACTGGCCCGTGAAGGTGGCAATGGTGGTGTAGGGCGGGGTGGTGGTGGCGCCGGAGACGATGGGGCGCAGGGCCAGGGTGCCGGTCAGGGGCCCGCAGTCCTCGGGGTCGCAGAGGCGGCCGGAGACGAACAGGTTGCCGTCGCAGACGCAGGTCTTCTCCGCGGGGAAGAAGAGCGCGACCTGCGGCGGGGTGGTGTCGCTGCCCCACTCGATGCTGTCGATGTAGAAGGCCTGTGTCATGGGGAGACCGCCGGCGCCGCGGACGACGCAGACGCGGACCTCGGAGATGATGCAGTTGCCGGCGTCGAACTGGACGGTGTCCCACATGAGTTTGGGGTTGGGGACGATGGCGCCGGAGAGCTTGGCGAGGGAGACGGTGTTGGAGATGAGCACGGGCCCGGAGGCGTGGTGCGCGGCGACGGTCAGGGCCGGCGCGGGCGTGTTGGCGGGGGGGTTCCAGAAGTCGGAGGCGACCTGGAGCCGGACGAAACGCTGCGGGGTGCTGAAGCGGATGATGACGCAGCAGTCGCCGATGGGGTCGCCGAAGGGGCTGGCCAGGCAGTGCGGCGGCGAAGGTGGGTTGGGGAGCGCGCCCGAGGGCGAGGCGACCACGGATGGGTTGCCGCCGAAGGGCTGGCACCCGTTCGTGGTGATCGTCACGCCCCGCGACGCGTAGGGCTGGTTCGTCGCGGTAAACAGAGTGTTGGGCGCCAGGTCGTCGAAGTAGACGCCCGAGCAGGGGGTCTGCGCGCTCGCGGCGGCGGCGAGGCAAAGGGCGGCGGCGATGGCTCGGAACATGGCGTGTCCTCCAGAACGGCGGACGCTGGAGCCCCGCGTCGGCGCGTCGGCCAGCGAGCCTACCCGATGCGCGCCGCGGGCGCGTGAGATTCTGATTGCCGGCGCGAAAACGACTGCGCCTTCATGCCAGATCGCCTCGGGGGCGGGCCGTGCGGTAGGACTGCGTGCGGCGGACGATTGGGACGACCGATCGCAATCGCGGGTTGAAGACAACGGGACAGGGATGTCCGCCACGCCGACGCCGCACGACGCACCAACTCGTTCGGTCCTTCCGATCCATCGACGCCAAGGTCTTCCAGGCCGGGCCGCCTTCGACCGCCTTTTCGTTCCCGAACGTCGGGCTCCATGGGCCCGGCGGCAGGGCGTGGCCCAACGGGCCCATCGCCACCAGCCCGTGGGACTGGCTCACCCTCAACGACCCCGTCCAGGAGTCATCGTGGATCGTGGTCGCGGGAACCTGGGCCGGGCTCATGGCCAACGTGACGGAGATGAAGGTCACCATGGCCGCGAGCAGCACGGCCCAGGAGATCACCGGCGTGGACGCCATCCGCCTGGACATCCCGGCGCCGGGGTCAGTGGCCTTTCGGCTTGCGCTCGCCGCGTCCGCATCGCGACGCCGCGGCCGTTGCCGCGCCTGAATCGCAACGATCAGGGATGGCCCCGCCGCGCTCGGGCGACGCGACCGGGCTTCCGTGCGCCGACGGCGTGACACCGGCCACAGGCCGGTGCCACCTGGGCCGTGGGGGGTGCTCGTGGCGTGGGGAGCCGGCGCGGGGCTCAGACGCCCAGGTGCTGCATGGTGGCCTTGACGACGTCGTTGGCGGTGAGGCCCAGGTAGGCCAGGACGTCCTCCGGGGTTCGGCCGGACTTGGGCATGCGTGCGACGTTGAGCTGTCGGAGCTTGAAGGGGTCGCCGGACTCGGCGAGGGCCTCGGCGACGGCGGATCCGATCCCGCCGCCGAAGTTGTCCTCGATGGTGACGACGTTGCCTTCGTTCTCGTTGATGAGGTCGAGGAGCTTGTCGGTGTCGAAGGGGAGGGAGTAGAGGTCGACGAGGGTGGCGGAGACGCCGGCCTTGTCGAGGAGTTCGAGGGCGGTGTTGGCCTCGTGGACCATGTACCCCGCGGCGCAGAGGACCACGTCGCGCCCCTTGCTGAGCACCTCGAACCCGCCCAGGTTGAACACCTGCTTGTCCGAGTAGATGAACTCGGTGTCGTTGCGGAGCGTGCGCATGTAGCACGTGCCCTCGTACTCGGCCATGACGCCCGCGAGGGCGTAGGCGGCGTAGGCGTCGGCGGGCTGGAGGACGTAGCACAGGGGGTTGCCGCGGTGGTCCTTGACGCGCGTGAAGGCGCGGAAGAAGGCCACGTCCTGGAGGCCCATCTGGCTGGGGCCGTCGGCGGCGAGGGTGACGCCCGCGTGCGAGCCCACGATCTTGAGGTTGGCGCCGGAGTAGATGGCCATCTCGATCTGGTCGTAGCCGCGTGAGACGAACTTGGCGAAGGTGCTGACGAAGGGGATCTTGCCGGCCAGGCCCATGCCGGCGGCGGCGCTGAACATGTTCTGCTCGGCGATCTTGCACTCGACGAAGCGGTCGGCCAGGGCCGGGTCCTTCTTGAAGATGTCGGCGAAGGTGGAGTTGGAGACGTCGGCGTCGAGGACGACGACGTCGGGGTTGGCGTGCCCCAGGGCGCGGAGGGCGATGCCGTAGGCCCGGCGCGTGGCCAGCCTGCCCGCGTGCAGGACCGACTCCATGTCCATCGCGCGCATGGTGTCGCCCAGCGGGGGCACGTCGCCCTCGGAGCGTTCGCGCGTGGGCATCTCGGGCGGGGGCTGGATGGTGAAGGCGTCGCTGGAGGCCAGGGCGCTGGTGAGTTCCACGCGGCGTTCGTCGAGCTCGGTGAAGGCCCGCTTGAGGGCGTCGCCCGTCGGGGGCTTGCCGTGCCACCCGTTGCCCTGGAGGCTGGGCGCGCCCCAGCCCTTCACCGTCCGGGCGACCACGGCCATGGGCTTGCCGCCCTGCACCTTGGTGGTGTTGGCGAAGGCCTCGAACGCGGCGATGATCTGCCCCGGGTGGTGCCCGTCGATCGACCTGACGTCGAAGCCGAGGGCTTCGAGGCGGGCGGCGATGCGCTCGGGGGACTGCTGCGCCGAGACGCGGTCGGCCTGCCCGTACTCGTTGCAGTTGAAGATGGGGAGGACGTTCTTGAGCCTGCGGTCGACGATGAAGTCGAGCGCCTCGGTGATCTGGCCCTCGCGGCTCTCCCCGTCGCCGATGATGCAGTAGATGCGCCGGTCCAGCCCGTCGAGGCGGGCGGCCTCGGCCAGCCCCGCCGCCACCGACAGGCCCTGCCCCAGCGAGCCGGTCGCGGCGTCGAAGAACGCGAACCCTTCCACCGGGTTGGGGTGCCCCTCCAGCTCGCTGCCGATGTCGCGGAACCTCTTGAGGTCCTCGATCGTCAGTCGGCGGCGCTTGCCCGTGTCCTTGCCGATCTGCACGCCGAGCTTGGCCGCGGCGGAGTAGACGATCGGGACGGCGTGCCCCTCGGAGAGGACGAGGCGGTCGGACGTCGGGTAGTTGGGGTAGTCTGGGCTCCAGCGCATGGTGTGGAACATGAGCACCGTGGTCAGGTGGCTCACGCTCATGGAGGTGGTCGGGTGCCCGCTCCCGGCGGCGGCGCACATGTCCATGGTGATGCGGATCAGCTCGATGGCTTGCGCGTGCACGGCGGCTTCGAGGGACATGCGGGGGCCTCCCGAGGGGGATGCGACCCCAAGCAACCCGCGTGCCGCGGCATGTTTGGGGTCTGGGCGGATCGCCAGCGCTCGCCGCGCAGGCACGCACCAGTATTCGAGGCCGGCCCCGACCCTTCAAGTTGGCGGCGACAAACTCGGAGAATAGTTTGACCCGACCGGACGCCTTACGCCACGCGCCCGATGTAGATGGGGCGGGTCAGTTGCACCGACAGCCAGCCGCCCAGGCGGGTCAGGGGTCCGAAGCCCGGCTCGCCCAGGCGGTGCAGCGCCTCCGCTTCCGTGCGCACGACGTCGATCCGGCGGGCCAGCCCGGTGCGCCGGACCACGCGGTTGAACTCGCGGTGGGCCCCCACGACGACGAGGCGACCGCCAGCGGCGGCGCAGCGCTCCGAGAGCTCGACCAGGGCGTTGAGCCAGGCGCAGGAGAAGTTGACGACGCCCGAGACCTCGACGGCGAGGCGCCCCTGGAACCGGGTGCACAGGGGGTCGAGCTCGTGAAGGACGCGTTCGGCTTGCGCGTCCCATAGGGCGGTGCTCTCGACCGCCGCGACCAGGGCGCGGCCCGAGGGGGTCCGGCGGTAGTTGAGTCCGCCCGTCGTGAAACGAATCGGCATGTCGGCCATGAGTCCCTCCGCTGGGCGGCCCCGCCGGGCCGACCCGACCCCAGAGGTGCCAATCCCGGGCGAGGGCGGCCAGCGATCGCGGGAGAGAATCCCGAACGCCGGGTCGGGGGGGGCGCCTGCGCCGTTTGTGCCGGGGGGCGGATGGGACTTGATGCGGGGGGAGAAGCGGGGTAAGAAACCGACCCCCGGCGCCGGTCGGCGGGCGGGCGCGGCTGGGCCCGGCATGGAGTGCGACGCGGATGATCGAGATCAAGAGCCTTCGGAAGGTCTTCGGGTCGGGGCCGGCGGCGATCACGGCGGTGGACGGGGTGTCGTTCTCCGTCCGGCCCGGTGAGGTGCTCGGGTTCCTGGGGCCCAACGGGGCGGGCAAGAGCACGACCATGAAGATGGTGACGGGGTTCCTGGCGCCCACGTCGGGGACGGCGGTGGTGTGCGGGCACGACATCCTCGGGGACGCCCTGGCCGCCAAGCGCTGCATCGGCTACCTGCCCGAGGGGGCGCCGGCGTACGCGGACATGACGCCCGAGGGCTTCCTCGGGTTCATCGCCGACGCCCGAGGTCTGCGGGGCGAGGAGCGGCGGTCGAAGATCGGCGGGGCGGTGGACCGCCTGGAGCTCGGGGACGTGATGCGTCAGCCGATCGAGACGCTGTCGAAGGGGTTCAAGCGGCGCGTGGGGCTGGCGCAGGCGATCCTGCACGACCCGGCGGTGCTGGTGATGGACGAGCCGACGGACGGGCTGGACCCCAACCAGAAGCAGCAGGTGCGGTCGCTGATCAGGGCGATGGCCCGCCCGGCGCAGAGCCCGCCCAAGGCGATCGTGCTCTCGACGCACATCCTGGAGGAGGTCGACGCGGTGTGCACGCGGGCGATCATCATCGCGCGGGGGCGGATCGTGTCGGACGGCACGCCCGAGGAGTTCCACGCCCGCAGCCGGCGCCACAACGCGGTGGTGCTGCGGGTCAGGGCCGAGGGCGTGGACGTGAAGGGCGAGCTGTCGCGCCTGCCCGGGGTGGCGGCGGTGGAGGCGATCGGGGGCGAGCGCGGCAAGCCCGGGGGCTTCATGCTCGTGCCGCGGGACGGGAAGCCGATCTTCCACGAGGTGGCGCGGCACTGCCAGGCGCGGTCGTGGGAGGTGGACGAGCTGCGGAGCGAGCTTGGTCGGCTGGACGAGGTGTTCCGCGAGCTGACGCGGGCGGGGGGTGTGTCGTGAAGGGGACGCTTGCCGTGCTGAAGCGGGAGCTGGCGGGGTACTTCGCCACGCCGCTGGCCTACGTGTTCATCGTGATCTTCCTGGTGCTGGCGGGGGCCTTCACGTTCCAGATCGGGCAGTTGTTCGCGACGGGGCAGGCGAGCCTGTCGCCGTTCTTTTCGTTCCACCCGTGGCTGTACCTGTTCCTGATCCCGGCGCTGTCGATGCGGTTGTGGGCGGAGGAGCGCAAGAGCGGGACGCTCGAGTTGCTCATGACGCTGCCGATCACGACGGCGGGGGCGGTGGCGGGGAAGTTCCTGGCGGCGTGGCTGTTCGCGGGGATCGCGCTGGGGCTGACGTTCCCGGCGTGGGTGACGGTGAACTACCTGGGGAACCCGGACAACGGGGCGATCGTGGCGGCGTACGCGGGGTCGTTCCTGATGGCGGGGTCGTTCCTGGCGATCGGGTCGCTGGTGTCGAGCCTGACGCGGTCGCAGGTGATCGCGTTCGTGGTGTCGGCGGTGGTGGGGTTCGGGTTCCTGCTGGCGGGGTTCGACCCGGTGCTGGACGTGTTCCGGGCCTGGGCCCCGCGCACCATCCTGGAGAGCGTCGCCTCCTTCAGCTTCCTCACGCGCTTCGAGTCGATCTCGCGGGGCGTGGTGGAGCTGCGTGACGTGCTGTTCTTCGTCTCGCTGATCGCGGCGTGCCTGGTGGCGACGGGGATCGCCATCGACACCCGCCGGGCGTGAGGGTCATCCATGAACCGACCGATCGTCGCCGTCGCCTCCCTGCTGCTCCTGCTGGCCGCGTTCTTCGCGTTCAACATCTTCGCGGGCACGGCCCTGCGGACGGCCCGCGTGGACCTGACGGAGAACCGGGTGTACACGCTGGCGCCGGGCTCGGCGACCATCGCGCGCCTGCCCGACGAGCCCGTGAAGCTCACCTTCTTCTACACCGCCGACCTGGGGCAGGGGCTCCCGCAGGTGCAGACCTACGCGCGGCGCGTGCGCGAGATGCTCGACGAGTTCGTGCGCCTGTCCAAGGGCAAGGTCGGGCTGGAGGTGGTGAACCCGGAGCCCTACTCCGAGACGGAAGACCGGGCGGTGGAGGCGGGGCTGCGGGGCATCCCGCTTCGCGCGGGCGAGACGCTGTACCTGGGGCTGGTGGGGGTGAACGCGACGGGGGGGCGCGAGGTGATCCCGTTCTTCGACAGCGCCCAGGAGTCGCTGCTGGAGTACGACCTGGCCCGGCTGGTCTACGCGCTGGCCAGCCCGAAGAAGACGGTGGTGGGGCTGCTGAGCACGCTCCCCATCGAGGGGATGATGATCGACCCGATGACCGGGACGGCGCTGCCTCAGCAGCGCCGCATCCCGCCCTGGGCCTTCGTGCAGGAGATGCGGAGCCTGTACGACGTGCGCACGGTGGAGCCGCGGGCCGGGTCGATCCCCGGCGAGATCGACGTGCTGGTGCTGGTGCACCCCAGGGGGCTGGGCGCCCGGACGCTCTTTGCCATCGACCAGTTCGTGCTGCGGGGCGGGAAACTGCTGGCGTTCGCGGACCCGCTCTGCGAGAGCGACATCCCGCCCGACGCGCAGCGCAACCCCATGACGCTGCTCACGGCGGAGCGTTCGAGCTGGCCTGGCGCCCTCGCCGACGCCTGGGGCCTCTCGATGGCGACGGACAAGGTCGCGGGCGACGTGGAGCGCTCGGTGCGGGTCGCCAGCGGGGCCGAGCGCAACCCCGAGCCGGTGTCCTTCCCGGCGTGGATGGAGCTGAACGAGACCAACCTGTCGGCGAGCGACCCGATCACGGCGCGGCTGAAGCGCGTGATCGTGGCCTCCGCCGGGGCGATCGACGTGAAGCCCGACGCCCCGCTCGCGGCGACGCCGATCCTGACCACGTCGCCCCGCGCGGGGTTCATCGAGGCGGTCAACCTGCGCTTCATGCCCGACCCCAGGAAGGTGCTGGCGGAGTTCGTGCCGGGGGACAAGGCGCTGACGCTGGGCGTGCGGCTGTCGGGCACGGCGCGGTCGGCGTTCCCCGGCGGTCGCCCCCCGCGCGAGCCCGACCCGATGAACCCCGACCCGCCCCCGGACGAACCCGAGACGGGCGAGCCGATCAGGGAGGGGCGGGTGGAGGCGATCGTGATCGCCGACGCCGACCTGCTCGCCGATCGGTTCTGGACGCAGGAGCAGCGGCTGTTCGGGGCGGTATCGCTGGGGTTCACGCGCGTGGCGGACAACGGCGACCTGGTGATCAACGCCATCGACAACCTGACGGGCTCGTCGGACCTCATGTCGATCCGGGCCCGGACGACGTTCAGCCGACCGTTCACGAAGGTGCAGGAGATCCAGCGGGCGGCGGAGAAGAAGTTCCTCGACGAGCAGAAGGCCCTGGAGGACAAGATCAACGCCTCGAACGACCGCCTGGCCCAGCTCCAGCGGGCCAAGCCCGACGACCCGACGACGCAGCTCATCCTGTCGCCCGAGCAGCGGGCGGAGATCGAGCGGCTCAACCGCGAGCTGCTGGAGGCGAGGAAGCAGCTGCGGCAGGTGCAGCACAGTCTGCGCAAGGACGTGGAGGGCCTGGAGCGCCGGGTGAAACTCATCAACATCGGGGCGGTGCCGGCGGCGGTCGCGGTCGGGGCGATCGCCCTCGGGGCCGTGCGCTCCACGCGCCGATGCCGCACGCGCCGGGACTGAACGCCATGAAGCCCAAGTCATTGATCGTGCTGACCGCGGTGACCGTCGTGCTCGTGGGCGTCGCCGCGCTCTCGCAGCGGGGCGGGTCGCCCTCGGCGGGGGTGTTCCACCCGCAGCCGCTGGCGCCGGGGCTGGACGCGAGGCTCAACGACGCGGCCCGCGTGACGATGGGCAAGGGCGAGCGCACGCTGATCCTGGAGCGTCGGGGCGAGGGGTGGGTGGTGGCGTCCAAGGACGGGTACCCGGCCCAGTTCGAGCAGGTCAAGCAGGTGCTGCTCGTGCTGGCCCAGGCCCACCTGGTCGACCCCATGACCACGAACGCGGCCCGCTTTGATCGCCTGGGGCTCGACGACCCGCCGGGCGGCAAGGGCACGCGGATCGTCGTGGAGGACGGGTCGGGCGCGGCGTTGGCGACGGTGGTGCTGGGGAACACCGCCGGCCCGCCGGGCAAGGAGCAGTCGGAGGCGTTCGCGCGCACGGGGGCGCTGGAGCGGGCGTTCCTGGCGCGGGGCGAGGGAAGCGCGACGCTGTCGTTCGACCCGGACCCCATGTCGTTCATCGAGCGGACGCTGTTCCAGCTCGACCGCCTGCGCGTGCGCGAGGTGGTGATCGAGAGGCCGGGCGAGACGCCCGTGCGTCTTTCCCGGCAGACCAGGGACCAGGCCGAGCCCGCGCTGGAGCCCATGCCCGCGGGGCGCGAGCTGAAGTACCCGGGCGTGCTCGGGCAGGTGGCGGGAGCGCTGTCCTACGTCTCGATCAACGACGTGGCGTCGGCGGCTTCGATCGACTTCGAGAAGGGCCTGAAGGCGACGGCACGCTTCACGACCTTCGACGGGCTGTCGCTCACGGTGCGCAGCGCCGACCTGGGTGGCGTGACGTGGTCGGCGATCGCGGCGGCGATGGCCGAGGGCTGGGAGGAGCGAGCGGTCGTCGAGGCGCTCGCCGAGGCCCGGAAGCGCGCCGAGGACGAGGCCCGCGCCGCGCTCCCCGAGGGACAGGGCCCGGCGGCCCCCGCGATCGACCCCGAGGCCCACGCCAGCGCCGAGCGCGACGCCAGGGCCAAGGCCGATGAGGACTTGAAGAAGCTGCGCGCGGAGATCGAGTCGATCAACGCGAAGGTCGCGGGCTGGGCGTTCGACCTGTCGGAGTGGCGGGCGGAGCAGTTGACGGCGGGGCTGGGGTACTTCCTGAAGGCGGTCGAGGCGACGCCTCCGCCCGCGTTCGAGGAGCCCGTGGGGTTGCCCCCGCCTCCGCGCTGAGCGCGACGAGCCCCACGCGCGGGCGTGGGGGGTGGCGCACGCGGGCGCCGTCCACCCCGGGCTCGCGCCCGGGGCTCGTGGTCAGCAGGGCTGGTTGTAGACGTTGAGGAAGGCGAGGAGGTCGTTGAAGTCGATCACGCCGTCGCCCGTGTAGTCGGCCAGGTCGCTGCCGGCGTTGAAGCGGTTGAGGAACTCGAGGAAGTCGTTGAGGTCGACGACGCCGTCGAGGTTGAGGTCGGCGGCGCAGAAGACGGCGCCGAGGTACATGCCGCGTCCGTGGGTGACGACCAGGAGCGTGCGGGGGTCCTTCCAGACGAACTCCTCGACGGGCGTGGGCCCGACGCCGGGGTCGAGGCGCGACCAGGTGGCGCCGTCGTCGCCGGAGATGAAGAGCCCGATGTCGGTGCCGGCGTAGATCCGCCCCGGGGCGTCCTTCTGCACGGCGAGGGCGGGGACGGGGATCGGGGGCAGGGCGGTACCGCCCGCGCCCGAGGCGTTGAGCCACGTCCGCCCGGCGTCGGGCGAGCGCCAGACGTTTCCGGCGGCGTAGCCCATGAGCGCGACGTAGACCCGGTCGTGGTGGCCCGGATCGATGGCGATGCGGGAGGGCCAGCGGTCCGGGAGCGGGCCCGGGTTCTCGTCGACGCGCGTCCAGTCGGGCGAGGCGAGCGTGGCGTTGGCGGAGCGGTAGACCTGCCCGTTGTTGTGGGCGACGTAGACGAGGTCGGGGTTGCCCTCGGCGATGGCGATGGTGGAGATGTTGCGGGGGTCGTTGCCGGCGAAGTGGGCGCCGATGGGGCCTGGGTCGCCGCCGGATTCGAGGCGCGGCTTGATGATCGACCACGCGGGGGGGCTGCCCGTGGCGACGTTGTCGGAGCGCCAGAGGGAGCGTCCCGCGGCGAGCATGCGGTTGGGGTTGTTGGGGTCGAGGAGGAAGTAGGGGATGAAGTTGACGTCGAGGGTGCCGGCCTCGGTGATGCCTTGGCGGATGTTGGCGAAGCTCGTGCCGCCGTTGGTGCTGCGCCGGATGTCCAGGCGCTGGGTCTCGGCGTACATGATGTTGGGGTTGGTGGGGTCGGCGGCGGCGAACCCGCCGTCGCCGCCCAGGGGGCGGGTCCAGCCCTGGGGGTTGCCGGTGGTGCGGAGGGTGCCGTTGTCCTGGGTGCCGCCGATGACGACGCCCGAGGGCGAGACCGCCCCGCCGTAGAACTGCGTGACGCCCATGTTGTTGTTGAGGCTGACGGAGGTGGTGCCGGTCTGGGCGTTGTCGACGCGGGAGATCCCGCCGTCGTGCCCGAAGTAGACCACGCGGTTGGTCGAGCCGTCGAACGCGGGGTGCTCGACGATGGCGTGGTGGTCGGCGTGGATGGAGTCGAGCACGCGGGTCATGTTGGTCCCGGCGTTGCTCGAGCGGTAGAGGTACACGCCACCGACGATGATGAGGTCGGGGTTGGTGGGGTCGACCCAGACGACGTTGTTGTACGCGGCGTAGGTCTGGATGGTGTTGGAGGTGAACCGGGGCGCGTACGTCCGCCCGCCGTCGGTCGAGCGGTAGACGTGAATGAACCCGCTGTTCGTGCTGGCGGTGGCGTAGACGGTCGCGGGGCTGGAGCGGGCGTAGCGCACCTCGTAGCGGTGGTGGGCGGGGGCGCCGGTGGCGACCTGCCACGTCACGCCGCCATCGGCGGAGTAGAGCGGCGGCTCGTCGTGCCCGCCCGCGACCAACTCGCCCGGCGTGCCCGGGCGCATCTGCACGTCGTAGGTGTGCCCCGTGCGCCGCCGCGACCAGGTCGCCCCGGCGTCGGTCGAACGCCACAGCCCCGTGCTCGTCGACGCGACCATCTCGTCGGGGTTGGCGGGGCTGATCGCCAGGCGCGTGACGAAGTAGAAGTCGGCGGTCGCGGTCGCGGGGAGCTGCTGCCAGGTCGCCCCGGCGTCATCGGAGCGGAAGACCCCGGCGCCGCGCACGGCGGCGGTGTTGCTCGTGCCCTCGACCGTCTCGAAGAAGCCCTCGCCCGTCCCGGCGTAGAGCGTGTTCGCGTCGCCGGGCTTGAAGGCCATGCACCCGATGGCGAGGGAGGGCACGAAGTCGTTGAGGGGGGCCCACAGGGCGCCGGCGTTGGTGGACTTGAGGACGCCCCCGGACGCCGCGCCGGCGTACATCACGTTCGGGTCGGCGGGGCTGACGAGGATGGCCCGCAGGCGTCCGCCGATGTTGCCCGGCCCGATCCAGAGGAACGAGGGCCCGTCGCCGGCGTGCGCGACGGCGGGCATGGCGTCGCGGTGGGCCTTGGCGGTCATGAGCGCGTTGGGTGGCATCCGCCCGTGCTCGTCCAGGCGCTGCTGGTAGCGGAACGCGGCGGCCTCGAGCGGGTCGTCCGCCTTCTTGCCCCCACGCTCGTACTCGGCGTGGTACCCCCCGCCCGAGCACCCGACCAGCACCCCGGCGGCGATCGCCGCCCCGATGACTCGAATCGGCCCGTTCATGTCCGGCCTCCTGCGTGGCGGGCGCGCCCGCCAACCCCCCACCATACCCGCTCAACGCCTTTCCCCCAAGCGCCATTCGCGAGAAGGGCGGCGGGGCAGGGGGTCCGCCCGACCCCCCCGCCGTGGCGGCGTCTGGTAAGCTGGAGGCCTCAGGAGACCCGCCATGCCCCGCCCCCCCAGGACACGTATCGCCGCGTTGGTGCTCGCCTCCCTGCTCGCCGGGTGCGAGTCAAAGGTCACGGACGAGAACTTCGCCAAGGTGACCGACGGCATGTCGTACGCCCAGGTCGAGGGGCTGCTCGGCTCGGGCGAGGACCAGACCGCGACCGGCACGGGGATCGGTGGCGCCGGCCTCCTCACCGCCGAGACCCGCAGCAAGCGCAAGGTCTTTGTCTGGAAGGAAGGGAACAAGATCATCACCGTCGTGTTCGACGACGGGAAGGTGGTCGAGAAGATGCGCGAGGGGTTCTGAAACGCCCCGCCCGCGGGTGCCACGGGCGATCCGCCGCGGTCGCCCGTGCCGACCCGATCCCCTGCGCCCGCCCGCACGGGTCAGGGGCGGAGCGCCCGGCGACCCCTGGCGCCCGGCGGGCCCTCAGCACGGCGTGTTGTAGAGGTTCAGGAACTCGAGCAGGTCGTTGAAGTCCACCACGCCGTCGGCGTTGAGGTCGGCCCGCGGGGCGCCCGCGTTGAAGTCGTTGAGGAAGTCGAGGAAGTCGTTGAAGTCGATGGTGCCGTCGCCGTTCCAGTCGCCGCGGCAGCGCGGCCCGATCGACCCGTCCGGGTTGAGGTTCTGGGCGTAGACGTCGCCGCCCTCCTCCCAGGCCACGCGGATCACCGAGTCGGGCCCGACGCCCACCGCCAGCCGGAACTTGTCGCTGGCCCGCGACGAGACGACGCGCACGGCGGGCGACCACACGTCGGCGCCCGAGGCGTCGAGCCGGCGCGCGAGCAACTGGTCCTGGTTCGAGCCCTGGGGCGTCTGGAGCCAGAGGAGCACCACGCCGTCGTCGAGCGGCACCGCCCGCTCGAACGAGCGGTTGGTCGTCGAGAGCGGGGCAAGCGAGATCCCGGGGTCGGTCCACGCCCGTCCCCCGCCGCCCGCGATCTTCTGGGCGCCCTGGCCCCACTGGCTCTGGCCCCCGTTGCGGGTGTTCCAGAAGACGAAGGCCTCCTGGCTCGCGGCGCGGTACGCCAGAGCGGGGTCGAGCTGCTGCACGGAGACGTCGGTGGACGCGGCGTGCCCGCCGGCGGTCCAGAGCGCGCCCCCGCCCGCGTCCAGGCGCTGCGTCCAGACCTGGAAGATGCCCGTGCGCGTGTCGTGCCAGGCGAGGATGGCGCCCCCCGCGCCGTCGGCGGCCAGGCGCGGTCGGTGCGCGATGGGCACGGAGGTCGTCGAGACGATGACGGGGGCCCCGGCGTTCCAGAGCAGGGCGCCCGCCGACGACACCTTCTGGGCCCGCACGTGCCGCGGGCTGGGGAACGTGCGCGTGTCGCGCACGAACGAGACGATGACGGAGCCGTTGTCGGCGGGCACGACCTCGTTGAAGGCGGGGGCTTCCACGCCGTCGCCCCCGACGCGCACGCCGTCGCCCGCGAAGCGCTTGACCCCCGCGGGCGAGACGATCTGCATCATGAGGCCGGGGTCGGGCGTGCCCAGGCGCGGGTAGACGACGACGACGTCGCCGTCGGTGTTCCGGGCCAGGCGCGGGTCGGCGTCGAAGTTGGCGTTGGCGGAGATCTGCACGCCGTCGGGCCCCCACTGCGGTTGACCCGCGGGGCTGACGCGGTAGGCGAAGACGTCGAGGTCGCCGCCGTCGCGGACGTCGGTGAAGGCGAGGACGGCGCTGCCCGCCGAGTCGGCGATCAGGTCCCAGTCGACCAGGGACGAGTTCTGGGGGTGCCCGGAGACGAGCAGGCCCGTGGCGCTCCACGCGGGCGTGCCCGAGGGGTCGAGCCGCTGCAGGTACACGGCGTAGGCGCCGCCCCGGTTGTCGAACCACCCGATGTACGTCGAGCCGTCCGGTGCGGCGGCGAGCTTGACGACAACCTGGTCGGCGGACCCGACGGCGATGGGGAGGTTCGCCGACGGGTCGGTGGGCCAGTCGGCCGAGGCGGGACACGCGACACCGACGGCCACGATCAGGGCTGCCGCACGCATCGGTCTCTCCGTTCCCACGCCGGGCTCAGCAGGGCGTGTTGTACATGTTGAGGAACTCGAGGAAGTCGTTGAAGTCGACGACGCCGTCGCCGTTCACGTCGGCCCGCGGGGCGCCGGCGTTGAAGTCGTTGAGGAAGTCGAGAAGGTCGTTGAAGTCGACGACGCCGTCGCCGTTCCAGTCGCCCGGGCAGGCGGGCGTGGGGCATCCCATGGCGAAGGCGGAGACCTCGTCGACGGCGGCCTCGACGATGGCGCCGGTGTCGTCGCGGGCGATGACGCGCAGGCGCATGGTGCTCGTGGGCGTCATGAAGTCGCTGACGCGGACCTGGCGGCGCACCCACGACAGCGTGTTCTCGGTGACGGTCTCGATCGTGGTGTAGGTCGAGCCGCCGTTGTTGGAGAGCTGCACAACCAAGGGGTTGGTGTCGGGCAGGCTGCCGCGGTTGTTGCTGGCCCAGCGGTGGTAGGCGACGTACACGTCGGAGTCTGCGAAGCCGCTGGGCGGGGCGGCGTTGAAGGCGGGGCTGGTGAGCGTGGTCGTTCCGCCGTCGACGTCGTAGTTGCCGAAGTTGGTGCTGGTGCGCCCGTCGGTGACGAAGCAGCGGGTGCCGGGGGCGGGCGTGACGTCGCTGCCCGGCTGGGCGGGCGTGGCGCTGGGGGCGGAGTTCTCCCAGCGCCCGGCGGTCGCCGTGTCGGTGCCCAGGGAGAGCGACCACCCGGTCGCGCTCTCGCAGGAATCGGACCAGAGGGATTGGCTGTTCATGGCCGTGGCGGAGAAGATCCGCCCCGGCGCGCCCTCGGGCAGGCGCACGGTGCCGCCCGCCGTCGTCGTCGCTTCGAGGTAGTACTGGATCTCGGTGCCGCAGGGCGCCGCGGGGAGCGTGGCCCGGTAGTCCGCGCCGCCCAGGTGCGCCATCGTCGCCTGCGTGAACGGGCCGGAGGGCCCGAACCGCCAGTAGAGGCGCGACGAGCCGGGGCTGGCCGTGCCCCACAGGTTCGAGATGGTCACGGCGACGTCGGTGGCGGTGTTCGGCGCGACGACCGCGGGCGCGTTCCCCGGGAGGGCGAGGCGCACGGGGTAGGCGTGGTAGTCGGCCAGCGCCAGCAGCCCGTCGAGCCCCTCGTTGCAGGTGGGGCGGATCTCGCTGGCCGCGGGGGCGAACCCGCCCGTGGCCGTCGGTGACTCCCAGGTCCACGACAGGCGCTGATGCATGCCGTAGGTGTAGTCGCGGGCGTTGCCCGAGTTGAGGTACAGGATCACGGACCCCTGCCCATACTCATAGACCTTGTTGCGGAAGGGCGTGATGGCGTCGCGCATGCGGGCGCCGAGCGTGTCCATGAGGGGCAGGTCGGGAGGGGGTGGGGAGGTGGTGTAGCCCCAGGGCGAGAGGAACTTCTGGGCGCTGGAGTGCATGTCGAGGTGCCCGCGGAGGCGCGGCGCGATGGAGTCGATCAGCGCCGCCATCGCCGCGATCTCGGGCTCGGAGAGGCCCGCTGTGCCCCGGTAGGTGTCGCTGCACGGGTCGCCCGAGGAGCCGGAGTTGAGGCCCCACTGGAAGCTCCAGTTGCGGTTGAGGTCGATGCCCCAGCAGGTTGAGCCCGTGGGCGGTGGCCTGCGGTTCTTCCGCCAGAGGCGGTTGTTGGGCGTCCAGGTGTAGTCATACCCGTCGGGATTGACGATCGGGACGATGTAGAACTCGACGCGGTCCATGAGCGCGGTGATCCGCGCGTTCATGCCGTACTCCTCCGCGAGGCGGTCCATGAAGAAGACGGTGGTCATGAGCGCGATCCACTCGCGGGCGTGCTGGCACCCGTTGATCAGGATGATCGGGCGCCCCGAGCGCGGGTTGCCGGGCTGATCGGGCCCGGAGAGGCGCATGAGCTTGATGGGCTTGCCCTCCACGCTCGTGCCGATCTGGCTCTGGATGGCGATCCCCGGATACGCCGCGACGAGCTGGTTCATCAGCGTCTCGATCTCGGCCCGGTCGCGGTAGGTGTCATAGAAGGACTGGGCGTCGCCGCCCCGCAGGCGCAACACCTCGGCCATGTGGTCGTCGACGTACTTCTGCACGTCCTCAATGACCACCTCGTGCCCGATCCCCATCCT
>VGXM01000043.1 GCA_016873295.1 Phycisphaerae bacterium
GGAGGATCGACGGGAGCACGAACGACCCGGACAGGCCGACCAACCCAAGCCCACCACGCGAGTCCCGACGCCATCCCACCCCTCTCCCTCGGCGTCCGAGACTCGCACCTCCCTACCCCCGGAGCCGTCCACCACGGCCCGGGGGTTTTCCGCTTCTGGCCCCCCCACACATCCCAGGCGGGCGGGCGTACGCGGGGACATGCTCGTCATGGTCGTCGAGAGGTTCAAGGCGGGAAGGTCCGGCGACGTGGCTCGCCGATTCCGCGAACGCGGCCGGTTGATCCCCGAGGGGAGCGGGCTCGACTGCGTGGCGAACTGGATGGCGCTCGACGGGGCGGAGTGCTGCCGGCGGATGGGGTCGCCGACGCGGGAAGCCCTGGAGCCGTGGCGGTCGCAGTGACGCGACCTGGGCGACTTCGTCGCCGTTCCCGTGCTGGCGTCGGGCGAGTGCTGGGCGGGCCGGGGTTCGTGATCGCTACCCCTGCCTCGGCGGCGATGGCAGAGCCGCGATGCCCATGGGCATCGCGAAGCGGTCACGGGTGCGGCAGTAGGTCGTCCCGCCCATGCGCCCGAAGGCCGCGAGCCTGTCCGCGTCGACGTGGAAGCGGTCGTTGACCAGCCCGTCGCGGACGAAGACGTGCACCACCCGCCCGATGACCACGTTCCCGGCGTGGGGCGTGCCTGGACTCGTGCGGACGACCTGCAGCGTGCGGCACTCGAAGGCGACGGGCGACTGGGCGACGCGGGGCGGGCGCACCACGCGGCTGGGCGAGGGCGTCAGGCCTACCAGGTCGAACTCGCTCTCGCCGAAGGGCAGCGGCTCGGCCGCGCCCGCCACCTTCGCCGCGTAGGCTTCGACGGCGAGGTTGACGACGAACTCACCCGTGCCCCCCTCGCTCTCGGGCTTGGCGTTGCGGAGGGTGTCCTTCTCGCCGCCGTCGGGGCGGTTGGCGGGGCAGAAGAGGAGCGTCATGGGGTCGGAGCCGACGCCCGCGAAGAAGGAGAAGGGGGCGAGGTTGGGGCGTCCGTCGGGCGAGATGGTCGCCACCAGGGCGATGGGGCGGGGGACGATGGCCCCGATGAGCAGCCTGTACCGGTCGGGTTGAGGCAATGAGCCAGGATCCAGTTCCATCCGGGCAGTCTAGTTCCGAGCCGGCGACGCCCCTCGCCACGCCCCCGGTGACGCCGGACTCGCCCGCGATGCCCCGCGAGCGGTTCAGCCGGCACCCCGCGGTGCGGGCCTTCGAGGTCGGCGTGACGGTGGTGATCCTGACCCTGATCGGGGCGGCGATCTGGATCGTGGTCGACATGACGCAGCGGGCCCGGCGTCAGGAGCTCCAGCGCATCGAGGCCGACCTGGGCGGCATCCCGATCGAGCGCCGCCCCATCCGCGTCGACGACCCCACGCGCCACCCCGCGCCCGAGGTGCTGGTCTCGCTCTTCGGCGGCGTCGCGCGGGGCGGGTACTTCGAGCCGCCGCCGGGCGAGCTGACGCTGGCGACGCTCCTGGCGGCGGGGGGCGGGCTTCAGCCGGGAGTGGTCGGCGAGATCACCGTCGCGCGCAAGGTGAGCGGGCGCGTGGACGTGGTGGAGCGCGTGCCGGTTGACGGCGCGACGGAGCAGGAGGCGGTCCGGGTCCGCCCCGGCGACGTGGTGTTCGTGCCCAGACCCTAGACATCGCCGCGCCCTACTGGTGCGAGTCGGAAGAACGTGTACCAAGGCGCCGGCGGCCGCTGCGGGTGCCACGGGCGATCCGCCCGGCGGTCGCCCGTGCCGGCGTCCGGACGGGCGTCGAACAGCCGCACGGGTCACGGGCGAAGCGCCCGATGACCCGTGGCACCCGGAGCGCATCCGTCCACGGACTTCCGACTCGCGCCACTACCAGGGGATCGTCTCCCCGAGGCGGTCCATGAAGCGCCCGGAGTCGGCGGGGACGACTCGGTCGAACGTGGCGAGCAGGTCCGCGGCGGCCTGCGCCGGCAGGAGCGGGGCCTTGGGACCTCCCATGTCCGTGCGCACCCAGCCCGGGTGCATCGCCACGCACGTCACGCCGCGCTCGCGCAGGTCGATGGCCATGCAGGCCGTCAGCATGTTGAGCGCGGCCTTCGAGGCGCGGTACGAATACGACGACCCGCCCGCGTTCGCCCCGATCGACCCGAGATGGCTGGAGATGTTCACCACCAGGCGCCGCTCCCCCTCCAGCAGCATGGGCAGCACCGCCTTGACCACCAGGACCGGGGCCACGCTGTTGACCCGGAGGACGCGGGCCAGCTCCGGCCCCGACACGCCTTCGATGCCCTTGGCGCCGCCCGCGACTCCCGCGTTGTTGATCAGCACGTCGAGGCGCTCCCCGCCGAGGCGTTCGCCCAGCGCGGCGATGCTGTGGTCGTCGGTGGCCTCGAAGGGCACGACGGACCGGCAGATCTCGGCCAGGCCGGGATGGCGGGCGGGCTCGCGCACCGCGGCGATCACCCGGTCGCCCCGGGCCGCCGCCTGCCGCGCCAGTTCCAGACCGATCCCTCGCGACGCGCCCGTGATGAGCCAGGTGTGGGGCATGCCCGATTATCCCCGCGCCGCGGCGCGGCAACGATCCGGGCATGGGCCTCCGCCTGCTGATCACCGGGTTCGAGCCGTTCCGGACCTTCGCCGTTAATCCCAGTTGGCACGCGGCCGAGGCGGTCGCGGCGCGGTTCGATGAGGCTCGGGCGGAGCTCCTGCCCGTCGACCACGCCGCCGCCCGCGAGCGGCTGCTCGCCGCCATCGTCCGCCATCGACCGCTCGAGGTCCTCTGCATGGGTCTGGCGGCGGGCGATGAGTTCCGGCTCGAACTGCTGGCCCGCAAGCCGGCGGAGTTCGAGGGAATCGCCGGCCCGCCCGTGCTGCACGGACGATGGGCGTGGCGGAGCGCCGAGGCGGCGCTGCGGTCGGGCGGCGAGTCCGTGCGCGCCAGCACCGACGCGGGGCGGTACGTGTGCGAGAGCACCTACTGGGGCCTGCTCCAGGGCGGCCCCGGGCTGGGGGTGCGCCGTGGCGCGTTCCTGCACGTCCCCGCGCTGGGAGGGCGGTTCGACCAGGCCCGCGTCACGCGGGCGGTGATCGGCGCCGTCGCCGCGTCGGCGGGCGTCAGACTTCGATGACCATGGCGACGGCGTTGCCGCCGCCCAGGCACAGGGCGGCCACGCCGCGCTTGCCCCCGGTGCGGTGCAACTGGTGGATGAGCGTGGTGAGCACGCGGGCGCCGGAGCAGCCGATGGGGTGCCCCAGGGCGATCGCCCCGCCGCAGACATTGACCTTCTCCTCGGGCAACCGGCCTTCCTTGAGGTTCTGGAGGACCTGGGCGGCGAAGGCCTCGTTCAGTTCGAAGAGGTCGATCTCCTTGGCGGTCAGCCTGGCCTTGGCGAGGACGGCGGGCACGGCCAGGGCCGGGGCCCTGAAGATCTCCTTGGGCGCCACGCCCGAGGTGTGATACGCGACGATCCTGGCCAAGGGCTTGATGCCCAGTTCCTCGGCCCGGGCGAGGCTGGCGACGGCGAGGGCGGCGCCGCCGTCGGAGATCTGCGAGGCGTTCCCCGCCGTCACCGTCCCCTCCTTGGGGTCGAAGACGGGGCGGAGCTTGGCGAGAGTCTCGGCGGTGGTATCGGGGCGGATGCCCTCGTCGGCGGCGACGCCGGGCGACTTCCTGTCGTTGCACTGCTCGCCCGTGAGGGCGACGAGCTCGCTCTTGAAGAAGCCGCTCCTGGTGGCTTCGGCGGCCCGCTGGTGGCTGCGGGCGCTCCAGCGGTCCTGCTCGGCGCGGGAGATCTCGTACGTGCGGGCGATGTGATCGGCGGCGTTGCCCATGGCCCAGCACTCGAAGGCGCAGCGCAGGCCGTCGTACTGCATGTGGTCCTCGAAGGCGATGGGCCCGAACTTGGGGGCCCCCGCCCCGTCGCGGATGCGGGCGAAGTAGGGCGCCGCGGTCATGCTCTCGAACCCGCCGGCGAGCACGAGCGAGGCGTCGCCCGCGCGGATGGCTTGGGCGGCGAGCATGACGGCCTGGAGCCCCGACCCGCACACCTTGTTGATGGTCTGGGCGGGCTGCGTCTCGGGGCATCCGGCCTTGAGCGCCGCCTGGCGGGCCGGGTTCTGTCCCAGCCCCGCCTGCAGCACGCAGCCGAAGATCGCGTCGTCGACGCGACCGCCCTCGGCCTCGGCCTTGAGCCGGGCGTGCTCGGCGAAGAGCCCCTGGATCGCCGCGGCCCCGAGGTGCGGCGGATGGACCTTGGCCAGCCCACCGAAGAACCGGCCGACGGGAGTGCGCTTGGCGGCGAGAATCACGGCAGTCGTGGCAGCGGACATGTTCAATCCTCCGGAGGGTGCGTCCGTGCCAGTCTAGGTCGTCGCAATCGGGGTGGGCCAAGGCTGGAAGGCGTGCCCCGGAACCCCTAAGAACCTGCGGCATGCCGACGCAGCCCGCGCCCACCGACCCGCGGCCCCGCGACGCCTCGCTCGGGCGGACGCTGTGGCTGGCGGCGGAGTTCGTGGCCCTGTTCGCGGTGGGCCCGCTGCTGCACTACGCGGGCGTGCTGCGCCCGCCTCTGCTGCTGGTCATATGGGTGATCGGCTTGGCCGCCCTCGCCCTGCTGTGGCACGACCCGACGTTCGACCGGCGCTCGCTCTGGCGGCTGGGGGGCACGGGGGGGCGGGTCGGGGCCATGCTCGGGCGCTGGGCCGTCGCCACGCTCGGCGTGGCGGGGCTCACGGCGGTCTTCCTCCCCGACCGCTTCCTGTGGCTCCCGATGAACCGCCCGGGGCTCTGGCTGCTCGTCATGGCCCTGTACCCGATCGTGAGCGTGCTCATGCAGGGCGTCGTCTACCGCAGCTTCCTCTTCCACCGCTACCGCGACCTGTTCCCGACGCCCACGACCATGATCCCGGCGGCGTCGGCGGCGTTCGCCTTCGGGCACGTCATCTTCCACAACTGGCTGGCGGTGGCCCTGACGGCCGTCGGGGGCGTCCTCTTCGCCCTCACCTACCACCGCACCCGCTCGGGCCTCTTCGCCTCGATGGAGCACGTCCTGTACGGCAACATGCTCTTCACGGTCGGGCCCGGCGTGTACCTCGTGATGGCGCTGTCCGACCGCTGAGGCGGGCCCCTACGCTCAGGGCCCTTCCGGGGATCACCAGGGTTCAAGGGGATTCGCCATGCCGCCCGCCGCGGACCGCACCGTCCTTTCCGCCGAGTCCAACCAGGCCCTGGGCCTCGCCCACTTCGCGATCGACTTCATGGGCGACGAGCCCGGCAAGCGCGGCGAGCCCGGACCCAAGGTCCTGGAACGCACCAACTGGTTCCACACCGACGCCTGCCTCTGCGGCGTCTCCGCCATCGCGCTCGGCACCAACGCCCCCACCGTCTTGCGCAGGGAAGCCGACGCCTACCGCGCATCGCACAAGGCCGTCCACTGGGCCAAGGGCTCGGTCCGAGGCGGCGTCCCCGTCTTCGGCTCCGAGACCGACGTCGAGGTCGAAAAAGCCGTCGTCGCCAACGGTGCCGCCGTCCGCGAATGGGACAGCAACGGCACCAACTTCGGGTTCAGCGCGGAGCGAGAGCAGCACCGGGCCGGCGAGTTCGGTCACAACGACTTCTACGCCGTCCCCCTCGCCGCCGCTCAGCTCCGCGGGCGCGACGGGGCGTACGCCCTCCGCGGCATGGTGCTCCACGACGAGATCCGCGGGCGCCTCGCCGAGGTCTTCAGCCTCAAGACCTACAAGATCGACCACGTGGTGCACGGGGCCATCGCGTCGGCGGCGGTGTTCGGCGCCATGATGGGGGCGAGCCCCGAGCAGATCGAGAGCGCGGCGGGCATGGTCGTGGCCCACGCCATCCCCTTCCGGGCCATCCGCCACGGGCACCAGCTCTCCGACAGCAAGGGCGCCAGCGCCGCGATCTCGACCGAGTTCGCCGTCCTTTGCGTGAAGCGAGCCATGATGGGCTTCGTCGGCCCCAAGGACATCTTCCGCAACCCGGAAGCCATCTTCAACCTCATGCCCCTGCGCATGGGCGGCGCGCACCCCGACGCCGCACCGGGGATGAAGGCCGGCAAACGCTCCCCCTTTGACCTCGTGCTCAGTCGGGCCGGAGATGACTTCACCGTCATGGGCATGCACTTCAAGCTGGGCCTGTACGAGCACCAGTCCGCCGGGGCCCTCCAGGGGCTCATCGACCTCGTCGGCAGGCACCCGCACCTGCTGGACGATCAGTCGGGCGACAACATCGAGAAGGTCGTGGTGCGGGCCTACGAGCCCGCGTTCAGCATCATCGGCGATCCCCACAAGCGCGACCCCCACACCCGCCAGTCCGCCGACCACTCCATGCTCTACCTGGCCTCCACCATGCTCCGCAAGGCCCTGGAACTGCACGCGGCCCGCAAGGGCGCCTCCCTGGGCTGGAAGGAGCTCATGCTCGGGCCCTACGACTTCGACAAGAAGGCCATCCACGACCCGCTCACACGCCGCCTCATGGACAGGACGACCTTCGAGCACGGCGGGCCCGAGTACGACCGGCGCTACCCCGACGGGATTCCGACATCCGTCCTCATCATCGACGACGAGGGGCAAACCCTCGACAGCGGGCTGGTGATGTACCCCGCCGGGCACGCCCGAAACACCACCGCCGACCTGCGTGGCATCCTGGCGCACAAGTGGCGCATGCTCGGCTCGCTCGCGGTCCGCGACCCCGACGCCCTCGTGCGGCGGTTCTCCTCGCTCCAGGACATGTCCGAGCGGGACATCGCGTCGCTCTACGACTTCGAGATCCAGCCCCGGCCGGGGTACGAGTGACACCGGGGGCGTGCCAGACGCCACAGGGGTGGGCCCAGCCCGCCGCCCCGAACAAAGCCCCCTCGCCGCACGAGCGCGGGACGGGCGGGGCGGATGGATGCCAACGGGGCCCCACGCGGGAGCGTGGGGGGTACCCGCGGAGCCGGCCACCTCGGTGGCACGCCGCCGCGGCTCGGGCTGCTTGCTTCTTGATCGGCCGGGGTCGCGGGGTATCAGCCTCGGTGTGCAGGAGTCAGCGGCGGCGACGCGCGGCGAGCAGCCCGCCGAGGCCCAGCAGGGCCGCGGCGCCGGGCGCGGGCACCACGACGTGCACATGATCGATGGAATACACGTCGTTGGATGCCGCGGGAACGATCACCACAGAGGCGATGTCCGCGGTCGGACGCGCCACGCCGATGTACGCGGCGTGAGACCCGCCCGGGGATCCGAGCGCCACCGCGCCGGTCTCGAGCAGCACCCCGCCCGAGTCGTAGGCCCGCAGAACGTTGCCGATGAAGTTGGGGTCGAACCACCCCACGAGGATCTCCTTGACGCCCACGGCAAACGTCAGCGTCAGCGGCGTGTAGGAGCCTCCGAATCCGCTCGAGGGCCGGGGCTGGAGCGTGCGGGTGAATGTCGGAGAAGGATACGGGGCGTTCGCGCCGTAGCCGGTGATGTTGACGATGCCCAGCCCCGGACCCGCGGAGAACGTCACCGACCCGATCGTCAGCGGGTTGGCCACCGCACCCACCGCGAA
Organism: Phycisphaerae bacterium; assembly: GCA_016873295.1. Classification (GTDB taxonomy): domain Bacteria; phylum Planctomycetota; class Phycisphaerae; order Phycisphaerales; family UBA1924; genus VGXM01. The sequence continues at coordinate 7,556 of VGXM01000043.1, forward strand.
GCTCTCGAAATCGATGAACTCGGAGACGGTGCCGAGTTGACCCGGCGAGGTGATCACCGCCCCGGTCGCGTGCCCCGCCGCCGCCCCGACGGCCGCGGCACACCACAGAACAGATGCGGACAACGCCTTCATGCCTGATCTCCCTTTCATGCGTGCGCTTCGTGCCGGCATCCGCAGGGCATTCTACTCTCCCTGAACCGATGGATGCCGACAATCTGCTCAAAGACGGCGCGATGTGAAGATGGGCAATCCGCCCCCGGCGTGCCGTCGCCCGCGACGGCACGACGCTTTGGACGGACCTGTCGAGGGCTCGACGACGACCGCCGAAGGTTCGACGCCGACCCGGGAAGGGCTGACATGAGCCGACGACGAGCGATCAGCGGCGGCGACGCGCGGCGAGCAGCCCGCCGAGCCCGAGGAGCGCGGCGGCGCCGGGCGCGGGGATGACCCAACGCACGGTGTTCCCGAGCAACTGCGCGTAGTTGGCGTCGGTGATCACGCCGGTGTTGCTGAACTGGTGCGACAGGCTCGCGACGCGGCCCGCGCCCGCGTCCCACCCCACGACGCCCGCGCCGCCCGTGTTGGAGGAGCGGTAGAACTCCGTCGCGCCAGCCTTGGGCGCGAGCCGGTATTCCCCGTCGCCCAGGCTATTGGGGATGGCGAACGAGGCGGGAAGCCCCGCGTTCATGATCGGGTCGGGCGTGATGAGGCTGAACGTCGTGGCGGAGTTGTGCGGCCCCCACCCGGGGTAGGTCGCGGGCAGGATGGGGAAGAGCGCGTGGACTGAGCTGAAGTGATAGTGCATGTAGTTCAGGATCTCGCTCGTGACCAGCCCGCCCCCGGCGTTGACGAAATCGACGAGTTGCTGCTGGCCCGCGACGTTGGGCACGGCGAAGGGCGAGAAGAGCGAACAGGTCATGAAGACGGCGTCGTAGCCCGCCAGGCTGATGCTGCCGTCGAAGAGATTGGCGCGCACGCCCATCGTGACGTTGAACCCCTGCGCGGTGAGCGTGGCCTGCAGGGCGTCGTTCACGTTGCCGTTGATGTTGTCGGTGGAGAAGACGTACACGTTCTGGGCGTGGGCCCGCGGGCCGATGCCAAGAGCGGCGATAGCCGCCGCCGCCACGCCTCCGATGATCCCGGAATGACAAGGCATGCGCTGCTCCTTCGGTTCAGGCTGTTCCCCCGTGGACCGCCGATGGTCCGCGCGCCGGCACCACCCGCGACAGCCCGTCGACGGATGCACGGCTTCTCAGACCAACATGCCACGCGATCCGAGGTTTGGCCACTGAAAGGGGACAATGGAATGAGAAAAGCCGCTCACGCGCCGAGACCCGCTCGGTTCGCCGCCGCGACATGATCTCGACGGGCTCGCCCGCCGGGCCCATGGCGAGGCGGTGGCGATGGAGTCGGGCTCGGCGGGGACCGGCGTTCGCTTTTCGTTGGGGCGGAGGCCGTCCCGCGCGGTCGCGGCTCGAGTCGGTCACCCGCGCGGGTCAACGGCAGCCCGATCCCAGCGCCCCCGGGGAAGGGACAGAGAAGCGAAGGCACGGCCTGGAATCGCCCTACCCGCCGGCGGTGTACGCTCATGCCATGAACCGCGCACGATTCCTGCCGACGGTCGCTCTGGCCGCGCTCCTGGTCCCGGCTCTTGGGCGGGCCCAGCAGCCCGACCCCGGCGTGGAGGGCATGTCGCTCATGGGCGAGCCGCTCCGCGCACCGGAACTGGCGCCCGAGCGCCGGGCCCGGCTCGAGGCCGACTTGGCCAAGGCGCGCGCCGACCTCGACGCCGATCCGGGCAGCGAGGATGCCGCCGTCTGGGTCGGCCGGCGACTTGCCTACCTCGGGCGATACCGCGACGCCATCGCCATGTTCAGCCAGGGGCTGGAGCGGCACCCGAAGAGCGCCGCGCTGTTGCGGCACCGAGGGCACCGCTACATCACCCTCCGCCAGTTCGACAAGGCCATCGCCGACCTGGAGATGGCCGGCACGTTGATCGAGGGCGCACCGGACCGGGTCGAGCCCGACGGCGCGCCCAACCCGGCGGGCATCGCGCGCTCCACGCTCCACACCAACGTCTGGTACCACCTGGGGCTGGCCCGGTTCCTCAAGGGCGAGTGGGGGCCCGCCGCCGACGCGTACGCCCGGTGCCTGGCCGCCGCTCCCAACGACGACATGCGCGTCGCCGCGTCGCACTGGCTGTACCTTTCGCTGCGCCGCGACGGCCGGGACGAGCAGGCCCGCAAGGTGCTCGAGCCCGTCGCCGAGACGATGGACGTCATCGAGAACCAGGCGTACCACAAGCTCCTGCTGCTCTACAAGGGGCTGGTGCGTCCGGAGCGGATCGTGCCCGACGCCGCCGGGGCGACGCAGACCGATGCGGCCCTGACCTACGGCGTGGGCGCCTGGCTCGGGCTCGAAGGCAAGCCCGATCACTCCCGAGCCATGCTGGAGCGCACGCAACTGGCCGGGCCCTGGCCCGCGTTCGGCGTGATCGCCGCCGAGGCCGAGCTGGCCCGACTCGAGGGCCCGTGATCGCGGAGCCGAGGCGATGAAGGTCACGGGCATCATGTCGTCCCCCGTCATCTCGGTCGCGCGCGACACGCCCATGCGCCGGGTCGCCGCCCTGATGCGCGAGAAGCGCATCGGCGCGGTGGTCGTCGTGGATGCCGACGGCGCCCTCCTCGGGCTGGTCACCGAGACCGACATGGCCACCGTCCGGCGCAGCGTTCCCTTCAGCCTCAAGCTCGCCGCCGTGATCTACGGCATGCGTCCACCGACCCCCGCCGAGTCCGCCGAGCTCATGGCCATGGCCGCCAGACTGACCGCGGGCGACCTCATGACGTCGCCGATCGAGAGCGTCCGCGAGGACCAGGAGGCCTCCGAGGTCGCCGCCCTCATGCTCAAGCACGACCGCCGGCACGTCCCCGTGGTCCGCGACGGCAAGCCCGTCGGCATCGTCGCCCGGCACGACCTGCTCAAGCTCCTGCTCAGGCCCTGATGGACGCGGGCACGCTCCACCTCGTCGCGGAGCGGCTGGCGAAGGCACGGCGCGTCGTGGCGATCACCGGCGCGGGCGTCTCCGCCGAGAGCGGGATCCGCACCTTCCGCGACACCATGGACGGGCTCTGGAAGGAGTTCGACCCCCAACGCCTCGCCACGCCCGAGGCCTTTGAACGCGACCCCGCGACCGTCACGCGTTGGTACGACCACCGCCGCCTGGGCTGTCTGGCCGCCGATCCCAACCCCGGTCACCTCGCCCTGGCGCGCCTCGAAGCCCGCCTGGCGGACGCGGGCCTCGGCTTCGTCCTCGCCACGCAGAACGTCGACCGCCTGCACCAACGCGCCGGCAGCCGGCGCGTCCTCGAACTCCACGGGTCGATCATGGAGTGGCGTTGCACCGCCACCGGGCGCAAGCTCGTGCCCGATCCCTCGCCCATGACGCGCTTCCCCCCGCCCTCGCCCTTTGCCGAGGGCGCGCTGCTCCGCCCCGACGTGGTGTGGTTCGGCGAACTGCTCCCGATGGAGGTGTTCGCCGCGGCGGAGCGGGCCTCGCGCGCCTGCGACGTCTTCCTCAGCGTCGGCACCAGCAGCGTGGTCTTCCCCGCCGCGGGCCTCATCCGCACCGCCGCGGCCCACGGGGCCTACACCGTCGAGATCAACCGCGAGGAGACCGCCGCCAGTGTCTGGGTCGATGCCGCCCTCCGCGGTCCGTCCGGCGAGGTGCTTCCGAGGCTCCTGGCCGCCATGGGCCCCGGCTAGCGGCGCGAGTCGGAAGTCCGTGGACGGATGCGCTCCGGGTGCCACGGGTCATCGGGCGCTTCGCCCGATGACCCGTGCGGCTGTCAACGCCCGTCCGGACGCCGGCACGGGCGATCCGCAAGGCGGATCGCCCGTGGCACCCGCAGCGCCCGCCGGCGCCTTGGTGCACGTTCTTCCGACTCACGCCACGAGTGGTGTGTGTCGGAAGTCCGTGGACGGAGCGCTCCGGGTGCCACGGGTCATCGGGCGCTTCGCCCGATGACCCGTGCGGCTGTCAACGCCCGTCCGGACGCCGGCACGGGCGATCCGCCGGGCGGCTCGCCCGTGGCACCCGCGGCGCCGGCCTGCGCCTTGGTGCACGTTCTTCCGACTCGCGCCGCGAGTGGTGTGTGTCGGAAGTCCGCGGGTGGATGCGCCGCGGGTGCCACGGGTCATCGGGCGCTTCGCCCGATGACCCGTGCGGCTGTCAACGCCCGTCCGGACGCCGGCACGGGCGATCCGCAAGGCGGATCGCCCGTGGCACCCGCAGCGCCCGCCGGCGCCTTGGTGCACGTTCTTCCGACTCGCGCCGCGAGTGGTGTGTGTCGGAAGTCCGTGGACGGAGCGCTCCGGGTGCCACGGGTCATCGGGCGCTTCGCCCGATGACCCGTGCGGCTGTTCGAGGCCGGTCCGGACGCCGGCACGGGCGATCCGCAAGGCGGATCGCCCGTGGCACCCGCAGCGCCCGCCGGCGCCTTGGTGCACGTTCTTCCGACTCGCGCCACGAGTGGTGTGTGTCGGAAGTCCGTGGACGGAGCGCTCCGGGTGCCACGGGTCATCGGGCGCTTCGCCCGATGACCCGCGCGGGTCGGGTGTCGGGATCAAGGCGGCACGGGCGATCCGCAAGGCGGATCGCCCGTGGCACCCGGAGCGCCAGCCGGCGCCTTGGTGCACGTTCTTCCGACTCATGCCACCAGGCCCTGGCCGCCGCGCTTCACGCCGATCGCGCGAGCTCGGCGAGCCGCTCGACCGCCCGATCCGGCGGGAGCCCCCCGACCTCGAGCACGTGGTCCGCCAGCCCGCGGTACGCGCCGTCGCGATCCCTCAGCACCGCGTCGATCTCCGTGAGTGCATCGGTGCCCGTCAGCGTGGGGCGATCCGGGTCCGAGGCGACGGTCGGGGCCAGGCGCGCGCGAAGAGTGGGCGCATCGGCCCGCAGGTACACCACGACCGCCGCCGCCCCCCGCAGGAGCGCGGCCGCGCCGGGAGCGGTGGGCGTGCCTCCGCCCAGCGCGATCACGCACGCCGGCTCGCCAAGGGCCCGCTCCAACGCCCTGGTCTCCGCCTCCCGGAACGCCGGCTCGCCCCGCTCGCGCCACGCCTGGGCGACGCTCGCGGCCCCGAGCAGCGCCCGCGTCCGATCGTCGAGGTCGACGAACACCACGCCCAGCCGCGACGCGACCAGCGCGCCAAGCGTGCTCTTCCCCGACCCGCGAAGCCCCATGAGCACCAGGTGCGGCACGCGATGGCTCACTTGATCCCCAGCGGGGCGACCTTCACCGCGGGGTCCGCCATGGGCCCCGTCACGCGGTAGGTCACCAGCTTGTCCGTCAGGGCGCCGAGAATCGCGCCCACCTTGCCCAGGTTGGACTGCAGCTTCTCCAGCGGACCGGCGTTCACGTCCAGGTCCAGCGTGCCGTCGAAGGCGATGAGCCCCGTGCCGCGGGCCGCCACGAACTCCGCCTCCACCGTGGACGACCTCACGCGCACGCCCTCGCCGGTCAGGTCGAACTCCGCGTCGGCCCGATGGCTCAGCCCCGTCGCGCCCATCAGCTTCGGCCCGACATTGAGCAGGTCCGCCAGATCCGCCAGCCCGGGGAGCATCACCAGGCGACCGTCCCGGACCTGCACGACCCCCGACCCGCTCAACGACCCGGGCGCGGTCGCGGCGTTCCCCGCGGCCTGGCCCTCCGTGCGCAGGCGACCCGCCAGCTTGGGCGGCTTCCCCTCCGGCGCCTGGGCCCGCAGCAGGCGGTTGAGGTCGAGGCGATCGCCCCGCCACTTCACGCTCGCGGGCATGCCCTCCGCCGCCAGGTTGACCGAACCCGTCGCCGCCAGCGTGCCGTCGATCGCCTCGACGCTCAACTCGGGGATGTCGAGCACGCCGCCGCTGAGCCCGGCCCGGGCCGTCGCCCTGTCGATCGGGAACCGGAACTCGCCCACGGCGACGTTGAATCCGCTGAGCGTCAGCGTCGCGTCGAGTGTGCTCGACGGGATGTCGTTCGTCTCCAGGTGCCCGCCCGCGGTCAGGTCCAGCCGCCCGCTCGCGTCGTAGCTCCGCAGCAGGTCCTGGAGCATGGGCGGCAGCGTGCCGATGGTGTCGGGCGACACGTCGATCGACAGGGCCGCCTTCTCCAGGTCCACCGCCATCGAGTCGATGTTCACCGCCCCGCTCACCGCGATCACGGCCCCCGGGGAGCGCCCCGAGTCGAGCCGGATGCCGTACCAGCCCCGCTCGGCGTACCCCTCCGCCGGCGCGACGCCCATGTCCAGCGCCAGCCCCGCCAGTTCCATCACCCCGGAGCCGTCGCCCGGGTCGAAGCGCAGGGCGCAGTCGCGGAGCGTGACGCGCTCCAGCCTCAGCACGTTCGAGAGGCGGTAGTTCGGATCGACCTCCGCCGCGCCGGTCTGTCCCTTGACGAACGGCATGAGCCCCCTGAACCCCGCCGGGGCCGACGCGGTCGCCGGAATGCGGATCAGGTTGACGCGCCCGCCGGCGATCTCGACGCGGGCGATCTTGAGGGGCTGCCCCGGCCTGGGGATCTCCGTCAGGGCGATCACCAGCCTGGGAATGTCGAGCACAGGCGTCGCGTCGGGCGCCACCAGGGTGACGTCGGTCAGGCGCACGGTCAGGGCCGATTCGTACCGGAGCGTGCCGAAGTCCAGTTGCGGCACCAGGTAGCTGTTGGCGATGCCGACGAGCTGCCGTCCGATCCACTGGTCCAGCCCCTGATCGCGCGAGCGGAGGGCCAACCACGCCGCCACGCCGATGGCCAGGACCGCCACGAAGCCGACCGCCAGGCTGGTGCGCCTCCTCATCGCCATGGTCGCGGGGGTGCGATCGCCCGGGCGATCATACGGGCTCCGCTGGAACGCGGTGCGCCGCGCTCGCGCCGGGGATGAGGAGTCCCCGACCAATCCCAGGATCGAACCGTCGGCCGAGGTCACGCCCGGCTGAGGTACGACCCGTCCGCCGTCGAGATCTTCAGCGTCTCGCCCGACTTGATGAACGACGGCACCTTGACCTTCAGCCCCGTCTCCATCTCCGCGTCCTTGGTCTGGTTCGTCACCGTCGCGCCCTTCACCTCGGGCGGGCAGTCCTTGACCGTGAGTTCGACCGCGGCGGGGAGCTCCATCGACACCGGCGTGCCGTCGTGGAAGAGCATGAAGCAGCGAGCGTTGGGGCGCAGGTACTGCAGCGACGTGCCCAGCACCGACGGGCTCACCGTGATCTGGTCGTAGTTCTCGCTGTCCATGAACGTCGCGCCCGACGAGTCGGAGTACAGGTACTCCATCTCGCGCCGGTCCAGGTCCACCACCTCGATGTCGTCCCCAGAGCCCAGACGCTTCTCCAGCGTCTTGCCCGACAGGATCTCCCGGTAGGTGATCTGAATGAACGCCCGCAGGTTGCCCGGCGTGCGGTGCTCGACCCCGGTCAGCACCGCCAGCCGATTCTCGATCTTCACGCCCAGCCCGGGCCGAAGCTGCGTGGCCTTCATGACTGCCTCTCCAGCGCGGCCCGACGACCGCGTGCGTTAGGTGTTCCCGAACAGAGTCCGATGGGCCCGGATGATAGGCTCTTTCCGCCCCCCAAACGCCACCCTCGAGCGCCGGAGAGCCCCCATGGACCGCAGCCGACGGTGTTTCCTCCGGGGCGTGGCCGCCGCCGCGCTCGCCGCTCGATCCGCCCGTGCCCTCCGCCTGTCGGGGGAGACGTTCTTCACCTGGGAGCGGCTGGGCGAGGGCGTGTGGTCGGCGCACGCCCCCGGGTTCGGGGGGGCGTCGCTGCTCATCGCCGGGTCCGAGCGCGCGCTGCTGGTCGACGCGGGCAAGGCCCCCGTGGGCGACGCCCTCCGGCGCGAGGCCTGGGACCTGTGCCGCCTGCCCATCGACGCGGTGAACACGCACCACCACTCCGAGCAGACGGGGGGCAACCACGCGTTCACGCCCGATCGCACGGTCTGGGCGCACGCCCGCGCCACGCCCCGGGTCCTTGCGCAGCTCAACCTCTACATCGCGCAGAGCAAGGACGCGGTGGCGCCGCTGTCGCGGCTGGCGGCGACGCCGATCGTCGACGCCGTGCGCAAGGAGGCGAGGGAGTACTACGCCCGCGTCCACTCGATCAGGGTGTTCGAGTTCTGCCCGACCTCGGCCATCGAGGCGCGGGCCGAGATGGACCTGGGCGGGCTGAGGGTGGAGGTCAAGCCCATCGGGCCGGCGCACACGGACAACGACCTGGTCGTGCTCGTCCCGGAGCGCCGCGTGGCGCACGTGGGCGACCTGGCGGGCCCGGGGGTTCACCCGTACTTCGACGCCGACGGCGGGGCGGACATGGACGGCTGGGCGCGCGCGCTGGCGACGCTGGGCGAGTGGTGCCCGGAGGGGTGGACGCTGGTGTCGGGCGATCGGGCCCGGTTCGGTCCCGACGGGATCGAGGCGCAGTCGAGGTACTTCGAGGCGGTCCGGTCGCTGGTCGAGCGTGCGATCGGGGAGGGGAAGAGCCGGCGCGAGGTGAGGGCGCTGGTCCCCGAGGGGTTCGAGGAGTGGCGGAACCCGACGAACCTCGTGGTGCTGCTCGGGGCCCTGTACGACCGGGCGCGGCGATAGGTCAGAACGGCCGGCGTTCGTGCTCGGGCTGTGGCTTGCGGGGCCTGGTGGCGGGGATCTCGGCCTCGGCGGCGAGGCGGTCGATGAGATCGGCGGGCCTGGCGGGGGCCCCGATGGCCTGGTTGAGGGCGCCGATGCTGCGACCGCCGATGTGGCTCGTGATGCCGCGCTTGCGGAGCGACTCCATCTCGGATTCGAGCTTGGCGTCGAGCTCGTTGACGCTGGTCACGATGACGCCCTTGGCGACGCCGAGGCGGAAGTAGACGGCGGCGGCGACGGCGGCGCCGGCGGTGACGAACGGCACCACGCCGTACGCCGCCAGGAGCCCGCCCGACGGGGCACCCAGGCGGGCGTCGACCCGGGCCGTGAGCAGGAAGTAGTCGCCGAAGACGCCGGGCCAGGGGAGGGAGGGAATCGCGGACTGGAGCGGGAGCCCGCAGACGACGGCGGTCAGGGCCAGGATCATGGCGTGCACGGTGGCGTCGACGCCGGGGACGCTGGCGCTGCCCGCGATGACCAGCCCGGCGAAGACGCAGACGAAGGCGGTGAGGGCGCCCAGGCTGCCGGCGGCGGCGGCGGTCTCCCAGACCCCGAGCATCATGCGGTCGCTCCGGCTCAGCGAGCGGACGCGCTGGGCGGCCTCGAGCTCGGAGAGCGGCCTGACGCGGACGTTGCCCCTGGACGGGGGCGTGACCACCGTGCGGGCGTCGGCGGTGGGGTCTTCGTTGAACGAGGCCTCGACGGGCGCCGGGAGGGGCGCGGGGGCGGCCCTGGGGGGTGGCGCGGGCGTGTTGACGACGGCGAGCGACTGCTGCTGCTCGGCGCTGACGCGGGGCGTGTCCCAGCGGGCGTCGGTGAACTGGGTGACCATGTAGACGCCCAGGTGCGCCATCGCCGCCAGGGCCACGACGGCGCAGGCGATGGTCACGGCGAAACGGAGCGTGACGAGCGCGGGCGAGACGTGGGTGGCGTGGGGGCTCATGGTCGACTCCGTGGGGGGCCGCGCGGAGCGGGCCCCATCCGGGCCTATCGGACGGGGCGGGGCCCGGGTCCAATCCCGCGCTCGGCTCGGCGGGCGGGGGCCGGGGCGAAGGGGTCGCGGGCGGCGCAGGCGGCACAGGCGGAGGGGGGCGGGTAAGATGCACGGAGTTTCAGAACTTGCTGAAACCTCAACCGGAGCGCCCCATGCCCGCGATCTACCGCCCGCCGGAGGAACTCCCGCACCTGTCGGGGCTCGACGCGGGGCTGCTGTCGGCGGTGGTGGAGGGCGGGGCGAGGCTGACGGCGGGGCAGGCGCTCGAGGTGTTCGCGGCGATGCCGCTGGCGGGGCTGGGGCGCTGGGCGGACGCCAGGTGCCGGAAGATCCACGGCGAGGCGGTGCGCACGTACATCATCGACCGCAACATCAACTACACGAACGTGTGCAACGCCCGCTGCACGTTCTGCGCCTTCCGGCGCGACGCCGACGACCACGACGCCTACACGCTGGACCCGGGCCGGATCCACGAGAAGATCGCGGAGCTGGTGGCGATCGGCGGCACGCAGGTGCTGATGCAGGGGGGGATGAACCCGAACCTGCCGCTGGAGTGGTACCTGGACCTCTTGGGCGGGATCAAGGAGCGGTTCCCGGGCGTGCACGTGCACGCCTTCAGCCCGCCCGAGTTCGTCGAGTTCGTGCGCTTCTTCGACCCGCCCGGGGCGACGCTCGCGGAGAAGGTCCGGTGGGTGATGGTGCGCCTGCGCGAGGCGGGGCTCGACAGCGTGCCGGGGGGCGGGGGCGAGATCTTCGCCGACCCGGTGCGGCGGAAGATCGGGCTGGGCAAGTGCGACGCCGAGAGTTGGCTGACGGTGATGCACGTGGCCCACACGCTGGGGATGTTCACCAGCGCCACGATGATGTTCGGGCACGTCGAGGGCGTGGCGGACCGCGTGGACCACATGGAGCGGGTGCGGCGGTGGCAGGACCGGGCGATGTCCCGGGAAGGCGTCGAGGCATCGAGGCCTCCAGGCATCGAGGGAGCGGGGCATCGAGGCCATGAGGGGGCTGGGCATTATGTGAGTTTCATCTCGTGGCCCTTTCAGCGCGAGAACACGCCGCTGGGGCGCATGCCGGATTGGGACGGGGGGGACGGGGAGTTCCCGGGCGACGCGGTGGCGCGGGCGGTGAGGGAGTCGGGGGGGTCGCTGCCGCGGGGCGGGCGGTCGGCGGACGCGTTCGACTACGGGGCGATGGAGGGGTACCCGTCGGCCCGGCTGTTCGGCAGGCGCGTGCGGATGGCGGGGGCGAGCGAGTACCTGCGGACGCAGGCCCTGTCGCGGCTGTTCCTAGACAACGTCTACTCGATCGGGGCCAGCTGGGTGACGATGGGGCCGCACATCGGGCAAGTGGCCCTGGCCTTCGGCGCCAACGACATGGGCAGCGTGATGATGGAGGAGAACGTGGTGTCGAGCGCGGGGACGACGTACTGCCTGGACGAGGCGGTGCTGTGCCGGTTGATCCGCGGGGCGGGGTTCGTGCCGGCCCAGCGCGACAACGTGTACGACCTCCTGTGTGTGCACGACGGCCCGGAGTCGCCCGACCTGCGCGTGACCGACTGGAGCCGGCACCGGGCGAGGCGGATGCACCAGGAGGCGCCCAAGGGCGCGGCCCTGACCGTCAGCGCGCGGTAGCGGGGTGGCGTGCTTCCCGCTCGGAGGAAGCACGCTCCGGGGAGGGCGCTCGAAGGGTCCGTGCTTCCCCAGGGCGGGAAGCATGCCACCCCGGGGGTTCAGGCGCACCGCCGCATCACGCTCGAGACGCCGAGAGACCGCGCGGCGCTGTTGGGGTGCTCAACAGCGGGGGTGGTGCTTCCTGTGGACCTGCTTGAGTCTTGAGCGATCGACGTGGGTGTAGATCTGGGTGGTGGCGATGTCGGCGTGCCCGAGGAGTTCCTGGACGACGCGGAGGTCGGCCCCGCCGACGAGCATGTGCGTGGCGAAGGAGTGGCGGAGGGTGTGGGGGTGGGTGTCGGGGAGTCCGGCGGCGCGGGCGCGGCGTTTGACGACCTGCCAGAGGACGACGCGGTCGACGGGGCGGCCCGAGGCGGAGAGGAAGAGGCGGTTCTTGTCGCGGGCGTCGGGGCGGAGGAGAGCGGGGCGGCCGAGGCGGATGTAGCGGTCGAGGGCGGCGCGGGCCGGGGCGCCCACGGGGACGAGGCGCGGCTTGTTGCCCTTGCCCACGACGCGGACGACGCCGAGGGCATCGTGGAGGTCGGCGGGCGTGAGCCCGGCGGCCTCGCTGGCACGGATGCCGGCGGCGTAGAGGAGCTCGAGGATGGCGTCGTCGCGGAGGGCGAGGGCGGCCTGAACCGGCGTGCGCGGCGGGTCGTGCGCGGGGGTCAGGAGCGCGCGTACGGATCTGGGCTGAAGCACGTGGGGGAGCTTCTTCCAGCGCGTGGGTCGGTCGAGGGCGTCGGCGGGGTTCTGCTCGAGGCCCGCGGCGTCGGCGGCGAAGCGGAAGAAGGCGCGGAGGGTGGCCAGGTGCCGGATGACGGAGGCGCCGGAGAGACCGCGCTCGGTCTTGAGGGCGGCGAGGTGGTCGGCCAGGTGGCGGGGCGTGACGGCCTGGAGTTCGTTGGCACGGCGCGAGGCGAGGAAGAGGAGGAGGTCGCGGAGGTCGCGTCCATAGGCGGCGAGGGTGTTGGGGGAGGCGCCGCACTCGATGCGGAGGAAGGTCATGAAGCGGTCGCGGGCGGCGAGGAGGGCGGGGGGGATGGCCGAGTCGTCGCGGGGCCTGGGCGGCCTCCCGCGGCGGGGCGTGGGGGTTGCCTGGGGCACGGAGTGGGATCGTCGCGTCGGCGGTCGCCGGGTCAAAAAAGAAGAAGGCCCCGGCTCGGACAAGCCGGGGCCCCTGTTCAGGTGAGGGTCAGGGTGCTCTGGGTTAGCCCAGGAGCTGGAGGACGCCCTGCGGGAGGTTGTTGGCCAGCGACAGGATGGAGGTCGAGGCCTGGGTGAGGATCTGGTTGCGCGTGAGCTGGGCCGTCTCGGCGGCGAAGTCGGCGTCGCGGATCACGCTCTGGGCGGCGGCGGTGTTCTCGATGGCGACGCCCAGGCTGCGGATGGTGGCGCCGATGGTGTTCTTCTGGAAGGCGCCCAGTCGGCCCCGCATGGCCGACACCTGCTCGATCGCCGAGTTGACGACCTTCTGGGCGTTGGTGATGTTGCCGTCGACGATGTTGAGGGTCTTGCCGGCGGTGAGGTCGGAGAGGAACCCGCCGACCTCGCTGGAGCCGAGCTTGCGGACGGAGACGTCGTTGATGCCCAGGGAGGCCTTGGAGGTGATGTCGACGTTGCCGGCGAGCTGGAAGTCGGCGCCGCCGCCGGTGACGTAGAAGGCGGTGTAGTTGCCGGGCGTGGTGGAGCGCGTGGCGTCGAGGGTGACGTCGACGTCGAGGAAGTCGGTGCTGACGCGGGCGCGGCGTCCGTCGGTGGTGGCCGCGATGCCGTTGATGGTCGCCGCCATGTTCTGCCCGATGTCGCGGATCCCGTTGGACGCGCTCGAGAAGACGGTGCCGGAGCCGGCGGAGGTGTTCATGTTGGTCGCGGTGGCGTTGGCGATGCCGCCGCCGCCGACGATGCCGCCCGCGTTGACGACGCGGACCGAGACGAACTGGTCCTTGCCCCACGCCGTGCTGGTCAGGCGGATGCGGGTGTTGGTGCCGGAGGAGGCGGTGGCGGAGACGCCGGTCACGTCCTTGTAGGTGTTGATGGCGGCGACGATTTCGGTGACCCTGGTGCCCGACGCGAAGGAGAGTTCGCGG
>VGXM01000044.1 GCA_016873295.1 Phycisphaerae bacterium
GACGGGAGGGGACACGACGATCGGTCCGGGTGCCGATCGTCGTGGTACGGGGGGTTGGTGGGGGACACGACGATCGGTCCGAGCACCGATCGTCGTGGCACGGGGGGTTGGTGGGGGACACGACGATCGGTCCGAGCACCGATCGTCGTGGCACGGGGGGGGTCGGTGGAGGACACGACGATCGGTCCGAGCACCGATCGTCGTGGCACGGGGGGTTGGTGGGGGACACGACGATTGGTCCGGGTGCCGGTCGTGGTGGTACGGGGGGGGACACGACGATCGGTGCGGGTGCCGATCGTCGTGGGACGCGGGTCGCCCTGGCGGCGGACGGGCGGGACGCCTGTCCCACCCATGCGGAGATCATGCTGGGGCTGGGGGCAGGGTGGTGATGAAGTCTCGGAGGGCGCGGGAGAGTTGGTCGGCGCGGTCGGGGGTGTCCCAGAGGTCGAGGTGCGAGGCGCTGGGGATGGTGACGAGGGTGCTGGGGCCGGCGATGTCGCGGGCGTCGGCGGGGGGGGAGATGGGGTCGAGTTGTCCGACGATGACGAGGAGGGGGACGCGGAGGGCGCGGGCGAGGGGTTGGCGGTCGAAGTCGGGCCAGGACCAGCCCATGCGGTGGCGGAGGCCGAGGAGTCCGAGGGCGATGGAGAGGTTGAGGGTGTAGGGCATGGCGCGGGCGCGGAGGACGGCGCGGGCGGGTGTGCCGGCGCGGCGGTAGGGGGCCTCGGCGATGACGGCGCGGACGAGGGCGGGGTCGCGTGCGGCGGCGGCGATGGAGATTCCGGCGCCGAGGGAGAACCCCATGAGGACGGCGGGCGTGCCGAGGGTGCGGAGGAGGGCGAGGAGGTCTTCGGTTTCGCGGGCGCCGATGGAGCAAGTGCCCGGGGCGTCGCCCATGCCTGGGAGGTCCCAGGCGATGACGCGGGAGGCGAGGGGGGCGAGAGCGGCGAGGCGCGGGAGGACGCTGTGGCGCGACTCGGCCCAGCCGTGGGTGAAGACGATGGTGGGCCCTTGCGGATCGTCGCCGGTGATCTCCCAGGCGGGGAGTTCGAGGGCGCGGGAGGTGAAGGTGAAGGCGCGGAAGGGGCGTGGCGGCGAGAGTTCGGAGGGGTCGCCCGGTCGGCCCTTGGCGAGGGCCCAGGCGTAGGTGCGGCGTGGCGGGCGCGTGAGCGTGCGGAGGGTCCAGAGAACGAGGACGCTCTCGAAGAGGAGGAAGCCGAGGGCGAGAAGGAGGAGGATTCCCACGGGGGCTCTTGGTTCCGATCAGGTGGCGCGGTGGAATGAAGGACCCATCGCCCGGCGCCCCGCCCGAGGGGCGAGGGAGTGGGCTCGGGCGTGTCATGCACTTCGGGGCGAGGCGCACCGAGGACCCCGAGCGGTCCTCGGTGGCACGGGTGGCACGCCTTCAGGTCGCGCCTGGAGCTTGGGGCAGGGGACATTCATGTCGCGCTCTAGCGTCCGATGAGGTTCATGACGTCGTTGAAGGTGACGACGACGAAGAGGGTTCCGATGAGGGCCAGGCCGATGACGGTGGCGGCGTTCTGGATGGCCATGGGGGCGGGCTTGCCGCGGATGGCCTCGACGACGAGGAAGATGAACTGTCCGCCGTCGACGATGGGGAGTGGGAGGAAGTTGATGACGGCGAGGTTGACGCTGATGAGGGCGAGGAAGAAGAGGAGCCAGATGAGTCCGCGGTCGGCGATGAGCGTTCCGAGGTGGGCGATGCCGACGGGTCCCTTGAGGTGCTCGACCTTGACGGTGCCCTCGAAGAGTCGAGCGAGGGTGAGGTAGGTCATCATCATGACGCGGTGGGTTTCGGCGAGGCCGGTGTTGAGGGCGTCGAGGGGGCCGGTGGCCTTGAGGAGGAACTCGGCGGGCTGGAAGAGGGTGGAGGGGAGTGGGCTTTCCCAGCCGAGGGCGTGGAGGGCGCGGAGGTCGTCGGGGGAGAGGGTCCAGTCGAGGCGCTCGGTGGTGGGCTGGATGGAGGGGTCGGCGGTGGGGAGTTCGAGCGCGAGGGTGAGAGTCGCGGGTTGGCCCGCGTTGAGGGCGGCGCGTGTGGCGTCGCGGAGTGCCGCGCGGAGGTCGGCGAAGTTGGCGGGCGAGCGGCCGTCGGCGGCGATGAGTCGGCTGCCGGGGATGATGGGGAGGGAAGCGGCGGCGGGGGCGCGGGGCTCGGAGCCCTCGCGGAGGTCGGCGAGGCGCGGGTGGGGCTTGGAGAGGAGTGTGGAGTCGTCGGCGGTGGAGGAGGCGAAGAAGCCGACGCGGCCGTCGCGGCTGACGCGGGCGTTGAGGTTGATGACCTTGGGCCCGTCGTCGGCGGTTCGGAGGACGGCGAGTTCGACGGTCTTGCCGGCCCGGGCGCGGATCTCGGCGATTCCCTGGGGGACGGAGGGGTATTCGACGGCGCCGGCGCGGAGGAAGACGTCGCCCGGTTCGAGGCCCTGGGCCTTGTCGGGGTCTGTTCCCTCGGCGACGCGCATGACGGGTGCGAGGCCGAGGAGGTGTTCGAGGACCTGGTATCCGCCTGGGGGGATGGGGACCAGGTGGGAGGCGAGGCGCGGTCGCGGGTCGAGGGAGAGGGTGACGGAGGCGCCGGAGGGGTTGTTGAACTGGAGTCGGAGGGGGTTGCCGTTGGAGTCGCGGAAGGCGGCGGCGACCTGTGCGGCCATGGTGACGTCGGCGCGGGCGTCGATGCGGGCGAGCTGCGCGCCGGGGTCGACGCCGAGGAGGCCGAGGCGGTCGAAGGCCTTGCGTGCGGCGTCGAGGGCCTTGTGGTCGCCTGGGCGGACGTTGGCGAGCGTGGCGGAGGTGGGTGGCGTGACGCCCAGTTCGAGGGCGCCTGTGAGCCTGCCGACCTCGGGGACGATGTCGAAGCGGAGGGTTTCGCCGGCGCGTTCGACGAGGAGGGAGACGGGTCGGCCCCTTCGGGCCATGGCGGAGGCGAGGAGGACGTCGTTGAAGGAGCGAGCCTTGCGGCCGTCGATCTGGAGGATGAGGTCGCCTGGGCGGAGGCCTGGGTCTGCGGCGGCGGTGGCGTCGCGTGGGAGGGCGCGGGCGGCAGGGGTGCCGGGGATGACGTCGCCGACGACGGGCGGGTCGGAGTGGATGCCGACCTTGAAGACGAACATGAAGATGAGTGCGGCGAGGATGAGGTTGGCGATGACGCCGGCGGAGATGACGACCATCCGCTTCGCGGGCCTGCAGGCCTGGTAGGAATCGGGCTCGTCGGAGACGGCCTGGGGGTTGAGGTCCTCCTGCCCGAGCATTTTGACGTAGCCGCCGAAGGGGAGCCAGTTGAGACGGTACTCGGTGTGGCTGACGCCGAGGCGGCTGTCGAGGGCGCGGTACTCGGGCTCGCTGGAGCCTTTGCGGAAGCCGAGTCCCTTGCGGAAGGAGCAGACGGCGGGTCCCATGCCGATGGCGAAGGCGAGGACGCGGATGCCGGCCCAGCGAGCGGCGAGGAAGTGGCCGAGTTCGTGGAAGAAGATGATGAGCCCGAAGCCGAGGACGACGAGAGCGAGGTCGAAGATGGTGGCGAGGCTCTGCAACGTGGGGCTCCGTGGCGTTGGGTTGACTCTATCGGCTCGGCGGGGAGAAAAAGAGCGGGCCCGGGGGTGAGCCCGGGCCCGCGGTGGATCGTGTGTTGAGTCGGCGGGGCGAGGCCCCGTGGCGGTCAATACTTGACGGTGCAGCCGTAGGGCTTGGTGGTCTTGGTCTCGACGTCCTTTCCGGCGAGGAGGTTGTCGAGGGCCTTGGCGACGTAGTTGGTTTTTCCGGGCTTGTCGCTGCTGTCGTCGTCGATGGCGCCGTGGTAGGCGACGTAGCCGTCCTTGTTGATGACGAACATTTCGGGGGTGCGCTTGGCGGAGTAGGCCCTGCCGACGGCGCCGGACTCGTCGAGGAGGACGGGGAAGGTGATCTTCCAGTCGTCGGCGGCCTTCTTGTTGCGTTCGAGGCCCGCGCCCTGCTTGCCGGGGGCGCCGCTGTTGATGGCGAGGAGGACGACGTTCTTGTCGGCGTAGTTCCTGGCCATGTCGTTGAAGGTGGAGGCGTTGTTGAAGTGCTTGGCGACGTAGGGGCAGTCGGCGTTGAACCACATGAGGACGACGGTCTTGCCGCCCTTGGTGAGGTCGGAGAGCTTGTGCTGCTTGCCGGCGAGGTCGGGGAGGGTGAAGTCGGGGGCGTTGGAGCCGGCGGTGACGGGCTCGGCCTTCTTCTTCTCATCCTTGGTGGAGTCGGGCTGGGTGTTCTTTGGCTTGTCCTTCTTGTCGGGCGCCTGGGGGTGCTCGGCCTTGGGATGCTCGTTCTGGGCCAAGGCGAGGCTGGGGAGCCCCGCGGCGACGCCGAGGGCGAGGACGCCGACCGTGATGGTGTTCAAGAGGCCTTTCGCGTTTTTCATGTTCCGAATCTCCATCTCGACCCCGCGGGAGGTGTGGGGGGGGTGTCGCCCGGCCACGCGCCGATGCGATCCGCGAACCGCGGGGCGATCAAGAACTGGGTTGGATCCCGGTGTGGGAGGGACCTTTCCGAGCGGCGAGGCTCGCATGTGGCCTAGCGCTCAACGTCCTTCAGCACGGAATAGTACGCCGGGCGGGTCTTGGTCGGGTCCTTGACCATCAGGACGCCGGTGAGCCTGGGCTTGAGGTGCTTTCGATCGTCGGTGGGCCGGCCCAGGGGGAGGGTGAGCCTCGGTCCCGGCGCGGCGGCGTCGCGGATGGGGTTGAGGAGGGGGAGCGAGTCCTTGCCGGGGTAGAACTCGAGGGCGGCGGCGCCGTTGACCTCGATGGTGGCGCGCGAAGCGGAGGCGGTGATCGTGACGTCGGGCGGGAGCGGGGCCGGGAGCAGGTCGCGGAAGCGTTTGAAGGTCGGGGCGTCGGGCCCGGGCTTGGCGGCGCCGGCGTCGACCACGGGGATGGTCAGGGCGACGTGGGCGGACTCGGGGATGCAGACGTCGCTGCAGACGAGCCAGGAGAGGTTGGCCTTGAGGGTGATGGTGGAGCCCGGCTGGGCATCGGCGGGCGCGGTGAGAGGGGCGAGCAGGAGGACTTCCTTGTCGTAGACGTGGTCGAGGATGTCGCCCGTGGAGACGTGGCGGTGGGGGGCGGGCCAGAGGAAGTCGGCGACCTTGAAACCGGGCGGGGCGTGGAAGGTTGCGGCGGGGGGCTCGCCGGAGTCGTTGAAGCCGTCCCAGTAGAGGTGCCAGCCCTCGCGGATCGTGAAGTGGACGCCGAGCCAGGCGGTCTGGCCCGGCACGATGCCCGCGGTCTCGACGAGGAGGGTGGGGGTGGCGTTGTGGTCGGCGGGTGGAGCGGCCTGAGCGGGCAGGGCGGCGGCGAGGATGGCGAGGAGGGGGTGGATCATGGAGAGGGAGCCCCGGGTCCATGGGCCCGACCGGCTGGTATTGTTAGGGGCATGATGACCAGAGGTTCGTGGAGGGTCGTGGCGTCGGCATTGGCGGCCGGGGTGCTTGGGTCGTGCGGGACGACCGTGACGGAGCGCGACGTCGAGAAGGCGGCGATTTCGTCTGGGGAGGTGTACAAGCTGGTGCGGACGCGTGACGGGGGCAAGCCGCAGGCGGTGCTTATCCTGGACCCGCGGGGCCCGGCGGAGTTTTCGGGGGGGCACGTTCCGGGTGCGATGAACGTGCCGATCCACACGGTGCGGCCGGACCGCGAGCGGGACGCGCGTTGGGAGGCGTACTCGACGATCGTGGTGTACGGGTCGGACCCGGGGAGCGCGGTGGCGCGGGGGCTGGCCAAGCGGCTGATGGGGGCAGGGTACAAGGACGTGCGGTTCATGCGGGACGGGTTCAGCGGGTGGACGCGGGCGGAGTATCCTGTGGCGAGGAGTGGGGAGCGGTGAAGAGCGGGGGCGGCTTCTGGGCGGATCCGGGGGGGCCGGGGCGCGGGTTTGGCCGCGATGGGCGTCAGGCGACGGCCATGGCGTGTCGGACGGCGCCGAGGGCGAGGAGTTCGCTTGGGTCGTAGAGGGGGAGTGCGGAGTTGTCGGCGTGGACGACGAGTGGGGCCTCGGAGCAGCCGAGGATGACGCCCTCGCAGCCGAGGTGGGCGAAGCGGCGGATGACGTCGAGGAAGACGCGCTGGGAGGCTGGGGCGACGCGGCCGTAGATGAGTTCGCCGAAGATGACGCGGTCGAGGGCCTCGGCTTCCTGCTCGTCCGGGGCGATGAGGTGGACGCCGCGGAGGCCGAGGGCGGTCTGGTAGGTGCTGGCGCGGGTGACGAGCTTGGTGCCGACGATGCCGACGGTCTTCCGGCCGTCGGCGACGATGGACTGCGCGACGAGCTCGGTCATGAGGAGCCAGGGGATGGGTGAGCCGACCTCGGCGAGGTAGACGCCGTGCTGGACGGCGTGGTCTGGGGTGAGGCAGAAGTCGGCGCCGCAGCGGGCGAGGTTGTCGGCGCTGCGTCGGAGGAGCTTTCCGACGAGCTGCCAGTCGTCGTGTCGGAGGGCGTCGAGGTAGAGGGCGAGGGGCTCGTTGTGGAGGGAGATGCGGGGCTGCTGGTCTGGTGGGAGCATGCGCGAGGCGAGTCGCGTGACGTTCTGGTAGAAGAGGGCGGCGCCTTCGGGGCTGACGGCCACGATTCCGATGTGCTGGGGCATCCGCATCTCCTCGAGCGATGGGTCGGCACGGGGTTGCTACTGATCGCGTCGAGGGCGGGTTCGGCGCGAGGGGGGCGGCGGAGGTGAGGGTGGTGTATGGATGCCGCGGCCCGCGGGGCAGCATACCCGATCGGGGCTCGTACAGTGGAGTGATGGTGGAGGACCCGTTCACGATTCTGGGGCTGCCGAGGCGGTTCGAGGTGGAGCCCGGGGCCGTGGAGCGGGCGTACCTGGCGCGTGTGGCGGCGCTTCATCCGGACCTTGCGGTGGGGGATTCGGAGGCGGGGGGGCGGGCGGCGCGGCTGAATGACGCGCGGGCGATCGTGTCGGACCCGGAGCGGCGTGGGGAGGCACTGCTGGCGCTGATGGGCGGGTCGGCCCAGGCCAAGGCGCTGCCCCCCGGGCTGCTGATGGAGGTGATGGAAGCGCGCGAGTCGGCGGAGTCGGCGTTGGCGTTGGGGGACGCGGCGGGGGTGGCGCGGTGGCGGGCGTGGGCGGAGGCACGGCGCGTCGAGCACATGGAGCGCGTGGGGGCGCTGTTCGAGGAGGCGGGGCGTGGCGGGTCGGGTGCCCTGGACCTGATCCGGATGGAGTTGAACGCGTGGCGGTATGTTGAGCGGATGCTGGAGCAACTGGGGCCCGGGCGAGGGCCGCGATCGACATGACCGCCACCGACCTGACGCTGCTGGTGACGCTGCCGGCGCTGCTGGTGCTGTCGGCGGGTTGCTCGTCGGCGGAGACGGCGTTGTTCAGTCTGAACGGGTCGGACCGTGCGGCGCTGCGGAAGGTGTCGCGGCGTTCGGCGTCGGCGGCGACGACGCTGCTGGCGCGTCCGCGCGCGCTTCTCGTGACGGTGCTGCTGGGCAACATCGCGGTGAACACGGCGTACATGGCGGTGGCGTCGCTGCTGGCGACGAAGCTGGAGGGCGCGGCGGCGCAGGCTGGGGCGGGCGCGGCGGCGGTGGGGGGGCTCATCCTGTTCGGGGAGGTTCTGCCCAAGGTCCTGGCGACGGCGAACCGGATCCGCTTTGCGCGGGTGCTGGCACCGCTGGTGCTGCTGCTGGACCGTGCGGTGGCGCCGGTGCGGGCGGTGGTGGACCGCGGGATGGTGGGTCCGGCGACGCGGCTGCTGCGCCCGGCTGGGGCGCCGGAGAGCCACCCGCTGACGGTCGGGGAGCTTTCGGGGCTGCTGGAGACGGCGCAGTCGCAGGGCGTCTTCGGGGAGGATGAGCAGGAACTGCTGGGCGAGGTGCTGGACCTGGGTCGGCGGCGGGTTCGGGACGTGATGATCCCGCGGGTGGACATGGCGTGGGTCGACGAGGCGTTCACGGGCGAGGAGGTGCTCGAGGCGGCGCGGCGGACGGGACACGGGCTGCTGCCGGTGCGGTCGAAGGACGGGCAGGTCGCCGGGCTGCTCAACGCGAGGCGGTACCTGGCGGCGCGGCTGCAGCGTCGCACGCGGGGCGTGGGGGGCGACCCGGCGGCGGGCGAGTTCATGGAGGCGGCGTCGTTCGTGCCGGACCGGGCCCGGCTGGACCAGTTGCTCGGGCACTTCCGGGGTCGGGCCGACTACGTGGCGATCTGCGTGGACGAGCGGGGCGAGGTGACGGGGCTGGTGCGGCTTGAGGACATGGTGCGGGAGCTGATCGATGCGCCGCGCGAGGGTCCCGGGGGCGGGGAGGAGGGCGTCAAGGAGGTGGCGGAGGGCGTGTGGCTGGTGTCGGGGCGGTTGAACGTGCATGACTGGGAGGACTACTTCGAGTCGACGCCCAGCGAGCCGCTGGATCGGCGAGTGCGGACGATGGCGGGGCTGGTGCTGTCGAAGCTGGGGCGGGTGCCGAAGGAGGGCGACTCGGTGCGGCTGGGCAACGTGGAGATGCGGGTGGAGGCGATGCGCGGTCGGCGGATCGAGTCGGTGCGGGTGAGCGTGACGCCGGGCGCGTCGGCGGGGGTGTCGTCATGAGCGGTGGGCTGGGCGGCGGAACGGGGCCGGTGGGGCCGGCGGAGCCCTGGGCGTATGTCGCGTGGTGGGGCATGGTGGCGGTGGGGCTGGTGGGGTCGGCGCTGTGCAGCGGGGTGGAGCTGGGGGCGTATTCGCTGAACCGGGTGCGGCTGGACCTGCGGGCGAATCGGAGGCCGCCGGACCGCAGCGCGCTGATCATCCGCGAGGAGGTGGGTCGGCCCGACCGGTTTCTGGTGACGATCCTGATCTTCGCGAACCTGTTCGGGTACGTGGCGAGCGCCGGGGTGACGGAGCTGCTGACGCGCGCGGGGTTCAACGACGCGCTGACGGTGGCGATCAACTTCGCGGTGCTGGCACCGACGATCTTCGTGTGGGCGGACTGCGTGCCCAAGGAGCTGTTCAGGCTGGAGGCGGACCGGCTGACGTACCGGTTCGCGGGGTTCGTGCGGCTGCTGCGCCTGATCGCGACGTGGACGGGGGTGCTGTGGGTGATCGGCGGGGTGGCGCGGCTGGTGGAGCGGGGCACGGGGCTGCGGCGTGACGAGGCGCACATGAGCGACGCGCGGCAGCGGGTGGCGGGGCTGCTGAAGGAAGGGGCGTCGGGGGGAGCGCTGTCGGACAGCCAGGCGACGCTGCTGGAGCGAGCGCTGGTGTTCGGGCGCGCGACGGTGGAGTCGGAGATGGTGCCGTGGTCGAAGGTGAGGCCCATCGGGGCCGACTGGGACCTGCCGCGGGTGATCAACGCGGTGGCGGGGCTGAACCACGCGCGTTTCCCTGTCGTAGATCGGACGGGGCGGGTGGTGGGGGTTCTGCGGCAGCTTGACCTGGCGTTGTGGCCGCAGAAGCCGCTGGGGGACCTGCTGACGCCGGCGGGGCGGCTGACGCCGCGGATGCCCGTGATGGATGCCCTGGCGGAGATGCACCGGATCGGCGCGGGGCTGGCGGTGGTGGAGTCGGACGGCAAGCCGGTGGGGCTGGTGACGACCAAGGATCTGGTGGAGCCGTTGACGGGGGACCTGCCGGACTTCTAGGGAGGGGCGATGCCGGATCGGAAGCAGAACCCAGAGAGGACGCGCCGGTGGGGCCTGGGGGTGGCGGCATTGCTGGGGCTGCTTCTGATCGGCGGGATTCTCCTGGCGCGGGGCGCGGTGGGGAGCGGCGGGGTTCCGCCGGCGTTCGACAACGGGCTGACGTTGGCGGCGGCCCAGGCGCGTGCGGGCGAGATGAAGCGTCCCGTGCTGGCGTTCGCGACGGCGGACTGGTGCGGGCCGTGCCAGGTGTTCAAGCGCGGAGCGCTGCGTGACGCGGGGGTCCGGCGCGAGATCGTGGCGCGCACGGTGCCGGTGTACCTGGATGTTGACGAGAACAAGGAGGTCGCGGGGCGGTTGAAGGTGTTCTCGATTCCCGCGCTGGTGATCGTGCGGGACGGGTCGCCCGTCGCCAAGCTTGAGGGCGTGAGGTCGGCGGGCGAGGTGGTGGCGTGGCTCAAGGAAGTCGCGCCCTAGGAGGATCGGGTTGAGCGCACCGAAGCGGACGGGCCCGAGCGCGGTGACGAAGCTGGCGGTGCCGGCGGCGCGGTCGGCGTGGCGCCGGTACCCGCGCGAGCTGGTGGGCTCGGTGTCGGACGCGTGGGCGGGCCGCTCGTTGTTCGCGCCGGCGAGCGCGGGCGGCGGCGAGGCGGCCCGCGGGCTGGCGGGGACGGACCTGGGCGTGGTGTGGCTGGGTCACGCGGGGGCGCTGGTGCGGCTGGGGGATTCGCTGGTGCTGCTGGACCCGGTGCTGAGCGCGCGGATCGGGCCGCGCGTGGGCGGGCGGACGCTGGGGCTGGGTCGGCTGTCGGCGGCGCCGCTGCACCCGTCGCACCTGCCGGAGATCGACGCGGTGGTGTTGTCGCACGCGCACTTCGACCACCTGGACGTGCCGACGCTGGAGGCGATCGCCTCGCCCCGGACGGCGGTGATCACGGCGCGGGGGACGCGGGGGCTGATCCCGGCGGGGTTCGGGCGGGTGGTGGAGGTGGACTGGGGGAAGCGGGAGCGCGTGGAGGGGCTGGAGTTCGAGGCGATCCGGCCCGAGCACTGGGGGGCGCGTACGGCGCTGGACCGGGAGCGCGGGTTCAACGCGTACCTGATCCGGTCGCTGGGGGGGCGGGGTCGGCGCGTGTTCTTTGGGGGCGACACGGCGGCGACGGAGGCGTTCCGGGGCGTGGAGGCGGACGTGGCGGTGCTGGGCATCGGCGGCTACGACCCGTGGGAGCACGCGCACGCCACGCCCGAGCAGGCGTGGGGGATGTTCGCGGGCATGAGGGCGGAGCGGGTGCTGCCGGTGCACCACTCGACGTTCCGCATGAGCGATGAGCCGGTGGGCGAGCCGCTGGAGCGGCTGATGGGGGCGGCGGGGCGGGAGTGCGAGCGCGTGATCGTGGCGCCGGCGGGCGGCGGGTGGGCGGCGTGAGACGATCGGCGACGCGTGCGGAGAGGACCGACCTTTGGCCGACCCTTCCCTGAGGTTGAGGGGTCAGAGCAAGGGGCCGACGAGCTGGGCGGCGTTGTCGAGGAAGCGCTGCATGGCGGAGCGTGCGGCCCATTCGTGGGGCTCGACGGCGTCGGCGTGGGCCATGTAGCCGGTCTGCATGAAGCGGACGACGCTGGCGAACTCGTCGTCGTAGATCCACAGCGTGGTCTCGAAGTTGAGGTAGAACGATCGGGTGTCGAGGTTGGCCGAACCGAGCAGGGCGAGCCGGCGGTCGATGGTGATGGTCTTGGCGTGGAGGAGGCCGGGGTGGTGGTGGAGGATGCGGACGCCGGCGTTGAGGAGTGCGGCGTAGTGGCTCTTGCTGGCGCGTGAGACGAGGATGGAGTCGTTGTTTCTGGGGAGGAGGAGGGTGACGGCGACGCCGCGCATGGCGGCGGCGCGGAGGGCGTGCTTGGTGGCCTCGTCGGGGACGAAGTAGGGGGTGGTGAGGATGATCTCCTCGCGAGCGGAGTAGAGGGTCTGGAGGATGGCCTGATGGATGGCGTCGGGGTGGGGGCCGGGTCCGGAGGGGACGACGTGGACGACGCTGGCGTCCGGGTCGGCTTGGAGGTCGTCGGGGAGGAAGGAATCGAGGGGTGGGGTGGGGGTGTCGGCGTCGAGGAGCCAGTCGCGGAGGAAGACCAGTTCGAGGGCGTGGACGGCGGGTCCGCGGATGCGGAGGGTGGCGTCGAGCCATGGGCCGACCTGTGATCCGAGTCCCTTGCGTCTGACCTTGAAGGTGTCGTCGGTGAGGTTCTGGCTTCCGGTGTAGGCGATGGCGCCGTCGATGACGGCGATCTTCCGGTGGTTGCGGAGGTCGATCCTGGCGAGGAGGAGCCTGAGGGGGTTGACGGGGAGCGAGGCGACGACCTGGACGCCCGCGGCGCGGAGCGACTGGGCGAGGGGGCTGCGGAGGAAGGGTCGGCTTCCGACGGCGTCGACGAGGACGCGGCAGTCGACGCCGCGCTGGGCGGCCCGGGTGAGGGCGCGAGCGACGTCGTCTCCGCGGCCTGCGACCATCCAGATGAAGTAGAGGAGGTGGACGTGGCGTGTGGCGGCGTCGATGTCGGCGACGAGGCGGTCGAGGACGGCGGCGGAGTTGGAGAGGAGTTCGAGCCGGTTGCCGCGCAGGGGCGGGAGGGCGGAGACGGCGGTGCAGAGGTTGGCGATGGAGGGCCAGGCGGAGTCGCGGGCTTCCCAGTCCTGATGGCGGTGGCGCCAGAGGGCGACGGTGCGCGATTCGGCGTCTCGGGCGATGGAGGCGGAGCGAGCGGCGCGTCGGCTGCCCAGGCGGATTTCGCCGATGAGCAGGTAGATCGCGGTCGAGCCGATGGGCAGGATGAGGAGGAGGAGGAGCCAGGCGAGGGTTTCTGGGACGGGGATCGGGCGCATGAGGACGCGGAGGGCGAGGATCAGGCGGATGGCGACGTCGAGCAGGGCCAGTGCGGTGAGGAGCCAGGCGGCGGGGGATTCGGGGGCAAGGAGCGTCATGGCGGGGTGGGGGGAGAGTGTACCGGACGGGTGCCGACCATCGCGGGTGCGGGTCGTGGATGGCCTAAACTTGCGGCCCCCGAGCGTGCGAGCGGGCCGATCGGGCTTGTCGCGTTGGGGTGGACGTTTCCAGTGGAGGATCGTGCGATGGCCGCAGGCGCTACCCAGACTCGCCCGAACACCGTGAAGGTCAGCGACGCCGGTCCGAGCCGGAAGAAGCTGGAGATTCAGATCCCGGCGGAGTCGGTGAGCGAGAAGCTCAACGAGTCGCTGGAGACGCTGCGTGTGGAGGCGGCGTTGCCCGGGTTCCGGCGTGGCAAGGCGCCGATGGAGCTGATCCGCAAGCGGTTCGGCGGGGAGGTGAAGCGGGAGGCGAAGAACCAGCTGGTGGCGGGGGCCTACCAGCGGGCGGTGGAGGACCACAAGCTCAAGGTGGTGGGGGACCCGTTCAGCCAGTCGCTGCCCGGCGTGGAGATCGAGGAGGGGAAGGCGCTGGCGTTCGAGGTGGAGGTGGAGGTGATGCCGGAGTTCGAGGTGCCGTCGCTGGACGGGCTCGAGGTCAAGAGGCCGACGCTCGTGATTTCCGACGACATGGTGAGCAAGGAACTGGACCGTCTGTGCCTGATGGAGGGGGCGCTGGAGGAGCGGGACGAGCCGCAGGCGGGCGACTACCTGACGGGTCACGGCATCATGAAGGGGCCGGACGGCAAGGAGTTCTACAACATCAACGGGGCGGTGGTGCAGGTGCCGACCCGGGACAAGAAGGGCCAGGGGATGATCCTGGGCGTCATGGTCGACGACCTGGAGAAGCAGCTGGGCAAGCCCAGGGCGGGCGACATGGTGACGATCAAGTCGTCGGGCCCGGCCCAGCACGAGGTGGAGGCGATCCGCGGGACGGCGCTGACGATCACGTTCCAGGTGAACCGCATCGACCGGATCATCCCGGCGAAGGCGGGGGACCTTGCGGCGCGGTATGGGATGGGGGGCGAGGGGGCGTTCCGCGAGGCGGTGAAGGGTCGGATGGAGCAGCGGGTGCAGGGGCAGCAGCAGACGGTGATGCGTCAGCAGGCGGCCAGGTTCCTGGTGGACCACGCGACGATGGACTTGCCGGAGCGTCTGACGGCGCAGCAGGCGGCCCGGTTCCTGGAGCGGGCCCGTGCGGACATGATGCACCGCGGGCTGGACCAGATGCAGATCGAGGAGAACGTGGCGAAGCTGCGGGGCGGGTCGGTGGGGGCGGCGGTGCGCGACCTCAAGCTGCTGTTCGTGCTGAACCGGCTGGCGGAGGAGTTCAAGGTTTCGGTGGACGAGGGCGAGATCAACGGGTACATCGCGCGGATGGCGTTCGACCGGGGCGAGCGTCCCGAGAAGCTGCGGCAGACGCTCATCCAGACCAACCAGGTGGGGGCGATCTGGCAGGCGATCCGCGAGCACAAGACGCTCGACGCGGTGATCGGCAGGGGGCGGGTGACCGAGGTGTCGGCCGAGGAGTGGGAGAGGCAGGCCAAGGCGTTCGAGGCGAGCGCGGGCTGAGGGCGGGGCGCCCTCCGCGGAGACCCCGCGCTTGCGCGTGGGGCTCGCAGGGCGTGGATCGACTGGAGGGAGCGTCATGACGGCGATCGCGAGGGCGGGTTCAACGGCTCGGGCGTCGGGCGTGCTGGGGGGCGGCGCCTACAAGGTGCGGGACCTGTCGCTGGCGGAATCCGGGCGGAAGGAGATCCGGCTGGCCGAGCACGAGATGCCGGGGCTGATGGCCCTGCGCGAGCGTTTCCGGGGTCAGCGTCCGCTGGAGGGAGCGCGGATCGCGGGTTCGCTGCACATGACGGTTCAGACGGCGGTGCTGATCGAGACGCTGGTGGAGCTGGGGGCCGAGGTGCGGTGGGCGAGCTGCAACATCTTCAGCACGCAGGACCACGCGGCGTCGGCGGCGGTGGTGGGGCGGTCGGGCACGGTGAACGAGCCGCGGGGCACGCCGGTCTTCGCGTGGAAGGGCGAGACGCTCGAGGAATACTGGTGGTGCACGGAGCAGGTGTTCCGCTTCCGCGATGGGGCGGGGCACGAGGTGGGGCCCAACCTGATCCTCGATGATGGCGGGGACGCGACGATGTTCGTGCACAAGGGGGCGGCGTTCGAGAGGGCGGGGCGCGTGCCGGCGTTCGACCCCAAGGTCGATTCCGAGGAGTGGGGCGTCATCCTCAGGACGATCGACGCGACGATGCGGGCACGTCCGGGGTACTTCACGGGGCTGTTGGCGGGGATCCGCGGGGTGAGCGAGGAGACGACCACGGGGGTGAAGCGCCTGTACCAGATGGAGAAGGCGGGGGAGCTGCCGTTCCCGGCGATCAACGTCAACGACAGCGCGACCAAGAGCAAGTTCGACAACCTGTACGGGTGCCGACACTCGCTGGTGGACGGGCTGAACCGGGCGACGGACGTGATGCTGTCGGGGAAGGTGGCGGTGGTGCTGGGGTACGGGGACGTTGGGAAGGGGTGCTGCCAGGCGCTGCGGGGGCAGGGCTGCCGCGTGATTGTGAGCGAGATCGACCCGATCAACGCGCTGCAGGCGGCGATGGAGGGGTACCAGGTGTCGCGGCTGGAGGAGGTGGTGGGGACGGCGGACGTGTTCATCACGGCGACGGGGAACCGCGACGTCGTCACGCTGGCGTCGATGCGGAAGATGAAGGACAAGGCGATCGTCGCGAACATCGGGCACTTCGACAACGAGATCGACATGGCCGGGCTGCTGCGCGACTGCGAGGGCAACAGGGCGCGGCGGGTGAACATCCGGGCGCAGTACGACGAGTTCGTGTTCGACCCTGACACGGCGGACGAGCGTTCGATCCTGGTGCTGGCGGAG
This sequence comes from Phycisphaerae bacterium, assembly GCA_016873295.1. GTDB lineage: Bacteria > Planctomycetota > Phycisphaerae > Phycisphaerales > UBA1924 > VGXM01. The sequence continues at coordinate 15,448 of VGXM01000044.1, forward strand.
GGTCGGCTGATGAACCTCGGGTGCGCCACGGGGCACCCGAGCTTCGTGATGAGCGCGAGTTTCACGAACCAGGTGATCGCGCAGCTGGACCTGTGGGCCAGCGCGTGCGGCTCGCGGACCCTTTCGGGCTTCGTCTACCGGCCGGGGCATGTCTACCGCCTGCCCAAGAAGCTGGACGAGGAAGTGGCGCGGCTGCACCTGGAGAAGCTGGGCGTGGGGTTGACGCGGCTGACGGCGCACCAGGCCGACTACATCGGCGTGCCGGTGGACGGGCCCTACAAGCCCGAGCACTACCGGTACTGACGCGGGTCTCTACACTGCCCGCATGTCGCGGATGGCGTTGATGGTGGCGGTGGTGGTGCTGCTGGCGCTGGGGGCGGCGACGGCGTACGTGCTGACGGGGGCGGGCGGCGGGACGGCCGCGCGGGCGTCGGTCGGTGTCGTCACGATCGCCGACGCCGACCTGGAGTCGGTGCGGGTCGAGTTCGCGTCGGGCGAGCCCGTCGAGGTGCGTCGTGGGTCGCTGGCGGACCTCTGGCTGCTGAGCGAGGGGGGGCGCGTGTACCCGGCGCACTCGGCGCGGCTGCGGGCGATGCTTCGGGTGCTGGGCGAGGCGAGGGTAACGCCGGGGGGCGACCTGTCGAAGGAAGGCGTGGCCGCGACGGTGCGGCTGAGGCGGCGGACGGGGGGCGAGGCGGTGATCCGGCTGGTGGGCGAGCCCCTGGGGGGTCGGGGCGGAGTGATCGTGGAGATCGACGAGGCGGCGGTCTCGATGCAGGCGCCCAGCGGCGTGCACCAGATGTTCCGGCGTGCCGGGCTGCTGGCGTGGCGGAGCAGCGCGGTGTTTCCGGCGGGGACGGCGGGCGTGTCGCGGCTTGGCGTGCGGTCGGGGGAGGGCGGGGTGGCGTTGGCGCGGTCGGCGGGGCAGTGGGGGTTGATCGAGCCCGTGTCGGCGCCGGCGGACGCGGCGGCGGTCGCGGCGGTGCTGGCGGGCCTGGACCGGGCGATACTGACGCGGTTCATCGAGGAGGGCGCCGAGGGCGAGGGCGCCCGGGTGTCGGCGGAGTCGGAGGTGCGCGAGCTTGAGGGCGAGGTGGTGAAGCGGCGGGTGCTGGTGCAGTCGGTGTCGTTTCTGGGGCGGGGGGTCGAGGGGGTGTTCACCGTGCGGCTGGAGGGAGCGCTGCGTGAGGCGGACGGGTCGGTGGCGCCGCTCTGGGAGGCGGTGGCGGAGGTGCGCGGGGAGGGGCTGAGCGGGCTGAGCACGCGGGCCGAGGGGTACCTGTCGCCGGTGTCGTTCGGGGGGAGCGCGGCGGACGTGGGGTGGGTGGGGTTCGGAGAGGAGGGGAAGGCGGCGTGGTTCCGGCGCGAGCTGGAGTCGTGGCAGCGCGGGGAGGGCGGCGGCGCGGGCGCGCCCGCCTCGGAGGACGACGCGCGGCGGGTGCGGCAGGTGATCGAGATGCTGTGCGTCGCCAGGGCCGACCGCATGGCGTCGGCGCTCGGGTTCGAGGCGGCGGTGGAGGTGTGGCTGGGGAGGGCGGAGGGCGAGCCGCTGGCGCGGTTCGAGGTGGGGCTGATCGCGGGGGGTGACGGGCGCGCGGTGGCGGCGGTGCGGGCGGGGGAGGTCGTGCGGCTGTACGGCCACCCGTCGGCGGTGGAGGTGGTGGAGTGGCTGGCGCGTCAGCGCTGAGGCGGCGCTGTTCGGATCCTACAACCCGCGGGCCGAGACTGGTGCGGATTCCGACTGAGTTCTGCGCGCCGCGTGCGCCTCCTTGCGCCGCGAGGGCCTTCACGCGCAGCCCGATCTCCTGTTACTCCGTGCGGGGTTCGTCTGGAGTCCGCATTGACTCCACGGCGCGGACCTTCACGGTCCACCCAGGCACCTGCCCCTCCGCGCGAGAGTCATCTGAAACGCGCATGGGCGGGACCTCGATCGAAGGCTGGGGCAGGCGGGTTCCAATCCGAGCCATCGTCGCGAGGCCTCCTCAGGCTCGGCGTGGCCGGCGAGCGGATGTCAACGGACCCCGCTGAGGCGTCAGCGTGGGGCGCCGATGTCCTTGCGGTAGTGCATGCCGGGGAAGGTGATGCACGCGCAGGCGTCGTAGGCGCGGCGGCGTGCGTCGGCGAGGGTGGGGGCGGTGGCGGTAACGCCGAGCACGCGCCCTCCGGCGGTGACGATGCGGCCGTCGGCGTCGCGGGCGGTGCCGGCGTGGTAGACCTTGACGTGGGGGAGCGCGGCGGCGTGGTCGAGGCCGCGGATGGCGTCGCCGGTGCGAGGGGAGGCGGGGTAGCCGTGGGTGGCGAGGACGACGCAGCAGGCGGCGTCGGGGGACCAATGCACGTCGGCGTCGGCGAGGCGTCCGGCGCAGGCGGCGAGCATGAGGTCGATGGGGTCGCTGCGGAGACGGGCCATGAGGGGCTGGCACTCGGGGTCGCCGAAGCGGCAGTTGTATTCGAGGACCTTTGGGCCTGCGGGGGTGAGCATGAGGCCGGCGTAGAGGACGCCGCGGTAGCGGATGCCGTCGCGGCGGAGGGCATCGACGGTGGGGACGAGGATGTCGCGGACGGCGCGGGCCATGGTGGGCTCGTCGAGGGTGTCGGCGGGGCAGATGGCGCCCATGCCGCCGGTGTTGGGGCCGGCGTCGCCGTCGAGGAGTCGCTTGTGGTCTTGGCATGGGGGGAGGACGAGGATGTTCTGGCCGTCGACGATGGCCAGGAGCGAGACCTCGGTGCCATCGAGGCGGTCCTCGATGAGGACCTGGCGTGCGGCGTCGCCGAGGGTCTTCTGGACCATGAGGCGGTCGACGGCGTCGAAGGCCTCGTGGAGCGAGGCGGGGACGATGACGCCCTTCCCTGCGGCGAGGCCGGCGGCCTTGATGACGGGGAGGTCGGGGCGTGGGGCCCGCCAGGCGGTGGCGAGGGCTTTGGCTTCGAGGAGGAAGGGGGCGGAGTCGCCGGCGGGGAAGCGGAAGACGCCCGAGTCCTTGACGGTGGTGAGGTCGGCGGCGTGGTGCGCGGCGCGGTCGAGGGCGGCGATGCCGAGGCGCACGGCGGCCATGAAGACGTGGCGCCGGCGCGCGGGGTCGCGGATGGGGAGCAGGCGCTGGGCCAGGAGCGCGAAGGCGGAGTCGTCGTGGACGCGGGTCTCGAAGAACTGGCGGGCGGCCTCGGCGTCGGTGACGACGCGGGCATCGGCGGTGGGGATGGAGGCGCCGCGGAGGAGTTGCTTGCACCAGACCTTGTCGGCTTCGAGGCGGGCGGCGTCGGCGGTGGGGCCGAAGACGGTGATCCCCTCGGCGCCGAGGCGGTCGGCGTAGCCCTCGGCGAGGGGACCCTCCGGGCCGATCACGACCAGGCCGATGTCGTGGTGCCGGCAGAACTGGGCGAGGCGGTAGATCTCCCTGATGTGGACGGGAACGTCGACGGGCTGGGCCAGGGCGGCCAAGCCCGGGTTCTGGGGGTGGGTTGTGTAGAGGCGGGCGAGTCGCGGGGAGCGTGCGAGGGCGTCGGCGAGGGCGTGCTCGCGTCCGCCGCCGCCGATGAGGAGGACGTTGACCTTGGACATCGGCGGGATGGTACGGGCGGCGGGCGGGGGCGCGGCGAAGACCGAGCCGTGGCGCGCCGATGGGCCGTCGCTGGGTGCAGCCGCTGGGGTCGATCGGCGCGCCGGGCCGCGCGCGAGCGGGCGCCGGCGGGTCGTGCCGCGTCGGCCATCGCGGGGGGCGGCCGGGCGTGCGCGTCCAGCGAACCGCACCCCTCACACCGGCGGCGGGGCGTCGCGGCGTTTCGACTCGTCTGGGAGCCAGCGGTCGAGCTGGCTGACGGGCGTGCTCGGAAGGTCGACGAGCAACTGCGTGCGGGAGCGATGCGGGTCGATGGCGTGGCGGCGGCGGGTGGAGGCGAGGTTGGAGAGGATGGCGGCGGTCCTGCCGCCACGCTCGCTGGCGGCAAAGAGACTGTTCTTTCGGTTCAGCACGATCCGCTTCATCCCGCGTTCGCTGGCGATGTTGTCGAGGGGCACGTCTCCGGCGCCGTCGGCGGCGAACACATTGAGCTCGTTCCAGTGCCCCCGAGAGCAACCCTCCTGTTTAGCTCGCCGGGGGCGTCAACCAGAGAGCGCGAGAGTTTGAGAGGGTTGCCGCCGGTGGGGCGAGAGGAACCGTGGGGGTTGCCGTCGGACCCCGAGGTTCGTCTTCAAGACGGAGAGCGCGGCGGGTCGGGCCGGGTCCCGTCCAGGCGTCGGAAACCCCCGTTCTGACGGGACTTTCCGCGCGTCGGCGCGGCCACGGCCCGAGGCGTCCAAGACGCCCGAGCCGTAAACCAGAGCGCCGCCGCGTTGTTGCGACGGCGTCGAGAACTCTCCTCGTAATCGAAGCCGTTCGGCAGTACCCGGACGCGGATCGTCCGCCCCCGGTACTCCCGCGGCAGGAGCGCCCTTGGCATGGGCAGGCGGGCGTCGGCGGAAACCTCAACACGCTTGGTCACGACGCGGCCCGCGGGCGCGGGCCCCGGGGCCGCGACGGGTGGTTGGACGGGGCCGGGCGCACGGGTCCGCAGGTCGGCGTCGTTGGCGATCTCCAGCGCCCGCCGCCGCGCCCGCTCGGGCAGGCCGCCCTCGGCGTTGGCCTGAATCCGCCACGCGATGCGGCGGACCAGGAACTCCTTGTGGAACGACCGCGTCGGCTCGCCGAAGACCTCCGCGTACTCGCGGCGGAGTTCGCCGACGGTCATCCGCCGCAGTTCGCTCACCTTCTGTCCCACATTCAGCATTGGATATCGCCGCCTTTCTCTCGCCGCTAACCGGCGACGCCATCAGGGCGAGGATGGGCCGAGAGTTCAAGGCATGTTGCCGAGGATTCCGGCAGATTCTCGATTGGGGCGGGATGTCCCGGAACTCGCCCATGCAGGCGCTGAATCCCGCGAGCGAGAATGCTCGCGACCTCGTCCAGCCGCTCGTCGGGCGACATGTCCGCCGGGTCCGTCGGGTCGGGGCGCAGCGACATCTCGCACTCCTTCCGGAGAGTTCACCCGTCCGTGGTCGGTCGTGGTGATGGGACCAGTCGCCCGCGGCACACCGCCGCTGGCTACTGGATACCTACGCGATGGGATTCCGAAGTCGCGCGCGAGGGGGCCGAGAGCAACCCAGGCGTCAACCTGGGCGACTCTGCCACCGCGAAACTCCCAGCCCGGCTGGCTCAGCGCGAAACGGTGCGGTCAGGTAGGAGAACAACCATCAGGCATACCATGCCCGGACATTGCGGGCATCGCCAAGGACTAGAGCGTGTCATGCACTTTCGCCGAAGCGCCCGATGATTGGGCATGGCAAGGAAGCCGTACCCGACGGACGTCACGGATGACGAATGGGCGTTTGTGGCCCCATACCTGACCCTGATGCGTGAGG
>VGXM01000045.1 GCA_016873295.1 Phycisphaerae bacterium
CCGACGTGGACGCCCACTACATCAACTCGCTGGCGCCCAAGGCCTTCCACCCCGCCGACTGGGACCGCAACGGCGTGGTGGACTTCAACGACCTCCTGGCGTTCCTGAACGACTTCAACGCCGGGGATCCCGACGCCGACCTCGACGGGTCGGGGAGCGTCGACTTCAACGACTTCCTGGTGTTCCTGAACCTGTTCAACACCCCGTGTTAGCCGGAAGCCCGAACGGGGCGCCCGCGATCCGGTCGACCGTCGTAAGGGCCGCAGTCGGGGGCGGTTCGGGCGTCGACAGGGCGTAGAACGGGGCCTGACGGGGAAGGCCCGGAATCATGCCGGCTGTGTCTGATAACCGCGTGCGGACGGTTGACGCGCGGTGGTGCTTTGTGGTTAGATGCCCACGATCGTGCGGCGCGGGGAGAGGGAGAGTCTCCAGCGACGTGCGAGCGAACAGGGGCGCGCGCTCGGGCGGTGTGGACCGCTCGGGGGTGCGTCGGTGGTGTCGTGTCGCCGTTCCTTGCGGCCCTCAGGGAGGGCGGGCGGCGCGTGGGCGATGCCGGAGAACAGGGAGCATGTCCATGCGACAGTGTGGGATGTGGGCGCTCGTGGCGACGGCCGCGAGCGCGGGAATGACCTACGCCCAGAGCGTCACCTTCCCCAGCGAGAGCCAGGGGCAGGGCGCGACCACGGGCGTGAACGGGATCATGAACGCGGCGCCGAACGCGTTCACCTACCAGATGATCATCGGCGCAGGCGAGCTCAGGGAGGTGCCGCTGGGGGCACGGGTGACGGGGATCCGATGGCGGCAACTGGCCGACTCGGGCCAGACCACCTGGCCCTCTGAGGCGATCTCGATGTACTCCTTCTCGATCGAGCTCTCGACCTCGGCGCGGAGCCCATCGCACGCCAGTCTCCTGTTCCACGAGAACGAGGGCGCCGACGTGCTCGTGGTGCTCGACCAGCCGCTGACGATCCCGGCCAACGCGTTCCCGGCGGGAGCCGTCGCGCCCGGGATCAACAACTGGGGATTCCCCGTCGCCTTCTCGCGTCAGTTCGTGTATACCGGCGGCCCGCTGTGCGCGACGGTGCGCCAGAGCGGGCACAACGGCGGGATCGGCAACGAGCGCTTCTTCGAGGCCATCACGCCCGTGCAGGCCGGCTGGGGCACGCGCTTCACCGCCCTGAGCGGCCCCGGGACCGACGCCACCCGCGGCACCTGGCTCTACCTCGCGGTGACCAACCTCATCTACGCGCACCCCACGTGCCCCGCGGACTTCAACGGCGACGACGTGGTCGACTTCGCCGACCTGCTCGTCTACCTCAACGCCTACAACGCCGGGTACCCGCAGGCCGACCTCAACGAGGACGGCATCATCGACTTCTCCGACCTCCTCGAGTTCTTCAATCTCTTCAACACGCCCTGCTGATCGGGCCCATCGCGCGCCAACTCGTCGGGCCCCGTTCCGGTCACCCCGGGCGGGGCCCTCGTTCGTCCTAGGCTCTGGGCGATGCCGCCCGCCCCGGCCACGCGCCGCACCATCGACCGCGACCTGTCGCTCGACGGCGTCGGGCTCTTCACGGGCGCCCGCGCGAGCGTGAGGCTCAGGCCCGGCGGCGATGGGGTTCGCTTCAGGCGCACGGATGTGCCGGATGCTCCCGCCCTTCACGCGTCCGTCGCGTTCCTTGGGCCGGGCCTGGGCCGCAACACGTGCCTGGGAACCGCGGGCACGGGCGTCGCGACGATCGAGCACCTCATGTCCGCGCTGGCGGTGCTGGGCGTCACGGACGTGAACGTCGACTGCCACGGGCCGGAGCTGCCGATCGGCGACGGGTCGGCGTCGCCCTGGATGGACCTGCTCGCCGGTCACGGGCGCGACACGGGCGCGCCCCTCGAACCGATCGGGCTCGACGGCCCGATCGCCGTCGTCGATCCGCGCGACGACGACGCCACGATCGTCGCCGAGCCCGCCCCCGCGCCCTCGTTCGAGTACGCGCTCGACTACGGCCCGGGGTCGTCGATCCCGCGCCAACGGGCGGCGTGGAGCGGGTCGGAGGTGGCGTACGCCTCGGACATCGCGCCCGCGCGCACGTTCTGCACGGCCCGCGAGGCCCGGGCGATGCGGGCCGCGGGGCTCTTCCCGCACCTGACCCCCAGCGACATGCTCGTGCTCGACGACTCGCCCGAGGGGGGCGGGCGCCCCATCGACAACACCCTGCGCTTCCCCGACGAGCCCGCCCGGCACAAGCTCCTGGACCTCATCGGCGACCTGTGGCTGCTCGGCCGCCCCCTGCTGGCCCGCGTGGTGGCGACGCGCAGCGGTCACGCGCTCACGCACGAACTCTGCCGACGGATCGGGGCTGGCTAGGGGCGTGAGTCGGAAGAATGCGCACCAAGGCGCGGGCGGACGCCGCGGGTGCCACGGGCGAGCCGCCTTGCGGATCGCCCGTGCCGGCGTCCGGACGGGCCTCGAACAGCCGCACGGGTCATCGGGCGAAGCGCCCGATGACCCGTGGCACCCGCGACACATCCGTCCACGGACTTCCGACTCACACCACTCGTGGCGTGAGTTGGAGGAATGCGCACAGAGGCGCCGGCGGGCGCTGCGGGTGCCACGGGCGAGCCGCCTTGCGGATCGCCCGTGCCGGCGTCCGGACCGGCCTCGAACAGCCGCACGGGTCATCGGGCGAAGCGCCCGATGACCCGTGGCACCCGCCGTGCCACGACTGTTCGGCTCGGCGAACAGTCGTGCTCTCCCCACCAGCACGACTGTGCCCCGAGCGGCACAGTCGTGGCACCCGGCGTGGTTGGAAGAACGCGCACTAAGGTGCGGGCGGACGCCGCGGGTGCCACGGGCGATCCGCCTTGCGGATCGCCCGTGCCGGCGTCCGGGCGGGCGTCGAACAGCCGCACGGGTCATCGGGCGAAGCGCCCGATGACCCGTGGCACCCGCGACGCACCGTCCACGGACTTCCGACTCGCGTCACTCGTGGCGCGAGTTGGAAGCTTGCGCACCAAGGCGCGCACGGGCGCCGCGGGTGCCACGGGCGAGCCGCCTTGCGGATCGCCCGTGCCGGCGTCCGGACGGGCGTCGAACAGCCGCACGGGTCATCGGGCGAAGCGCCCGATGACCCGTGGCACCCGGGGCGCATCCGTCCACGGACTTCCGACGCACGCCACTCGTGGCGTGAGTCGGAAGAACGTGCACCAAGGCGCCGGCGGGCGCTGCGGGTGCCACGGGCGAGCCGCCTTGCGGATCGCCCGTGCCGGCGTCCGGACGGGCCTCGAACAGCCGCACGGGTCATCGGGCGAAGCGCCCGATGACCCGTGGCACCCGCCGTGCCACGACTGTTCGGCTCGGCGAACAGTCGTGCTCTCCCCACCAGCACGACTGTGCCCCGAGCGGCACAGTCGTGGCACCCGGCGTGGTTGGAAGAACGCGCACCAAGGTGCGGGCGGACGCCGCGGGTGCCACGGGCGAGCCGCCTTGCGGTTCGCCCGTGCCGGCGTCCGGACCGGCCTCGAACAGCCGCACGGGTCATCGGGCGAAGCGCCCGATGACCCGTGGCACCCGGAGCGCAGCGTCCACGGACTTCCGACGCACGCCACCGGGGGCCTGCATGCGGCGAGCCGGAGGCGGCTAGAGTCTGCTTTGATGAGCACCACCAGCCGCGGCCCGGCCCCCACCGTCGCCTCGCGCGAGGACGCCCCCGGGCTCGTGGTCCCCGCGGGCGTCGTGCCGCCCCCCACCGACCGCTGGACCAGCCGGCATCTTCTCGGACTGGGCACGCTCAGCCCTGGGGAGATCCGCGCGGTCCTGCGCCGGGCCCGCGAGCTGGCCCCCCTCTCGGCCAGCCTGGGCCCCCGCGACGACAACCCCGACACGCCCTGGGCCCTGGCCCGGCGCGAGGGGCAGCGGCTGGCGGGCCGCGTCGTCGCCAACCTGTTCTTCGAGGACTCGACGCGCACGCGCACGAGCTTCACGGTCGCGGCGCGGCGGCTCGGGGCCGAGGTCGTCGACCTGTTCGTCATCGCCTCCAGCGTCTCCAAGGGCGAGACGCTCATCGACACGGCCAAGAACGTCGAGGCCACGGGCGTCGACGCCCTCGTGGTCCGCGCCCGCCAGGCGGGAGCGGCGGCCCTGCTGGCCGACCACGTCCGCTGCAGCGTGGTGAACGCGGGCGACGGCGGGCACGAACACCCCACCCAGGGCCTGCTCGACGCCTACACCATCGCCGAGGCCCACGGGCGCCTCGATGCCTTCGACCTGGCGGGGCTGCGCGTGGCGATCGTGGGGGACATCGTCGCCTCGCGCGTGGCCCGCTCGAACATCGCGGGGCTGACGCGCCTGGGGGCCGAGGTGGTGTGCGTCGGCCCGCCGGCCCTGGCGCCCCGGAGCCTCGAGGTGCTGGGCTGCCGCGTGAGCCACGACCTGGACGAGGTGCTGCCCACCGTCGACGCGGTGATGATGCTGCGGATCCAGTTCGAGCGTCACGGGACGCCCGCGGTCGCGCCCCTGCCCGGGGCGGCGCCCAAGCGCTCCGCCGCGATCGCGTCGGTGCGCGAGTACCGCACGTTCTACGGGCTCAGCGAGGAGCGGGCCGAGCGGATGAAGCCCAGCGCCGTGGTGATCCACCCGGGCCCGATCAACCGCGGCATCGAGCTGGACCACGCCGTCGCCGACGGGCCCAGGTCGGTGGTGCTGCGGCAGGTCCGTCACGGCGTGGCGGTCCGCATGGCGGCGCTCTCGATGTGCGTGCTGGCCAGCGCGTGAACGCGGATCCCGCCCCGCGTGCTTCCGCCGAGCGGGAAGCATGCCACCCGGTCGTGGGGTACTCTCCGCCCGTGCCGCATCCCATCCTCTCCAGGCTCGCCGGTCGCTTCGTCGCCTTCGAGGGCGGGGACGGCTCGGGCAAGAGCACGCAGCTCAAGCGCTTCGTCGACCTGTGCAGGGCCCCGGCCCCCGAGGGGGGCGGGCTGACGGTGTGCGAGGTCCGCGAGCCGGGCGGGACGGACATCGGCGAGAAGATCCGGGCGGTGCTGCTCGACCGGGCCAACGCGGGCATGAGCCTGCGGTGCGAGATGCTGCTGTACATGGCCAGCCGGGCCCAGCTCATCGAGCAGCGGATCGCGCCCGCCCTGGCCCGGGGCGAGGTCGTCGTCGCCGACCGCTTCCTGGCCTCGACGTACGCCTACCAGGGGGCGGCGGGCGGTCTGTCGAAGGCGGAGATCGACGCGGTCGCGGGGACCGCGTGCCACGGCGTGCTGCCCCACCTCAACATCGTCTTCGACGTCGACGAGCAGACGGCCGGGCGGCGCACGGGCGTGGTGGCGCCGCCCTCGCGGAAGGGGGGCGGCGCGTCGTCCCTCTTCGCCGACCGCATGGAGGACCGCGACGCCGAGTTCCGACGCAAGGTGCGCCAGAGCTACCTGCACCAGGCCAAGGGCGACCCGGACCGGTTCCTCGTCATCGACGCCCGTGGCGAGCCCGACTCGGTCTTCGCCAGCCTGCTCGACGGTCTTTCGTCGCGGCTGAGGTGAGCCCGCGATGGCTCTCGCGCTCTCCATCCTCGTCGCCGCCCTCCTCGGGTCGGTGCCCACCGGGTTCCTCATCGCCCGCGCCCGCGGCATCGACCTGCGGACCCGCGGCTCGGGCAACATCGGGGCCACCAACCTCGGTCGCGTCCTCGGGCGCAACGCGTTCGTCCTCTGCTTCACCCTCGACGCCCTCAAGGGACTGGTCCCCACGCTCGCCTACGGGCTGTGGGGCGGGTTGGCGGGGAGACTCGACCTGCCCGCGGGCGACGTCGCGGCGTGGCTGGGCGTCATGCTCGCGCCGGTCCTCGGGCACATGTTCTGCCCCTGGCTGGGATTCAAGGGGGGCAAGGGCGTGGCGACTGGGCTCGGGGCGCTCCTGGGCGTGGCGCCCGTGCTCACCATCGCGGGGCTGGGCGGGCTGGCGGTCTGGCTGGCGGTGTTCAAGGCCCGCGGGATCGTGAGCCTGGCCTCGATCGCCGCCGCCGCGAGCGTTCCCCTGGTCGTGGCCGCCCTCCTGCTCGTGGGACGTGCGGGGGTCGGGCCGCGGGCGTGGGGGACGGCGACGCTCGCCGGGTGGTGGCCCTACCTCGTCCTGACGACGGCCCTGGCGATCTTCGTGATCGTGCGCCATCGTGCGAACATCGCCCGCCTGCGGGCGGGGACCGAGGCCCGCTTCCGCCCTCCAGACACCCGGCGCTGACACGAACCCCGGGGCTCCGGGCGTCGTCTTGGATAACCTGGGCCGGCGCTGATCGGGGGATCTCGGCGCGCCGATAATGCCCCGTCCGGTGGCGGCGGACCCCGCACCCCGACCACCTCCCGACCCGCGGGACCACGGACCCTTTCATGGCCACCACGCGCGCCCTCATCACGGGCATCACCGGGCAGGACGGCTCGTACCTCGCCGAGTTCCTCATCGAGAAGGGGTACGAGGTGCACGGGCTGATCCGGCGGTCGTCGTCGTTCAACACGGGCCGCATCGACCACCTCTACCTCGACCCGCACGTCAAGGGCGGGAAGCTCAAGCTGCACTACGGCGACCTGTGCGACGCCAACAACCTGGCCAAGCTGATGCAGCAGGTCCGCCCGCACGAGGTGTACAACCTCGGGGCCCAGTCGCACGTGCGCGTCAGCTTCGACATGCCGCTGTACACCGCGGACACCGTCGCGATGGGGGCCCTGCGCCTCCTCGAGGCCGTGCGCGAGTTCCAGAGCGAGAGCGGGCAGAAGGTGCGGTACTACCAGGCCAGCTCCTCGGAGCAGTACGGCAAGGTGGTGGAGACGCCCCAGAAGGAGACCACGCCCTTCTACCCCCGCTCGCCCTACGCCTGCGCCAAGGTCATGGCCCACTGGGCCACGGTCAACTACCGCGAGAGCTACGGCATGCACGCCTCGTGCGGGATCCTGTTCAACCACGAGAGCCCCCGGCGGGGCGAGACGTTCGTCACGCGCAAGATCACCCGGGCCGTCGGGCGCATCAAGACCGGGCTCCAGGACAAGGTCTTCCTGGGCAACCTCGACAGCAAGCGCGACTGGGGCTTCGCGGGCGACTACGTGCGCATGATGTGGATGATGCTGCAGCAGGAGACGCCCGACGACTACGTGGTGGCGACGGGGCGCACCATCAGCGTGCGCGAGTTCGCCGAGATGGCCTTCGCCCACGTCGGGCTCGATTTCAAGGACTTTGTCGACTTCGACCAGCGCTACCTTCGCCCGGCGGAGGTCGAGCTGCTCCTGGGCGACCCCGGCAAGGCCAAGAAGAGGCTGGGCTGGGAGCCGACGACCACGGTCGAGCAGCTCGCCGCCATGATGGTCGAGCACGACCTGGAGCTGGCCCGGCGCGAGAAGACCCTCCGCGACGCCGGGCACAAGCTGCCGGAGTTCGTGGGGCACGATCAGTAGAGTCGGGTGGAGTATCCGCGACGGGCACCGGGGGATCGAGACGCGGCCGGGCTTGGCCGAGGGTCACCTTCCCGCGTTGGCGTTCGACGTGTTCATCGCGCCCGCATGGTGGCACGGAGGTGCGATGAACGAGCTCACCCGGCGCGCCCGCATCGGCGGCATGAGCGCGACGAACTCCCCGACGCACGACCAGGCCGGGAACCCGTGGCGACTGGGGCCAGGCTCGCGGACGGGCGGGACGCCTGTCCCACGCGTCACGGCGAGGAGGGCCCGGCGCGGCGGGTCGTGCGCCGTTCCGCGCCCTCCTACGCCCCCGGCCGCCTCGGTGGGTCGTTGTTGTCGCCCCGGCCGTCGAAGAGTTCGTTGGTGGGCGGATCCTCGCCCGTGCGCGATTCGACGTAGCGGCCCTGCTCGTCGAGGCGGTAGCCCAGGGCCCGCAGCGACAGGGCGGCGGCGTGGGCGTCGGCGAAGAGCGTGCTCGCCGTCCTCGTGTGGCGCGGGTCGGGCCCGCTGCGGTGGGCGGCGGTGGCGATGTCGGACCAGGGCGTCAGGCGCGGCGGGTCGATGATCATGCCCTCGTTGCCCAGCTCGCTCTCGCCGCGCCCGTCGTTGTTGTACGGCAGGCGCTGCCCGGGCGGCACCGAGCACGCCGTGCCCATCGAGTCGGCGGCGACCACGGTCTTGGCGGGGAGGTGCAGTCGGGAGGTGCGGACGGGGTAGTTGTGGTACTGGTCGCCGGCGACGCGCGAGTTGCCCAGGTACTGGTAGTTGTAGCCGTAGGCGGCGTTGCGTTCATCGGTCCAGGCGGGCGCCTGGGGGCAGACGTAGACCTTGGAGTCGAAGTCCTGTCGGCCGTTGTCGGTAGCGGGGTTGGCGAAGGCGTAGACGCCGGTGTATCGCCCCATGCGGGCGATCCAGGTGGGGCGGAACTTGAGCCCGTTGCCCACGTCGTGCCAGTTGTCGGGGTTGGCGGCGCCGCCGGGGAGGTTGGGGGCCCGGTGCGGGACCATGACCTCCTTGGAGTCGTCGGCGTACATGGTCCAGCCCATGCCGAGCTGTCGGAGGTTGGAGAGGCAGGAGGCGGCGCGGGCCGAGGCCCGCCCGCCCGCCAGGGCCGGGAGCAGGATCCCGATCAGCACCGCGATCAGGGCGATGACGACCAGGAGTTCGATCAGCGTGAAGGCGTTGCGGCGCACAGGCACACTCTACCCCATCGCCCCCACGGCTCCAAGCCCCGTCAGCCGCCGGACCAGTCCCAGGGCTGCGGGACCCACACGAACCCCTCGGCGTGGGCGGCGATGTGCCCCACGGCGGGCCAGGGGACGTGGTACCCGAAGACCCGGAGGCGTTCGTCCGCAAGGCGCCTGAACATGGTCTTGCGGGCCTGGGCGGCCGCCCGCGGGTCGGTGTCGAACGCGATGGTCCAGTCGGGGCGGGCGAACATGACGACGTGGTTGTGGGCCAGGTCGCCCATGGCGGCCAGGCGCTGGTCGCCGTCGGAGAGGATGATCGAGGTGTGCCCGGGCGTGTGCCCGAAGGTCTCGACCAGCTCGACGCCCGGGAGAGTCGTATCGCCGCCGCGGACCGGTTCGAGCTTCTCGCGGACGGCCTCGAGGGAGGCCTGGGCCGCGGCGACCATGCCCGCGCGGCGGCCCTCCGGCACGCCGGACCTGGAGAGATCGGGGCTCGCCCCCGTCCAGAACTCGTGCTCGACCCTGTTGATGAAGCAGCGGGCGTTGGGGTAGACCAGCCCGCCGTCGGCGCTCACGAGCCCGCCCACGTGGTCCGGGTGGGCGTGGCTGATGAAGATGGCGGTGACCTCGTCGGGGGGGACGCCCGCGGCGGCCAGGTGCGCGGCGGTGAGCCCGCTCGTGGGGCCGCGCCCGGGCGCGTTCCCCGTGTCGATGAGCACGACCTCGCCCCCCATGCGCACGCACAACACGTTGACGTAGAGCGTGACACGGTCGGCGGGCAGGAAGTGCTCGCCCATCACCTCCGCGAACTGCTCGGGCGTGGCCTCGGGCGCGAAGAGGGGGTGCGCCGGCGACATGGTGTTCCAGGCGTCGCACAGGGCAAGGGCCTCGTGCGAGCCGATCTTGAAGCGGTAGAAGCCGGCGGGCTGGCCCCCGACCGGCGCCGCGGGTCGCGCGGCCCGGGCGGCGGGCGCCAACGAGGCGAGCGCGGCGGTCGCGGCCGCGGCCCCGCCCACCACCAGCGCCTCACGTCGATTCAGTGCCGTCATGGATCACCTCCCGAACATCCTTGGCGCGCCGGGGCGTGGCGTTCACGCCCCGCGGTGCATCACGAGCCCCACCGCCACGACCGCCGCGGTCTCGACGCGCATGGCGTGGGGCCCGAACCGGGCGACGCGCGCCCCCGACGCCCGGGCCCGGGCCATCTCCGACTCCGTCCAGCCGCCCTCGGGCCCGACGAGCAGGCGCACCGCGGGGGCGGTCGACGGGGTGCAGGGCTCGCCCGAGGCGTCGGCGACGACGACCGACACGCCCGAGGGCGCATCGAGCGCGTCGTCGAGCGAACCGCCGACCTCGATGGACAGGACCCACGCCCGCCCGCTCTGCTTGGCGCTCTCGGCGGCGACGCGGGCCAGGCGCTCGAGGCGCGCCTCGCGCGGCTCAACCACGGTGCGCTCGCTCACGAGGGGCGCCCAGCTCGCGGCCCCGGCCTGGCTCGCCTGGTCGATGAGCTGCTCCAGGCGCGGACCCTTGGGCGGGGCGGTCCAGAGCTCGACCCGCGGCGCCGGGGGCGCGGCGATCTCGACGCCCTCCACCCGGAGCGCCAGCGACCACTCGCCCCGCGCCTTGCCGCCACGCTCAACCGCGGCCCGGACGACGTGCCCCCGCCCCGTCAACACGAGCACGGCGTCGCCGGGCCCCAGGCGCTTGACGCGGAGGGCGTGCCGGGCCTCCTCGCCGCGCACCTCCAGCGTGGGGGCGTCGGGGTCGGCGTCGGGCATCCAGATCCTGTGGAGCGCCATGGATTGGGCGTCTGGAGGGGGCCTGTGCGGAGCCGGGAGCCGGTTCTCGGACCCTGGGCCCTTGAGTCTGCGGGGCGAAAGACCGAAGATGTCGGGTCGGTGCGCCATGGCCCAACCCGCCACCCAAGCCCACGATACGGACCCGCTCGACGACCAGGTGGCCAGCCTGCTCGCCGATGGGGCCTCGCCGGTGCCGAGCAGGGCCGCGGCCCCGTCGTCCGACGCCGCCGCCTCCGGCGACGCCGATCCCTGGGCGCAGACCCCGGGGGAGGCGTCAAGCACCCCTGGCTCGGGCGAAGGGCACGCCGGCTCGGACGCGTTTGCCGACCTGGCCTCTCAAGTCGAAGCCATGCTGGTGGAGCCGACGCAAGCGGACTCCCCGGCGGCGCCGAGCACGCCCGATGCCGAGGCGAAGCACGAGGTTGACGCGCGCCCCGCGGCGACGGTGGCACCTTCGCTGGACCCGGATGGGCTCGCCGCGCAGGTCGGGTCGATGATCAGTGCGAACACGGGCGCGCCGACGCCGCGCCCCGCCCGCCCGGCGCCCGGCGCCGTGGCGGAATCGGGCCCCGACGTCGATGAGCTTGCGACCCAGGTGGCCTCGCTGCTCGGGAAGGACGAGCGGGCCGACGCGCCGGGCGAAAGCGTCGAGGCCATCGACAGCGAGTTGGCGGCGTTGACGGAGACGCTGCTGGCGGACCCCAAGGCCTCCGCGCCCGTGCCGATCGCGCCGGTCACGTCCGGGGCGTCGCCGCAACCGGCGCCGGCCCCCGCCGCGACACCGGTCCCCGTGGCCCCGGCGCCCGCCAGGCCCGCGGCTGCGCCGAGCCCTGTTCAGGCGGTCGCCCCACCGGTCCCCACCCCCGTCGCGGGCGCGACGGCGCCCGCCCGCCTGACCCACGCGGGGGGCCGGGTCGTGCGTGCGCTCGCGCCGCTCGGCGTGGTGCTGGGCAGGCCGCTGGCCTCTCGCCCCAAGTCGATCCGCGACTCGGCGGGATGGCTGGCCCTGTGGACGCTCTCGTGCGGGACGTTCGTGTGGGTCTACTCGCTTTTCCTGCACTCGCCGCAGGCGCCCGAGGCGCCGGGCGGGGCCCTGACCATCACGCACAACGACGAGGAGGCGGCGGCGAAGAAGGAGGAGGCGGGCCGGCGCGCCGCCCTGGCCGCCAAGGTCGCGGAGCACGCGCCCGCCAAGAGCGCCCCCGCCAAGACCGCGAGCGCGGGCGGGCATTGACCTCGCCGTGGCGCCGTTGAGAGGCTTCGGCTCGATCCCGGGATCCGTCGAGGATCCCCATCCCGGGCGTGAGGGTCGCTGTCGGGATTCGATGCTGGTCGGCGCGCGACGCCGGCGCGTGGGAGGGGTGGAGCCCCTCCCAAGCGCCGGCGCCGGTTCGAACCGAGTTGTTACGGGCAGGGCGTGTTGTAGAGGTTGAGGAACTCGAGGAAGTCGTTGAGGTCGACCACGCCGTCGCCGTTCAGGTCGGCCCGCGGATCGCTCGCGTTGTAGTCGTTGAGGAACGCCAGGAGGTCGTTGAAGTCGACGACGCCATCGCCGTTCCAGTCGCCCGTGCAGGGGTTGGCGCACTGGAGGACGCGGATCTCGAGGTCGTCGATGGCGGCCTCGACGATGGAACCAGAGCCGAGGTCAGAGGCGACGAACTGGAGCCTCATGGCGCTGGTGAGGATCGCGGGGTCGGTGATCTGGAAGCTGGCGGCGCGCCAACCGGGGCCCTGCGACCCGGTCAGGCGGTGCAGGGGCTGCCAGGAGGCTCCGCCGTTCCCCGAGATGTCGACGACCCACGTGTCATCGATCGCCGTGTTGCCGTTGTTGACGTACCAGTAGTTGTAGCGGAGTTCGACGCTGGCCTGCCCGGCCAAGTTGTAGTTGGGGCTGCGGAGCGTGGTGGCGCCGCCGTCCACGTCGTACTGACCGATCGAGGTGCCGGCGCGCCCGTCGGTGACCCAGCAGTTGACGCCGGGGGCCGGCGTGGTGTCGTCGCCGGGCTGGGCGGCGGTCGGCTCGGGGTCCATGCGGTTCCAGATGCCCGTGGTGGCCGTGTCGCCCGGGGCGCCGATGGTCCACCCGCGGTTGATCTCCATGTCGTCGGCGGCGACGACGAGGATGCCGGTGGCGCTGATGGCCGAGAAGAACCCGGTGGGCGCGTTGGGCGGGTCGGTGGCGTTGGAGGCGCCTTGCACGCCGGTCTGCACGTAGTAGTCGATCGCCGCGCCGCAGGTCTGCCCGGGGATGTTGGCGCTGTACTGGTTGGGTCCGACGATGGTGACGGCGGCGGCCTGGAAGGGCCCGCCGTTGACGCGGAAGAACGCCGCGCCGGAGCCCGCCACGGGCGTGCCGCCCGTTCCCGCCACGTCGAAGCGGACGGAGTTGACCTGGTTGGGCGTCATGAGCGCGGGGCGCCCATTGGGGTAGGTGAAGGCGACGAGCTGAACGGCGGGGCACTGGATGCCGTGCTGCCCGAACCCGTCGCAGATCTGGGCGTAGTTGGGCGTGCCGTTGCTCAGGTTGCCGTCGTTGTCATCGACGGTGAGGGCCTCGATGGCGGTCTGCGGGTGGGCGGAGTTGACGCCGATGCCGCCGATCGTGATGAGGGCCCAGCTCGACCACAGGTTGCGGGTCATGGTCAGCCCGGTGGCCGACCCGTGGGCCGTCCCCATCGCGCGCCGGATCTCCCACCAGCACCCGCCGACGATCTGCCCGCAGGTGTGGACGGCGGTGCTGGCGCAGGGGTACTGCTGATTGGCGGTCTCCGGATTGCGGACGATGCCGCCCGAGGTCTGGAAGAACCGCCCCACCACGGGGTCGTCGAACTGGAGCAGCGAGGTGATGTCGGCGAAGCCCTCGCCGAAGGCGCCCTGGGCCAGGCCCAGGCGGTTGACGATGTGGTGCCCGTACTCGTGGGCGACGACGCTGGAGTACGCGGTGTTGTTGCACCCGCCGCCCACGCGGTAGTAGTTCGTGCTCGTGCCGTTGTAGAACGCGTTGCAGGTCGAGGTCAGGTTCACGTTCGCGGGAAGGGGCAGGTCCAGCCCGGTGAAAGAAGGCTGCAGGCCCTTGAAGAAGTTGCGCGTGTTGGTCACGTGACGGAACGCGTTCACCTGCGCCGTCACGAACTCCGACGGCGTGGGGTTCAGCGTGAACGAGCCCGGCACGCCGGGCGTGATCGAGATCGTCTCGCTCGTGATCGCCGTCCCCGAGTTGTCGTTGATGCTGGTCCACTGACCGTTGGTCAGCCCCGCCGAGACGTTGACCGCGGTCGAGCCCGGATGGGCGATCAGGAAGTTGCCGGAGTTGTCGGTGAACCCCGTGTTCCCCCCGCTGACCGCCACCCCAACGCCCGGGATGCCCGTCAGCACCGGGGGGTTGCTGGCCATGTCGGGGTTCATGCCCGGCGTGGCGTTGGCCCGCACCTGCCCCGTCACGTCGACGTGCAGGATCTCGCTGCGGGCGTACAGGAGCCGCCCGGTGGCGGCGTCGATGAAGAAGCGCCACTTGGCCGGGGGCTGGTTCAGGTCCGGCTGCTCGGCGACGAAGGTCCAGGCTCGCTTCGCCGTGCCCCAGTCGCCGTCGGCCTCGCCGAAGTACACCGTCAGTTCGGGGAGCGTCCAGCTCGGCAGGTTGCGGTACAGCGGGTGGGCCTGCATGAGGGCCAGGGCCTGGGCGCCGTCGAGGGCGTCCGGGGCGAACCCGCCCGCGGGCGCGGCCGCCAGCTTGGCGCCGGCGTAGACCACGCGGTGCTGCTCCGCGTCGCCCGCGGGGCTGCGCACCAGCACGCGGGCCAGCCCGCCGTCCACCGCCACCCCGTCCATGTACTGGCGGAAGGCGAAGACCGTGAAGCGCCCGAAGTCGACCGAGTCGATGCGCTCGATGCGCAGGTCCAGCCCCGCGACGCCGAAGGCGTTGCCGTGCCGGGCGAGGAAGTCGGCGGCGGCCTGGTCGGCGGTGCGCCCGGCGGTCATCGGCACGCCGTACACACCCGTCACCCGGTCGTGGTTGATGATCACGCCCGAGCCGGGGTAGGTGTCCATGAGGTCGGTGGCGGCGGCGGGCAGCATCCCGCGCGGGCTGTTCCCCACGCCGTGGACCACCGTCGCGGCCGACGCCGCCCCCGCGAGCGCCAGGAGCGCCGCGGCCGTCATCCCCACTGCCAGCTTGGTCGAGCGATTCATCGTGCGTGTTCCTTTCAAAGCGGTGATCCCACGGGGAACTGAGGCACGTGCACCACCCCCGCGCAGGCCGCGGGCCAGTGTGCCAGCCATGCCAACCCCCAACGACGATGGAACATGGGCAGTCTACCCGAAAGGGACCCGCCGACGAAGGGTTTTTGCTCCCGTGCAATGCCCTAACCGGCGCGTCCTTGGGGGAAACCCCGTCCGATAGCCCGCGTCAGGGACAGGGGAGCCCGAACGCGTTGAGGAAGGCGAGGAAGTCGTTGAAATCCACGGCGCCATCGCCGTTCAGGTCCGCCTCGGGGTCGCCCGCGTTGTAGAGATTCATGAACGCGAGCAGGTCGTTGAAATCGACGGCGCAGTCGGCGTCGAAGTCGGCGGCACAGGTCAGTCGCAGGAGCACGCCGTCCGGCAGGTGCTGGAGCGCCCACCGGCGGTTGGGCGGGAGCGCGGGGTCGACCGCCTTCGCGAGCCGTCCGGTGATCTGGGCCAGGGCCCCGGGCGCGACGTCGACCACCCGGAACGCCTGGCACAGCGGGGGCAGCGCCCCCGACACCCGCAGCGGGCCCGACAGGTCCAGTTGCCCGCCGAAGAGCAGCACCGTGACCGGGGGCTGCCCGGCGCCGAAGGCGATCCCCGGCGACTCGACGCTCAGCGACCCCGCCGGGTCGACGGCGACGCCCAGCGTCGACGCGATGGTGACGTTGCGGAGCGTCACGGCCCGCCCGCCGGGCACGCGGGCGCGAACGCCCGTCGGCGCCAGCACGCCGCCCTCAACGTCCGCGCCGTCGAGCACCAGAGGCCCCCCCGAGATCGAGCCGCCCACCTGCACGATCGAGCCGAGCAGGCGCATGCCCGCGCCCGAGGCGATGAACTGCCCGGTGTTGACGATGGTGCCGTCGCCCTGCACGACGCCCTGCCCCCGGACCGTCCCGGTGATCACCAGACCGCCCCCGGCCGGCGCCAGGACGCGCGCGTTGGCGACGTTGGCCGGGTTCCCGTCCAGCACCACGCCCCCCCCCAGGGCCGTGATCGCGCTCGTGCCCGCCAGCGGCGCCAGCAGCGCTTCCTGCCCCGCGATGCCCTGCCCCACGCGGATCGAACCCGACGTGATCGTGATGCTGTCGATGAAGTACAGCCCGCCGGCGGGCGCGACCCGCAGCGACCCGCTCAACGCCAATCGCGCGATGATCGGGCGCGAGTTGAGCGTCACGGCGTCGGTGCCCGACGTCGCGATCCCCGCGGCGTCGCCCGGCGTGCTGGGCACCCCCGTCGGATCCCACCGGGCCGAGTCCTCCCACGCCCCGCTCCCCCCTCTCCACGTGTACAGCGTCTGGGCGTGCACGCTCCCGCCCGCGACAACCGCGACAGCGACGGCAACTCGAATGACCATGGGTCTGGCTCCCTCTCCTGCTCCGGCACCAGCATACCGCGCCGCCGACCAGCCCTCCCGACGTCGATCCGACCCGTCTTGCGGAATCCGCCCACGCCGGGCTTGCAAACCCGCCGGGATGTGGCACATTCGAGGGGGGAGCAAGGACCGCCCGTGCGCCGACACTGTTCATGACGACCTGTTTCGTTCGGAACTCGATCGGTAGGGTCTTCTTCGGCGCGCTGTTCGCGGCGTCGTTGGCGCCCGCCGCTCGCGCCCAGTGGATCGCCACGTCCCTCCACCCCCGGGAGGCGCGATGGTCCCAGGCCCGGGGCGGCAGCGGCCTCCAACAGGCCGGTATCGCCTCCGTCGGGCCCCTCGACCGGGCCGCCCTCTGGACCGGCACGCCCGGCTCCTTCATCGACCTGCACCCCGAGGGCTCCATCCGGTCGGCCGCGTGGGGCGTGGGCGACGGGCAGCAGGTCGGCACGGTGCGGATCGGCAACGCCGATCGGGCCGCGCTCTGGACCGGCTCCGCCGCGTCGTGGGTCGACCTCAACCCCGCCGGGGCCAGTTCCTCCATCGCGCGGGCGGCCAGCGCCGGTCGCCAGGCGGGTCGCGTGAGCCTGGGCAGTTCGCTCCGCGCCGCCCTGTGGTCCGGTGCCCCCGAGTCGTGGGTCAACCTCCACCCCCCCGGCACCGTCGCCTCCGAGGTCTTCGGCATGGACCGCGACCACCAGGTCGGATACGTCTTCGGCGGGGGCGTGCGCGCCAGCCTCTGGACCGGCACCGCCGCCTCGTGGATCGACCTCCAGCCCGCGGGGATCTCCGAGTCGTTCGCCCTGGGCGTTGCCGACGGGCAGCAGGTGGGCTACACGAGCGTGCTGGGCGTCAGCCGCGCCGCGCTGTGGAGCGGCTCCGCCGCGTCCTATGTCGACCTGCACCCAGGGTGGGCGGCCCAGTCCCAGGCCCGCTCCGTGACCGCGGGGACGCAGGTCGGCTGGATCGACGTGGGCGAGGGCCCGCTGGCGGCCCTCTGGGCCGGGTCGGCCCAGTCCGCGCTCTTCCTCCACGAGTTCCTCCCCGCGCACTTTCTCACCTCGACCGCCGAGAGCATCTGGGCCGAGGGCGATCGCACGTTCGTCGCCGGCTACGGCCGCAACGGGCTGACGGCCCGCGAGGAGGCGCTGCTGTGGGTCATCCCCGCGCCGGCGTCGGCGCTGCCCCTGGCACTGCTCGCCGCGATCCCCCGCCGACGCCACGCTCCGTCGCCCTCGGGCGCCTTCCTCAACACCCCTTGTTGTACAGGTTGAGGAAGGCCAGGAAGTCGTTGAAGTCGATCTCGTCGTCGGGGGCCAGGTCGCAGTAGAAGAAGTCGATGGGGTTGGCGCGGGGGTCCTGGGCCCGCTCGAAGCGGTTGAGGAAGCAGAGGAGGTCGTCAAAGTCGACCATGTCGTCGCCGGTGCAGTCGGCCCAGCACCAGGGGGGGAGTGTGACCAGGAAGGCCTCGCCGCGGGTGCGGGCAGCGTTCAGCGCGGTCCCGGTCATGGCGGTGCCGTCGCGTGAGATGGCGTTGACCTCTTCGATGGACCAGCCCCGGCGGTCGACGCCGTGGGCGTCGAGGACGGCGTCGAGGTGGCGCATGCCGCGGACGGGGTCCCAGATGAACCCGCGGTAGACGTAGAGTTGATCGGCGCCGGTGAGCCCACCCACGACGCGCCCATCGCCGGAGATGGCCCGACTCGAACTGAGGCGGACCAGCGCTGGGATGGTGCCGAGCCCGACCATGCCCGTGGGCGCCGACCAGAGATAGGCCTCTCCGTACGCGGAAGTGGCCGACGACCCTCTTCCGACGATTCTCCAGCCATCGTCGCTGATGTCGGAGGCGTCCTGCTCAACACCCCTGCCCGCGCCGGGAATGTCGCCCAGGTCGTGGACCCACCCGTTGGCGATGCGGACGGCGCGGACGCCGCTGCTCTGACCCGCGCCAACGATCGTCGGAGGATCACCATCCTCGCCGATGGCCATGGCCGTGATCGCTGTCGCGTCGCCAGGAAGGATAGAGAGATCCTCCAGTTTGCCGTTGCGCCAGCGCACGGCGACGCTGCTGCTCCTGGTGGGCCAGACAACCCCAACGATGGTGCGTCCGTCCTCGGAGAGATCCGTCGCGCCGCCGTCCGGCAGTGGCGCATTCGGGATTGTCGGAAGAACGGTCGGCTTGCCATTGACCCAGACGACGGGGAGAGGTACCGAGGAACCGACCGCCACTGCGCCATCGTCGGAGATCCCCATCGCGAAGTCCAAAGGCGGCTCTTGTGGCACGGCGAGTAAGGCCATGCCTCCGGCTCGCGACCAACAGAACGCACGGATGTGTCCCGCTTCGATGCCTCCAACGACTCCGACGACAAAGCCCCCGCCCATGGAGATCCCGTAGCCGCGAGACCAGGGATTGACAGCGAAGGCGAACCCGAGGCGCTCAAACGTCGGCTGCGCCATTGCGACTTGGACGGCGGCAATTGACACTCCGACAACCAAACAGCGATGGAGACCTGGGGTCACGTGTGCCTCTGAGAGTCAGGGACAGGTGTGACACACGGCGCCAGACGCTGGGAGCGCCAGCCCGAACTTGCCTCGGTCGATGCCCCCTATGGGATCATCAAACATCTCGTCCATGTTCCAATCGGCGTAGAGTGAGATCGGAGGAATGGTGTAACCCGCGAACCAGGCCGTTCGGTCGTTCGGCGGCGACGTCGCGACCGACGTGCACTCGTCGCGTGTGTAGTCGCTGGGGCACCACGACAGTCGGGTGAGCATGCGGGCCAGGAGGGCGTGGTAGGGGGCGTTGAGTTGCATGCCGTCGGCGCGGGCGGCGAGGCCGATGGAGTTGCGGTCGATGAAGTCCGCGCTCTGGCCCGGGAAGGCCGGGGCCACGACCCGGGTGAGGAGCGTGTCCCGCTCGGTGTCGTTGGAGGCGGCGACGCAGATCCGCGCGAAGCGGGCCGCGGCGTAGTCGCGCCCGCTTTCCACGTCGTGCCCCGCGTGCAGCGCGTCGCCCATGTAGAGGAGCGAGGCGAAGGCGCTGACGCCGGCGTCGTCGAGGCTGTCGGCCGCGGCCCGGAATCCCTCCGCGGGCAGGTCCTCGTTGCTTCCCGGGGGCCAGCCGGTGGCCTGCGCGGGCGTCGCCGCCAGCTTGCGCGCAAACAGCGGCGCGGTGTCGTCGTTCATCACCGTCCAGGGCATGACGGGCTTGGCGCGACGCCCGCGGTGCAGTGCGGTGGTGGCGAGGACCGCGTTCATCTGCACGCCGGCCAGGCGCGTCCCGCCGCCAGGGTTGGGCCGACCAATCCACGGCACGATCGCCGGGTCCTGGAGCGAGACGCGGAGGATGTTCATCAGTTCCGGGTAGTTGACTGGAATGGGGAAGCCGCGCTCCTTGGTCATGGTGCAGGCGTTGGAGATCACCAGCGACGTCTGGAAGCCCACGTCCTGCGGGGTCGCGGGCTTGTGCACGGAAAGGAAGGCGTCGGCGAATCCGTTGCTGGTCACGGGCGCGGGGGTGCCGCCCGGCGCCGGGTTCAGCTCGATGGTGTACTGCCCGGGGGCCGCGTCGGGGCGGCCGAACCAGCCGGCGAGCGCGAAACGCCCCGTGGAGGCCGGGTCGAAGGCGATGGCGGTGGCCGATTCGTCGAAGGTCCCGCCGATCTTGTAGGCCCAGTCGAGCCTGGGGCG
>VGXM01000046.1 GCA_016873295.1 Phycisphaerae bacterium
TCGTGCGAGTCGCAAGAACGCGCCGGGTGCCACGACTGTGCCGCTTGGGGCACAGTCGTGTCCTGCGAGGGACGCGGTGTCCGCTGAGGGAAGCAGTGTCGGGCGACGGACGCACGACTGTTCGCCGAGCCGAACAGTCGTGGCGCTCCGGGTGCCACGGGCGAGCCGCCGGGCGGCTCGCCCGTGCCGCCGTCCGAACCGGCTCGCCCGCCCCTCGGCGTCGGTCACCGCCCCCGCAGCAGCGCCACCACCCCCTCGTGCAGCACCCCGTTGCTCGACACCCCCGTCGCCGAGAAGTGATCCACCTCGCCCATCCAGTCCGTCCACCGTCCCCCCGCCTCCTCGATGATCGGCACCACCCCCGCGATGTCCCACGGGCTCAGCACCGGGTCGATCGCGCACTCCACCCGCCCCGTTGCCACCAGCAGGTGTCCGTAGCAGTCTCCCCACCCGCGCTCCGATCCGAACGCCCCGCACAGCTCCAGCAGAAGCCGCCGACGGTCCTCCGTGCGGAAGTAATCCACGCTCGTCGTGCTGAACCGCGCCCGCTCCAGCCGCGCCTGCGTCGACACCCGCGCCGGGGTCCGCTCCCCGCTCGGACCCCGGTACGTGCAGCCACCCCCCCGCGCCGCCCACACGCTCTCCCCCAGCGCCGGCATGTGGATCACCCCCGCCAGCGCCCGCGCCCGCTCACCCGGCCCCGTCCGATCCACCCCGATGATCGTCCCGAACAGCGGCACGCCCGCCACGAAACTCGCCGTCCCGTCGATCGGGTCGATGATCCACCGGAATCCCGACCGCCCCTCACGCTCCCCGAGCTCCTCCCCCAGCAGCCCGTCGGCGGGGAACGCCCGCTCGACCGCCGCCCGGATCGACCGCTCCGCCTCACGGTCGGCGACCGTCACGGGCGACCCATCCCCCTTGGTCTCCACCCCCAGCCCCGCGCGCCGGAAGTGCCGCAGGCAGACCGCCCCCGCCTCCTCCGCCGCCGACACCGCCAGCGCCAGCCGCGCATCCACCTCGTTGGCTTCGGGGCTTCCGCCGCCCATGACCCGATCCTAACTCCCGCCGGGCGCCACGGGCAACCCGCGTCGGGTCGCCCGTGCCGCTCGCGCCCACCGCCCCGCCAGCGGTGAGTCCACGCGAACCCGGGCCGGCAACGACCGGTACCATCCATCCGCGGATCGCGCGGGCCACGATCGCCCATCGCGCAGGAGGCCCCCCATGAGAGTCCCGATCCTGCTCGCCCCCGTCTCGATCATCGTCGGCGTCGTCATCGCCGCCCAGCCCCCGGAGCACCTTCTCAAGATGGACACCACGTCCGCGCCCAAACCCGATGCGCCTCGCTACTCCCGCTCCGCCCACGACCTCACGCCCCTCTCCAAGGAGCGCACCGACCAGCTCGCCGCCTCCCTCACCGACGAGGAACGCCGCATCATCCTCCGCAAGGGCACCGAGCCCGCCTTCTGCGGCAACCTCCTCGACAACAAGAAGGACGGCGTCTACCTCTGCCGACTGTGCTCGCTGCCGCTCTTCTCCAGCCACGCCAAGTTCAACAGCGGCACGGGCTGGCCCTCCTTCTTCAAGCCCGTCGACCCCGACCACGTCCGCTACGAGCGCGACACCTCCCACGCCATGACCCGCGTCGAGATCCTCTGCGCCCGCTGCGGCGCCCACCTCGGACACGTCTTCGACGACGGGCCCCGCGAAACGACCGGCCTGCGCTACTGCCTCAACTCCGCGGCCCTCGAGTTCCACGAGAAGGGCGCGGACCTTCCCGCCGCCGCCCGCCCGATCATGACGGAAACGGCGTACTTCGCCGGCGGCTGCTTCTGGGGCGTCGAAGACCGCTTCCAGCAGACCCCCGGCGTCATCGACGCCCTCAGCGGATACATGGGCGGGTCCAA
Organism: Phycisphaerae bacterium; assembly: GCA_016873295.1. GTDB lineage: Bacteria > Planctomycetota > Phycisphaerae > Phycisphaerales > UBA1924 > VGXM01. The sequence goes on from VGXM01000046.1 coordinate 1,908, forward strand.
ACCCGACCCCACCTACCGCCAGGTCTGCGAAGGCGACACCGGGCACGCCGAGACCGTCCGCGTCGCCTTCGACCCCACGCGCGTCTCCTACGACGACCTCCTCGCCGCCTTCTTCAAATACCACGACCCCACCCAGCTCAACCGCCAGGGCCCCGACGTCGGCTCCCAGTACCGCTCCGCCATCTTCCCCGCCGACGCCGGGCAACTGAAAGCCGCACGGGCCTTCGTCGACGCCCAGCAGGCCAACCCACGCTTCAAGGGCCGAAGGGTCGTCACCCAGGTCCTGCCCCTCGACCAGGCCGGGGCCTTCTTCCCCGCCGAGGACGACCACCAGGACTACCACGAGAAGCACGGAGGACATTGCCCCCTCCCCTCGGATCCCTGACCCCGCCCATCACGCCATCATCGCGCGGGGGATTCCCCTGATCGCGGGTCGGCGTGCCCGGTATCATTCGCCGGCTTGGTCACGAACCCCGGCGCCCCCGGGGTCGGTCAAGCGACACCGAGGTTGCGTGCCGTCACCGGAGGCAGCCATGGGCGCCAAAGAACAGCAGTCCGATGCACTCGTTCCCGGATTCGGTGAGTCGCGCGAGGCATCCCAGGAGGGGCTCGCTTCCATCTGCGCCGCGTTCGTCGCCGACCCCACCGCCGGCGTGCGGATCTTCTCCTCCGACGGCGTCTTGCTCTACGCCAACCGCCAGGCCGCACGCATGTTCTACGGCGCCGAGGCCAACCCCGCCGACCTCATCGGGCGGAAGTGCCGCGACCTCCTCCCGCCCAAGTGGGCCGAGGTCGGAATGGCCGCCCTCGACCGCGCCTTCGCCACCGCACGCCCCGTGCTCGTGCGCATGATCTGGGGAGGACGACAGGTCCTCAACTGGGTCCATCTGGTGCGGGCGCCGATCGCGCCCGAAGAGCACCCCGGCGCCGAGGGCCCCGGCCCCGAAACCCAGGCGATCGTCGTCAGTCGATACGTCCCCAACGACCCGTCGACCCCCAGGGGCGACGGATTCGACTACGTCGAATCCGAGTGCGTCGACCTCGGCCCCCTCGACGTCCTCTCCCCCCGCGAACTCGAAGTCCTCGCCCTCCTCGGACAGGGCCTCAGCGTCCGCGAGGCCGCTCGCACCCTCTTCCGGAGCGAGAAGACCATCGAAACCCACCGCTCCTCCATCGGCCGCAAACTCGGCATCGACGACCGCGTCAATCTCGCCGCCGTCGCCCTCCGCGCGGGGCTCACCCTCGCCGACGCCCACCGCGCCCGCGTTCACAGGGATTAGCGGCCCAAGTCGGAAGAACGCGCACCAAGGCGCCGGCGGGTGCCACGGGCGATCCGCCTTGCGGATCGCCCGTGCCGCCCTGCTCCCGACACCCGACCCGCACGGGTCATCGGGCGAAGCGCCCGATGACCCGTGGCACCCGCGGCGCATCCACCCACGGACTTCCGACTCACGTCATTCGTGGTGCGCGTCGGAAGAACGCGCACCAAGGCGCCGGCGGGTGTCACGGGCGATCCGCCTTGCGGATCGCCCGTGCCGCCCTGCTCCCGACACCCGACCCGCACGGGTCATCGGGCGAAGCGCCCGATGACCCGTGGCACCCGCGGCGCATCCACCCACAGACGTCCGACTCACGCCACCAGATGCGGCCCGACCCACCGCCCCCCGAAAACCGAGGGATGACCCCCAAGGCCTGCGCCAACAAGGGGCGAATAACCTGCGGGTGCGTCGCCGACGCCATCATTTCGCGAGACCTTCTGCTGGCAAACCTATATGCTCGATGGCCGGAATCGCTTATCCTGAGAAACCTGTATCATCCCCTCGGGAAGCCAGGGGAGAGCGGCGACGTTGGATTGAGGGCGATCGACCTGGAACCGACCGGAGCTTTGGAATGACCGCCGCACCAGATGCACCCGGCAGAGTCCTGTCCCGCGAAGGGCCGCTCGGCAGCGTGCTCCTCCAGGATCCCACCGCCGGCATCTCCCTCATCGACACCGAGGGCCGAATCCTCTGGTGCAACGAGCAGATGGCCCGCATGACCTTCGGACCCGACGCCAGGGCCGACCAGTTCGTGGGCCGGACGCTCTTCGAGATCCTCCCCAGGGAGCTCGCCGAGCACCGCGTCGCCCTCATGAACCGGATGGCCAAGGAGGGCGGCAGGCCCATCTTCCTCCGCACCATCTGGCGCGGGCTCCAGCAGGCGTCCTTTATCCAGTACGTCGATCCGGGCGACGACGGCTGGCCCCCGCACTTCGTCGTCATCACCCGACGTTACCCCGGCGAACTCTCCGCCGAACTCATGGTCTCGGGCGACTACGTCGTCGAGGAATCCCCCTACGTCAGCCTCGGGCCCCTCGACGTCCTCACCCCGTGCGAACTCGAGCTCCTCGCGCTCCTCGCCCAGGGCTCCAGCGTCAAGCAGATCGCCGTCCTCCCCCACCGCTCCGAGAAGACCATCGAGACCCACCGCGCCGCCATCGGACGCAAGCTCAAGGTCGGCGACCGCGTCCTCCTCGCCGACATCGCCAGAAAAGCCGGCCTCACCACCACCGACGTCGAACGCCGACGCGTCTAACCGCCCCACCCCACGCCGCGCCACGACTCCGACGTGCCACGGCTGTGCCGCACCGAGCGCAGTCGTGGCCCTCGCCCCGCCGCGTCCCCCCATCGCCGGGCCCGCGACCCGCCCGTCCCCGAGTCATCGCCGCCTGGACGGTCGTCATCCTCAACCTCGCCTCCGCCTCGCTCTGGGCCTTCTGGGGCGCCATCGGAGCATTCCACGTTCAGTGCTCCCCGCTCCCTACCACAGCAGCCTCGCCCGGATCGTCTCCGGGATCTTCTTCACCCGCGCCAGCAGCCGGCCGCCGTCGCTCGGGTCCACCTCCAGCACCACGTACCCCACCTGCTCCGTCGTCCGCAGGTACGACGCCGAGATGTTCGCCCCGACCTCCGCGGCCGCCGCGTGCACCGCGCTGAGCACCCCCGGCACGTTGCGGTGGAAGTGGAGGATCCGGTGCGTCCGCCCCTGCCCGCTCCGCTCGCCGTCCGCCTGCTCGGGCAGGTCCACCTCCGGCACGTTCACCGCCCCGCGCGTCGACCCCACGTTCACGAACCGGAGCAGCTTCGACGCCACGTCCTCCGCGATCGCCGCCTGCGCTTCCTCCGTGCTCCCGCCGATGTGCGGCGTGAGGATCACGTTCGACAGCCCCCGCAGGGGCGACTCGAACGCCTCCCCCGCCCCCGACGGCTCCGCCGGGAACACGTCCACCGCCGCCCCCGACAGGTGGCCCGCCTTCAGCGACGCCGCCAGCGCCCCCACGTCCACCACGCTCCCCCGCGCGTTGTTGATCAGCACCGCCCCCGCCTTCATCCTCTTGAACTCCGCCGCTCCCATCAGCCCGCGCGTCCGCTCCGTCTCCGGAACGTGCAGCGTCACCGCGTCCGCCTCGCGCAGCACCTCCGCCAGCGACCTGAGCCCCCGCGCGTTCCCCAGCGGCAGCTTCGGCACGATGTCGTGGTACACCACCCGCATCCCCAGCCCCTCGGCCAGCACCGACACCTGCGACCCGATGTGCCCGTACCCCACGATCCCCAGCGTCCGCCCCCGCACCTCGTGCGCCCCCGCCGACGACTTGTCCCACTCCCCCGCGTGCATCCGTCGGCTCTTCTCCGGCACCCCGCGCAGCAGCCCCACCACCTCCGCGATCGTCAGCTCCGCCACGCTCCTCGTGTTCGAGAAGGGCGAGTTGAACACCGGCACCCCGCGCAGACCCGCCGCGCCCAGGTCCACCTGGTCCGTCCCGATGCAGAAGCACCCCACGCACAGCAGCCGATCCGCCCCGGCCAGCACCTCCGCGCTCAGCCGCGTCTTGCTCCGGATCCCCACCACGTGCGCATCCGCCACCAGCTCCCGCAGGCGCGCGCCCTCCGCGCTCTTCCCCGCCGCCTCCACCTGGAACCCCTCCGCCCGCAGCGCCTCGGCCCCCGCCGGGTGCACCCCCTCCAGCAGCACCGCCCTGATCTTCGACTTCGGAAAACTCGTCCTCATCGCGCCAGTCTACCCCTTCCCCCGTCAGGCAAGAGCCGGGCCACGCCCCGACCATCCGCCCTCACGCCGCCACGCGCCCCGGCCCGTCTCACCGCACCCCGCCTTCCTGCCTCGCGGTCTCACTCTCCCGCTCCCATCGCACGCGGGCGCGCGCAAAATCGCCCACATGCCCCCGCGCCGCCTGGAAAAAGCCCGCCCCACGCGTAGCTTCCTTGCATGGACCCGCACGCCGTCCCCAATCTCACCCCGCGCGACGCCACCCTCCTCGCCGCGTGGATGGACTCCGAGATCCCGCTCAACCGCCTCAAGGAGCTCGCGGGCGTCACCGTCATCGAGCTGGCCCTCTGGTCCCGCCAGCCCCACATCGCCGCGCTCCTCGATCTCTTCCGCGACGTCGCCGTTCGGCGTGCCGAGACCCACCTGGCCGAATCCCGCGTCGTCGCCATCCACCGCCTCACCCACGTCGCCGCCACCAGCGACGACGACGAGACCGCCCGCCGCGCCGCCGCCCAGCTCCTCCGCGCCCATTCCCCCGCCGAACTTGCCTCACCACCACCCCACGATCGCCCCCATGAACCCGAAGTGAAGCGCGAACAGCCCGCTCCACGGCCACGCGACCGTGATCCACTCCCGCCGCACGCTCCACCCCCGCAGCCCACCCCCGACCAGGAGCGTCCCCAGCCCGAAGCCGACGATCACCCCCGGGGGCGGCCCGGGACCATGGATGAGCCCGCCCACGACCATCACCACCCCGTCGAACCCCAGCGCCAGGCTCAGACCGATCATCCCCGGCAGGAACCGCCGCATCACCAGGTCCGGGCTCCGAACCCCCAGCACCAGCCGCGCGACGCGCTCGGGGCGCCGGTCCACGCGGAGCCCCCGCGGGTTGTACCCGCACCGGGGGCGGGCCACGTCGTGGTCGACCGGCCACGCGGCGAGCCGCTCCCGGTCCTCGGGTTGGATGGGTCCTGACTTCGGCAGCGCTGCGGACGCTCCACCCCTCAGCGTACCATCGCCCCATGACCAACGCCCCCGCGCTCCGCGCCGCGGTCCTCGTTGCCTGCGCCGCGCCCCTCGCTCCGGCCCAGGGCTTCGGCATCGGCTCCGGGAGCATCGCCCAGCTCTACGAGCAGAACTGCGCCAAGTGCCACAACGCCGACGCCAGCGGCGGCGGCGCCGGCACCCGGACCATGCTCACCCCGGAGCACCGCGACAAGCCCCACCGCGACTACTTCAACCTCATCCGCGACGGCAACCCCGACGCCGGAATGCCCGCCTTCGCCGACGCCCTCTCCAACGAACAGGCCTGGGCCCTCGTCGTCTACGTCCGCGAACTCCAGGAGATCGACCACCGCAAGCGCGTCGGCTCGCCGCGACCCGCCGACGGCGTCTACCCCACCCAGCGGGCACGCTTCACCATCGAACGCGTCGTCGACTCCGGCGTCGAGGTCCCCTGGGCCGCCCACTTCCTCCCCGAACGCGACGGTCGCTACGCCATGCTCCTCACCGAACGCCCCGGACGACTCCGAATCCACTCGACCGGTCGCGCCGGCGGCACGCTCTCCGCCGAAGTCGCCGGCACGCCGCGCGTCCGCGACCGCGGCCAGGGCGGCCTCATGGACGTCGCCGTCCACCCCGACTACCCCACCAACGGCTGGGTGTACCTCTCCTACTCCGATCCGCTCGACCAGGGCGGACGCAGCGCGGGCATGACCCGGATCGTCCGCGGCAAGATCGCCGGCACGCCCCAATCGCCGGCCTGGACCAACGAGCAGACCGTCTGGCGGGCCAGGCCCGAGCACTACCTCGCCACCGACCTCCACTTCGGCTGCAAGATCGTCTTCGACACCCCGGCCCCCGACGGACGCCGCCCCCTGTTCTTCGGCATCGGCGAGCGCGGCCGCATGGAGATGGCCCAGGACCTCACCCGGCCCAACGGCAAGGTCCACCGCACCTGGGACGACGGCGCCATCCCCGACGACAACCCCTTCGTCGGACGACCCGACGTCTACGAGTCCATCTGGTCCTACGGGCACCGCAACCCCCAGGGGCTCATCCGCGACCTGGCGGGCAACCTCTGGGACACCGAGCACGGGCCCCGCGGCGGCGACGAGCTCAACCTCATCCACAAGGGCCGCAACTACGGCTGGCCCGTCGTCTCCTTCGGCATCAACTACCAGGGAACGCCCTTCCGCCACCCCTTCCCCGACCTGCTCGACGAACGCGCCCGCGCCGCGGCGGGCGACATCGCCATGCCCGCCTTCGTCTGGCTCCCCTCCATCGGCGCCTCGGGCCTCGACGTCGTCGGGCCCGGGCCCGCCGGCGAGGCCTTCCCCGAGTGGCGCGGCGACCTCCTCGCCGGCGGACTCTCCGGCCGCAACCTCGACCGCTTCCGCCTCAAGGTCGAGAACGGCGTCGGAGTGGTCGTCGAACGCGAGGAGATCCTCCACGGCCTGGGGCGCGTGCGCGACGTCGCCATCGGGCCCGACGGATCCGTCTACGTCGTCCTCAACGGGCCCGACCGAGTCATCCGGCTGACGCCGGTGGGTGAGCGGTAGCCGACCATGGCCAAGAAGGCGCCGAGGAGGCCCGCGGTCGAGCCGCCCGAAAGAGCGGCGGCGCAGGAGCCCGAGCCGATCACTCTCGACCGCGTGCTCGGGCAGGAGCGTGCGCTCGCGACGCTTCGCAACGCCGTGCGCTCCGGGCGAGTCCACCACGCCTGGGTCTTTCACGGGCCGGAGGGCGTCGGGAAGTTCACCACCGCGATGGCGTGGGCGGGGATCCTGCTGGATCCGACCTCCACGGCCGGGCCATCGGGGAACGTCGAGCCCGACCCCGACAGCCCCGTGCAGGCGTTGTGGCGGCGGCGGGCCCACCCGGACCTGCACGTCGTGCGCAAGGAGCTGGCCCGCGAGAGCCGCGAGCCGGAGGTGCGGACCCGCAAGCTGGTGTCGATCCCGCGCGAGGTCGTCGCGGAGTTCCTGACCGAGCCGGCCATGCGCACGCGGGTGATGGCGGGCGACAGCCTCGCGGGCAAGGCGTTCATCGTCGACGAGGCCGAGCTGCTCAACGACACGTCGCAGACGGTCCTGCTCAAGACCATCGAGGAGCCGCCGGCGGGGACCGTCATCATCCTGGTGACCAGCCGCGAGCACGAGCTGCGGGCCACGATCCGCAGCCGGTGCCAGCGCGTGGGCTTTGCGCCGCTCGACAAGGACGCCATGGCCCGGTGGCTGGCGTGGGCGGGGGTGGCGGCCCCCGCCGAGGAGCGGCGGTTCCTGCTGGAGTTCGCGGAGGGCTCGCCGGGGGTGCTGCGCGTGGCGGCGGAGGGCGGGCTGGCGGAGTGGGACCGCACGCTCGGGCCCATGCTCGACGCCGCGTTCGCGGGGGCGTTCGTCGCCGAACTGGGGCCGGCCATGGCGGAGCGCGTGGACAGGTTCGCGGCGGCGTGGGTGGAAGCGAGGGCCAACGCCAGCAAGGAGGCCGCCAACCGCCAGGCGGCGGGGTGGGTGCTCCGGCTGGTCGCGGCGCGGCTGCGGAGCGGGCTGTCGGCGGGGCTCGACGGCGGGTCCTTCGCCGCCGCCGTCGACGCCATCGCCCAGACCGAGCGCCACGTCGACGCCAACGTCTCCATGCTGATGGCGCTCGAGTGGCTCAGCGCCGAACTCTCGTCGGCGTTCGCGGCGCGCGCGCGACTGGCGCCGTGACCCGGGAGTGGTGGGGGACGGGCGCGGCCCGAAGGGCGGTCAGGCCTCGACGCTGACGGAGGGCGAGGGGGGCGCGTGGCGCTCCTGGGCGAGCCGATCCATGAGCATGACCCAGGTCTCGCGCTCGAAGCGGAGGAGTTCGAGGATGCGGCCGACGCGCGCGGGATCCTTGTGGACGCTGACCTCGCAGAGCTCCTTGAAGATGAAGGAGTAGAGCGCCTTGACCTTCTCGGCCAGCTCCGGCGCCACGTCGGCGCGGATGGTCGTGAGCAGCTCGAGGACGATGTCACGCGCCTGGGAGATGCCGCGGAAGACCCCCTCGAAATCCCCGGCGATCAGCGCCTCGCGCCCCAGCGTGGCGCCCTTGATGGCGCCGTCCAGGAGCATGAGGCGGAGCTGCTCCGGCGTGGCGGTGAGCACCTGGGTGCGGAGGTAGGAGCCGGCCTCCGCGGAGAGGGTCGCGGCGGGGCGTGGCGTCGGGGCGGTCATGGGGTCAGGTATCGGGCCGGGCTGCGGTCGGCTTGAGGCGCGGGCTAGCGTCCGATGGAGGAGAGGGCGGATTGCTGGCGCTGGAGCTGGGCGATGGCCTGCTCCATCTTGGCGAACTGGCGGGTGAGGAGGGCCTGTCGCGCTTCCAGGCGCACGTCGATGGCCGCGATGCGGGAGTTCTGGGCGCGGATCTGGGTCTCGATGGAGCGGGTGCGGAGGGTGAGGATGCCGTCGGTGGTGTCGACGTACCCCTTGGCGAACTGCTCGACCTGCCCCATGACGGAGAGGGCGGAGAAGGTCTCGCCGCCGGCGCGGATGGTGCCGTTGGTTGGATCGAGGGTGCGGGCGGTGAAGAGCTGCTCGACGGCGGCGGGGTCCTGGGCGAGGGCGGCGCGGAGGCGTTCCCGGTCGAGCTTGAGGCGTCCGCCCTGCCCGATCTCGACGCCGACGTCGACGAGCTCGTCGAAGCGTCCGCTCAGCCCGAGGTTCTTGCCCTGGAGGGTGGAGTAGAGGGCGTTGCGGAGGGCGATGACGGTGCTGTCGCCGACGAGGGCGGGCTGGCGCGGGGCGTCGGGGACGAAGCGGGTCTGGGCGGCGATGCGGTCGACGAGGTCGTTGAAGGCCTTGATGAAGTCGTCGATGTCGGCTTCCATGCGGGCGGTGTCGGTGGTGACGGCGAGGGAGACGGGGTCGGCGGAGGCGGCGCGGAGGTCGATCTTGACGCCGGAGATGACGTTGTCGAGGGTGTTGGAGCTGCTGGAGAGGAGGACGGCGCGTGCGGGGTCGGAGGAGCCGAAGAAGACGCGTGCGTCGCGTCCCTCGTTGAGGGTGCGGAAGCCCAGGTCGAAGGCGCCGGAGTCGAGGATGAAGCGGCCGGCGCGTCCCGAGGCGGCGCTGGTGAGGGAGATGCGGAAGGGGGTGGTGCCGGTGCCGTCGTTGACGATGGTGGCGGCGAGGCCGGCGCCGGCGAGGTTGATCTTGTCGGCGACCTGCTGGAGGGTGTCGGCTGGGGCGAAGGTGATGGTGCGTTCGTAGGAGCCGTTGATCGAGTTCTGGGCGCCGACGGCGGCGGCCTCGCCGGCGATGTTGAGGGCTCGTGCGACGGTGCCGGAGTCGTCGGTGACCCTGATTTTGGTGGCGCCGTTGGCGCCGCCCGGGAGGTTTTCGACGATCTGGATGCCGTCGCCGTTGGGGTTGAGGCGGGCGAGGGTGAGGGGGCTGGAGGCGTTGATCTGGTCGATGAGTTGTCCGAGGGTCTTGATGGAGTCGGAGATGTTGACGGGGCGGTCGGTGCCGTTGGAGTCGCGGATGGTGAAGGAGCCGGTGCCGACGCCGCGGGCGTTGTTGAGGTCGGCGAGGAGGGTGGCGCGGCTCATGTATCGGAGCTGGAGGTTGGCGCCGGTGACGGTGTCGGCGGTGGTTCCCGCGGGCCCGGTGGAGATGCCGAGGGCGGCGGCGGTGTCGCTGCCGAGGGTGCCCGTGATGGTGAGGTTGGAGGCGCCCGTGGAGTTGTCCTTGATGCGGAGGGCGGTGCCGTTGGGGTTGAGGGAGACGGTGAGGCGGTTGGCGCCGCCGGCGAGCGTTCCGGCGGCCTGCTCGATGGCGGCGATGATCTCGTCGACGGACTGGTCGTTGGTGATGGTGAGGGCGAAGGTGGAGCCGTCGCGGGTGGTGAAGTTGAGGGCGCCGTCGCCGGCGAGTCCCGAGCCGCCGGCGAGGCCGCGGGCGAGGGTGGAGTTGAGCCCGGCGAAGACGCGCGTGCCGGCGAGGGAGCCCGAGGCGCTGGTGGTGCCGGTGAGGCCGAGGTCGCGGGCGGTGGTGTCGGAGCCTTCGACGACGGCGATGGTGGTGGTGGCGCTGGCGGAGTCGCGGAGGCGGAGCCTGCGGCCGTCGGGGTCGATTTCGGCGCGGACGGTGGTGAGCCCGGCGTCGTCGAGGGCGTCGTTGATGCGGGTGAGGACGCCGCCGACGGTGCTGACGGCGCCTTCCTGGAGGACGAGTCGGCGGTTGGGGTCGGTGCCTTCCCAGCGGTAGACCTCGCCGACGTTGACGGTGACGGAGACGGGTCCTGCGCCCCGGTCGATGGCGAGGGAGAAGTTGAAGGCGTTCTCGCCGACGACGTTTTTGATGGAGACGCCTGTGGCGTCGTTGAGGGAGGCGAGGGTGGAGTTGGTGTTGAGGCGGTAGACGTCCTGTGCGGTGAGGGTGCCGGAGGCGGTGCCGGCGATGCCGAGGCTGGCGGCGGTGTTGGAGCCTGCGGCGTTGGCGACGGTGAGGTTGCCGGCGGCGTTGTCGCGGAGGGTGAGTCGGCCGTTGCGGACGGAGGCGGTGACCTGTGCGGTGCCGTTGCCGTTGATGGCGTCGAGGACATCGCCCATGGTGGCGGCGCGGGAGAGGTCGACGGTGGCGGACCTGCCCCCGGAGTCGGTGACGACGATGCGTCCGCGTTCGACGCCGGCGCCGTTGTTGAGGTCGGCGAGGCTGGTGTCGCGGGCGAGGCGGGCGCGATCGGACTCGACGGTGAGGGCGGGGAGCCCGAGGGCGGAGGAGGTTCGGTCGGCGAAGCCGCGGGAGAGGAGCTGCTGGGTGCTGACGACGCGGTCGACGATGAACTGGTAGCCTCCGGGGCTGGCGCCGACGGAGGCGGTGGCGGTGAGGACCTGGTCGTTGCTGGAGGTGGCGGTGGCGCGCCGGAAGGACTGGTCGTTGCGGAAGACCTGGGCGGCGCGTCGCAGGCCGTCGAGGCGGGAGTTGATATCGAGGGTGGCGGCGTTCTGCTGCTGGAGGGCGAGGACGCGCTGCTGGACGCGGATTCGGGGCCTGGCCTCGAGGGCCATGAGCTGCTCGATGATCTGTCCGGTGTTGATGCCGGAGAAGAGGCCGACGTTGCTGCTGATCCCGCCCATGGGGCGTCTCCTCTTTCCGGGGTCGGTGCGGTCGCGTGTCAGGCGGCGCGGCGGACGCCTGGGCGCGCGTGCTGGCGCGCGGGGGACCTCGCGGCAAAGGGCGTGCCCGGGGCGCACCAGGCGGCGTGTCCGCGGGCGCCGGGGACGTGGAGCCCGCGGCGGCGGAGTTCGAGCAGGTCCGAGGCCCAGGCGGGCAGGACGTTGGCGTACAGCCTGCGGGCGTGGGCCAGCGTCGGGTTGGGCCTGGGTTGGGCCTGCATCCTGTGGATCATCGAGCGACTTGGCGGGAGGTGCGACTCAGAGTGAGGAATCGGCGGTCGGGACGGGGCGGCTGTAATGAGAGGGAGGGGAACGTCCGATCAGATCCGGGCTGGTGGGGCGGGGTGCGGGAGTTGCGCGGCGGAGCGCAGGGGTTGCGGGGGCGGGGCGCACAACCCGTCCCCTGCCCTCCCCCGGTGGGGATGGAGCGTGATGGGGGGCGGGACCAACCCCTCCCCGGCCCTCCCCTGAAGGGGAGGGGGTAGAGTGTGCGGAGGCGTGCATGCGAATCGCGGCGATGATGGTGATGGCGATGATGGTGCTGACGGGGATGGCGGGCGCCGGCGCGGCGTGGGGGCTGCCGACGCGGCCGGCGTGGTTCATGATGGGGTTCGAGGGTCTGGTGGCGCTGACGGGATTCCTGGGGCTGGCGTGGGCGCGCGGCGGTCGGGCGTCGGGGCTGATGCTGACGTGCGCGGCGGGGGTGTGCCTGCTGATGGGGCTGCTGGGGTACCTGTCGGTGCAGGGTCACCTGGCGGGTCGGGGCCTGAAGGGGTGGGTGGGGCTGCGGGCGGCGATGAGCGCGGCGCTGGCGGGGATGGCGGTGTGGGTGGCGCTGAACGGGCATCGCGACCTGTGGAAGATGTTCGGGCGCGGGGCGGGCGTGGCCGGGGTGCTGCTGGTGGGCGCGGCGCTGGCGTACCGGTTCCGCGGGGCGATCTCCTCGGCGCTGGGCGGGATCGACGGTCTGGTGCGGCTGGCGCTGGGGATCGTGGGGATGGCGGTGCTGGGCGCGATGGTGTGCTACGCGGGGCACGTGCTCATCCGGGCGTTCCAGATCGCGGAGGAGCGGCGCGTCGAGGCGGAGGGGTAGGGGGCGGAGGGCGCCGGGGCATCGGGGCGTTGGGGCGGGCGCGGAGGCGCGCAGATTCGGCGATCCACGGGCGGGGAGGGGCTCAGACCGACGAGGGGTGCCAGATCGTCTTGAACTCGACGAAGGGCTCGATCCACCAGGGGGAGTGGCATTGTCTGGCGTCGGACCAGTCGACGGCGTCGCGGACGGTGACGCGCTTGACGTTCTGGGCGGCGCCGGCGCGGAGGAGGGCGGCGTCCCTCGGGGGAAGGGCCGCGGCGTGGACGGCGTCGACGTCGCGGTGGTCGGCGACGTGGGGGAGCAGCTCGGCGCGGTCGCCCGTGAGGATGTTGAGGACGCCGGGGGGAAGGTCGCCGGAGGCGCAGGCCTCGGCGAAGGCGCAGGCGGGGAGTGGGTTGGCGCGTGAGGCGAGGGCGACGCAGGTGTTGCCGCTGACGATGACGGGGGCGATGAGGGAGACGAGGGCGAGGAGCGCGGGGGCGTCGGGGGCGATGGCGGCGACGACGCCGGTGGGCTCGGGGATGGTGAAGTTGTAGTAGGGGCCGGCGGCGGGGTTCTGGCAGCCGAGGACCTGGGCGTACTTGTCGGCCCAGCCGGCGTAGGCGATGAGGCGGTCGATGGAGGCGGTGACCTCGGCGTCGGGGCGTAGAGGTGACCCACGCCTCACCCCCCGGCCTGGGGGCGGGGGAGCGAGGAGGTCGGCGAGTTCGCGGCGTTTGCCTTCGAGCATTTCGGCGACGCGGTAGAGGATCTGGCCGCGGAGGTAGGGGGTGGCGTCGGCCCACTTCTCGTGCGCCTTGCGTGCGGCCTCGACGGCGTCGCGGAGGTCCTTGCGGGAGGCGAGGCAGGCGTGGGCGAGGAGCCGGTCGCCGGCGCGGAGGTCGAAGGAGCGGCCGCTCTCGGAGCGCGGGAACTTGCCGTCGACGTACATTTTGAAGGTCTTGGCGACCTGGAGTCGTTTTGGCACGGGGTTACTCCGGTCGCTCGACGGGTCGGGCGATGAAGACGACGGTGGCCTGGGCGGAGACGGTGACCTCGCCGGACTCGATGGGTGTGGGCTCGGCGGGGGAGGCCGGGGCGCGGGCCTCCATGGCCATGCCGCGCTGCCAGACGGGGAAGACCTGTGGGGTTCCGACGGTGGCCTGCTCGACGGCGGTGATGCGGAGGCCGAGGGCGGCGGCGAGTGTGTCGGCCTTGTCGCGGGCGTCCTTGGCGGCGTTGGTGAGGGCTTCGCGGCGTGCGGGGGCGTCGTCCTTGAGTTCGAAGCCGATGGCGTGGAGTTCGTTGGCGCCGGCGGCGATGGCGGCGTCGATGATGGGGCCGATCTTGGTGGTGTCGTCGACGCGGCAGCGGACGATGTTGGAGGCGCTGTAGGCGACGATTCTGGGGACGTCCTCGCCGCGGCGGCCGTAGTCGTAGACGGGGGAGAGGGAGACGGACTGCGTCTGGACGAGGAGGGAGTCGATGTTGAGGGCGCGGACGGCCTTGATGATGCGGTCCATGGCGACGTTGAGGTCGATCTGGGCCTTGGCGGAGGTGGAGGCGCGTGTGGTGGCGCCGAGTGAGACGAGGGCGCGGTCCGGGGCGCGGGAGACGACCGAGGAGCCGACGGAGGTGATGCGTGGATCGTCGGCGTGGGCGGGGAGGGCGAGGAGGAGGATGGCGAGGAGTGGGATGAGTCGCATGAATGTCTCCGTGGAGGGGGCGGGGGTGGTGGTGCGGGGATCAGGCGAGGTTGAGGTAGGCGCGGAGGCCGTGGCGTCCGCCCTCGCGTCCGAAGCCGGACTCCTTGTATCCGCCGAAGGGTGAGGCGGGGTCGAACTGGTTGTAGGTGTTGCACCAGACGACGCCGGCCTTGAGCTTGCGGGCGATGTCGAAGATTTTGGAGCCCTTGTCGGTCCAGACGCCGGCGGCGAGGCCGTAGGGGGTGTTGTTGGCGCGGGCGATGGCTTCGTCGGGGGTTCGGAAGGACATGACGGAGAGGACGGGTCCGAAGATCTCCTCGCGGGCGACGAGGTGGGAGGGCTGGACGCCCGTGAAGAAGCAGGGTCTGCACCAGTAGCCGCGCTCGGGGAGGGTGGAGTGGTTGGCGCGGTGGAGGGTGGCGCCCTCGGCGGGTCCGAGGGCGAGGTACTTGTCGATTCGTTGGAGCTGGTCGCGGCTGTTGACGGCGCCGACGTCGGTGTTTTTGTCGAGGGGGTCGCCGACGCGGAGTGACTTCATGCGGTGCTCGAGGCGTCGGATGACCTGGTCGAGGATGCTCTCCTGGACGAAGAGTCGCGAGCCGGCGCAGCAGACCTCGCCCTGGTTGAAGTAGATGCCCTGGATGACGCCCTCGATGGCCTGGTCGAGGCTGGCGTCCTCGAAGATGATGTGGGGGGACTTGCCGCCGAGTTCGAGGGTGAGGCGTTTGGGGGAGGCGGCGGTGGCGGCGGCGATCTTCTTGCCGACGTCGGTGGAGCCGGTGAAGGCGATCTTGTGGACGCGGGGGTGGTTGACGAGTGCGGCGCCGGTGCGGGCATCGCCTGTGACGACGTTGACGACGCCGGGGGGGAGGTCGGCATCGAGGATGATCTCGGCGAGTCGGAGGGCGGTGAGGGGCGTGGTCTCGGCGGGCTTGAGGACGCAGGTGTTGCCGCAGGCGAGTGCGGGGGCGAGCTTCCAGGCGGCCATGAGGAGGGGGAAGTTCCAGGGGATGATCTGCGCGCAGACGCCGACGGGGGTGGGGGTGCGGCCCGGGAAGGCGTAGGGGAGCTTGTCGGCCCATCCGGCGTGGTAGAAGAAGTGGGCGGCGGCCTGGGGGACGTCGAGGTCGCGGCTTTCCTTGATGGGCTTGCCGCTGTCGGTGGATTCGAGGACGGCGAGTTCGCGGGCGCGTTCCTGGACGCGGCGGGCGATGCGGAAGATGTACTTGGCGCGCTCGGTGGGGGGGAGGGCGCGCCACCTGGGGAGGGCCTTTGCGGCGGCGCGGACGGCGGCGTCGACGTCGGCGTCGGAGCCGTGGGCGACCTGGGCGAGCGTCTTCTCGGTGGCGGGGTTGAGGGTGTCGAAGTAGGCGTCGGACTTCGGGCCTGTGGGCGGGGTCCACCTGTTGTTGATGAAGTGGTCGTAGCGCGGGGCGATGGAGACCTTGGCGGTCTCGGGGGCGGGGGCGTAGTCCCAGCGCGGGGGCTGGGCGGTGGCGCCGTTGGTGCGGGGCATGGGTCAGGACTCCGTGAAGTCGTACCCGGCCATGTAGGCGCCGGTGCGTTGTCTTTCGAGCTGGCGGAGGATGTCGTTGGCGAGTGAGGAGGCGCCGAAGCGGAAGAGGTCCGGGGTGAGCCAGTCGGGGCCGAGGGTCTCGTTGACCATGACGAGGTAGTGGAGGGCCTGCTTGGCGGAGCGGATGCCGCCGGCGGGCTTCATGCCGACGCGGAGGCCGGTCTGGAAGTACCAGTCGCGGATGGCTTCGAGCATGACGAGCGTGACGGGCATGGTGGCGGCGGGCTGGACCTTTCCGGTGCTGGTCTTGATGAAGTCGCCGCCTTGTTCGTGCCCGGCGGCGGCGTCGTGCATGGCGCGGATGGCGAGGTCGCTGGCGCGTCGGACGTTGTCGAGGGTTTCGAGTTCGCCGGTTTCGAGGATGACCTTGAGGTGGGCCGGGCCGCAGGCGAGCTTGACCTGGCGGATCTCGTCGGCGACCTCGTGGTAGCGTCCGGCGAGGAAGGCGCCGCGGTTGATGACCATGTCGATCTCGTGGGCGCCGTCGTCGACGGCTCGGCGGACGTCGTCGAGGCGGACGTCGAGGGGGAACTGGCCGCTGGGGAATCCGGTGGCGACGCTGGCGACCTTGACGGGCGTGCCGGCCAGGGCCTGGCGGGCGGTTTTGACGAGGCTGGGGTAGACGCAGACGGCGGCGGCGGAGGGGATGGAGTCGTCGCCGGGCAGTGGGCGGACGGCCTTGCGGCAGAGGGCGCGGACTTTCTCGGGGGAGTCCTTGCCCTCCAGCGTCGTCAGGTCGAGCATGGACATGGCGAGGAGCAGGCCGGTGCGCTTGGTGGAGGTCTTGATGGAGCGCCTGGTGAAGGCGGCGGCCCGCTGCTCGGCCATGACGCGGTCGACGGTGGGGGACGGGGACATTCGCGGGAATCGTAGAGGGGGGCGCACGG
>VGXM01000047.1 GCA_016873295.1 Phycisphaerae bacterium
TCCCACCCCACGACCCCGCCGGGCGACGCCGCGCGGAACGCCGACTCCAGGTCCGCGAGCCCGGCCCCGCGCGACTCGGCGGCGCGACGGATCGCGGCGGCCGAGCGCCGCCGGCCTACTGCTCCTCGCGGGCCTCGGGGTGGGGGCCCGCCGCCGCCGCGCCTGACTCGATCGGGGTCGGGTGTTCGTGGCGTCGTTCGGGGCGGTGCCGTCACGGCCCGCGCATTGCCGCGTAGTCGCGCGCGAACGGGCCGCGGAGCCCTTCCTCCACGATCGCTCGCGCCTCGACCGATCGCCCGACCGCCGCGTACGCCCGCACCAGGGCGTCGTCGGCGTTGACGCGGTTTTTCCCGTCGAGCTTGCCCCGGGCCGCGAGCAGGCACTCGATCGCCTCGCCCGCCTCGCCCCGCAGCAGGTGCAGGCGGCCCACCCACAGCTCCGCGCCCCCCGAGGTGCTGTGCCCCGAGTCGATCAGGAACCGCCCCTCGCGGATGGCGGCCGCGGCCTCCACGGCCCCGTCGGGCCCCAGCGCCCCCGCCGCCTGCGCGGCGCTGGCCAGGGCGTAGTGCGTGAACTCCAGGCGCCACGACCCGTACGGGTCCGCCGACGCCGCCGCGAAGCGGAAGAGAGGCTCGGCCTCGGCCGGCCGCCCCAGGCGCAGGAGCGCGAACCCCGCCGCCGCGCTCGCCGGGTACTGGTCGACCCGCGACCCCGCCGCGCCCGCCCACTCCGCCAGGGCCCGGGCGACGCCGGGGGGCGACACGCCCTCGATCCGCCGCCGGATCGCCTCGTTCCGCGCCGCCAGGGCCGGGTTGGAGCGTTCGAAGAGGGGGATCCGCCCGAGCCGCTCCATGCGCGTCGCCACGCCGTAGGCCTCGAAGGGGTTGGCGCCGAGGCGCTGGGCGTAGCCGGTCCAGTCGGCGAGCGCGTCCGCCGCCGCGGGCTCGACCCGCACCGGTTCGGGCAGGGCGGCCATGGCGAGCATGACCGTGCGCGCGACCAGGTCCTGCCCCTTGAGCGAGGGGTGGACGTGGTCGTCCATGAGGTCCCACCCCACGACCCCGCCGGGCGACGCCGCGCGGAACGCCGACTCCAGGTCCGCGAGCCCGGCCCCGCGCGACTCGGCGGCGCGACGGATCGCGGCGACCGACGCCGCCGGCGGCCGCCAGGGCATCGGGTCCAGGTCCACCGCCAGCCGCAGCTCGACGCGGGCCTCTTCCTCCCGCCCCTGGGCCAGCAGCGCCCGCCCCAGCAGGAAGCGGGCCGTGGCGTGCGTCCCGTGGAGGTGCAGGGCGGCGCGGGCGGCCTCCTCGGCCCTGCTTGGCTCGTCCGCGACCGACTCCGCCGCCACGCGCATGAGGTCCGCGAGGCGTCCGCGCTCGCCCGGCGCGAGGGCCGAGAGGTCCGGCTCGCCGAAGGGCGCCACGTCGCGTTCGTTGCAGGGGGGCGTGCAGACGACGATGGGCACGCCGCGCTCGCGGCAGCGGTCGATCATGTCGCCCACGAAGGCGCCGAGGGTGCGGGCGGCCGCGGCCCGGGCTGGGTCGTCGGGCCCGAGGCTCGAACGTCCGGCCATCGCCTCCATGAGCGTGCCGGTGCCCGCCCGGCGACCGGCGGCCCGCGTCAGGGCCTGGGCCACCGCCGTGGAGTGCAGGGCCCGCAGGGCCCGGATCAACCCGGGCGAGCGCCCCGCCGAGTGCACCGACGACACGCCGAAGGCCCCGTAGTACTCGTTGTTCCCCAGGTACGCGACGACCAGGTCGGGCTCGTGCTCGAGGGCTTCGCGCATGACCCCGAGCACGGGGTACGACGCGATCGCGGGGGCCCCCAGGTTGATGACCTCCACGCGGCGGTCGGGCCAGGCGTCGGCGAGCATGGCGCGGAGGAACGACGCCGCCCGCAGCGGCCTGGGCTGCGGGATCCCCTTGGCCGCCGACTCCCCCACCCACATCACCCGCACCGTGCCCGCGGGCTTGGGGCGGACGAGGGCCTCGGGGTCGAGGGCCCCGCTGCCGGGTCGGTCGGCGAAGAAGTACGACGCGGTGCCGCCGGGGTCGGTCATCACGAGCGTCGAGCCGTCGTCGAGCCGGCCGGCGGCTCGGAACGTGGGCGCGTAGCCCCCGAACCCCGCCAGCCGCAGCCCGCCCTCGGCCAGCGCCAGCACCACCCCGGCGAGAACAAGCCCGAAGGCCAGCGCCGCCAGGCGCGGATGCCGGAACAGCCGCGACCGCCCCGCCCCGGGCCGGTTCGCTCGATCGCCCGGTTTGTGCGCACGCTCGGGCACCATCGACCGCCCCCCGGAGTGGCTCGGGGCATGGTATCGCTTCGCCGGGGCGCCCCGGCCCGTGCGATGCCCCCGGGCGCGGGGGTCGAATGAAGAACCCCCGCGCGGGGCGGGGGCGTTGGGGATCACTCGTCGCAATCCGGGGGCTCAGGCCGCGATGGTGGCGGCGGCCTGTTCGGACCACGGCCCGCGCTGGCCGGTGGGGGAGACCCAGCGGAGCCAGTAGTAGGCGGTCTTGCCGCCGTCCTCGGCGGCGAAGGCGAGGGCTTCGGGCTGATAGAGGCATCGCGCCGGCTGCCGACAAGGACGAAGCCGTAGGCCGGAAAGTCCGTATCGAGTTGCTGCGGCAACCGCTTGTTCACGCCGCCGAGGGTCTGTTCGCCTTCTCGCCCCGCGCCGGTGTACACAAGGATGTCGTTTTCGATCCGGTCGTGGTACGGATGCTCGGAGAGTTGCCGTGCGGTCGGCACTGAAGTCAGGATCACCACTCGGCGCACGCTCCCCTCGTCGGCGATGGACATACGGATGCCGCCCGCGTTGCCGACGGCGAGCGCGTTCTGTATCTCCTCGCTGGAATAGAGCGTGCCCACACGGAACGAGGTTGGTCCTGCTTTCGCCATCGCCGAATCCTCGGTACCGTACAGCGTACCCGCCTCTGGGGCCTGATGGTTCGAGGTCTTGAACGCCCCAACGGGGCGGATCACGCCGCGACCGTCGCGCTGGCCGTCTCGCTCCACGGGCCCGGGGCGCCGCCGGGGGAGACCCGGCGGGCCAGGTAGTGGGCCTGCATCCCGCGCTCGGCCGACGCGAACGTCAGGGCCGCCGAGCCGTCCGTCGCGCTCCCCGCGTAGCGGAAGGCGCGCGGGGCGATCCGGCGCGGGCGCGGCGGCGCGAGGGAACGACCAAGGGGCCGGGCGGGGCCAAGGGACGAAGGGCCAATCGGCCAAGGAGGGAGAAGCCCCCGGCGCGTCACGTCCGGTTCGGCCCCACGGCCGTTCGCGGTCCGGCCCTTTCGGCCCGCCGACCCCTCAGTTGAACCGGGTCAGGAGCTCCAGCATCTCGGGCTGGTTCCGCTCGATCTGGAGCGAGCGGCGGATGGCGTTGACGGCGTCGCGGCGGGCGGGCTCGTCGGCCCGGTTGCTGAACAGGTACTCGTTGAGCCTGCACACCCCGATGCCGTTGAGCGCGGGGAAGTGGTTGGGGTCGATCTCCAGGGCCGAGCGGAAGCTCGCCTCCGAGGGGGCGTACTGCCGCAGCTTGAACTGGGCGTACCCCAGCCGCTCCCACGCCACCGCCGAGGGCTCGAGCTGGATCGCCTGCCGCAGCACGTTGGCCATCTCGGCGTGCCGGGCCGTGCGCCCCAGGCTCTCGGCCAGGTTCAGGAGCAGCGGGGCCGTCAGCGGCGCCAGCTCCGACGCCTGCTGGTACTCGATCACCGCCTCCTCGTGCCGGTTGAGGGCGGCGAGGATCGCGCCCAGGTTGCTGCGGGCCGCGGCCGACTTGGCGTTCAGGCGCACGGCCCGCTCGGCGTAGGGCACCCCCTGGGCCGGCTCGCCCAACTGCAGGTACGCCGTCGCCAGGTTCAGGTTGGCCTCGAAGTCGTCGGGCTTGAGCGACAGGGCCCGCAGGTACCCCCGCACCGCCTCGGGCGTGCGCCCCAGCAACTGCAGGCTCAGCGAGTGCAGGTACTGGGCCTCGAAACTGCGCGGCTCCAGCTCGGCGGCGGCCCGGTAGCGGGCCTCGGCCGACGCGAAGTCCCCACGCCGCCGGTAGATGTCCCCCGCCTTGAGGTACGCGATCGTCAGGCGCGGGTTGCGCTCGATGGCCCGCTCGAACTGCTTCAGGGCCTCCTCGAGATCCCCCCGCTCCTCGGCCATCCGCCCGCGGTTGACGTCGTCCACGCCCGGGGCCGCGATGGGGGCGACGGGCGGGCTCTCCGAAGCGCGCGCGCTCGACGCCATGGAGATCGCGGGCGCCGGGGGCGGCGTCCGGGTCTGCGCGCGGGCCGCCTCCGCCGCCGCCGCCGCGGCCCGACGCTCGGCCCGCGTCAGGGAACGCTCGGGCACCGCGACCTTGCGCGACTCCACGCGCGGCGCCTCGTCCCCGCGCCCCCGCAAGACGCCGCAGCCGCCCAGAGACAGGGCCCCGGCGATGGCGACCAGCGCTCCCATCCGTCCCGCGCGCGTTCCCGCTCTTGTCGGCATCCGGGTGGCTCCACGCCCCCGCTCCCCTCGGGGTCATCCCGGGGGCGCGGGGGCCTGACGATAGATCGGCCGCGCGGGCCGCGTGGGGAGAGCGGCGGGCGGGGACGGAAGGGCAGAACGGGCGATGGGCCAGACGGCCGGATCGGAGAAGGGCACGAGAACCGGACGGGCGGACGGCGATCACGCGCCCCGCTCTGCCGCCCTCGGCGCGCTCCCGCTCTTCGTTGGCCCTCCGGCCCCCGGCCCACTCGGCCGTTCCACCAGCCCCCGCAGGCGGGCGACGTTCACCCGGTCCCACGGCGTCCCGGCCTCGGTGACGCCCTTGGGCGTCTCCAGGATCTTGGGCACGCGGGCGAAGGCGGGGTGGTTGACGAACTCGGCCAGACCGCTGGCGGCGAGGCGCGCGCGGGCCGTCCCACCGCCGATCGTCCCCGCCCCGACGTGGGCGTGACGGTCCAGGCGCGACCCCGCCGCCCCCTTGCTGTCGTTGAGGTGCACCACCCTGACGTGGGCCAGCCCGCACAGCCCGTCGAACTCGGCGAGCACGCCCCGGGCCTTGCCCCGCGTCGAGAGGTCGTACCCCGCGGCGTGGAGGTGGCAGGTGTCGAGGCAGAACCCGACGCGGGCCGGGCTCCCCGTCGCCTCCGCGATCCGCGCCCGCAGGGCCGCCAGGTGCTCGAAGGCCCCGCCGATCGTCCGCCCCGCGCCCACCGTGCCCTCCAGGCACGAGACGGTCGAGAAGCCCCGCGTCCGCGTGAACACCTCGGAATAGGCCGCGACGATCCGCGACAGCCCCGCGTCGAGCGTGCCGGTCGTGTACGACCCGGGGTGGTGCACCAGGAAGGGGATGGCGAGGGCCTCGCAGCGCTCGACCTCCACCGTCATGAGGTCGATGCTCCGGCGCCACAGGCCGTCGTCGGGGCTGGCGAGGTTGATGAGGTAGCCGGCGTGGGCGACGGTGCGCCCGCCGCCGGTCGGCCCGCCCTTGTCCCACCCCAGCCGCGCCACCTCGCTCCGCCACTCCCCCACCGCCGCCGCGTCCAGCGGCCCGGCCTTCCACTGCCGCTGGTTCTTGGTGAACACCTGCACGGTGTCGAGGCCGAGGGCCTCGCCCTCGCGCAGGGCGTTGGCCAGCGACCCGGCGATGGAGAGGTGGCCGCCGAACACGGGGCGAGGGTAGGGGCGGGCCGACGCCGCCCGCCCCTTCTACGCTCCGCCCATGGCACAGGACCTCACGCTCCGGGGGCGCCTCGCGGTCGTCACGGGCGCCAGCGCCGGGATCGGGCTGGCGATCACGCGCGACCTGGTGGCCCGCGGCGCCTCCTGCGTCATCAACGCCCGGCGCGAGTCGGTCCTGGCCGACCTGGCCCGCGAGCTGGGCGACGAGGGCGTGCGGGCCGTCCCGGGCGACTGCGCCGACCCCGGGGTCATCGACGCCATGCTCGACGCCGCCCGCGAGGTCTCCGGGCACCCGCCCCGCGAGGCCGACCTGGTCGTCGTCAACGCCGGGCGAGGGCTCAGGGGCTCCGTCCTCGACTCCGACACCGCCCAGTGGGCGGAGGTGCTCAGGACCAACGTCCTGGGGGCCGCGCTCATGCTGAGGGCCGCCGCCAACCGCATGCTCGCGGACATCGCCGCCCGCGCTCCCGCCGACCGCGCGCCGGGCCGTCCCCGCGACATCGTCGTGCTGGGCTCCACGGTCGGGCGGCACGTCTCGCCCTTCAGCAGCATGTACGGGGCCACGAAGTTTGCGGTGCACGGCATGGTCGAGGCCGCCCGCCGCGAGCTGGGCCCCGGGGGCATCCGCCTCACGCTCGTCGAGCCCGGGTTCGTCGAGAGCGAGTTCCAGGGCGTGGCCGGCTACGACCCGGCCTGGTTCGCGCAGGTCAAGGCGCGGATCGGGCCCGTGCTCGCCCCGCCCGACGTGGCCCGCCTGGTCTCCTTCATCGCGGCCCAGCCCCCCCACGTCCACGTCAACGACGTGGTCATCCGCCCCACGCGGCAGGATTACCCCTGAGCCTCAGGGCTCGCCCGGCGCCACGCCCGTCGCCACGCCCGAGCCCGGGCCCGCGGGCGTCGAGAGCCGCAACGCCGAGACCCACTCGTAGGGCACGCCCAGCCGTCGGCCCCGGATCACCGTCCCGCTGACCTCGGCCCCCTCCAGGTCCGGCGAAACGTCCGCCAGGCGGATCCGCGTCACGCCGCGGTCGATCCGCGCCAGCGCGACCGAGTAGCTGGCCTTGCCCGCCGACACCTCGAAGGTGGCCCCGCGCACCCCGGGGCCCAGGTTGCGGATCTCGAGCGTGTCGCCCCGCAGGTCCACGGCGATGGGCGCCAGCCCGACCAGCCCGAAGTAGACCACCGTCGCGAGCACCAGGATCAGCACGGCGAGGATCCACATGATGAACCACGCCGGCGTGCGCCGGCGCCCGGCCCCTACTGGCAGATCATGCATGTCACCCATGTCCCCTGCCCGATCGCCCAGGCGTCCAGGTAGGTCTTGCCCCGCTCGACCGCGGCGCAGGCAAGGTCGCACGCCAGGCGGCAGCACATCTCCCCGCCGGGCACCGTCCCGACCCCGATCACGTAGAAGGGTATCCAGAACCGCGGCCCGCCATTGGGGCAGCGCGGACAGTGGCAGCTCGAACCCACGCTGACCAGCTCGGTCCCGCCCGGCGGGGGCGGGGGCGTGGAGGGATCGATCTCCATGATGGTCACCGCCTGGTTGACCGCCTCCTCCGTCTCCATGCCCGGCGCGTAGGGCACCGTGCTGCCGACCATGAACGAGAGCGGGCCGGCGCTGGGCGAGACCATCGTGACTTCCGCGCGCATGAGCCCGGCCCAGCGGGGCTCCTCGCCGACCAGGTACAGCGTGCCGGTGGCGACGATCCAGTCGACCGTGCCCTCGTAGTCGCCCAGGCCGCAGGGCTGGTCGTCCATCAGAACGGTCGCGGATGACTCGGACCAGAACCCCACGACCGCGGGCGGGGCGGACCCTTCGTCCACGCGCAGCACGGTGAACAGCGGGCCGCCGGCGTGTTCGAACAGGAACGTGTCCACGCCCGTGCAGGTGGGCTCGGAGGGCGCGATGCCGCCCGTAGGCACCGCCGCCACGACCTGCTGCTCCCCCTCGCTTGTCTGCGCCAGGCACGGAAACGCGATCGACCACGCCGCCACGGCCGCCCACAGTGCTTTCGCCATGTCCTGCTCCAGTTCGTCGTGCCGACCCGCGTGGGGCCGAACGCCCGACCCCGCGCCGGCGCAGTCTACCTCCGGGGCCATGTGTTGGGGCCCGCCGCGCGCAACACACGATTCAAGCCGTTGCAGCGCCGGTCCTTGCGCCACAGTCCGCGCCCCAGGCCGGCGTGTGGAAACCCACGGTCTTGTGTGCCCGTACGCGCCGTCGCCACGGATTCGTGTGTCGGCGCCGGGGCGCCGACGCGGCCACGAAGGCGGGGCACCCCGCCGACGGGCGTCCCCGCGGCGGACGGAGGGAACCGCTCACGGGAAGATGCCGCGCATCGCGTAGATGCCCCGCAGCCGCTCCAGGGCCGCGATGTACGACGCCGTGCGCATGTCGCACTTGTACTTCTTGCGGGCGGCCTTGGTCCGCATGGCGGCCTGGAGCATGTGCTCGCGCAGCTTGCGGTCGACCTCGTCCAGGCTCCAGGCGCTGCACGTCTTGTTCTGGACCCACTCGAAGTAGGACACCGTGACGCCGCCGGCGTTGGCGAGGATCGCGGGGAAGACCTCGATCTCGCGCTGGGCCAGGATGCGGTCACCCGCGGGCGTGGTCGGGGCGTTGGCGCCCTCCACCACCACCCTGCACCGCAGGAGCTTGGCCTGCTCCTCCTTGATCATCTGCTCCAGCGCCGAGGGCGCAAAGACGTCGACCTCGGTGGAGTAGAACTCCTGCTCCGTGCAGGCCCCGCCCCCGCCGAAGCCCCTGACCCCGCCCGTCCCCCCCGCGTCGCGGGGCCTGGCGCACCAGTCGGCCAGGGCGTCGGCGTCGATGCCCTTCTCGTTCCGCACGCCGCCCGTGTGGTCCATGACCGCCACGAGCTTGGCGCCCATGTCGTGAAGGATCCGCGCCGTCCACGAGCCCACGTTGCCGTACCCCAGCACGCTGAAGGTCATCCCCGGGATCTTGATCCCCAGCTCGGGCAGCAGGTTCACGAGCGTGTCGACCACGCCCTGGCCCGTCGCCTTCTCGCGCCCCAGCGACCCGCCGTACTCCACCGGCTTGCCCGTGATCACCGCCTGGGGCTGGTGCCCGCCGACCTCCGACAGGAAGGCGTAGGTGTCGGCGATCCAGGCCATGTGCTGGGCCGTCGAGCCCACGTCGGGGGCCGGGATGTCGTAGTCGGGCCCGATCTGGTGGGCGACGGCGCTGGTGAAGCGGCGCACGATCCGCTCCATCTCTCCCGACGAGTGCTTGCGCGGGTCGACCTTGATGCCGCCCTTGCCGCCCCCGAAGGGCACCCCCACCAGCGAGCACTTCATCGTCATCAGGAACGCCAGCGTCTTCACGTCGTCCAGGTGCACGTCCGGGTGGAAGCGCAGGCCGCCCTTGTAGGGCCCGATCGCGTTGTTGTGCTGGACCCGGTACCCCTTGAACAGGCGGAACTCGCCGTCGTCCATGCGCACCGGGAAGTGCACCATGATCTCGTTCTTGGGCTGGGCCAGGATCAGGCGCAGGTAGTGCGGCAGGTCCATCAGGTCCGCCGCCCGCAGCATCGTCCCCACCGTCTCCCGGTAGAGCAGGTCGTGGTCGCTCATCACGAACCCGACGTCCTGCATGAGCGGATGCCGGCTGTAGTCGGCGGGTGCGGACGGCGAAGCGACGGCGTTGCTGACCTGGGTCATGGTGGTCCTCGTTCCCCGGAAACCCGCCCCGAGCATCGCGGCCGCCCGCCGCGCACGGGCCTGCGGGCGATCGCCGGCGGGGTCGAGATGATAGTCCGCCCCCCCGATTTGGGCCTCGATCCGCGCGGCGATCCCGGGCGACGCCGGGACCCGATTCCGGCCCGAGCGACGCGCCCCGAGGCTCACGACCGGCTAGCGTTAGGAGGACGGTCAGGGAGCGATGGAACGGAGGCCGGGATGATCCTGTACATGGCCGCCGATCTGCTCTGGGCGACGAAGATCAAGTGCCACGCCGAGGCGCTCGACGTCACCGCCCGCCCGGCCCGCGACCTCGACACCCTCAAGGCCAGGCTCCACGACTCCGACCCGCGGGCGCTCCTGGTCGACCTCGACGAGCCCGAGACCGCCCTCGAGCTCATCCGGCACCTCCGCGACGACCGCAACAACGAACGACACATGAAGATCCGCGTCGTCGCCTGGGGACCGCACGTCGAGAAGGACCTCCTGCAGCGGGCCCTGGACGCCGGCGCCGACGAGGTGCTCACGCGCGGCTCCCTCGAGCACCACCTCGACGAGGTCCTCCTCAGCCTCGTCGGACGCTCCAGCGGGCACCACGCGCAGTCGCTCGGGCGCGGCGCGGGGCACGCCGAGGGCGGCCCGACCATCCTCTGACCGGAGCCCCCCATGCGAAAGGCCGTGCAACTCTCCGTCGCGCTCGACAACACCGCCGGCTCCCTCGCGGCCCTCTGCGGCACGCTCCACCGCGCCCGCGTCAACATCGACGCCATCTCCGTCTCCGACAACACCGACTGCGGCTGGGTGCGCCTGCTCGCCTCGCCCCCGCAGAGGGCCAGGGCCGCCCTCGTCCGCGCCAAGTACACCGTCTCCGCCCAGCAGGTCGTGGCCCTCGACGCCCCCAACCGGCCCGGCGAACTGGCCCGCATCTGCAAGAAGCTCGCCAGGGCCGGGATCAACGTCAACTACGTCTACGGCAGCACCCCCGGCGCCGATGCCCCCACGCTCGTCCTGGGCGTCAGCGACGCCGCCCACGCCCTCGACGCCCTCGCCAAGCGCTGAACGCGCCTACCGCGCCGCCCGCAGCCCCTTGGCCACGATGTACATCTCCCGCGAGACCTCGCGGCTGGCCTTGGGCTTGAACCCCCGCGCCTCCCCGAACATCGCCCCCGCCTCGCCCAGCACCCCGGGGTACTCCGCCCCCTCGAAGATCTTCACCACCAGGTGACCGCCCGGTCTGAGCAGCTCCGGCACGATCTCCAGCACCCGCCGGCAAAGCCGCGCCGAGACCAGGTCGTCGCCGTGCCCGCTCGTGTTGGGCGCCATGTCGCTCAGGATCACGTCGAACGCCCGGGGCTCGCCCCCCGCCACGCTCGCCGCCGCCCGCGCCAGGTCCGCCGGATCGGTCTCGAACACGTCCCCCTGAAGGGCGAGCACTCGCGCCCCCAGGCCCGCCGCCGACTCCTTGAGGTCCAGCCCCACGACCACGCCCGCCGGCCCCACGCGCTCCGCCGCGACTTGGAGCCAGCTCCCGGGGGCGCACCCCAGGTCCAGCACGCGGTCCCCGGGACGCAGCAGCTTCTTGCGGTCGTCGATCTCCGCCAGCTTGTACGCCGAGCGCGCCAGGTACCCCTCGGCCTTGGCCTGCCTGAAGTAGCGGTCGTGGAGCCTGCGGGGCTGGGGCACGGCGTCACTCGTCCCGGGGCGGGCCCTCGATCGCCTCGATCCAGCGCCGCTGGATCTCCTCGAGGATCCGCTCGTTTACGGGGTGCCCCGCCTCCTCCCTGAACCCGGGCAGCGACTCCACCAGCGCCCGCAGCTCGGTGAACCCCATGCGGTACGGGTCGCGGTCGCGCGCCCGCTCGGCCAGCAGGTCGCCGATCAGCTCCACCTCCAGCCACCCGAATGTGTCGGACGCGCCCATGATCAGTGCGGCACTTCCTTGATCGCGTTGCGGTTCCACGCCGGCACCCGCACCTCGATCGGGCCCTTGCCCTCGACGATGCACTGGCATGACAGGCGGCTGTTGCGCTGCAGGCCCGGGGCCTCCTCCACGCGATCCTCCTCCGCCTCCGTCGCCTCCGACAGCGAGTCGGCGCCCCTCTCGACGTAGACGTGGCATGTCGAGCAGGCGCACACCCCGCCGCAGGCGTGCTCGATGTTGATCCCGTGGTCCATCGCCACTTCCAGCAGCGTTTCCCCCTCGCACGCCATCAGCTCGTGCTCGCGCCGCTCGCCCCCCGTCAGCGCCTCGGGGTCCTCCAGCACGAACCGCACCGGCACCACCGGCGGCCCGTGATCGCGATCCGAGTGCTTCATGTGCATCGTCGGCTTCCGTGCGTTCGGGGCACCACGCCCCGACTCAGGCATCGTAGGGGTGCGCCCCGACCCGACGCGCCGCGACGAGCCCCACGCGCAAGCGTGGAGTGCGCCCCCTCGATTCACCCGTGCTCGCGACCGAGGCTCGTCCCCGCCGCCCGCCGCGCCAGCACCCGGCGTGGCGCGGGCTCCCGACCCCCGGGGTCAACCCGTGCGCCCGGTTCCGTGCGACGGCACGGGCGGTCCGCCTGGGGGTTCCTATCGTTGCCCGTTGCCGCACGACCCCGATCAAGAAGGCGCCCCCGGCCACCCCTCCGCCGAAGGCTCGATCGACCTCACCGTGCTCGCCCCCGCGCACAACGAGGAGGACAACGTCGAGCCCCTCGTCAGCCAGATCGCCGCGGCCCTCGACCCCACCGATCTGGACTACGAGATCCTGATCATCGACGACGGCTCGACCGACGGCACGCGCGCCCGCGTCGAGGCCCTCATGGGTTCGAATCCGCGCCTCCGCTGCGTCGCCATGCGTGACACGCCGCCGGGGCGCGGCAACGGGCAGTCCGCCGCCTTCCACGCCGGGTTCCGCGCCGCCCGCGGGCGCCTCGTCGCCTCGCTCGACGCCGACCTGCAGAACGACCCCGCCGACCTCCCCGCCATGCTCGACCTCATGCGCCGCACCGGAGCCGACCTGGTGCAGGGCGACCGCTCCCGCAACCGCCGCGACAACCCCGTGCGCCGCGTCGGCTCCGTCGTCGGACGCCTCTTCCGGCGCTGGCTCCTGGGCGACGCCGTCCGCGACACCGGCTGCTCCCTCCGCGTCATGAAGCGCCGGGTCGCCCTCGAGATCCCCCTCCAGTTCAGGGGCGTGCACCGCTTCATCCCCGTCATCGCGAGGCACCGCGGCGCCACGGTCGTCGAGATGCCCGTCAACCACCGCCCCCGCGCCGCCGGGGAGACCAAGTACGGCCTGGGCATCGTGCAGCGGGCCCTCCCCGGGCTGATCGACCTGCTCGCGGTACGCTGGATGCGGTCGCGCCGCCGACCCGTCGCCTGTGACGAGGTCCGGGCCCGCGCCGCACGCCGCGAGGAGGTCCGGGCATGAGCGACCCGGGGCGCCGACGCCTGGTCTGGCCCCGGATCCCCAGCCGCATCGGCGGCGTGAAGTGGGAGCCCGTCGCCGCCATGCTCGCCCTCCTCTTCGTCGGCCTCTGGCTCGTCTACTCCCCGGGCCTGCGCACCACCCCGGGCGCCCACGTCGAGAAGGTGCGATTGGCGCACGAACGCGGCGTTCTCGAGTTCGTCCCCACCCCCGAGCCCCGCTTCCGCCTCGCCCTCCGCAACGGGCACGAGGTCGAGCTCGCCGACGCCGAGGTGCGACGCCTCTTTGGCGACCGAGTCCACCGCACCCTGACCGCCAGCCCCACCAACCTCTTCTTCCGGTTGTTCAATATCACCTCGTGGGCCAGCCTGGCGTGGATCGGCGTGGGGCTGGGGGGCCAGGCGCTCTTCGCCGGGCGGACGTTCGTGCAATGGCTGGTGTCTGAACGGGCCCGCCAGAGCGTCGTGCCCACGGCGTTCTGGTGGATGAGCCTCGTCGGCGGCGCGTCACTCTTTGCCTACTTCGCGTGGCGTCAGGATGTCGTCGGGGTGCTCGGGCAGTGCTCCGGCGTCGTGATCTACGCCCGCAACCTCCGCCTGATCTTCAAGGCCCGCCGACGGCGTGCGCACGAAAGCGCCCCGACCACTTGAACCGGCCCCCCGAACCCACGAGACTATCCATGATGAAAGTCCTGCTCGACGGCCAGCCCCTGCCCGACGCCCCGAACCTCCGCGAGGGGCTTCGGTCCGCGATCGATCACGCCGACGCGTTGGGCCGGATCGTCGTCGAGGCGCTGGGCGACGGCAAGCCGCTCTCCGAGGCGCAACTGGCGGACCCGGACCTGGCTCTGGGCGTTACCGCCGAGCTGCGCCTGACCTCCGCCGACCCGCGTCCGCTCGTCGCGCGCACGCTGCGCGAGGGCGTCGAGGTGCTTCAGCGCGTGCGCGCCGAGCAGGAGAGGGCCGCGGCGGCGCTGCAATCGGGCCGGATGGAGGAGGCCCTGGGGCTCCTGGGCGGCGTGCTGGGGGCGTGGCAGAACGTGCGCGACGTGCTCGAGGGGGCCATGGGCGTGCTCCGCATCGACCTGGCCGAGGTCGAAGTGACGATCGCGCGGCGCGGGAAGCGCGAGCCGTCGACGGCGGCGGCGCGGGCCGAGGCCCTCGCCGGGCTGCTGCGGCGGGCCCGCGAGTGCGTTCAGGGCGAGGACTGGTCGGCGCTGGCCGACCTCGTCGGGTTCGACCTGGACGTGGAGTCCAAGGCGTGGGAGGGGATGCTGGGGGAACTGGCCGGGCTGATCGAGCGGGAGGCCGGCCCGCGGTAGTCGAGATGCCCTCGTGATGGCGAACAAGGCGCCCAGGTCCGTGGATGCGGCGATGGAGCGGGCGAGCCGCGCGCTGTCGGAGACGGCGTACTTCGAGGCCGAGGCCCTGGCGAAGGGCGCGCTCACCAAGGCCCGGCGGGCCCGCGACTACGCCACGATGGCGAGGATCGCGCTCCCGCTTCAGGAAGCCCGGCGGCAGATCCGGCTGCGTGCCTGCGACGAGCCGGGCGTGCGCGTGCTCGACAACGCCACGGGGCTGCGGACGAAGCCCGGCCCGGGGTGCTGGCTCGTGTGCCCGCCGCTGCTTGGGATCGACGGGTCGCGGCTGCGGGCCAAGGCGGCCCGGTCGCGCGTGCCGGTGATGGTGCTGGCGCGGGAGCCGCTGGTGCGGAGCGGGGACCACGCCGGTCGCTGGCCCATCGTCGCCGTGGGGGAGCGCCGCCCGGGCTCGCTGATCCGGAGCGGGCCCAGCCCCCTGCTCACGCTGCGGGCCTACGTCGAGCCCCCCGAAGGGACAGCGCCCGACGCCTCGACGCCCACCAGGGACCGCTCGACACGCCCCATCGAGCGGGCGTGGTTCGTCGCGGCCCAGGAGGCGCTGGGGGACGCGGCCATCGCGTCGCTCCCCGCCGACGAGCCTGCGCCCGTGCGCGTCGACCTGCTCCTCGACATGCTCGAAGCCCTCCCCGACCACGAGAAGCTCCTGCAGCGGCTGGAACAGGAGTGCCACGAGGCCCTGCTGGCGCCGGTGGTGGAGCGGGCGCGGGTGAGGGCAAGCAGTGAGCGGTGAACAGCGAAGAGTGGGCGGTGAAGAGTGAGCATGCTCTGGTGGTTTCCCCGATCCTCACGCCGGGTCTGAGTGGGTCTTCGAGCGAAGGCTCGGACCGTCGGGCTCCGATCCGAGCCTTCGTCGCCGGGCCTCCTCAGGCTCGGCGTCGTTGGTGAAGGGGGGGTCACTCCTTGCCGTCCCAGCGGGCGGTGCGCTGGGCCGCGACGGCGACGGCGGTGACGGAATCGCCCCCCCCGCGACGAGGTCGCCGCCAGGCAGGACCGCGAGGGCGCGGACGGGATCGCTCAGGGACGCGGCCAGCGGTGCGGCCGCACTCGAAACGCCCGCGAAGGACCGGACCGTCCTGCCAATCGTGCGTGGGATGTTCATGGCCCGGCTCCGAAGTGCCTTGTTTGCAACGCGCCGGCGCAGGCCCCAGCGTACCGCGCCCCTGTCAAGCACACAAGCACGGACCGGCCAGGACCGGGGCAGGTGATTCCACCTGCCCGGGCCCGGGAGCAGGTCAGGCGGGGGTGGGGGCATCCAGCGGGACGGTGTCCACGAGGTTGCGCACGATGGCGTCGGTCGTGACTCCCTCGGCGTGGGCCTCGAAGTTGAGGATCAGGCGGTGCCGCAGGGCGGGGAGGGCGGCGGCGCGGAGGTCGTCGGTGGAGACGGCGGCGCGGCCGTCGAGCATGGCGCGGCACTTGCCCGCCAGGACCAGGGCCTGGGCCGCGCGGGGGGAGGCCCCGAGGCGCACGAACTTGTCGACCATGGGCGAGGCGAAGGACTCGGCGCCGGCGAGGGGCGAGGGCTGCGAGGCGAGCACGAGGCGGACGGCGTAGTCCTGGATCGAGGGCGCGATGGCGACGCGCCGGATCAGCGACTGGTGCCCGAGGATGCGCTGGGCGTCGAGCACGGGCTCGACGGTGGGGTCGTGGCCCGTGGTCGTGCGGTTGAGGATCTCGGAGAGGTCGCGCCGGCCGCTGGAGCCCACGAGCACCTTGAAGAAGAAGCGGTCGAGCTGGGCCTCGGGGAGCGGGTACGTCCCCTCCTGCTCGATGGGGTTCTGCGTCGCCAGCACGAGAAAGGGCTTCGGGAGCGCGTGGGTCTGCCCCGACACGGTGACGCTGCGCTCCTGCATGGCCTCCAGGAGGGCCGACTGGGTCTTGGGCGTGGCGCGGTTGATCTCGTCGGCGAGGAGGATCTGCGTGAAGACCGGGCCGGGCTGGAAGCGGAACTGGCGCGCGGGCCGCCCCTGCGGGCCCTCGACCTCGTCGACGACGGTGGTGCCGACGATGTCGGCGGGCATGAGGTCGGGGGTGAACTGGATGCGGGCGAACTGGAGGCTGACGGCCCGGGCGAGGGTGCGGACCAGGAGGGTCTTGCCGATGCCGGGGACGCCCTCGAGCAGGACGTGCCCGCCCACGAAGAGGCAGATGAGCACGCCGTCGATCACCTCGCCCTGCCCGACGATGACGCGGGCGACCTGTTCGCGGACGGCGTGGAAGTCGTCGCGGAAGCGCTGTGCGGCGGCGGCGATGGCGTCGGGCGAGTCGGGCGGGGCCTGCGTCATGCGGGCGGATCGTACTCGCGGAGGGCGCGGACGCGGAGGCCGGCGAACGGCCCCTGTCGCGGCGCGAGAATCCCCGCCAACTGGAGGGTGACTTCCCGGGGTTGGGCGGTAGTATGACGATGCGCGGCGGGGCGACGGGGGCGCCCACCGCGGCGGGAGGATCAGGCATGGGGACTCGCGTTTTTCTGGGACGTCCGACGCTCGCCGCCCTGGCGTCGGGCCTTGTGCATGCCGCGGCCCTGGGCCAGGCCACCGAGCCCATGGTCTTCGTGGCCAATAACGGCAACCTGGAGGGGTCGGTCACGAGCTACCGCCTGGGTGCGGGCGACGAGCCCATCTTCCACGGCAAGACGGTGATCGAGGCTCGGGCGTCGAGCGGCGGGGGGACCAACGCGTCGCAGGCGGCCATTACCAGCGACGGGCGTTTCCTGGCGGTCAGCCACGCGACGGCCCAGACGGACTTCGAGCAGCTCACCATCCTGCGCGTCAACCCGGACGGGACGACCACGATCGCGCGGACGTTCCAGACGCCCGACAGCCCGCTGGGGATCGCGTGGGTGAACGACACGCGCCTGGCGGTCACGATCACCAAGACCAGCGGCACCAACTACGTGATCCTGTACGCCTTCGACCCGGTGAACGTGACGCTGACGGAGGTGGACCGTGAGGCGGCGGGCGCGTTCTGCTACGACCTGGCGGTGCACCCCTCGGGGCGGTTCCTGTACGCCAACGACAACGGGAGCGCGCTCAACATCCGCGTGTTCGAGCTGAACGCGGGGGGCACGCTGGGCCTGATCCAGACGATCCCGGTCGGGCCGCGCTACGCCATCGGGCTGGGGATCAACCACGCGGGCACGATGCTGTACGCGGGGGGCGGGATCGCCGACGGTCGGAACAAGGTGCTCGCGTTCGGGATCGGGTGCGACGGGCTGCTCACGCCGCTGGTCAACCAGCCCTTCATCAGCCCGGGCAACTCGCCCAAGCAGGGGGTGGCGGGGTGGGACGACGGCGTGGTGTTCGCGGGGCACGGGACGGACTCGACGGTGCGGTCGTTCCTGGTGGACCCGCAGAGCGGCGACCTGACCTACGCCGGGTACTCCTTCAGCACGGGCATCCAGGGCTCGCTGGGCGACGTCGCGGCCACGCGGGGGCTGCTCTTCTTCCTCGACAAGGATGTCGCGATCGACGGGGTGGCGGGGCTGTACATCTACGCGGCCCATCCCGACGGGAACTTCACGCGCAACGGCGGCCTGGTCTCCAGCCAGGGCTCGCGCCCCGAGTTCCTGGCGGTGTGGTGGCCCTGCAAGGCGGACCTCAACGGCGACCGCTCGGCGGACTTCAATGACTTCCTGGACTTCCTGAACCTCTACAACGCCGGCAGCCTGCGCGTGGACCTCAACGGCGACTGCTCCGTCGACTTCAACGACCTGCTGGGGTTCCTCAACCTGTTCAACGCGGGGTGCTGACTTTACAACGCCACTTTCTGGCAGCACGAGATGCATGTTTCAGGGGCGACTCCGCGTTTGCGGAGTTGCTCTTTTCGTTTCTTGGCGTGACTCTCGCGCGCGGCGGCGATGTTGGCCTGGTGGTATGCGATGATCCGCAGCAGCCGCGCCAGCAGGCGCTCGCGGCGTTCAGGCGACTTCGACCAGCTCGCGCGGATCAGCACACCCGTCGCCAACCGCAGCTGGCAGAT
>VGXM01000048.1 GCA_016873295.1 Phycisphaerae bacterium
TCGCGCCGCCGAGTCGCGCGGGGCCGGGCTCGCGGACCTGGAGTCGGCGTTCCGCGCGGCGTCGCCCGGCGGGGTCGTGGGGTGGGACCTCATGGACGACCACGTCCACCCCTCGCTCAAGGGGCAGCGTGGTTCGGGGCCGGGCCCCGTCGACCCACGGTACGGGCACCGGTCGGACCGGCCCGCGGCGAATAATCCGCCCGTGAGCATCGTCGGGCACGGGGTGGACATCGTCGCGGTGGAGCGGATCGGCCGCATGGTCGCCGAGCACGGCGAGCGGTTCCTGTCGCGCGTGTTCACGGCCAAGGAGCGGGCCTACGCCCAGGGCAAGGCGCGGGGGGCGGAGCACTTGGCGGCGCGGTTCGCGGCCAAGGAGGCCGCGTTCAAGGCGCTGGGCACGGGGTGGCGCGACGGGATCGCGTGGACCGACGTGGGGGTGGAGCACGATGCGATGGGGCGCCCGATGCTGGTCGTGCGTGGTCGGGCCGCGGAGGTCGCCCGCGCGAGGGGCGTGGCGCGCTGGTGGGTGACGCTGAGCCACACGGCGGGCACGGCGGTGGCTTCGGTGATCGCCGAGGGGGCGTGAGCATCGGTACCGTTGGGGATGGGCGTGCGGGCGGCGATCGCGATCGGGACCAACGTGGGCGACCGGGCTGGGCACGTGCGCTTCGCGTTCGAGGCCCTCGCCCGCCTGCCGTCGACCCTGGTGAAGGGCGAGTCGGCGGTGATCGAGACTGCGCCGGTGGGCCCGGCGGACCAGGGGGCCTACCTCAACGCGGTCGTGCTGATCGAGACACTCCTGCCGGCGCGCGAGTTGCTGGGGCACCTGCTCGCGATCGAGCGGGAGCGGGGCCGGGATCGATCGCCGGAGCGGCGCTGGGGGCCGCGCACGCTGGACCTGGACCTGCTGCTGTACGGCGGAGCGGTGATCGTGGAACCCGGTCTCTCGGTGCCGCACCCGCGCCTGCGTGAGCGCCGATTCGTGCTCGAACCGCTGGTCCAGGTGGCGCCCGACATGCCCGTGCCCCCGGACGGGGCCACCGTGTCGGAGCTGCTGGGCCGGCTCGTCGGGCCCGGGCGGGGTGGAGATGCTGGCGGCTGATCCGCCTCGCCACGGCGCGCCGGGGCCGCGCCCCACCGGGCGCGGCGCCCCGGGCGCTGGGATTACTCGGCGCGGGGCTCGCCCCGTACCATCAGGGTGATGCGTGCCCGAGTTCTGCCGATGCTGGGCGTGTTGACCTGCGCTGCCGCGGCACAACCGCCCGCCGAGGCGCCCTCGATCGACGCGGGCGAGGCCTTGGCGCGCATCCGGTCGGCGTACACCGCGGGCCCGATCGGCGAGCGCATCGTCATCCGCGTGACGGATCGGAGCGGGCGATCGTCGGGGTCGCGCGTGACGGTGCGCCTGGCGGGCGGGCCCGAGTCGGTCCTGCGGCTCGACCTCGGGGACCTGCAGGTGTTCGCGGGCGACGGGGTGATCCGCGCGGCCCACCGGGCCGAGGCCCGGTTGTACGCGGAGTGGCCCCTGGAGGCGCCGTTGGACCTGGGACAGTTGGAGCGTCGGTTGCCGCCGATCCTGCTGCCGCAGGTGGCGATCGCGCTGGGGAGCGACGCGGGCCTGGCCGCGCCGATGCCGCTGCTGCCGCCGGTGGCGTGGGAAGGGCCGGCGGCGCCGCCGCGCCCGCCCCGGAACGGTCGGCTCACGCTGAGCGGTTCGGGGGCGGGGGTCCGCGTTCGAATGAGCGTGGATCCGGAGACCTGGCGCCTGTGGCGCGTGGTCGCGGAGCTGGACGCCCCCGCGGAGGTGGCGAGGATCGAGTTGCAGTGCACGCCGACGGAGCCGGGCGACCCGGCGACGTGGCGCATCCCCACGCTCGACCGCGAGCGCGTGGACGATCTCACGCTCCTCCGGCCCCGGGCGGCGGAGATCGCGCCGGGCGACGCCGTCGGCGACCTGCGCCTCTTCGACGCCGACCTGGCCCGCTGGGCCCCGACCCCCGGCGCCGACACGCTGGTCCTCCTGGCCTTCCGGCGGACCAACGGCATGGCGGGCGGCGCCGACGCCCAGGCGGACGTTGAAGCGGGGCTGCTGGCGCTCGCGCCGCTGGCGCGTGAGTGGAATCGCGGGGGCCCGGCGGGCGGGCTCGCGTGCCGCGCCGTCGCGGTGTACGACGCCGAGTCCTTCGACCGCGAGAGCTTCAGGTCGCTGGACGCGCTCTGGTCGCCGGCGGTATCGCTGGCGATCGGCGCGGGCGATCGGGCCGAGCGCGGCCTGGTGGCGTGGGCGGGGGGCGGCGCGGGCTGGCTGGCCCGGTTCAGGCCCGGCTACCAGGCGGCGATGATCGTGGTGATCCCCGGCGAGGGCGGGTGGAGGCTGGCGGCGGCGATCCCGCTCGACGGGCGGTCCGAGGATCCCGCGGGCATCGCCGACGAGTTGGGCACGGCCCTGACGCCGACCCGCTGAGGCGCGCGCCGCCCCCCGCCCGTGCGGGGGTCGTCAGCCGGCACGCCCGTGTTCGTTGGGGTCAGGACCAGCCTGGCGCTTCAGCTGGCCTGCGCCCGAGGGTGGGCGCGGGTGTAGGCGTCCTGGATCCGCTGGGTGGTCAGGTGCGTGTACACCTGGGTCGTCGAGAGCGACTGGTGCCCGAGCATCTCCTGCACCGTGCGCAGGTCGGCGCCGTTGTCCAGCAGGTGCGTCGCGAAGCTGTGACGCAGCGTGTGCGGGCTGATGGTCGGGTCGAGCCCGGCCTGCGTGAGGTACTTGTCGAGCTTGCGCCGGACGGAGCGCGAGCTGAGGCGCCCGCCGTGCTTGTTCAGGAACAGGGGCAGGTCGGCGTTCCGCCCCCCCTGCCAGACCTCGGCGAACTCGGGGTCGGCGGAGAGCATGTCCATGTAGCGGCGGACGGCGCCGATCGCGTGAGAGCCCAGGGGCACGACGCGCTCCTTCTTGCCCTTGCCGCGGACGCGCAGGGCCTCGCCCACCAGGTCCAGGTCCTTGAGGTTCAACCCGACCAGCTCGCTCACGCGCAGCCCGGTCGAGTAGAGGGTCTCGAGCATGGCCCGGTCGCGGCGCCCGAGCACGTCCGCGTCGCTGGGCGCCGCGAGCAGCTTCTCGATCTGCTCGATCGTCACGGCCTTGGGCAGGCGCTTGCCCTGGCGGGGCGTGCGGATCGACGTCATCGGATTGGTGTCGGCCAGCCCGCGCCGCTCGGCCCACTTGTAGAAGGACCGCAGCGTCGCGATCTTGCGGGCCAAGGTCGCGGCGGAGTACTGCTGCTCGCCCAGGTGCGAGAGGAACCGCCGGATCAGGTCCGCGTCGGCGCGGGAGATGGTCTCAGTGATCGTGTCGGCGGGCCCGTGGGGCCTGGCCCCGGGGCTGGCGCCCTGGCGGGCCGAGAGCGCCGCCTGCTCCCGGATCATTTCGGGGGCCGAGCCGCGGGCGGCGGCGAGGAACTCCACCAACTGGCGCAGGTCGGCCCCGTAGCACCGGGCCGTGTACGGGCTGAAGTGGCGCTCGTTGGCCAGGTAGTGCTGGAACGCCTCGGTGATCGGAAGGCTCGACATCGCGGACTCCTCGCCCGCGGCGGGCCGCGGGTCCTGCGCGCCGGATCGGCCCCTCCCTGGGCCCACGCTCCGACGCGACACTGCCGAGTCTTCGTCGGCGGTTCTCCGTCCCGGCTTCAGTCCGATAGCGGCCCCCGGCCCGGATTCTTGGCCGCCGCGCCCCGGGGTTGCCCCTAGGGGTGGGCCGTGCGCACCCACTCCTGGCGGATCAGGCGTTCCACGCCCGAGAACATGGCGAACTCCTCGAACAGGACCGCGCTGCGCAGGTACCGCTCCCACCCCAGGGCCGACGCCGGTTCGCTCCGCCCCACCGCGTACGCCCGAACGTCCATCTGCACCTGGTGGTTACGGGCGTCGAATACCTCGGACACGACCGAGACGGGACGGTCGGCGTTCGGGGTCCCGCCAAGCACGCGCGACTCGGTCGGGGCGAGGGCGATGCGGGCGGGGTCGACCGGCGTCCGGGCCGCGGGCGGCGCGACGGGGAAGAGCGCCAGCGATACGCCGACCACGGGGTGATACGGGTCGTAGGCGGTGATCGAACCGACCAGCACGCCGTCGGCGCCCAAGGCCTGCGCGATGCGGCGGGCGTCGGCCGGCGACCGCACGTCGGCGAGGCCGAGGGCACGAAGGGCGGCGAGCGTGCGGTTGAGCGGCAGGGCCCGCACACCCTCGGCCTGCTCGACCGCCGAGACCAGCTTGTCCGAGATCGCCAGCGTGTCGATCTGCGTGGTGCCCGTCTCGTTTCGCAGGGGCACGACGGCCCACAGGGGCTCGCCGGCGACGGCGTCGTACGGCGCCACGGTGGTCTTGGGCGGGGTGAGCGGCTTGCCTTGGCCACCCCCGGCACACCCGGCGAGCAGGAGCGCGGCCAGCGCCGCGACCCGTCCCACCGCCGCTCCGACTCGTTGAACGACCACGCCCAGGCCTCCGCACCGCACGGCGCCCCATCCGAGGGGCGCACCGTTGGCGCACCAGCCTTATCGGCCCGGTCCTGCGTGGGCGGTTCACAGAACCGGCGTGCTACTTGGGGGCTTCGGGTGCGCTGGCCTGAGCGGTTTCGGGCGTCGCGGCGGGCACGCCGGCGGCGAGGTCCGGACCCCCGCGGCCGACCATGGCCGTCGCCCGGGCCTTGGCGGCGTTGATCATCCAGATGTTGTCGACGCCGCCGCGATCGGCCACGAAGAAGAGCCCTTCCGTGCCCCACGTGGGGGTCAGGGCCCGCTCGGTGCCCGGGGTGAGGCGCACCGGGCCGGACCCGTCCGCGGCGACGATCCAGAGCGACGCCGACGCGGGCCCGGACCCGGCGGGCCAGCGGTCGGGGCTGGGGACCTCGGTGAACGCGATGGACAGTCCGTCGGGGCTCCAGGTCGGGTTGATGAAGGCCGAGTCTCGCCCCGCCGCGATCTCGGTGGGGCTGGAGGCTTCGCCGTTCTTCAGCGTGATGACCCAGATGGAGAAGGCCCGGTCGCCGCGTTCGCGGCTCTGCTGGTAGACGATGCGGTGGGTGCCGTCGGGCCCCGGGGTCGGGCACCAACGGGGGAACAGCCCGTAGCCGATCGAGCGGCAGACGCCGGGCTTGCCTGGGCTGGTGGTCCAGAGTTCCCACTTGCCGCTGGCCTCGCCGCGACGACAGAAGACCAGTTCGGCGCCGTCGGGGGACCACGAGGGGTGGAGTTCGTCGGCGGGGTCGCTGGTGACCTGGACCGCCTTGCCGCCGCCCGCGGGCATGACGAAGAGATCCCAACTGCCCGACCGGTTGCTGGCGAAGGCGATCCACTCGCCATCGGGGCTCAGGGCGGGCATGACGTCGTCGGCGGGGTTGTCGGTGAGCTGGGTGACGGCGCGGCCTCCGACGGCCTGGGCGTAGATGTCCGCCGAGGCCCGGTGGCGCGTGCTGGCGAAGACCAGGTGGGAGCCGTCCTTGGAGACGCAGGGGTCGAAGTCGCCGCCCTGGTCGGCGAAACTGATCCGGGCGTAGTTGGAGACCCCGCTCCCGGGCGAGGCGGCCGAGTGGGCCATGACCGACCAGCGCGGATCGGCGGCGGTGGGGGTGGCGTCGAAGGGCGCGGCCACCGGCACCGGGGCCGCGGGGGGGTCGGCCACTGCCGCGGCGGATCCGCACGTGGCCAGCAGCGGCAGGGCCCGGGCCAAGGCGAGGAGGGCGTGGAAACGGCGATCGGAGGCTCGGCTCATGGGCGGTCTCCCACGGGCCCGCATGGATCGGCCGCGCCGGGCCCGGGCCCACGGCGTGCATCGGTCCGACCCCCGGGCGTCTTGACCCGGGGGCGTCAACGTTGGGCCATGACGATCGCCGGGCTGTTGCCGGCGCGGCTCCAGCGGGCCGACGGCCCTCGCGGTTCCTGGGCCGCCGTGAGGTGGGCCAGGTACCGTCCCAGGGACCGGGGGCTGAACTGGGCGAGGAACTCGCTCGTCGCCGTGGGATTCAGGGTGACGATGCGGTCGATGAGCTGCGCGGAGGACATCCGCGTGTCGGTCTCCTGCGTGCCCGTCCCCATCGGCTCGTTGGCGCTGCGCGTGAGCGCCCCTTCCACCACAACGACGCACGTCATGCGTGGTCCCCGCTGGCTGGTCGCTCCGCGTGTTGGGCGAAGGGGAGGCTCCGCTCCCCGGTCCGATCGACGGGGCAAGGATCGGCGGGGCGCGGCCGCGGACTTCAAAACCGGGGCGCTAGGCTCGCGGCGTGGACGTCCTGAGGCTTCGGCAGCGGTCGGCGAGCCCCGCCGATCCGTGGGGGGTGACGGGCGAGCTGGTCCGGAGGGATCGGGTCGTGGGGGTCGCCGCGACCGTGCGGGGCGTGCCGCCGGGCCTCTCCCCGCCCGTGCCGGCGCTGATCGCCACGATCGCCGCCGAGCCCGGCGCCGGTCCTTCCGCCCTCTGGGGGCCCGAGGGGCGAGCGCGGCTGGACGGCATCGTGCGGACATTGTGCGACGCGGCCCGCGCGCACGAGACCGAGGTCTGGCTCCGGCCCAACGTCGACAGCCTGGTCTCCGACCTGCCAACGATCCTGCGGCTGACGAGGCGGCACGCGGAGGACTCGCTGCGCGTCTTTCTCGAGCCGACCGCGCTCCTGGCGCCGTCGATGGGGCCTGGCGTCGGCGACTTCCTTCAGCGGTGTGCCGAGGCGGTGCTGCCCCTCCCGTCGATCGCGGGCGTGCTGCTCTCGAACGCGGGGGGCGCCCCGGTTCACCGAGGAATGGTCGGGCGGCGTCCGTTGGCCGCGTTCGCCCGGGCCGCGGCCGACCTGGGCAGGCCGATCGCGCTGCTGGACGAGGAGGTCGGCGTGCAGCGGGCGTGGCTGGGGCTGGACTGACGCCGCGGCGTCGCCGGCGCACCTACGCTGCCCGTCGCCGAACGGATCATGCCCATGCCCGACACTCCTCCCGTCAACATCCTCGATCACCCCACGCTCAAGGTCGTGAGGGACGCGTTCCCGGGCAAGAGGCTGCGGGCCACGGAGTTCCGCGGGCAGTCGACGCTGATCGTCGAGCCGGCGGACCTTCACGAGGTGCTCGCGTTCCTGAGGAACGACCCGCGGTGCGGCTACAACTTCCTCTCCGACGTCGCGGGGATCGACTACCTGAACTACCCGGCCGCGACGATCGGGCGCTTCGCGGTGGTGTACAACCTGGCCTGCCACGCCCGCGACGACCGCTTCTTCGTCAAGGTCTTCCTCAACCCCTCGCTGCCCACGGACGGCAACGCGGACGACCCGGCCCTGTGCGTCGACTCGGCGTGCGACCTCTGGCCCGGGGCGGAGTGGCCCGAGCGCGAGGTGTTCGACATGTTCGGCATCCGGTTCCGCAACCACCCGGACCTCCGGCGGGTCCTGCTGTGGGAGGACTACCCGGCCCACCCGCTGCGGAAGGACTACCCGCTGCGCGGTCGGGGCGAACGGGAGCAGTACCGCGTCGTCGACCGGGCGTCGCAGTGAGCGGGGTCAGCGCGGGATGACGATGGTCTCGGGGCGGACGACCTCGATGCGACCGCCGCGCATGTCCCAGATCATCGCCGGCGCGCGCACCGGGGCGCCGGTCGCCGGGTCGAGGAAG
The DNA here is from genome assembly GCA_016873295.1 of Phycisphaerae bacterium. GTDB lineage: Bacteria > Planctomycetota > Phycisphaerae > Phycisphaerales > UBA1924 > VGXM01. The sequence goes on from VGXM01000048.1 coordinate 7,638, forward strand.
ACCACCGACGCACCCGGGGCGGCCAGCGCCTTGGAGACGCCCGTCCGCGCGTCGTACTCGACGGTGCCCGAGGTCAGTTCGCGGGTGCCCGATCGCAGCCAGACCGCCCCGGTCCCGACGGCACGTTGCAGATCGGCGCCGGCGTCGAGGGCGGCGAGCGTCGCGGGGTGCCGGGCGGGGGTGATCGAGGCGGTGAGCGTGTCGCACTCCAGATTCACCAGGTCCCCCGCGGGCGGGCTGTGGGCGAGGCGGACGCCGCGGTCGAGGGTCGCCAGGCCCGCGCCGCGATCGAAGCACATCGACCCGTCCCAGTCGATCAGGGTGTCGCCGCGACCCATGGCGGGCGCGGGCGCGAGGCGCGGGGCGGCGGTGGCGGGCCTGCGATCGCTGGCGACCAGGCGACCGGCATTCGGCGCGGTGAACACGCCCGCCGCGGCGTCGAGGTCGAGCACCTCCGACTCGATGTAGACCATCCGTTCGAGGGACCGGGCGTCGCTCGCGAGACGGCGCGACTCGACGGTGGCGCGGTCGCCGGGCAGGGCCTCCAGGCGGACGTGGAGCAGTTGGCGGTCGGCGCGGGGCTCGCCCGGCGTCGCCGGTTCGAGCGGGCTCGGCGTGAAGGAGGCCCGCACCGTCTCGGCGGTCGCCGAGTCGATGCTCAGGTCATTGGTCGCCGACTCCACGCGGGCGGCGCCGTCGCACTCGAGGGTCCCGGCGAGGTCGTCGAAGATCATGGAGCGGTCCCAGGTGGCGACGACGCGTCCGGCGTGCCCGCCCTCGGCGGGGCGCTGGGTGAACCGCCCCGCGCCGGGCGTCTCGGCGCGCTTCTGGAGCCCGTCGAGCCGGATCGACTCGGATTCGATCCTCCCGCCACGCTGCTCGACGCTCGCGGGCAGCCCGACGAGGTCCACGAGTTGGCGCGGGACGTCGGCGGCGAGGTAGTCCGCCCGGGCCGACGTGCCGTCGGGCTGGTCGAAGCGCACGGAGCCGGAGGCGATGACGCGCTCGACCTCGGTGGCGCCGCGCACCCGGCGCATGCGGGCGTCGAGCGCGTCCGCGGTCATGGTGGTGCCGTCGCGCGTGGCGAGGACGGAGCCCCTGGCGGAGGCGACGGAGGGCACGACGTCGTCGCCGCGCTCGCCGGGCGCGAAGGTGAGGTCGGTCTCCGCGGCATCGATCGACGCGCCCCGCCCGTCGCCGGCGCGAACGCCCTCGGTGGCGGCGAGGCGCCGGAGGAGGGCCGGGCCGCCGGGGACGGCGGGGGCGAAGTGGGTGCGGACGGCGGGTGCATCGAGCCGGAGCCCCGGGGCGTCGTGGCGCAGGTCCTCGCGCAGGCGCACGTCGCCCGCGAAGGCCGCCTCGCGGAGCTGTCCGGCGGGTCCGCCTGTCCGGCTGACGTCGAAGATGAAGTCGGCCTGCTCTCGCCAGGCAATCCCTCCGATCCTCGGATCGGGGGCCGGCGTGCCGCTGGGCGCCGGGCGGACGATGCCCCCGCGGATCATCCCGGGCCCGCGGACCTGCCCGATCCCGGTCGCGAGGTTGAACGCGATGCGCTCGGCTTGGAGTTCCTGCCCGGGCTGCGCGGTGAGGCGCACGGGCGCGTCGGCGGTTCCCCACGCGCTGAGGTCCTGCGTGGTGGCGAGGTACTCGACACCTTCGGCGCGTCCCTCGTGCCCAAGGTCCTGCCAGAACCGCACGCCAGCGTCGCCGGTCAGGCGCCCGGCAACCTGGTTGCCGCCCAGCTCGACGGGCCAGGCCTCGATGGGGTTGAGTTCGAGCGGGCCCGACCAGGTCAGGCGGAGTTCGCCCGGGGGTCGGGGGTCGGCGGGGGCGGTGGGATCGACAGGGGCCGGGGAAACGACCGCGGCGTGAGGCGTGGGGCCCTCGGCGCGTGCCGGCGAGCGGCCCAGGGCGCCCGGCGCGAGCCTGTTGTCCGTCAACCGGGCCCAGAGGTCCAGGCGGTCGCCGGTCATGTGCCGATCGCCGGAACCGAGCACAACGTCGCCGAGCAGCCGCGCCTGGTACAGGGTGACCAGCGCCGACGCGGGGGGAGGTTGAGCGTTGCCGCTGGCGGCCGGGCCGGAGGGCGGAAGGTCGGCCCGGGGGGGCGCGTGGCGATCCTCGGGGGCGCCCTCGCGGATGGACAGGCTGTGCCCGGAATCGACGCGCAGCAGCTCGATGCGCTCGCGGACCTCGTTGTAGACCAGGCGCATGCCGATGCCCGAGTAGTCGAGCGACGGCGAGGCGAGGGTGAGCCGATCCGGGGTGGAGAGTTCGCCGAGCGTGCCGTCGAACGCGAAGGTGGGGCTGTTCATGGTGAGGGTCGGCGTCCCCTCCTCCGGGTCGACCCCGCGCTCGAACAGGCGGATGACGACGTCGCCCTCGAGCGAGGCCGATTCCGGCCTCGTGTTCTGAGTGCTGGGCCAGTAGACCCGTGCCCTCGTGGCGCCGATCGTGACCGTCCGCCCGTCGCGCAGGTGGATCCGGGCCCGCGGCTCGTGCATGAGGTACCGCTTGGCCTCCAGGGGCTGGAGCGTGCGGTATTCCAGCTCGCCGGCCTTGCGGGTGGGGTCGGCCTTGTCCGACCATTGCACGAGGGTGCGTCCGCTGCGCGTGAGCTGCGCCTGCCCTGTCGAGCCGGCGAGCGACAGGTCGCGGAGATTGGGGGCCTCGACGGGGGGCGCCTCGGCGGCGGCGCCCGCCGCGGGGGTCTGCCGGGGGCGCGACGCGAGCGCGAACCACAAGACCAGCCCGGCCGAGGCCAGCCCGACGACGCCGGCGATCGCGAGGCCCGCCAGGCGCGTGCTGCCACGGCGCGTGGCGTCGGCCCGGGGATCGGTCGAGTTCGGCATCGAGGTCGATCCTAGTGAGCGGCGGTCCCGGGGGCATGGGCGGGCGGAGCGCCCGACGCCAGCAGTTCCTGGGCCCGGGCCAGCAGGTTCTTGGCCCGCAACAGGTGCTCGACCGTCTCGCGCACGGCGCCGCGCCCGCCCGGCGCGCGCGTCACGTAGCGGGCGAACTCGCGCGTGTAGGCGTCGGCGTCGCCCACCACCACCGGGTAGCCGACGCGGCGAAGCACGGGCACGTCGAGCCAGTCGTCGCCCACGTAGGCCACGCGCGAGGCGTCGAGGCCCGTCGCCGCCAGCAGGCGGTCGAGCCCCTCACCCTTGTTCATCGCCCCCTGGACGACGTGCTCGAGGGCGAGCTCGCGGGCGCGGTGCTCGACGGTGGGGCTGGTGCGGGCCGAGAGGATGGCGGCGGCGAAGCCCATGCGCTGCCAGGCCTTGATGCCCAGCCCGTCGCGGACGTTGAAGCGCTTGAGCTCGCGCCCGTCGGGGTCGACGATGATCGAGCCGTCGGTCAGCACGCCGTCGACGTCGAGCACGAGCAGGGCGATGTCCTTGGGGTGCGAGGGGTTCATCAGTCGTTGACGAGCCTCATGGCGACCAGGTCCTGCACGTCGAGGAGGCCGACGGGCTTGCCCGCGCCGTCGACCACGGGGATCTCGTCGGCGCGGAACTCGCGGAAGAGGCGGGCGGCGTCGCCCATGGTGGCGCCCTCGGGAAGGGTGCGCGGGGCCCTGGTCATGACGTCGCGGACGGGGCGCGACAGCTCCGCCGGGTCGCGGAGGATGAGGCGCCGGAGGTCGCCGTCGGTGAAGATGCCCGTGAGCACGCCCGTGGTGCTGTCGACCAGCAAGACGGCCCCGGGCCTGCGCGCCAGCTCGGCGGCGCGGTCGAGGGCCTGGCGGACCGTGACCGAGTCGGGGACGATGGGGAGGTTCTTCCCCGCGACAAAGCGGAGCATCTCGCGGACGGGTCGGAGCATGGTGCCCAGGGTGCCGCCGGGGTGGTGGCGCGCGAAGTCCTGCCCGGTGAAGTTCCGGCGCCGGGCGACGCAGAGGGCCAGGGCGTCGCCGAGGGCGAGGGTGGCGGTGGTGGAGGCGGTGGGCGCGAGGACGAAGTCGCCGGCCTCGGTGACGCGTCCGAGGCGCAGGGCGACGGTGGAGAGGCGGGCCAGGCTGCTGGGGGCCGCGTCGTCAACGGCGGGGCCGCCCGTGATGGAGATGATGGGGAGGCCGTCCTGGCGCACGATGGCGCAGAGGTTGACGACCTCCTCGGTCTGCCCGGAGTAGGAGATGGCCAGGACGAGATCCGCCTTGCGGAAGCGGCCCAGGTCGCCGTGGGCCGCCTCGCTGGGGTGGACCGCGTGGCTGGGGATCCCCAGGGACGCCATGGTGGCCGAGATCTTGGTGCCGATCAGCCCCGACTTGCCCAGCCCGGTGATGAGGACCGACCCGCCCGCCCGGGCGCACGCCTCGATCAGGTCGCAGGCGCGGTGGAACTCGGCGCCGAGGGCCTCGGCGAGGTTGGTGACGGCGGCGGCCTCGGCGGCGAGGACGCGCCGGGCCAGCTCCCGCTCCGCCTCGGCCTGCGACGAACCTCGTGCTGTGGGGGCCGATCCGGGCATGGGTGAAGGGTAAACTGCTCGCCGGCGGCGGGCCGGGCCGATGACTCGGTCGCCCCGCCGACGGGACGGAGCCCCCCCTTGGTCACCCAGGACGACTACCGCGTTCGCCTCGAGGCCTTCGAGGGCCCCCTCGACCTTCTGCTGTTCCTCATCCGCAAGCACGAGGTCGACATCCACAACATCCCGATCGCGAGCGTCGCCGACCAGTACATGGACGTCCTTTCGCGGATCGACCACCTGGACATCGACCAGGCGGGCGAGTTCCTGCTCATGGCGGCGACGCTGATGGAGTTGAAGTCGAGGATCCTGGCGGGGATGCGTCGCCCCCGCGGCGAGGGCGACGCACGCGACGACGAGGATCCGCGCCTCGAGCTCGTCAAGCAGTTGCTCGAGTTCAAGAAGTACCGCGATGCGGCCCGCGGGCTGGAGTCGCGGCTGGAGGAGTGGCGGGCCCGGTTCCCCGCGGCGGCCCACGCGCTGGCCGACGCCGGCATCGAGCGGGCCGCCGACGAGGCGCAGGACCTGGACCTGGGCGACCTGGACGTGCTCGATCTGGTCGAGGCGTTCGCGCGGATCATGCAGGCCGTCGATCTCACGCGCCTGGGCGACCACCAGGTGGTGTACGACGACACGCCGATCGAGCTGCACGCGGCGGACCTGCGCGACCGGGTCCGCGCCGAGGCCGGGGCGGGGCGGCCCCTGACCATGACCGCCGTGTTCGCCGCGCGGCCCCGCGGCGAGATGATCGGGCTGTTCCTGGCGATGCTCGAACTGGTGCGGCGTCAGGGGGTCCGCGTGCGGCAAGATCACGCGGGGGGCGAGATCCTGATCGAGCCGGGCGAGCGCCTCGACGACGCGCTGGCGCCGGGCGACGGATCGCCGTCGAACGCCGACCCCGCCCCGGACTGAGGCCCGATCGCGCGCGCCCGCGGTCTAGAATTGAGCGATTGGGGCCAGCGTGGGGGCGTTGACGGCCTTGTCAAGGGGGGCTCGATGCGATTCATGCTCTTGATCGTGATGGCAGGGGCGCTGGCGGCGGGTTGCACGTCGCCCTCGCTGAATCCGCTGGTCTCGGAGGACGTGCGGGCCGCCGATCCCGGGCTCGTCGGGGCGTGGGCCAAGGCCGACGGCGAGCGCGACGACGGGTCGCGGTACTCCGTCGCCGAGGACAATGGGCGGTACGTGCTCAGGTGGGACTCGGGCGAGCCGGGCAAGGCGGCGCGGCTGTGGTCGTTCCTGCTCGCGCGGCTGGGCGACCACGTCTTCGCCGATCTGACGATGACGCCGGACGAGGCCAGGAAGCTCGAGGACCGGGCCGGCACGGTGGCGGTGGTGGCGCATTCGTTCATGCGCGTGCGTCGCGAGGGCGACCGCCTGAGCGTCTGGGTGGTCAACGACGACTGGCTCGATGAGGGCCTGCGCTCGGGCACGCTCAAGCTGGCGCACGTGCGCTACGACGACGGCGACCGGCTCCTGCTGACCGCGACCACGCCCGACCTGCAGGCGTTCTTCCGGGAGCACGCGGGCAACGCCGCCGCCTGGCGCGACGAGTTCGCGCTGAATCGGGTCGGTCCGTCCCGGTAGGGCGCGGCCGCGGGGGCGCTCGACCTCGGCGCCGGGCCGGTGGTCAATCGTGCCGCAGCGCGACAATGGGGTCCTGCATCGATGCCTTGCGCGCGGGGTACAGGCCGAAGATCAGGCCGATCGAGCCCGCGACGGCGAAGGCCAGGACGATGGAGGGCCAGGTGACCTGGGCGGGGAGCGTGGCGTCGCGGTCGAAGCCGGCGCCGATGACGGGGAGGTCCGGGAGCCTGGGCACGACCCATTGGAGGAAGTAGCTGAACCCGATGCCGATGCCGATGCCGAAGATGCCGCCCAGCGTCGTCAAGACGCTGGTCTCGACGAGGAACTGCGAGAGGATGTGCTTGCGCGTGGCGCCGACGGCTCGGCGGATGCCGATCTCGCGGGTGCGCTCCGTGACGCTGGCGAGCATGATGTTCATGATGCCGATGCCGCCCACGAGCAGGGCGATCCCGGCGATCGAGCCGAAGACCAGGTTGAGGGTCATGGCCTGGCGCCGGGCCTGCTCGAGGAGCTCGAAGGGCACGATGACGGTGTAGTCGCCCTGGCTGGCCCGGCGCTGGTCGATGACCCGCTTGAGCCTGGCGGCGTCGACCATGACCGAGCCGAGGGACTTGCTGGCGAGGATGATCTCGGAGATCTGGACGGCGGAGGCCTGGACGGAGCCCGCCTGCCCCCGGACCACGGTATCGCCGAAGACGGCGGCGGCGGTGGTGAGGGGGATGTGCACGTCGTTGTTGAGGTCGCGACCGACGAGGGCCCCCCCGGCGCCCCCCGCCAGCCCCACGGGCTTCATCACGCCCACCACCGTGAACGACTTCTGGTCGATGCGGAGGGTGTTGCCCAGCGGGTCGTCGAGGGGGAAGAAGTCCTTGACGATGTTGGCGCCGATGACGCAGACCAGGGACCGCTCCTCGAGGTCGCGGCGCGTGAGGTAGCGCCCCCGGGCGAGGTCGAACTTGGCGACCCTGGGCAACTCGGGCGTCACGCCGAAGGCCTGGCTCGTCCGCCTCAGGGCCCCCCGGATCACCTGGCCCCCGGCCTCCTTCAGGGGCACGATGATCTCGGCGTCGGGGAAGTTGTCGCGGACGACCTGGAGGTCGTCGCGGGTGAGCCCGAAGCGGGAGACGAAGGACCGCTGCTGCCCCTGCTGCTGCTGCTGGGTCTCGGGCGGCTTCTGGCTCCGCACGATGATGTTGCGGGCCCCGAGGCGCTCGATCTGGGCGAAGGCCTCGCGCTTGGTCCCCTCGCCCAGGGCCGCCATGGTGATCACGGCCCCGACGCCCAGGATGATCCCCAGCGCGGTCAGCACCGACCGCAGCATGTGCAGCCGCAGGTTGGTCAGTCCTAGGCGGATGGTCTCGAGGATGAAGGTCATGGGTGCGGGCCGGAGGTCTGCGAGAGCGTACGCAACGGGCACGAGTGGTGGGTGTGCGAGCGATCTACAAGGCCAGGGCCTGGCGCAGGTAGCGCCCGGTGTGGCTTCCCCCGGCCCGGGCGACCTGCTCCGGCGTCCCCGAGACGATGACGCGCCCGCCCGCCTCGCCCCCCTCGGGGCCCAGGTCGATGATCCAGTCGGCGCACTTGATCACGTCGAGGTTGTGCTCGATGACGACGAGCGTGTTGCCGGCGTCGGCCAGGCGGTTGAGCACGCCCACCAGCTTGGCCACGTCCTCGAAGTGCAGCCCCGTCGTGGGCTCGTCGAGGATGTAGAGCGTCGCCCCGGACCCGCTGGAGAGCCGGCGCGGCGAGGGCGTCTCGCCGGCCTCGTCCCCCTCCTCCTCTTCGTCGCGGCCTTGCCGCAGGTCGGCGCCCGCGCTGGGCCCCTTGCCCAGCTCGGTCGCCAGCTTGATCCGCTGGGCCTCGCCCCCCGAGAGCTGCGTCGAGGGCTGCCCCAGGGTGATGTAGTCGAGCCCGACGTCGTGGAGGCAGCGGACGACGCGGAGGATGCGGGGGTGGTTCTCGAAGAACCCGCACGCGACCTCGACGGTCATGGCCAGCACGTCGGCGATGCTCTTGCCGCGGTAGTGGACCTCGAGCGTTGCGCGGTTGTAGCGTTTGCCCTGGCAGACCTCGCACTCGACGTAGACGTCGGGGAGGAAGTGCATCTCGATCTTCTTGAGTCCCTGGCCCTGGCAGGCCTCGCAGCGCCCGCCGCCGTTGGAGGCCTTGACGTTGAAGGAGAAGCGTCCGGGCTTGTACCCGCGGATCCTGGCCTCCTTGGTGCGCGTGAAGACGTCGCGGATGTCGCCGAAGATACCGGTGTAGGTCGCGGGGTTGGAGCGGGGCGTGCGTCCGATGGGGGTCTGGTCCACCTCGATCACGCGGGCCAGGTTGGAAAGGCCCGCGACGCGGTCGTGGGCGGCGGGCGAGGCGCGGTAGCCCATGTGCCTGAGCGCGGCCCGCAGGAGCACGTCGTTCACCAACGTGCTCTTGCCCGAGCCCGAGACGCCCGTCACGCAGATGAACCCGCCCACGGGGAAGGCCACGTCAACGTTCTTCAGGTTGTTGGCCCGGGCCCCCTTCACTACGATGGCCTTCTTCTCCGAGAGCGGGCGGCGGGCGGGGGGCGCGGCGATCGAACGCCGGCCTGAAAGATACTGCCCCGTGAGCGATTCCGGGTGGGCGCAGATGTCGGCGACGGAGCCCTGGGCGACCACCCGCCCGCC
>VGXM01000049.1 GCA_016873295.1 Phycisphaerae bacterium
GCCGCACCACCGAGCCCGCCGCCCCGCCGCCGATGCGGGCGGCCCTGGCGACGGGGCGGGCGATCGCGGCGTGGACGCGGCTGGCCAGGTCCGGGGTCACGCCGGACGGTAGCGGTCGCGGGGGCGGCGGCCCGGGTACCCTGCCCGCGGGAGGTCCCTCCATGAGAACGATGACGCTCTTGGCGATGCTCGGCGTGGTGCTCGGCGCGTGCGCGACCGGCGGGCAGCCGCCCGACCCCAACGCCCCGGTCCCGGTCGAGCTCGAGACGACGATGGGCCGAATCCTCATCGAGGTGGACCGGGCCCGGGCCCCCGTGAGCGCGGCGAACTTCCTCGCCTACGTCGACCGCGGGGCCTACGACGGCATCGTCTTCCACCGCGTCGTCAAGACCTTCGTGATCCAGACCGGTGGGTTCACCGTGTCGATGGACAACCGCGCCAAGGCCGAGGGCAGCGGCGTGGACAAGGACCCCAAGATCAAGAACGAGTGGGCCAACGGGCTGCGGAACCTGCGGGGCACGCTGGGCGTGGCCCGCGACACCGAGCCCGACTCGGGCACGCGCCAGTGGTACATCAACCTGTCGGACAACGCGCGCCTCGACGTCGCCCGCGAGATCAGCGGGAACGCCGGGTACGCCGTGTTCGGGCGCGTGGTCGATGGGATGGACGTCGTGGACGCGATCGGGGCCGTGCCCACGCGGGCCCTCGACGAGAAGGACGTCGAGTTCAGGAACGTGCCGGTGGAGCCGGTGATCATCACCAGGGCCCGGCGCGCGGGAGGACGCTAGGTGGAGGGCGGGGCGACGGCAGGCACGGGCTGGGCCTGGGGGCTGCTCGCGGTCGCCGGCGTGCTGGAGTGCGCCTGGGCCATCGGCATGAAGCAGTCCAGCGGCTTCACCCGCGCCTGGCCCTCGGCCTGGACCATCGCCCTCATGATCGCCAGCTTCGTGCTGCTGGCCCAGTCCGTGCGCACGCTGCCGATCGGGACGGCGTACGCGGCGTGGACCGGCATCGGGGCCGCCGGCACCGCGATCGCCGGGGTCGTGCTCTTCAAGGAGCCCGCGACCGCACAGCGGGCCCTGTTCCTGGCCATGATCGTCGCGGGGGCCGTGGGGCTGAAGCTCACCATGAAACGGTGATCCGGGGAGGTGGATGATGGCGGGTAACGTGACAGTGACGGCGACCAGCGGCGGGGCTCCATTCGCAACCACGATCCAGGCCGGGGCCCTCTCGGTCCAGGCCGACGCCCACACCGAATCGGGCGGCGGCGGGACGGCGCCTTCGCCTCTCGAACTCTTCGCCGGATCGCTCTGCGCCTGCATCGCGGTCACCGCGAGGATCTACGCCAGGCGAAAGGGAATCGCTCTCGAGTCCGTGATCGTCCGCGGTGTGCCGACCAGAGCGGCGAACGGGGCCTTCACGAAGATCGAGCTGGAGGTGGAGCTGGCCGGGAGCCTGTCGGCGGAGGACCGCCAGCGCGTCTTCGAGATCGCCAAGAGCTGCCCGATCCACCGGACGCTGGAGGGGCGGGTCGAGATGCCCATGCGGCTGGCGCCGTGATCAGGCCAATCCCAGCCGCCGACGCGCCTCGTCCGATCCCAGGCCCGCGATTCGAGCCTGCTTCTCGGGCCGGGCGTGTCCTTGGGCGATCGTGACGGCGTGATCGGGCACGCCGAGGGCCGCGGCGAGCAGGCGCCGGACCTCGGCGTTGGCGCGGCCGTCCTCCGGCGGGGCCGCGACCTTGACCTTGAGGCGGTCGCCCAGCGGGCCGACGACGCCGGCGCGTCGGCTGCCGGGCACCACGCGCACGTCGATGCGGCACCCTCCGGGCTCGTTCTCGATGCGGACGGGCATGGTCGGCCCCCACTCCCCTTCCGCCTGTGGCGCGGGTCGAAAGTCCGTGAACGGAGCGCTCCGGGTGCCACGGGTCATCGGGCGCTTCGCCCGATGACCCGTGCGGCTGTTCGAGGCCCGTCCGGACGCCGGCACGGGCGATCCGCAAGGCGGATCGCCCGTGGCACCCGCAGCGCCCGCCGGCGCCTTGGTGCACGTTCTTCCGACTCGCGCCGCGAGTGGTGTGTGTCGGAAGTCCGTGGACGGAGCGCTCCGGGTGCCACGGGTCATCGGGCGCTTCGCCCGATGACCCGTGCGGCTGTTCGAGGCCCGTCCGGACGCCGGCACGGGCGATTCGCAAGGCGGATCGCCCGTGGCACCCGCGGCGTCCGCCCGCGCCTTGGTGCGCGTTCTTCCGACTCGCGCCACTAGCCCTCGATCACCTTCGCCGACGTGATGACCACGGGCGACTTGGGCACGTCCTGCATGCCGCCCTGGCTCCGCGTGGGCGTGTTGCGGATCTTGTCGACGACCTCCATGCCCTCGACGACCCTGCCGAAGACGGCGTAGGCGGCGCCGTCGGGCTGGGGGCGGTCGAGGAAGGCGTTGTCGACGACGTTGACGAAGAACTGGCCGGTGGCCGAGTCCGGGTTGCCCCCCAGCCGCGCCATGGCCACGGTGCCCCGCACGTTCTTGAGCCCGTTGGTCCACTCGTTCTTGATGGCCGGGCGCGTGGGCTTGCGCGAGAGGTCGGGCAGGTGCCCGCCGCCCTGCACCATGAACGTGGGGATGACGCGGTGGAACGTCGTGCCCTCGTAGAAGCCCGAGCGGGCGTACTCGACGAAGTTGGCGCTGGAGATCGGGGCCTTGGCCTCGTCGACCTCGACGGTGAAGCTGCCGAGGGGCGCGTCGTTCTGGGAGAGGTTGAACTGGACCTTGGGCATGGCTCGTCCGTGGCGTCCCGGGCGGCACGAGACCGCCGGGGGGCGGACGATAGGGCGGCGCACGGGCCGCGACGATCGGGGGGGGCGCTACCGCAGGACGTCGCGCCCGCGAACGCCGTCGAGCGCATGCTGGAGCGGCCACGACGAGCCACTGGGGTGCCCGCCCTGTTGCAGCGTCGGCAACCCATCGCCCGTGTTGACCTGGGGACCGAACTTGGCGTAGGGCACGTCCGTCGCGGCACCATCGACCGAAGCGGTCAGCCGCCGCATGCGCCCCGCCGACGGGCAACGTGGTGATCGAGGCATCCAACGCGCGGGCGCGTGCCGAGTGCCTGAACGTGCACCGGTTCGAACCGCTGGAAGAGGCCCGCCAGACCATCGAGGCTTGGCGGAGCGATGACAATGAGCAACGACCCCACAGCGCCCTGCGCAACCAGGCCCCCAGGGAGCCCCGAAGGCTCTCATCCGACTTGGACCGAAGATGGGGTCAGACCACCCCGGCATGGCTCCGATCATGGAGGAAGCACGGATCGACGCGCTTCGTCGAGGCGCCTTGCCAACACGCCACCGTCAGACTCGACGATGGTCACGTGCCCGAGTTTCCGTCCCGGGCGCGGCTCCTTGCCGTAGAGATGAACGCGGGCCCCGGGGATCGCCGCCAGGCGCTCCAGCGGCGGGTGCGTGCCGATCAGGTTGATCATGGCGGCGTGGCCCGTGGGGGAGCAGTCGCCCAGCGGCAGCCCGAGGATCGCCCGCAAGTGGTTCTCGAACTGGCTCGTCGCCGCTCCGTCGATCGTCCAGTGCCCCGAGTTGTGCACGCGCGGGGCCATCTCGTTGGCGAGCAGGCGACCGCCCACGTCGAAGAACTCCACGGTGAGCACGCCGGCGTAGTCCATCGCGGCCATGAGGGCGGCGGCGGCGTCGCGGGCCTGCCGCTCGACGGGTGCCGTGCTCCGGGGCGCGGGGCAGCGCGACAGGCGCAGGATGCCGTCGCGGTGCTCGTTCTCGACCAGCGGGTAGAACGCGACCTCGCCCCGGGTCGAGCGGGCCGCGATGATCGACACCTCGCGCTCGAAGGCGACCAAGGACTCGAGGATCAGCGGCGCCGACCCCGCCAGGCGGTCCCAGGCTCTGTCCACCTCGGCGGGCCCGCGCAGCACCGCCTGACCCTTGCCGTCGTACCCCAGCCGCCGCGTCTTGAGCACCGCCGGCAGCCCCAGGTCGGCGACCGCGAGATCCAGCGCCGCCCGCGACTCGACGTCGCGGAAGGGCGGCGTGGCGATCCCCAGGCGCGTGAACAGGTCCTTCTCGCGCAGCCGGTCCTGCGCCTGCTCCAGGGCGATCGGCGCCGGCAGGACCGCGACCAGCCGCGAAAGGTGACGCGCCGTGTCGATCGGTACGTTCTCGAACTCGTAGGTGACCACGTCCAGCCCCGCGGCGAAGCGCTCCAGGCGGGCCGCGTCCGTGAACTCGCCCACCTGCAACTCGCCCACGTGCCCGGCGACGGCGTCGGGGGCGCGGTCGTAGAAGCGGAGCCAGAGCCCGAGGCGGTGCCCCGCGAGGGCGAGCATGCGCCCGAGCTGGCCGCCCCCGAGCACGCCGATCGTGGCCCGCCTCATGCGGGCCGCTCCGTCGGCCCGGGCGCGACCTCGGTCCGCCCGGGGGCGCGGGGGTCGGGGTGGTCGAGCACGCGCCGCGTCTGGGCGGCGCGGTAGGAGTCCAGGGCCTGGCGGAAGGACGCGTGCTTGTTGGCGAGGATCGCGGTCGCGAGCAGTGCGGCGTTGACGGCCCCGGCCTTGCCGATGGCGAGCGTCCCCACCGGGACGCCCGCGGGCATCTGCGCGATCGAGAGGAGTGAATCCACGCCGCGAAGCGCGTGGCTCTCGACGGGTACCCCGAGCACGGGAAGCGGCGTCTTGCTGGCGCACATCCCCGGCAGGTGGGCCGCTCCCCCGGCCCCGGCGATGATCACCTCCAGCCCCCGCCCCGCGGCGGACGAGGCGTACTCAAAGAGCAGGTCCGGCGTCCGGTGGGCCGAGACGACCCGCACCTCGTGGGGCACGCCCAGTTGCGCCAGCGTGTCCGCGGCGTGCCGGAGCGTGTCCCAGTCGGAACCGGACCCCATGATGACGCCGACGAGGGGCTGCATGCCGGGATGGTAGTGGAGCGATCGTGTTTGCGTCCGGCCGGTCCCACCGCTCATCCGCTCCCCGCGAGCGCGGGGGCGTCGCTCGCCTCGGGCCGGAGCACCGTCCCGGCGTGGAATCGCCCGCTGACCCGCGCCCCGCGCTCGATCACCACGACGGGGGCCGAAACGTCCCCCTCCCACTCAGCGGTGTGCCGGATGGCGACGGTACCCGCCGACTGGACGGAGCCGACGAGCCGCCCGGCCACGTCGAGCCCCCCCTGGGCGTGGATCAGCGTGCCGATCAGGCAGCCCTTCGACTCAACGACGACGCGACCGCAGGTCTGGACCTTGGCCACCAGGTGCCGCCCCGACACCACAAGGTCGTCCAGCGTCAGGCCCCGGTAGCACCCCGCGCACGTCGTCGATCTCGCCGCGACGCTCAGCGCCGCTGCGCGCCCGCAGTGATAGCACTGGATCGTGCGCGTCGGAGCGGGGATGGGCTTGGGGAACTGCACGGGGCGTTCCCGGAAGTCGGCGCGGCCGCGAACGGGGCCGCCCGCTCAGGGCGTGGCGATCTTCGCGGGGCCGACCCAGCCGGCCCGCACCTGGGGTGGGGCGGACAGGAGCGTCTCGGCCGCGGCGCGGACCACGGCGACCGGGGTCTCACCGGGCGGGCGGGCCGGCTTGCCCGGCCCCGCCGAGCCGCCGACCCGAACGTGCCCGCTGAACGAGGCCCCGGCGGCGACCGCGAGCGTCGCGGCCGTGATGTCGCCCTTCACACGGGCCCCCGCGTTGAGCTCCACACGCTCCTGCCCCGTCAGGTCGCCCTCGACGGCCCCGTCCACGATGATGTGCCCGGCCTCGATGTTGGCCTTGCACGCGGCCCCCTCGCCCACGTGCAGCAGGTCCGTCGAGCGGATCGATCCCTCGATCGTCCCCATGATGTGCGCGGGACCTTCGAAGGAAACCTCGCCCTTGATGCGCGCGGCGGGCCCGATGACGGTGGCGGTTGTGCCGATCTCTGGCATGGCAGCGGTCCTTGCTCGGCCGGGGGCCACCCCGCACGGGATGGGCCGGCCACGCGGAGGTTATCGTCCCGACGCCGCCCACGCAAGCAGCAATCGCGCCGACTTGACACGGCGGCCGCTTCGTGGTTCCCTGTACGACATGGAAACGTCGCCCATCCCGCCCATGGCCCCGGCCGAGGACCCCTTCACCCCCGAAGAAACCGAGGCCGGCAAGGTCATGGCGGCCGTCGCCTACGGCTTGACCCTCGCCTTCGCGCTGCCGCTCGGGCTCCTCCCGATGGTCACGCGGGACAACCGCTACTCGCTCTACCACGGCAAGCAGGCCTTCATGGCGTGGATCGTGGTCGCGGTCCTGTTCGCCGCGGCGGCGCCCCTCATGATGGTCTGCGGCATCGGGGTCATCCCGCTGGGCGTCGGCATGGTCTGCCACCTGCTCTTCAACATCATGGGCCTGGTGAACGCCATCCAGGGCAAAGCCCAGCCCCTGCCCCTGATCGGCCCATGGGCACAGCAGTGGTTCAAGGGCGTCCGCGTCAAGCCTGGGACCGGCTCGTGAGTGGGCCTGTCCAGGGAGGGAGACAGGCCTCAGGCCGGTAGCGCCAACCGTGGGACAGGCCCCCGGCCGGTGGGTGGCTCGACAGGCACGCCGGCTGGAAGCCAATGCCACGGGTCAGCGGGCTCTCCGCCCGTGCGGGTCGTGCCGGCGGCACGGGCAACCCCGCCGACGCTCCCGCGTTGTGCCCTTGTCGAGGAAGGAGGTCGCCGTGATCCGATCGATCGTGTGCATCGTGGCGCTGTGGGCGGGGTGGTCGGCGATGGCCCAGACGCCGACGCCGGAGGCGCCGGCGGGGTACCGGCTCGGGGAGGGCCCCTACAAGGCCGCCGAGATCGACCTCGAACTCGAGGACGCCGCCCGTGACAAGCAGCTCCCCATCAAGGTGCGGTTCCCCAAGGGGCTCTCGGTGCCCGCGCCCCTCGTCGTGTTCTCCCACGGCATGGGTGGATCGGGCGACGCCTTCGGCGATCTGACGACGCACTGGGCCACGCTCGGCTACGTCGTCATCCTGCCGACCCACGACGACTCGGCCCAACTGAGGCGCAAGCGCGGCGAGCCCGCGACCGAGGTCCTCCGCGACCTCTCCAGCGGCACCCGCAGCGTCGACCCCGCCGGACGCCTCGCCGACGTCGTCCTCATCCTCGATTCCCTCGCGATCGTCGAAGACGAGATCCCGGGGCTCCGCGGCCCGGACGGGGCGGGCCTCATCGACCGCGTGCGGGCCGCCATCGCCGGGCACTCCGCCGGCGCCCTGACCACCCAGATGGCGATCGGCGTCAAGGTCCGCGGGCGCCGCATGGGCGCCGACGGCGTCACGCCCCGGGACCTGGGCGACCGCCGTCTCAAGGCCGCCATCGTCATCTCCGGGCAGGGCACCACCAACCTTGCCTTCACAAAGGAGAGCTGGGCGGCGTTGGACCGCCCCATGATGGTCATCGCCGGCTCGCTCGACACCTCGCGCGTGAGCAACGAGACGCCCGAGTCGCGCCGACACCCCTACGAGCTGGCCCGCCCCGGCGACAAGTACCTGGTCTGGATCGAGGGCGCCACCCACGGCTCCTACCAGGGCAAGACCGCCACGACCCTCCTCCGCGAGCGGCCCACCACCGACGTCGCCCTCATCACCGCCGTCGTGTCGTCGGCGACGTCGGCGTTCCTCGACGCGCACCTGCGCGGCGACGGCGGGGCCCGCGAGTTCCTCGCCAGCGACGGGCTCTCCCGCCAGGGGCAAGGCCACGTGACCTTCGAGCGCAAGTAGACGCCGCGGGCCGGGCGACGCGGGACGATCGCTCGCCATCGCTCGCGACGCCGCTCTGTCGAATCCCCTCGATCCTCACGCCGAGTCTGAGCGAGTCTGCGCGCGAACGCTCGGGCCGTCGGGCTCCGATCCGAGCCTTCGTTGCCGAGCCTCCTCGGGCTCGGCGTGTCCGGAGAGGGGATCTCAACAGGGCAAC
Source organism: Phycisphaerae bacterium (assembly GCA_016873295.1). Classification (GTDB taxonomy): domain Bacteria; phylum Planctomycetota; class Phycisphaerae; order Phycisphaerales; family UBA1924; genus VGXM01. The sequence goes on from VGXM01000049.1 coordinate 7,944, forward strand.
GCCACGCGCCAGCGGTTCCGGTCCCGGATCACCCGCCGGTACAGCGTGTCGCGCTCCACCGGGCGGAACCCCGCGTCGCGGATCGCCTTGACCAGCCGCGGCACCGTGACTTCCTGGTGCGTCCCGCCGCCCCCCACCTTGGTGATGTCGTACCACACCACCGTCCCGTCGATGTCGTCGGCCCCCGCCTGCAGCATCAGCTCCGCCATGGGCAGCGTCTGCATGATCCAGAAGGCCTTGACGTGCGGGAAGTTGTCCAGCATCAGCCGCGCGATCGCCAGCGTGCGCAGGTTCTCGAGGCCCCCGGGCCCCGCCAGGTGCTCCAGTTCCGACCCGTCCGGGAAAAAGGGCAGCGGGATGATCGTCTGGAAGTAACCCGAGGAAGGCATCGGGCACTGGGCCTTGGGCCCTGGGGGGCCAGCGCCAGGACGGAACGCGACGTGCTCGGGCAGCGGCGTACCCGGGCGGGTCAGGGTTATCACGCGGACGTCCGCGCCCTCGTCGCCCGAGTAGCCCGGATGGGTGCTCCGGGCCGCGCCGGGGGCGGCCCGCACGCCCTCGTAGCCGAGGCGCGCCAGCGCGCGATCCTGCGCGCGCCGCAGCATGTCCATGTGCACCAGGCGGTCGTGCCGCCCCTCGATGTGCCCGTACAGGATCGTCGCGTTTGTGTTGAGCCCCAGTTCGTGCGCCGTCCGGTGTACCTCCAGCCACACGTCCGAGCGGATCTTGCCCTTGAAGGCCTCGTCGTGCACGCGGTCGTCGAAGACCTCGGCCCCGCCGCCGGGGAGGGAGCCCAGCCCGGCGTCCTTGAGGCGCTCCAGCACCCAGCGGATCCCCGAGGCCCGGTCGCCCTGGCGGTAGACCCGGGCGATCCGGGCCAGGTGGACGATCTCGACGGCGGTGAAGGCCTTGACGTGCAGGTCGCTGCCGGCCTCGCGGGCGGTGTCGCGGATCGTGCGCACGAGGTCGGGGTAGTAGTCCCAGGGGAGGGAGGGGTTCAGCCCGCCCACGACGTGCATCTCGGTGGCGCCGGCCTCGACGGCGGCGCGCACCTGGGCGCGCACGTAGTCGGCGTCGCGGGTGTAGGCCCCCTCGTCCCCCTCCTTGCGGTAGAACTCGCAGAACTTGCAGGACAGGGCGCAGACGTTGGAGTAGTTGAGGTGCCGGTTGATGTTGTGGTACGCGGCGTCGGCGTGGAGGCGACGGCGGACCAGGTCGCCCAGCTCGAGCACGCCCCAGACGTCGGGCGTGTCGTAGAGGGTCAGGCCGTCGTCGAGCGACAGGCGCTCGCCACGCTCCACGCGGGCCCGGATCGGGTCGAGTCGCGCGTCGCGCTGGAGCGCGGCGGGGGTCGTCGGTGCGACGGGCATGGGCGAGTCTAGGGGCGGGTTTCAGGCCGGATTGAAACCTGTGGGGCGCACGGGTCCGTGCCGTGGGGTCCGGCCAACCCCTCCCGGGCCCTCCCCCGGAGGGGATGGGGTTAGAGCAGGAAGGCCCTGACGAGGGCGTCGCCGATGCCGATGAGGGCGGCCCCGGCCACGACGCCGGCGCAGATGGGCTCGTAGGCGCCGACCCAGAGGCGGTGCCCGGTGGAGTCGGGCTGCTTCTTGAAGGCCTTGCCCATGAAGTAGAAGAAGGCGGCGCCGGCGCACATGGCGATGGTCGAGTCCGGCGGCACGACGACGCCCAGCCCGATCGCCAGGGGCGAGAGGGGGAACCTGCCCTTGCTGAAGGTGCGGTAGAGCTCCATGGCCAGGCCGACGACCGCGGCGATGATCATGGAGATGACCGCGGAGGTGGTGATGATGGAGCCGGCGTCCTTGTCGAAGATGCTGGTCACCAGGTCGCTGACGCCCTTCCACTGGAGGGCGGAGGGGAAGCCGAACTGGTCGGTGACCATGGCCTCCTGAACGTTCTGCCCGGGCTGGTACTTGGGGAGGAAGAGGGCGTAGAAGAGGGGGGTGGAGGCCAGGGCCCCTGAGACGACGCCGATGCAGTGCCCGATGGCCTGCTGGCGGGGCTTGGCGCCGAGCATGTAGCCGGGCTTGATGTCCATGAGGAGGTTGCTGGCGTTGGAGGCGACCTCGACGCACATGACGCCGGTCATGAGGTTGGTGGGGGGGTGCCGGGGGGCGGCGGCGCCGAAGATGAACTGCGGGATCTTGGAGAGCGAGCCGGTGGGCGTGATGCCGGTGAGGGCGGTGGAGTTGGCGGCGATGAGGGTGAGGACGATGATCATGGGGATGGCGGTGGCGCCGAAGACCCACGAGACGCCGAACCAGTCGTGGGCCATCCACACCCCGAAGACGCCGATGACGGGCACGCCGACGAAGGAGACCCAGTTGGGGAGCTCGATGTGCCTGACGACGTCGACCTTGCCGGCGTTCTTCCTCTTGCCGGCGAAGAGGTTGGTGAAGGCGCTGATGATGAGCTTGGGCTTGGCGAAGAGCCCGGTCATGGCCGCCACCACCATCATGCTGATGCCCCACCAGAGGGCCCAGGTGTTGAGGATGTGGGCGCGTCCGAAGACCGGCTCGCCGGCGGCGGTGACCTTGGCGACGCCCGTGGCCAGGTCCACCTGGGGCTTGATCTCGCCGATGTTGATCATCCAGGGGACGATGATGAAGAAGTTGATGACCATGCCGATGAACATGGAGAGGGCGACGCGGATGCCCATGAGCCCGCCGGCGCCGAACATGGCCAGGTCGAGTGAGAGGCGCAGGCCCATCTGGCGGGGGTCGACGCCCGCGATGTAGGCCCCGCTGCCGAAATACTTATAGATCCAGCCGTCGAGGTAATGCGGTACGGCCCAGACCTTCTCCATGCCCATCACCTTGACCTGGAGGTACTTCTGGTAGGCCTCGCCGGAGATGAAGGTGATGAAGCCGGCGATGACGGCGGCGAGGGCGAGGGCCTTGGCCTTGAAGACGCCGACGGCGGCCTGCGAGGTGTAGAGCGTGTCCAGCACCACGCCGCAGGCGCGGCCCTCCGGGAAGGGGTGCTGCTCGTCGTTGATGAAGCGGCGCTTCATGGGGAAGGCGACGAGGACGCCCATGAGGCTGAGCACCACGTTGAACGCCATCATGTGCCACCACTTCATGGGCTCGTTCTGGACCCACATGTAGGCGGCCATGCCGGAGATGAGCGGGCCGGTCATGTACCCGGCGGCGGTGGCGATGGACTGGGTGCAGTTGTTCTCAAGAATCGTCATGTCCTTGGCGCCCAGGCGCGACATGACGCGGAACATGGCGAAGGCCAGGATGACGCTGGTGATGCCGACGCCCAGCGTCCACCCGGTCTTGGCGCCCACGTAGAGGTTGGTGGCGCTCAGGAGCCCGCCCAGGACAAAGCCGGTGAGGGCGGAGCGGAGCGTGAGCTGCGGCATGTCGCCGCGCCACACGTTCTCGAGCCACCAGCGGTCCTTCTGCTCTCGGGTCCAGGTGCGTACCTGTTCGTCGGTGAGGGTGGGGATGGCCATGGGCCGGAGAGCGTACGCGGCTTCTGCGCCCGGTGCTCCGGCGTCAGGACCCGCCCAGCAACCCAACGACGGTGGCGGTGATCGCAAGTGCCGCGGCCATGAGCGATTCGCCCGCGATCAGCCCGGAGGCGACCGGGATGTTGTACTCGTCGGCGGAGCGCTTGTGGGCCTTGACCCACGCCGTCACGATCACGGCCCCGACGAAGAAGGAGAAGCAGTTCTGGAAGGGCATGACCCAGGCCAGCCCGATGCCGGTGGCGCTGGGCATGAACTTGCGGGCCTTGAGCGGGAGCAGGCGGTCCAGGATGGGGAGGGCGACGCCGATCGCGCCGCCGATGAGGATGGCGTGGACGGCCGAGTCGGGGAGTTCGCCGATGCCCTTGGTGAGGATGCGGGCGACTGCCTCCCAGGCGCGGGTGGCGGGCATGGCGAAGGTTTCGAGCTTCTCGCGCGTCGGCACCATGAGGTACCAGATGGGGACGATGGCGAGCGTGCCGAAGAAGACGCCGAAGAACTGGGCCAGGAACTGCTTCCGCGGGTTGGCGCCCAGGCGGTAGCCCATCTTGAGGTCGGTGAGGAGGTCGGCGGAGGAGGAGGCGCTGTTGGCGGCGATGCCCGCGGAGGCCAGGTTCGCCGCCACGTTCTTGGGCGCCAGCACCGCGAAGAGCAGCTGCATTACCTTGCCCATGGCCCCGATGGGGGTGGTGTCGGTCTCGCCCGTCGCGCGGCTGGCGACGAGCGAGAGGACGAAGGACATGGCGACGGCGATCAGGCCCGCGTACCACGACACGCCGAAGGCCTGGATCTGGAGCCAGACCATGGCGATCGTGATCGGGAGCATGCCGACGATCATCCACTTGCCGGGGACCTCGATGGCGCGGAGACGGGCGGCGCCGTCGGCTTCGTCGCCGGCGGAGGCCCTGGCCCCGATGAAGGCCCGGGCCACGGTCTTCCATTGCAGGGCGACGCTGGCGAGGCTGGAGAAGACCATGACCGAGGTGCCGCCCCACAGGGCCCAGCGCGTCAGCATGATGAACCCGTCGCCCCAGATGAAGGTGAGCTTGTACCCCTCGACCGCCCGCTGGGCCTCGTCGATCCCCGCCAGCCAAGGCCCGATCCACAAGTAGAGCAGCACGGAGCTGACCAGGAGCGACAGGCTGATGCGCATGCCGACGATCATGCCGGCGGCGATGAGGAGGGCGGAGGGCTCGAAGGCGAACCCCGCGGGGTGCACGCCGCGCGGGTAGAGCTTGTCGGCGAAGTGCATCTCCATCTCGGTGGGGATGCGGAGTTTGTTGTCGAAGAAGTCGAAGAAGCGCTTGAGGAAGCCGACCTTGCCCAGCACGTCGTCGCCCACGCGGAGGAAGCCGATGAGCAGGCCCGCGCCGAGCCCGATGACCAGGATGTAGGCCTTGCGGAGGGCCTGTGTGCTCTGCGAGTAGAGGCTCTTGAGCGTCTCGGCGGCGGCCATGCCCGAGGGGAAGGCCAACTGCTCGTGGTTGATCATCTGGCGCTTCATGGGGATCGCCAGGAAGACGCCCATCAGCCCGGTGCAGAGCGTGAAGACGACGACGACCCACGGGGCGGTGACGTCCCAGGTCTTGATGTCCGCGGCGGTCTGGCCCTCGGGAATATCGTGGAGCAGGACGAGCGCCCCGAACATGGTGGCGATGGTCGAGCCCGTGGAGAAGCCCGCGGCGGAGGCCGTCGACGCCATGCAGGCGTTCTCGAGCACCGACATCTGGCTGAAGCGGTTGCCCGAGCAGAAGCGGACGAAGGTCCAGATGCAGAAGGAGAGCACGCAGGCCGTGATGGCGATGCCGAAGGCCCAGCCGATGGAGAGCGTGGTGTAGAGATTGGCGGCGGCCATCGCCATGCCCAGGAACCCGCCCATGATCACCGCGCGCCACGTGAGCTGCGGCATGCGGTCGCCCTGGTAGGTGTGCCGCAGCCAGTGCAGGTCCTTCTGCTCCGGGGTCGCGTCCGCCGGCAGGTCGGGGATGGGCGTGGGGAGGGGCGGCTGGTTCTCGGGGGCGGGCTGGGCGACGGTCGTCATGGCGGTTCCGGTGGCGTGCGATCGACCCGACGAGGGCCCCAGCCTACTGCGGGCGGGCTGACTCCGCAAACCGCGGATCCGCGGACGCCGCGGGCTAGAATCGCCGACGCCCCAGGCCCCGTCGTCTAGCCTGGTCCAGGACACCACCCTTTCACGGTGGGAACACGGGTTCGAATCCCGTCGGGGTCATTGTCGGCGGAGGGAAGGAAGCGAGGGGGGGCGCGGGGGGTCAGCGGAGGCCGGCGACGAAGCGGCCGAGGCGGTCCATGCCCCGGTTGATCTGGTCCTCGGAGCAGGCGAAGGAGATGCGGGCGTGGTTGCGCCCGCAGCCGCCGAAGTCCTCGCCCGGCACGAAGGCCACGTGGGCCTCTTCGAGCAGCGCCTCGCAGAAGTCGCTCGAGGAGTCGATGGCCCGCCCGGCGGGGGAGCGGCGCCCGAAGAACGCCGACACGTCGGGGAAGGCGTAGAAGGCGCCGGTGGGCGTGACGCTCCGCAGGCCCGGCACGCTCTGGAGGCGCTTGGAGATAAGCGAGGCGCGGCGGGCGAAGGCCTGGCGCATGGCCTCCACCTCCGCGGCGCAGGACCGCAGGGCCGTCCGGATCGCCGGGTAGACGAAACTGGTGATGTTCGTGGACATCTGGCCCTGCAGCGTCGCCATGGCGTTGGTGAACTCCAGCCCGAAGGCGCCGCTGGCGGCGGTGTACCCGACCCGCCACCCCGTCATGGCGTAGGCCTTCGACAGCCCGTTGATCGTGACCGTGCGCTCCGCGATCTCCGGCACCGACCCGATCGAGAAGTGCTCGATCCCGCCGTAGACGATCTTCTCGTAGATCTCGTCGGAGATGACGACCAGGCCCGGGGCGGTGCGGGCGGCCTCGGCGACGACGGCGGCCAGGGCCCGCAACTCCTCGGGCGAGTACATCGTGCCGCACGGGTTGCTCGGGCTGTTCAGAATGAGCAGGCGCGAGCGGGGGGTGATGGCGGCCCGGAGCTGGGGCGGCGTGACCTTGAACCCGCCCTCGGGCGTCGTGGGGAGTTCGACGACCCTGCCCCCCGCCAGCTCCGCGATGGGGGCGTAGCTCACCCACGACGGCACGGGCAGCAGCACCTCCTGCGGTGCCTCCCCCGGCCCCGGCGCATCGAGCAGGCAGTGGCACGCGACGAAGAGCGCGTGCTTGCCCCCGGCGGAGATGGCGACGTGCTCGGGGGTGACGCCCGGCACGCCGTTCTCCTCCGTGATCTTGCGGGCGATCGCCGCCCGCGTGTCGGGGTCGCCCAGCGTGGGCATGTACTTGGTCTGGCCCTTCCGGAGGGCCTCGATCGCGGCCTCCTTGACGGGGGCGGGGGTGTCGAAGTCCGGCTCGCCCGCCGCGAAGGCCAGCACCGGCAGCCCCCGCCGCTGCATCTGCTTGGCGCGGTTCATGAACGCGACGGTGACGGAGGGCTTGAGATCGGCGACGCGCCTGGAGACCTGGAGCATGGGAGACAAAAGGTACGCCGCCCATGCCGGGTGCACCGTCACCCGGCCTTGCACCCGATGATCCAGCAGATGCCCCCGGACCTCTGCGATGGCACGGTCGATCGGGTGATCGACGGCACGCGGTTCGGCAAGAAGTGGAGACACGCCGTGCGGACGGCGCAGCAGCAGTTGAAGAAGCGCGGCACCATCGCGCTCATCAACGGCGCGTGGACTCTGGCGGTGTGATCCGGTCTGAACGCCCCAACGGGGCGTCGGGGTGTAGCTACGGGTGAAGCGAGGCCGCTTGGGGCATCGCGGAACCCGTGGAAGACGTCTCCCCCCTTCTCATTCTTGTCGCCCCGCAGGGGCGGAGGATTCCCGATGCCCGGCACCCACTCCCAACTCCTGCTGCATGTCGTCTCTTCGACCAGGGGCCGCTCGCCTTGGATCACGCCGGAAGTCGTCGAGCGCCTGTATCCCTACATCGCCGGCATCGTCCGGGCGGAGAAGGGCGTGCTCCATGACATCGGCGGCGTGGAAGACCGCGTGCACAGGTACCTGCGGTGGCGGCCCGATGGCTCGATCTCTGGCTTGATGCGCAAGGTGAAGGCGCGATCGTCAAAGCGGGTCCGCGAGACGTATCCGAACCTCGCCGCGTTCGCGTGGCAGGAGGGGTACGGCGTGTTCTCCGTGAGCGCATCGCAAGAAGAGGCCGTGAAGAAGCACATCGCCGGCCAAGCCGAGCACCACAAGAAGGAGGACTTCAAGCCCGAACTCCTGCGGATGCTCCGCGCACACGGCGTGGAGTTCGACGAGAAGTACGTGTTCGACCGAGCGCCCGGTTGAAACGCAGGCTCCTCTGCCCCTCCGGGGCAGGAGAGACATCACAACCTCGCTTCCACGGGTTGCGCTGCGCCCGCGAGGACGCGGGCTGCGCTCCAGCCGTGGCTACAGCCCGTGGCCCCTCCGGGGCCCAAAGGCGCGCTCTGCGACGTTGAGTACAACGACGTGAACCGCACGTTCCAGCAGTTGAGTACAACGACGTGAACCGCACGCTTCAGCGGTGGCACAGCGAGCTCATGGGCGGTTTGTCGGCATACGAAAAAGAACGCCGCACCCGTACCGAGGTCTCGCGCTACCGCAAGACCAAGGCCGAACTTGCGGAACCGCTCTTCCTGCGGTTCGACAAGGCGCCGGCGTTGCCGGTTTCGATGTGCGCATGGATGTTCCCGGCGCAGTCGATGCTCCCGATCTCGTGGGTTTGCGATCGGATCGTCGCATGCGACCCGGGGCCGCCGACCGTGCCTCCGACGCTGAT
>VGXM01000050.1 GCA_016873295.1 Phycisphaerae bacterium
TCGTCGCGCTCCACGTCGGTCAGGTTCAACGGCGTCCGCGTGCTCATCGTTCGACTCCAGAGTACCCCGGAGTCGATACGCGCCCGCACGAGACACGGTTGCGCCTTCCTTCAGTTCACGACACTAGTTGATCTCAAGGATCTCGAACTTCTTGACGCCGCGGGGGGCGTTGACGCGGACCACGTCGCCCACGCGGGCCTTGGCCATGGCCTCGCCCATGGGGCTGGTGGCGGTGACCTCGACGTAGTCGAGAGGGGGCGAGGAGCTGGCCTGGCCGACGAGCCTGTAGAGGTCGACGTCGTCGGTGTCGACATCGCGCATCTTGACCATGCAGCCGACGAACACGACGCCATGGAGGGCCTTGGCCTTCTCCTCGTCGATGACGCTGACGGAGGCGAGGCGATGCTCGAGGCGGCGGATCTCGGCCTCTTCCATGCCCTGCTGCTCGCGGGCGGCGTGGTAGTCGCCGTTCTCCTTGAGGTCGCCCAGGGCGCGGGCCTCGGCGATGCGCTGGGAGATGGCGGGGCGGTTCCTGATGAGGTCGGTCAGTCGCGTCTCGATCTGTTCGCGCTCGGACTGGGTGATGAACTCCATGGCGGTCTCGCGGAACAAGGCGAGCCCGGGAGGCCGGGCCGGCGTGTCGGGGGCTTGGTCGGGTCGCGGGGGCGGCCCTGTGGTGGGAATCTAGGCAGGCGTGGGCTCCGAGGCGAGAGCGGATCGGCGCGCGACGAACGAGGCGGCGACCCACGCCCCGACCGCCAGGGCCGCGACCGCCCCCAGCCCGCCCCAGTGCGAATCCGGGCTCGCCGCCCCCCCCACCTGTTCGGGGCGCTCGCGGGCCAGCTCGAAGACGGCGAAGACGGGGGACGCGAGCCAGGTGGGGTCGCTGGCGGGCGAGCGGCCCGGCAGGACCGGCCCCGCGTGGATCGACGCGCCCGTGAGCGTCGTGGCCCAGCGTACCAGGGGCGGGCCGCCCAGGGCGATCGCCAGGAACAGGGCCATCCAGAGGACGCGGGCCAGGTGCGAGGCCCGCTTGCCCGCGAGGTGGGCCAGGGCCGCGGCCAGTGTGCCGCCAACCAGCGCCGCCCAGGCGACACTCCAGGCCGAGAGCGCGGCGATGACCTCCATGGGCCAGGCGCTGAGCCAGTGGAACGCGTGCGGCCAGATCAGCAACTGGACCGGGAGGACCAGCACCAGGGCGTCCTTGAGCGTGGCGGCCAGGGTCGATCCGGCGGGTCGGACCTGGCTGAGTCGGACGAGGGGCCAGACCACGGCGAGCCCGATGCCGACGATCGCCAGCAGCAGTCGAGTGGCGGGCCTGCAGACGTCCGGGCCGACCACGCCGCCGCGGATCAGCGTCCCGAGCGTGAGCAGGCAGGCGCCCAGCAGGTAGAGGGTCCAGAGCAGGGCGAGGGGCCGAGGCTCGGCCCGGCGGTGGGCCCAAGGGTCGGGCGCGGGGCGGGCCAGGAGCGGTTCGACTTCCTCCGCGGTGGCTGGGGATCGGGGATCGGTGGCGCCGGCGTCGCTCACGCGTCACTCTACCGGGGCGGGGGCGCCGGTTCGACCTTGGCGGTGGCGGAGGCGGACACGTCGATCTCGAGGGGGGGCGACTGGAGCGAGATGTCGACGGAGGGGCGCCCGGCGTCGATGCGCTTGAAGTCCCGGAACAGCACGCCGAGCTTCTCGACCTTGCCGGCGGTGGTGCTCTCGCCCGGGAGCGGTCGGCGGACAGGCCCGCCCCAGACGACACGGGTGCCGAACGTGGTCTGCAGGGCCAGCCTGCGGTCCTTGGGGAAGTCGGCCAGGTCGATCCCGCGGACCTGAGGGTACCAGGGCTTGCCGCTCGCGAGTGCGAGGAGGTCGACGGCGGCGGCGACGGCTTCGCCGGGCCAGGGTGTCGAGAAGTCCAGCCGACCGTCGTCGTCGCGCGGGGGCGGACCGGGGACGCCGACGATGGCGCGGAGGTTGACCTGCCCGGGCTGGTAGACGGGGGGGAGGAGTCGGCCATCCCAGGCGACGAGGTAGTCGCGTCCGTCCCAGCGGACGAAGGCGGCGGGGACGCGCCAGGCGCCGTCGATGACCAGCCTGCGGCCGGGCTGGCGTTCCACGCGGGGCGGGCCGTCGAACCAGCCGGACTTGGCGAGCGCCTCGCCGACGGCGTTGATGGCGGGCGCCGAGAAGGCGTCGTCGGTGGATCGCAGGCGGGCCAGGACCAGGTCCTGGAGTTGCCTCTGGAACTGGACCGGGAGCCAGGTGCCGGGGGTCGGCGCCGGGGGACGGGCCGCGACCGCGGTGATCGCCGGGTCGCCGGGGGCCTGCCTGCCCGCGACCGGCGCCAGAGGGGGCCAGACGAACTCGACCTGTACGTCGTGCGGAGCCACGACCGCCGCCGAGTGGGCCACCAGGGGCCGGTGTCCCCTGGACTGGAGGACCAGCACCGCGGCGACCGTGCAGAGGGCGAGCACGCTCGCCAGGTACAGCGCAAAGCGTGCCCAGTTGAAGGGAGGACGCACGTCCCCGGTCGACGGTTGGCTCAGCATTGGATGGGGCACGTCGTGGGCGATACTCGTCTCGTGAGCGGCGCGCCGGGGGGCCTAGGGGAGATGGACCCGCCCCGGGGCACGATCCTCCCAAGCCAGATCGACCAACCGGGCGCACAGACTTGGGAAGTCGATCCCGGCTTTCGCGGCGGCCATGGGGACCAGGGAGTGCCCGGTGAACCCGGGCATCGTGTTGGTCTCGAGGAGCCAGGGCCGGCCCTCCGGATCGAGGCGGAAGTCGACGCGAGCGAGGTGGCGGACGCCCAGGGCCCGGCACAGGCGACGGGAATGGTCGGCGATGCTCGCCGCAACGCCCTCGGGAAGGACCGGAGCGGTGTCGTACACCGTGTCGTCGCGGGCGTACTTGGCTTCGTAGTCGTAGAACCCCGACGCGGGCCGGATCTCGATCAGGGGCAGGTGCGTGGCGTCGGGGCGCTCGGGCGCGAGGAGGCCCGCCGTCAGCTCGCGCCCCGCGACGTAGCGCTCGACCATGTAGACGCGCCCGGGGTTGTGGCGGATGTCGTCGACGGCGGCGTCGCGGGCCGGCCCCCACTGCGCAGGGTCGAGGACCAGGTGCACGCCGATCGTCGAGCCCTCGTGCACGGGCTTGAGCACCACGGGCGGGTCGAGCGGGCAGGCCGGGTCGCTGGGGTGCAGGAGGGAGCAGTCGGGCGTCGGGATCCCCTCTCCGGCCGCGATGAGCTTGGTGCGGATCTTGTCAATCGCGGCCCGGGCCGCGGGCGGTCGGCAGCCGACGTAGGGCCGCCCGTCGGCTTCGAGCAGGTCCTGGAGCGGGCCGCCCTCCCCCCACTGCCCATGCAGGGCCGGGAAGACCACGTCGCCCGGCAGCGCGCCCAGGTCGGCGAGCGCCGGGCGCCCGATGACCCGGTGTTCGACGCGGAAGCGCGGCAGGCGGGCGAGTGCCTCCGCCACGCCCCGGGCGCTCTGCAGGCTGACCTCGCGCTCGGCGTCGGGGCCGCCGGCCAGCACCAGCACGGTGAGTGGGTCGGGAAGGGCCATGGAAGGTCAGGGCCGGTGACGGCTCCAGATGACGACCTCGCGCTCGAGGCGCACGCCGAAGCGGTCGAGGACCCGCGCGGCGGCGCGGTCGATCAGGGCGATGACGTCGCGGGCCAGCCCGTCCTTCCGGGCGGTGACGAAGTTGGCGTGCACGTCCGAAACGCGGGCGGAGCCCTCCACCATGCCCTTGCAGCCGGCCCGATCGAGCAGGAGACCGGCGGAGACGCGGGCGCCGGCGGCGAACTCCTCGCCCGTGGGCAGGCGCAGGTCGCGCGCGAGCGTCGGGTTCCTGAACGCACACCCGGCGCTGTGGGCGGCGAGGGGCTGGCTCCGCTTCTTGTAGTCGGAGATCTCGACGAGGCGCTCGCGGAGCGCCCCGCGATCGCCGGGCGCGACGGGGCGGAGGCGCAGGTCTGCCGCGGTGATGACCAGGTCGTTCAGCCCGGAGTGCCGGTAGGAGAACGCGATCTGGGAGCGATCAAGGTCGAGCGACCGGCCGCGCCGGTCGAGGGCGTGCACGCGCTCGACAACGTCGGCGATCTGCCCGAAGGCGCCGCCCGCGTTCATCACGACCGCGCCGCCGATCGTGGCGGGGATGCCCGCGAGAACCTCCAGCCCGGCCAGTCCCCGGCGGACGGTGTCGGTGATGAGCCGGCGCAGGTCGACGCCCGCGGGGGCGTGGACCAGCCCGGTGGCGTCGTCGATCGTCGCGGACCGGAACTCGGGCGAGGTCAAGGCAACCACGAGGTTGGGCACGCCGTCGTCGTCGACGAGCAGGTTGGCGCCGTCGCCGAGGACGAGCAGGCCGGGGTCGATTTCGAGCGCGCGCCGGAGCCGGTCGACCGATGCCGGGCGGACGAGGCGTTCGGCCCGCCCGCCCACGTGGAACCAGGTCGGGATGGGGGCGTCGCGCTCGATGTCGAGGGGGTCGGTCACGGGGGAGGCCAGCGCGGTCATGCGCCGCTCCGTCTTGAGGAGGCACCGGCCTCCGGCCGGTGTTCGGGCTGGGCACACCGGCCTGAGGCCGATGCCATTGGGGCATGTCCCTCGATGTAGGCCCGCCCGATCTTCCAGACGTCTCCCGCGCCCATGACGACGAGCAGGTCGTTGGGGCGGCAGACGTGCTCCAGTTGCTCGATGATGGCGTCGAAGGGGTGCAGGTGCATGGCCCGGACCTTCTTCTCGCGCAGGCGGTTGACCAGGTCCTTGGCGTCCACCTTGTGACGCTCCTCCTGCGAGTCGCGGACGAAGTAGATGTCCGGGACGATCACCACGTCGGCGTGCCCGAAGGCGTTGGCGAACTCGTCGAGGAGATGGCGCGTGCGGCTGTGCTGGTGGGGCTGGAAGACGCAGACCAGGCGCCCGCCGCGGTCCTCGGGGCGCTCCGACTCGCGCAGGGCCCGCAGGGTCGTCTCGACCTCGGTGGGGTGGTGCCCGTAGTCGTCAAAGACCCTCACGGGGCCGCCCGGGAGCGGGCGTTCGCCCAGGAACTGCATGCGCCGATCCACGCCGCGGAAGCGCGAGAGCGAGTCGGCCAGTCGCGGGGCGTCGGCGCCCAGGGCCAGCCCCAGGGCCAGGGCGATCGAGGCGTTGAAGGCGTTGTGGGCGCCGGGGACGCTCATGGTCCACTCGGCGACGGCGGCGCGGTCGTGCGCCAGCGTGACGCGACGAACCGCGGGGTCGTAGGCGATCACCCAGTCGGCCTCGGGGGTGAACCCGATCGTCTCGACGGCGCACGCCACGCCCGCCGTGACCTCGCGACGGTGGGCGTCGAAGTGAGCGATGAGCAGCCTGCCCCCCTCCGACGCGGGGGGGAGCAGGCCCGCGAACTGGCGGAAACTCTCGATCACGGCTTCGAGCGTGCCGTAGCAGTCGAGGTGGTCGGCCTCGATCGAGCTGATCGAGGCGACGCGGGGGCGGTACTGGTGGAACGAGCGGTTGTATTCGCAGCTCTCGGCGACGAGGATCCCCGGGCGACCGCGCAGGGCGCCCGCCGGCACCTGCGGAGACCCGAGCCGGAACCCGACGGGGGATGGGTCGGCATCGCCGCCCAGGCACCCCGAGGTCAACTGTCGGCACCCGGCGCCGACGATCACGGAGGGGTCGAGCCCGGCGTCGGTCAGGGCGCAGCCCAGCATGGCGGTGGTCGTGCTCTTGCCGTGCGTCCCCGCGATGCAGACGCCCGTGGCGCTCTGCATGCAGACGCCCAGGGCCTCGGCGTAGAGCATCACGGGCACCCCCCGCTCCTGGGCCGCGAGAAGCTGCGGATGGTCGGGGCGGACCGCGGCGGTGTGGACCACCAGCCCGCAGCCGTCCGGCAGCCACGGGCGCGACTGGTCGAACCCGACCTCCACGCCCGCGCCGGCCAGGGCTTCGGTCGTCGGCGTGCGCTCGAGGTCGGACCCGCTCACGAGGGCGCCGCGGCTCTGGAGCAGTCGAGCCAACCCCGACATGCCGGAGCCCGCGATCCCCACCAGGTAGACGCGCCTGCCCACGAGCCCGATCGGGGGCGGGGCCGGCGCGGGACTGAGGGTCAATCGGGGCATGGCCTGTGGGGTTGAGATCGACGTGAGGGTCGGCGTGGGGGCGGTCATGGCAAGGGTATCGGTTGAGCGCGCGCCGCGACTCGAACGGGGTGCCACGGGCGAGCTCGGTCGCCCGTGCCGCCCTTTCGAGCGCTCTCAACAGCCGCACGGGTCATCGGGCGAAGCACCCGATGACCCGTGGCACCCGGTTGGAGACGCCCGAGCAGGGCGTCGGGTAGGCTGCTGGAGATGGCGATCGACGCACGCGGCTATGTGTACCGGACCAGGCAACGCCGCGAGATCCCGCGGATGGCCCGGTTCCTCACGTTCTCCTGCTTCAACCGCCTGCCGCTCTTTGGCAACGACCGGATCAAGGATCTGTTCGTGCAGCGCCTCGGCGCGACGCGGGATGGGCTCGGGTTCCGGCTTCTGGCGTATGTGGTCATGCCCGAGCACGTGCACATCGTGCTGGTGCCGCCCGATGAGGTCGCTGTTCGGACCATCCTCCACTCGCTCAAGGGGCCGTTTGGGCGCCTCGTCATTGCGCGATGGAGGCAACTGCGGGCCCCGATTCTCGAGCGCCTAGCGTACCGAGGGAGCTACGCCTTCTGGCTCGCAGGCGGCGGGTACGACCGCAATGAGTGGGCCAACACCGAGTTGCCGGAGAAGATCCGCTACATCCATGCGAACCCGGTGCGACGCGGGCTTGTGCGACAGGCAGCGGACTGGGCCTGGTCGTCCGCCCGCTGGTACGCGGGAGATCGCGATGGTGCCCTGCCCATGGATCCCATCCGGTAGCCCGGGTGCCACGGGCGAGCTCGGTCGCCCGTGCCGCCTTCTCGAACGGTCACAACAGCCGCACGGGTCATCGGGCGAAGCACCCGATGACCCGTGGCACCCGGAGCCACAAGGGTGCCACGGGCGAGCTCGGTCGCCCGTGCCGCCCTTTCGAACGGTCACAACAGCCGCACGGGTCATCGGGCGAAGGGCCCGATGACCCGTGGCACCCGGAGCCACAAGGGTGCCACGGGCGAGCTCGGTCGCCCGTGCCGCCCTTTCGAACGGTCACAACAGCCGCACGGGTCATCGGGCGAAGGGCCCGATGACCCGTGGCACCCGTGAGGGCGTGCGCACTACGCTGCGGGCCATGAGCGCCGCCGTGACCGGTTCGGATCCCTCGCTCCCCTACCGCATCGCGACGCTGTGCGACCTGCGCGATGCGAGGGGGCGGATCCTGCTGCTCCGGCGCCTGCGCGAGCCCAACAAGGGGCTGTGCTCGCCGATCGGGGGCAAGCTGGACGTGGCGTCGGGGGAGAGCCCGGCCCAGTGTGCCCGGCGCGAGATCCTGGAGGAGGCGGGGCTGGACATCCCGATCGAGCGCCTGCACCTGCTGGGGATGATCAGCGAGGCGGCGTACGAGGGGCGGGGACACTGGCTGCTGTTCCTGTACCGGGTCATGGGACCGGTCTGGATCGAGCCGCACGACATGGAGGAGGGGCGCCTCGAGTGGTTCGAGGAGGGCGAGCTGGACCTCCTGCCGCTGCCCACGACCGATCGGCAGATCATCTGGCCGCTGGTCCGGAGCGTGGAGGCGCCGGCGCCCGGCGGCCGGCCCGGGTACTTCTCGGTGCACGTCGATTGCCGGGGGGAGTCGATGCGGTGGAGCGTCGAGGCCCGGGAGCCCGGCGTGGCGGGCGCGTGAAACCGGGGGACCGGGCCCCGGATCTATACTGAACACGTGAGCATGAACCTCGAAGGGTGGGCGGGGGTGGGACGGGGCTGGAGGCCCGTCGTCCGGCTCATGCTCGCGCTGGTCAGCGTCGTGGCCGTCGTGCTGGGGGAGGGCGCGGCCCGGGCCGCCGACCAGCCCGGCGCCGCGATCGCCGTTCCCGCGGACCTGGCGGCCAAGAACGTCGCGATCATCACGATCCGGGAGGAACTCACGCCCGTGACGCGCCAGAGCGTGTCGCGTCGGATCGGGCAGGCGACCCGGGGCGGGGCCGACCTGATCGTGTTCGACATCGACAGCCCCGGGGGCGAGCTCTACTCGGCCCTGGGGATCGCCGCCGACATCAAGCAGGCGGGCGTGCGCACGGTCGCGTGGATCAACACGCGGGCCTACTCGGGCGGGGCCCTGATCGCCCTGGCGAGCGGGCGGATCATCGTGAACGACCCGGCGAGCATGGGGGACATCAAGCCCGTCGCCGCGGGGATGGGCGGGCCCAAGCCGCTGAGCCGGGGGCAGCTGGAGAAGGTCCTGCCCCCCCTGCTCTCGGAGATCATCGACTCGGCCCAGCGCAACAACCGCGCGCTGGGGCGCTATGTCTACGACGAGCAGCTCGTGCAGGCGATGGTCGTCAGCGACGCACAACTGTGGCTGGTCCGGCACAAGGAGACCGGGCAGCAACTGTGCCTGACCAAGCCCGAGTTCGAGATGCTCTTCCCGGGCGAGCGCACGGATCAGACGCCCCGGATCGCCTCGCTGGGCGGGGGCCGCGAGGAGTCGCGGGAGCCGGCCCGAGGGCGGGGCGTGCGACCCGAGGACCGGGCGGCCCAGGTCCCGACCGGGCCCATCACGGAGGTTCAGCCGGACGGGACGCCCGCGGAGGGGTGGAAGCCGGTGGTGCCCGCGTCGCCCACGGCGTCGAGCGTGGGGGCGGCGGTGCGGAGCGGGCTGAGCCAGCCCAGCATCCGCCCCACGATCGCCGCGGCGGACGTGGGCAAGTACGAACTGGTGCAGAAGGTCTCGGACGGAACGGGCCCGATCGTGCTGAACTCCGAGGACATGCGCTTCTTCGGGCTGGCGGCGAACGTGGGGGCGGACGGGTCGCTGCACCCCGTGCGCACGGAGGCGAACATCAGGGCTCTGTGCGGGGCGACGACGGTGATCCGCTTCGACCCCAGCTGGTCGGAGGGGCTGGTGTTCTTCCTGTCCAACCCGATCGTGCGGGGGGTGCTGATCGTGACGTTCCTGCTGGCGATGTTCCTGGAGATGGCCAACCCCGGGCTGGTGCTGCCTGGGGGCGTGGCGGCCCTGGCGCTGGTCACGCTGCTGGCGCCGCCCATGCTCATCGGGATGGCGAACTGGTGGGAGGTGGCGGCGATCGCGGGGGGCGTGCTGCTGATCGCGCTGGAGATCTTCGTGATCCCCGGGTTCGGGGTGCCGGGGATCCTGGGGCTGGTGCTGCTCTTCGGGGGGCTGGTGGGGACGTTCGTGCCGGGCAAGGACCAGATGTTCCCCGGGCAGGAGACGACCGGGCGCGACCTGTCGATGGGGGTGGTGACGGTGCTGCTGGCGGCGATCACGGCGGGGGCCGGGATCTACTTCATCACGCGCCACTTCGGCTCGCTCCCGGTGCTCAACAGGCTGATCATCAAGGACGTGGAGATGCCGGAGGAGGGGGACGTGACGCTGCTGGCGGCGATGGGCCCGGGGGCGGCGCGTGCCCAGGCGGGGATGGAGGGCGTGGCGTCGACGCCCCTGCGGCCCGCGGGCAAGGTGCGGATCGGCGACGAGGAGTACGACGTGGTGTCGGAGCTGGGGTTCGTCGACGCCGGAGCCCGGGTGCGCGTGATCGAGGTGACGCCCTTCCGCATCGTGGTCGAGGCGATGGAGGGCGGGATCGCGGGAAGCCCGGGGCGACCCGGCACGGAGCGAACGACCTGACATGGACCCGATGCTGCTGTGGGGACTGGGCCTGATCGGCGCCGCGATCCTGCTGGTGGTGCTGGAGGTCTTCGTGCCATCGGCGGGAGTGATCACGGTCACCGCCGTGGTCGTGGCCATCGCGGGGGTGGTGTGCCTGTTCATCTACGAGACGGTGTGGGGTGTGGCGGGGATGCTGACCGTCGCGGTACTCGGGCCGGTGGTCGGGTTCGGGGCGTTGCAGTTGTGGCGTCACACGCCCCTGGGGCGGAAGATGATCGGCGTGCCGTCGGACGAGGAGGTCGAGGCCCGGCGCGAGGCGGAGCGTCACGAGCAGGAGAGCCGGCTGGCGTTGATCGGGGCCGAGGGCGTCGCGCTGACGGACCTGAGGCCCGTGGGGGTCGTTCGGATCGGCGAGCACCGGATGGACGCGCTGGCCCAGACGTTCATGATCCCGGCGGGGTCGAGGGTGAAGGTGGTGCACGTGGAGGGGACGCAAGTGAAGGTGCGGGCGGTGTAGAGGCGGACCGGGCGCGGGGCCTGTATACTGGGGCCGCGCCGTCGGCGGGCCGCCCGGCGCTGTTGGGAGTCAATGCCATGCCCACCCCCGTGTGGATCGTGATCGGCATCGTCGGGGCGCTGTTCCTGCTCATCATGATGGCGGTGATCGGGCAGTTCATCAGCCTGTACATCCAGGCGCTGCTCTCGAACGCCCACGTGGGTCTGCTGGAGATCATCGGGATGCGTCTGCGGAAGGTGGACATCCGCACGGTGGTGTTCAGCCGCATCCGCGCCGTCAAGGCCGGGCTGGACATCCCGACCAGCGCCCTCGAGACGCACTACATGGCGGGCGGGAACGTGCCCCGCGTGATCTCCGCGATGATCGCGGCCCGCTCGGCGAAGATCGAGCTCCCCTGGAGCACGGCGACGGCGATCGACCTGGCGGGGCGCGACATCCTCGACGCCGTGAACACGAGCGTCAACCCCAAGGTCATTGACTGTCCCTCGCAGGTTCAGGCCCGGTCGACGATCGACGCGGTGGCCAAGGACGGCATTCAGCTGAAGGCCAAGGCGCGCGTGACGGTCCGGACCAACATCCCGCGCCTGGTCGGCGGGGCGACGGAGGAGACGATCGTGGCCCGCGTGGGCGAGGGCATCGTCTCGACGATCGGCTCGTCGGGGAGCCACAAGGAAGTGCTGGAGAACCCGGACAAGATCTCCAAGACGGTGATGGCCAAGGGTCTGGACGCGGGCTCGGCGTTCGAGATCCTGTCGATCGACATCATGGACATCGACGTGGGCGACAACATCGGCGCCAAGCTTCAGGCCGACCAGGCGCTCGCGGACAAGCAGCGGTTCCAGGCCGAGGCCGAGAAGCGCCGGGCCCTGGCCTTGGCGCTGGAGCAGGAGAACAAGGCGGCGATCGAGGAGAACAAGGCCAAGCTTGTGCTGGCGGAGGCCGAGGTGCCGCTGGCGGTGGCCGAGGCCTTCAAGAAGGGGCAGCTGGGCATCATGGACTACCAGCGTCTGCGGAACATCGAGGCGGACACGGCGATGCGGTCGAGCATCGCGGGCGACGCCGGCGGGGCGGGCAGCGGTCGGGGCGGGCTGCCCTGACCTACTGAAGCACGACGCGGAACGTGATGGTCAGGCCTGGCTCGGGCTGCGCGGGGTCGGCGTGCGGCGGCAGTGCCGCAAGGGGGGCGCCGGTCGCGGTCCACTTGTAGAGCGCGGTGCGCAGGGGCTCGTCGACGTCCTCGAAGCCCGTGGGCCTGACGAACTCGACGTTGATGACGCGGCCGGCACGCGAGAAGCTCACTCGCACGGTGGGGTTGGCCGGGTCGCGCGTCAGGCGCGTCGAGATGGGCCAGCGTGGACGGACGGTCGTGATCCGCAGGCCGTGGGCGGCGAGCGGGCGGCCCGGCACGGCGTCGGGGATGAGCGTCGCGCTCACGGCGTCGGACTCGCGCGGGTCGAGCAAGCCCGGGCGCTCGTCCGTGCCGGGAGACGGCACGGCGGGCTCGATGGCCGATTGGGTTGGCAGCGCCGGCGGTGAGGTCTCAGAGTCGGACACGGGCTCCGCGGCGGCGGGCTCGGCTTGGGCGGGCACGTCGTCCGGTCGAGAGACCTCGAGGATGAGCGGCTCGGTGCTCGGCGCGTCGACGGCCTCGGATGGGGGCGGGGCGGGGCGTGGCGCCGGCACCATCGACGCCGGCGCCTGGTTGGGCTCGGCGACGGCGTCGCGGTGCTCCGCAGACGCGGTGAGGCCAGGCGTCCCGGCCTCGGCCGAAGGGGGCTCGGCGTCGGCGGGCCGGGGCGAGAGCGCGGCCTGCTCCGACTGGCCCGGTGCCGGGGCGGCGTGCGGCGTCGGATCGAGCACGCCGAGCCACGCCTTCCCCGTGGCCGACTCGTCGGGCAAGCCCAGCGGGGGGGGCGGCGGCTCCGGGGGGGGCGGGGGGAGCAGCAGCACGGACTGGCCCGGGTCGGCGGGATCGGCCGGGCCGACAGACGATGGGGAGAGCAGGACCGCGAGCGCGAGCCCGGCGTGCAGGGCCGCGCTGCCGAGCAATCCGATGAACAGAGATCCTGATCCTCGCTGCGCCATCGGAGCGCTTGCTCCCGCATCCCTAACAGCCGCCGTTCTGCCGAGGCCTGACGAATTGTAGTGGCGGGCGGTCCGCGGGGGCGGTACGGCGGCGCGGAGCCGGGGTTACCATCGACAAGCCGCGGCGGGGAATCGGGCGTGGATCGCCTGGCGACCCGGTCGTCGGCAGACAGGGAGCGATTCAATGCGAAGCGCGATCATGGGCGTCATCGTGTCGACGGGGCTGCTCCTGGGCGGTCCCGCGGTGGTCTGGGGGCAGCAGGACGCGCCGAAGCAGGAGTCGGCGGCCAGGAAGATCCTCACCGTCGGCGACCCGGCCCCCAAGCTGGAGGTCGACACGTGGGTGAAGGGCGAAGCGGTCAAGGGACTGGAGAAGGGCAAGGTGTACGTCGTCGAGTTCTGGGCGACGTGGTGCGGCCCGTGCAGGGTGAGCATTCCGCACCTGACGGAACTGCAGGCAAGGGTCAAGGACAAGGCGACCATCATCGGCGTGGCGATCTGGGAGGAGAAGGGCGCCCTGGGCGACGTGCGGTCGTTCGTCGAGCAGATGGGCGACAAGATGGAGTATCGCGTGGCGTTCGGGGGCGATGACGCGTCGATGGCCAAGACGTGGATGGAGGCCGCGGGCCAGGACGGCATCCCCTCCGCGTTCGTGGTGAATGGCGACGGTCGCATCGCGTGGATCGGCCACCCCATGGGCGGCGAGATGGACAAGGTGCTCGACCAGGTGATCGCGGGCGCGTTCGACATCGACAAGGCGGCGTCGGCGGCCCGCAAGCGGGCCGAGATCATGGCGAAGGCCAAGCCCATCAACGACCGATTCCGCCAGGCGGCCCGCGCCCAGAAGTGGGAGGACGCGATCAAGGCCGTCGACGAGCTGATGGCGCTGGACCCGGAGCAGTTCGGCGGGTTCGCGCAGTGGAAGTTCCGCACGATGGCGATCGAGATGAAGCAGCCGGAGCAGGCGTACGCCTTCATCAAGCCGCTGACGGAGGGGCAGTTCAAGGACAACGCCCAGATGCTCAACTCGATCGCGTGGAGCATCCTCGACGACCAGGGGCTCGAGAACCGCGACTTCGACCTGGCCCTCAAGCTGTCGCAGCGGGCCGGGGAACTGACCCGGAACGAGGACGGGATGATCCTGGACACGGTGGCGCTCGCGCTCTTCCGCAAGGGGCAGGTGGCGGAGGCCATCAAGACGCAGGAGCGGGCCGTCGAGCTGACGCGCGACCCCGACATGAAGGCCGAGATGACGGGGCGGCTGGAGATGTTCAAGAAGGCCAAGTGACGATCGGGGCGCGTGTGGCGTGCTCCCCGCCCTGGGGAAGCATGGGGCGCGGCGCCGACTCTCCGCGGCACCGAGCAGCGTGCTTCCTCAGAGCAGGAAGCACGCCACCCGGCGTTCAGGCCCGGTCGGCGCGGGCGTAGGTGCGCCCCCCCCACTGCGTGGGGACGCCTCGGCGGAGGTCGCGGGCCGCATCGGCCAGGATCGACCCGACGCTCCAGAACGCCCAGGGCGCGGCGAAGACGGCCCAGCGCGGTGAGGCGCAGGAGGCGTAGATCCGCGCCAGGGCCCACCACCACGCCGCCAGCGCCGCCACGCCCAGCGCCGCTCCAAGGCGCGGCGCGCCCAGGTCGAGCCCCCCGGGGCGAGCGACCAGCGCCGCCGCCGAGACCGCGATGAGGGCCAGCGTGCACGCCGGCAGGATCGCGCCGAGGGCTCGCACGCGCCACGCCGAGCGCCGCAGGCGCGACGAGCGCCGCTTGGCGGATTCGGTGTAGATCCGCTTCCACCCGCGGCGGAAGGCGGGCCAGTCCGGGTACATGCGGCACCGCAGGACCCCGTCGGCGAGCGCGACGCCGGGGGCCAGCCCGCGCTCGGCGACCAGCCGCGCCAGGGCCAGGTCCTCGAGCAGCTCGCCGCGGACCGCCGCGTGCCCACCGACGCGCCGATAGGCCTGGGCGCGGAAGAGCATGAACTGCCCGTTGGCGAAGGGGCGCACGGCGTTGGGGGCGTTTGATCGCGTCAGGGGGAACTGGTAGACCAGCTCCAGCCCGGCGACGGGCTGGATGCACCGCTCGAACCACCGGTCCGTCGTCAGCGTGCTGAGCAGGCTCAGCAGGTCCAGGCCCCGGTGCGCCATCATCGCGACGCACGCCGACACGCACCGGGGGGAGAAGACCGTGTCGGCGTCGGCGAAGAGGAGGAAGTCGGCGTCGCGGGCGGCGGGGGCCCGCTCCACCGCGGACCAGATGGCGTGCACCTTGCCCGCCCAGTCGTCGGGGCACCGGTCGATCTCGTGGAGGTGGAACCTCGGGTCGCCCGCGATGGCGTCAAGGGCCGCCGCCCGCGTGCCATCGGTGCAGCGGTCGAGCGAGAGCACCACGGACAGGCGCGGGTGGTCCTGGGCCCTGAGCGACTCGATCAGGCCCGCGACGACCCGCTCCTCGTTGTGGGCCGGGACGACGATGCACACGGGCGCGTCGGGCGGGTCGGCGTCGGCGAGGGCCAGCCCGGAGCGTGCGGTCGGGACCAGCCGCATGGTCCGCGCATGCCGGTACGCCAGGATCCCCGCGTAGGCGAGGAGGCCCGCCGCGGGGAAGGCGAGCGCGGCGATGGCGATGGCCCAGGCGATAATCAGGCGGGAACGGTACCCCGCCCGTGCGGCTCGGCGCGGGGAAGGAGCGATGCATGGCGGCGAGGCGGCGAAGGCCATCGGCGGCGGCGGGTCGGCGAGTGGCGGCGGTCTACCTGGTCGGCCGGGAACAGGCCCGCGAGATCGATCGCGTCGCGACCGAGCGTTTCGGCGTGCCGTCGATCGTGCTCATGGAGAACGCGGCCCGCAACGCGGCGGACGTGGCGCTCGAGATGCTGGGCGATCCGCCCGGGGCGGCCCTGGTGTTCTGCGGGCCGGGCAACAACGGCGGGGATGGGCTGGCGATGGCCCGTCACCTCTCCAACGCCGGCGTCACGGTGGGCGTGGCGCTCTCGACGAGCCCGGTGGGCCTTCGCGGCGACGCCCGCGTCCAGTTCGAGATCGCGCGGGCGATGCGCCTGCCGACGGCCCGCGCGACGCCCGGAGGGGTGGCGGCGGTCGTGCGCCGGCTCGGGTCGCGCCCGGCGCTGGTCGTCGACGCCCTGCTC
>VGXM01000051.1 GCA_016873295.1 Phycisphaerae bacterium
GCTGGGAAGGGGGGGGGGGGGGCGGGCGGCGGTCAGCGGGTGGTCGGGCACGACGTTCGAGCACGTGCGCTTCGACGGCGCCGACGCGACGGACGGATTGGCCCTGACGGAGGCGGCGGTCGGATCGCCCGGGTGGTACACGCCCGACGTCACCGGCGCGTTCACGCTGTGGAAGAAGCAGGGGTCGTGGTCGGCGTGGTCGGTGTACGACACGCCGACGGGGCGGAAGATCGACCACGCCGTGAACCCCGACACGACGGGGCGCGTGGTGATGAGTCAGCCGATCCCCGGGAGCCCCACGCCCCCGACGCAGGGCTTCGACCCGTCGAACCCCGCGGCGAGCCTCTACCTCCGCTTCACGGCGGGAACGGCGCCGGGCGGGGCGCGCTCCATCCGCATCGGGGCGAACTGGTTCGTCAGCGCCACGCCGGCGCCCGTCGGCCATCACTTCCTGCTTTACGACGCCCAGTCGGGAGTCGCCACCAAGCTCGCCGGAAACGCGCTCGCGGAGGGCGCGGTGGTCACGATCGTGCCGGGCCCGGCGTCGGCGGCGGTGCTGGCGGGCCTGCTCGCCCGGCGTCGGCGCCGTTGAGGCACGCCGACGGCGCGGTCAGGAGGCCAACGATGAACCCCAAGTCGCTGATCGCGGTCGTGGGAATGACCGCCGGGGTGGCGGCGGCCCAGCCGTTCGAGGGGTACGGGTGCATGCGGTTCGAAGTCGCGGCGAGCCAGCAGGGGCCGTGGTCGAGCCACCTTGAAGTCACGCCGGGCACGCACGTGTACATGCGCCAACGCGCCGGCTGGGTGAGCCCGGCCCCGGTCTTCGGCTGGTCCTCAGCCACACTGGAGGAGATCCGCTTCGTAGGCGCCAACGCGAGCGACACGTTCGGCGTCTCCGAGCGGTTGCAGAGCTCGGTCGCCAACCGGATGAACCAGGACATCAGCCCCGCCAGCGGCTTCAACCTCTGGAAGAGGCAGGGCATGCCCCAGTTCTGGGACACCTACATGATCGTCGGCGGCGTCAAGCTCGACAACAGTTTCAACCCCGACACCACGGGCCGCATCGTGACCGGTCAGTCAACCTTCGCGATCGGCGTCATCTGGCAGGGGTTCGACCCCACGAACGGCGTGACGGCCATCCTCTACCGTTTCATCGCGGGCAGCGTCGGGGGCGACAGCCGAACGATCCGCATCACCGGGGACTGGTTCCGCTCCACGTGGCCATCGCCGCCGCTCGGCAACCAGTTCGTCGTCTACGTGAACGAGGCCGGCACGGTCACCAGATTCACCACCGACGCGATCCTTGAGGAAGCCACGGTCACGATCGTCCCGGCGCCGGCGGGCGTCGCGGTGCTGCTGGGGCTGCCGGCGTTCCGTCCGCGGAGGGGTTCGAGGCTGCGCACGTGAGCGGGGTGGGGGTTCGACGGGTGGCATGCCGCCCGCTCTGGGGAGGCATGGGGCCTTGCTCGGGGCGTCGCGGGGGCGTGCCACCGAGGAACCGGCTCTGAGGTTCCTCGGTGCCGAACAGTCCGTGGCGCACGGAACACCGAGGACCCCGAGCGGTCCTCGGTGGCACGGCTGGGTGGCGCGGATCGGCGGTCAGCACTCGACGAGCTCTTCACGCACCAACGCGGCGGCGCGTCCGTTCATGAGCGCCGGCGCTACTCCGCGGGCTTCTCGGGCTCCGGCGGCTTGGGCCAGAGGATCCAGTCGCCCTGGTACGCGGGGTCGCGCAGGCGCGGGTCGTTGACCGCCTTCCAGCGGTCGAGCGTCTCGCGCGTCTGCCAGGCCGGCCGGGGGTTGGAGCCGACGAGCTCGCCGGCATCGTCCTGGAGGTTGGCACCGACGGAGTAGAGGACGGGTTTGCCCTTGGACCACGGGGCGCCGGCGGGGAGGTAGCCGAAGGGGTCTCCGCTGAAACGGTCGATGGGAACGGCGGGGAGGAAGTCCGGGACGAGGCCGGCGATGGTCGCGGGGTACCCGCCGCGGCGTCGGCGGTGGATCTCCAGGGCGATGGCGGTGGCGGCGGCGTCGCGGTGCGCGGCGTGGAGGTCGGCCTGCTGGGCCGCCTTTTCCAGCGCGGGCGTGAGGAGCGCGATGGGCTTCATCGACGCCGAGCGGATCGGGTCCGACGCGAGGCGCTCGAGTTCCACGGTCGTGGTCAGGGGGGGGCGGCGCCACAGGGGGGTGTCGGCGTGGCGGAGCATGGCGTCGAGGACGCGCTCGTGCTCCTGGCGCACGCGCCTGCGCCCGACGTCCAGGGCCAGGAGGCCCGCGCCGGCGACGTACTGGGTCGGGCCGGCGCGCGGTTCGGCGCCGAAGCCCTCGCCGGCGAGCCCGTCCATGAGGGCGACGCCGGCCGGGGTCAGACGCCCGTCGCCCGAGCCGTCGTCGGTGTAGGCCCGTTGCAGGAAGTCGAGGAAGAAGGCCCGCTCGCCTTCGAGGGCCCGGGCCAGCGGCATGTCGGGGACCGCGGCGAGTCGATGGACCAGCCGGGCCAGGTGAGCGTCGCCAAGGGCCTCGGCCTGATCGGCCAGGGCCTGCCCGACCTCGTCGAACACCAACGCGTCGATCGCCACGGAGACCAGTGCGGCGATGAGGACGGGGTGTTCCAGTTGGTGCCGGGAGAGGTCGAGCGTGGCGGTCCAGTTGTCGAGGGCGCGGTCGGGGTCGCCTTCGGTCAGGGCCAGTCGGGCGTCGGCGCAGAGCACCCGCGCCATGGTGCGGGCGTGACCCAGGCTCGGGATGAAGACCGTGACCAGGAAGGGGTTGTCGGAGGGCGGGGCGAAGACGGGCTCGGGCTGCCGGGCCTCCGCCGCCACCCGCCTCGACCACTCATGCAGTTCGGGGGGCGTGGCGTCGCTCAACGCCAGCCCCTGGGCGGGCAGGCGCGTGGCCTGGCGGAGGTCGGCGAGGTCGGCGGCGTGGGCCCGAAGGACCCGGACCAACTCGTCCCAGTGGGGCTGACCGGGGCGGACCGCCCACAGGTCGATCTGTTGCCCATCGGCGTCGCGCGTCCTGGCCAGGATCGCGTCGGCGAGGTTGATGAACACTCGGGCGTAGACGGGCCAGGCCCGGTCCTCGGGTCGGGTGGCCAGGATGCGTTCGTTCATCTCGCGCGTGAAGTTGCGGGCGACCGTCGGCTCCCCGGCGGCGAAGCGCGCCAGCAGGACGACGTACACGGCGAGCAGGAGCGCCAGCACGCACCCCAGCGCCTGCCAGGCGCGGACCCAGAGGATCCAGGCGAGCGGCCGAGAGCGGCGCTTGGCGCGTCGGATCATGCGCGCCGCGGCGCCGGGGTCGCCGAAGGACCGAGCGAGGTCGTCGGCGGATCGGCCCAGGCACAGCCCGTCGGCGAAGTGGGCGCAGAGCTCGCGGGCGACGTCCTCGCGTTCGCCCGGCCAGAGGCGGGTGCGGGCGACGACCTGCGAAGCGAGTTCGCGGAGGGTCGGCGGCAGGTCCGACGCGTCGATCATCTCCGGCCAGCGGTGGCGCAGCCGGCCGCGCACCAGCGCCGAGAGGGGAGCGCGGAGGAGACGTGCCAGGCGCGAAGCCCGGGCGGCGTGGGCGTTCATCGAGCCACCCCCGGGACGAAGGAGACGACGCCCAGGGCGGACATGGCGGCGGTGAGGCGACGCCATTGGCGGGCGTCCGCGGCCAGGCGCTTGCGGCCTCGGGGCGTCAGGCGGTAGTACTTGCGTTCCTTGCCGGTGTCGTCGGCCTGGCGCCAGTAGCCCTCGATGAGGCCCTTGGCTTCGAGGTTGTAGAGGAGGGGGTAGAGGGTGGACTGGCCCATGGCCAGGACCCCCTGCGTGGCGCGGTCGAGGGCGTCGACGAGTTCGTAGCCGTACATGGGGCGGCGTTCGAGGAGCTTGAGGACGGCGGCGGGACCGGCGCCGCGCATCAGGTCGGTCTCGATCTTCATGGGGGGCTCCGGGGCGTGCCTTCCGTGGCATACTATGCCACGCCAAGTATACGGGCGAGGGCGGGCCGCGGTTGCGGGGCTCAGCGGGGGACGAGGCGGACGGGGAACTCGTGGCGCCGGTGCCCCCTGCGGACGGACAGGCGCACCTGGTCGCCCGGCTCGTAGCCCCCGAGCACGCGGACCAGCTCCGGGAGGTCGTTGATGGGTCGGTCGTCAAGGGCGACGATGACATCGCCCCTGCTGAGCGGAAAGTCGGGTTCGCGCCGCTCGATCTCCGCCACGATCGGGCCCTCGCCCGTGCCGTTGACCACTTCGAGGCCGAGGCTGGCCATGCCGGGGCGGATCTGCTCGGCGGCGTCGGGGAGGGCCCGGAGCCAGGCGCGGTAGTCCTTGTCGACGTCCTTGAGGGGCTTGCCCAGCGCGGCCTCGATGGCGTCGACGCCGCGCGGGTCCTTCTCGAACCCGTCGACGAACGCCCCGTACCACTCCGCCAGCACGCCCCGCTGCGAGAGGTAGAGGAAGAGCGTGCGGGCCTGGGCGTACTTGGAGAGCGGGCGGTCGTTGATGAACCGCTCCTGCGAAAGGGCGGCGAGCTCGGCGATGGGGGTCAGCTTGCCGGCGCGCTCCAGGCGCTTGCTGATATTGGTCCGCCACGACGGGGCCGGGCGCCAGCCCTCGGCGTCCGCGTCGTAGTCCTCGGGGAGGCTGCACAGGCCTTCCATGACCCACACCGGGTGCAGTTGCCCGGCGGCGGTGACGTGACGCCAGTGGAGCACGTGCATGAACTCGTGCCGGAGGCTCGAGCCCAGGTCGCGGCTGACCAGGCGCTTGGTGGAGTGGTCGTACTCGCCGCCGACGGCCCCTCCCAGGGACAGGGCCGCGTCGCCGTACTTGCCCCGGGCCCAGGCCAGGAACTGCGGCGGCTGCGGGAGCACGACGACGACCCAGGGATCGGGGTCGGGCCCTGGCGCGGCCTTGGCGAAGACGTGGGCGCGGGCCCACGCCGCGACGCGCGTCACCTCCGCCCGGGCCTGCTCGGTGGAGACGGCGTCGTACGCTGAGAGGTAGATGACGCGGAGCTCCTCGTCGCGCGACTCCTCCAGCGATCCGGGGAACAGCCGGCGCACCGCGGCGAGGTTGTTCTCCGCCTGCAGGCGCAGCACGTCGGGCCAGCGCTCCAGCAGGGCCTTGAAACGGTCCTCCTCGCGGACGCGCCGCAGGAGCGGGTCGGTGCGCAGTCGGCGGACGTCGTCGAACCCCTGCTGGACCGCGTCGAGCAGGAGTTCGAGGGCCTCGGCGGTCTGTCGGCGGGCCGCGGCGACGGAGGCCAGGTTGTACAGCGCCGTCGGATGCCCGGGCTGGAGCGCCAGTTGATCGCGCAGCAGCGCCTCGGCCCTGTCGAGGTCGCCCGCGCGGAAGGCGGCGAGGGCCTCGTCGGCCATCTTGCGGGCCGCGAGGGCGGAGAGGGCCGGGTCGCGGGGGCGCTCGGGCTGCGCCGGCGCGGGGGCGACGGCGAGCACCAGCGCCGCGCACAGGGCGAGCGTTCGGGCGATCATCGCCGGGCCCCCTCGGACCGGATCAGGGCCGCGAGCGCCTCGGGCAGGGCCCGCTTCTCGAGCTCGAAGACGCGGTCGGCGAGCGTGTCGGGCGTGTCGGCGGGCAGCACCTGGCAGCGCCGTTGGAGCAGGATCGGGCCATGGTCGAACCGGTCGTCCACCAGGTGAACCGTACACCCGGACTCACGGGCGCCGGAGCGGAGGACGGCCTCGTGCACGCGATGCCCGTACATCCCCTTGCCGCCGAACTCGGGGAGGAGGGCCGGGTGGATGTTGACGACGCGCCCGGCAAAGCCCGGGGGCACGTGCAGGTACTTGAGGTACCCGGCGAGCACGACCCAGTCCACGCGGGCCCCGCGGAGCAGATCGCCCAGCCTGTCCGGGGGGATCTCGCCCTCGACGACGACGGTGCGCAGGCCCCGGGCCCGGGCCCGGGCCGACCCGGGGCACTCGCGGCTGGCGACCACGAGCTCGATGGTGGCGGGCACGGTCCCGTCGAGCACGCGGTCGTGGAGGTTGACCAGGGAGCGCCCGCCGCCGGAGATGAGGACGGCGAGCCGCGCCGGGGCCGGTCGTGGCGCCGCGTCGCTCACGCCAGGGCCCGGACCGCCGCGTCCAGGTCCTTGTGCAGCGGCAGCACGCGGAGCAGGTGGGAGACGCGCAGCATCTCGACGATCTCGTCGGCGACGTTGCAGATCGCGAGTTTTCCGCCCGCCTCGCGCAGCTCCTTGTTCAGCGAGAGCAGCAGCCCGATGCCCGACGAGCCCATGAGCTGCACGGCCGCGAGGTCGAGCGCCAGGCGGTGCCCGTTGGCGGCGGCCTCCTTGGAGAGGTCGCTCAGGAGGCCGGGCTTCTCGAAGTCGGTGATCTTCGGGCAGCGGATGGTGGCGACGAGCCGGCCGTCGCGGAGCTGGGTCTTGAGCCGGTCGTGGTCGATCATGGGCGGGGCGTCCTCCGGTCGGCGCTCAGCCTATCACGCGGGCTCGCTCGGTGCGGAGCGGAAGGGCAGGGGCTTGCCCCCCCGGTCGACCGCCACCAGCGTCATGGTCGCCGCCGTCACCGGCACCGGGTCCCCCCCCACCGGCGACTCGACCTCGACCTCGACGGCGACGGTGACCGAGGTGGTCCCGCACCGCACGGTCCGTGTGAGGAAGCTGACGATGTCGCCGGTGTGCACCGGGGCCTTGAAGTCCACGCGGTCCATGGACGCGGTGACCCAGCGGTGGGCCCCGTGGCGGCGTGCCTCGACGAACCCCGCCTGGTCGATGTAGGAGAGGATCACCCCGCCGAAGATGGTCCCGTAGTGGTTGGTCTCGCGGGGCTGGGTGACGACGCGCAGGGCGAGGCGGTGTGCGGCCGAGGCGTCGGGCGTGCCGGGCGGCGGAACGCTGGTCATGGGCGGAGCGTACCACCGCCGCCGACCTACCGTACCGCGACACCGAGGAGATCGATCGATGCCCACGCCGACGCCTTGCCCGACCGCCCCGGAGTGCGCCGGGGCGGAGACCATGGAGCGGGTGATCGCTCTATCCATCGAGGCGCTGCTGCCGCGGTATCGGCGGGGCATCGAGAACTTCGACCGCCGGATCTTCTCCCTGACGCCGGAGCAGTATGACCGGGCGTTCCCGGCGGACGCGGGCGTGGGGGCGTGGCCCGTGCGCGTGCTCCTGGGGCACTTGGCCGACGCCGAACTGGTCTATGCGCACCGCATGCGGCGGGCCGTGGCCGAGGACCACCCGGTGCTGGCCGTCTGGGACGAGAACGCCTTCGTCGACGCGAACGTCTATGGGCTGGGCGGGCGTCCGACCGCGGGGCCCGCCCCTGGTTCCCGGGGCGACGCCCACACCACGTCGATGGGCGGCTTCCTGGCGGTCGTCCACACGCTGCGCCTGTGGACGGCCGACTGGATGGCGACCCTGACCCCCGACCAGTGGAAGCGCCGGGCGCTGCACCCCGAGCGTGGGCCGCTCACGGTCCACCAGATGCTGGGCACGGCGACGTGGCACCTGGAGCACCACGCCCGCTTCCTCAGGGCCAAGCTCGACCGGTTGTTCGGGGCGGGGCGGACGCCGGTCCCGGATGCCGCGAAGGGTCAGGAATCGTGCGGAACGGGCTGCGGCTGCGCCAAGCCGGCGCGGTAGACTGTCGGCGGTGATGCGATCAATCGCCAACACCCGCCGCGGGTTCACGCTCATCGAACTGCTCGTGACGATCGCGATCATCGGGATCCTGATCGCCGTGCTCCTGCCCGCCCTCGGGTCGGCGCGGCGTCAGGGTCGGCTGCTCACGTGCCTGTCGAACGTGCGGCAGCAGGGCACCGGCGTGCAGGCCTACGCCGCCGCCTTCAAGGAGCACCTGCCCCCGCGCCTGAGGTGGTGGACCCGCGTCCTCCCCGAGGGCGGGACGGTCACCAACCCCTGGCTGCTGCAGAGCACGCTGACCGACTGGATGGGCGAACAGGTCGAGTTCCCGCCCGACGGGTTCCCGGCGCCGCGGGGCGTCTTCCGCTGCCCGGAGGTCTCGTCGGCCCGCGACTACGAGCGCCAGGGGCACAACGGCATCCAGCACCACGCGCCCAACGGGTGGCTCTTCTGCCAGGTGAACCAGGACGACGAGCGCCGCCTGCTCCGGATCGACAGCGACGTCCTGCCGGGCTGGGAGTCGCGGGCCCATCCGCGCGCCTGGCGGCGGCTCGACGACGCCGAGCGACCCTCCGACACCATCGCGCTCATGTGCAACGTCAACTTCTTCCTGCCGTCCCACAGCCACCGCGAGGCCCGCGACTACTTCAGCTTCGGGATCGAGACGGTGGAGGGCGAATCCGAGGAGGACTTCGACAACCGGGGGTCGCACGACGCGCTCCATCGCCGCCCCGCCGTCATGGTCGACGGGCACGCCGACGCCATCCCCACGATGCAGGCATGGTGGATGGGCGTCCGCCAGTCGTACACGCCCCCCGGGGCGGGCCCGCCCTCGCTCCTCTTCCCGCGCGAGGTCGAGCGGCTCGTGTACTTCATCCGCCCGACGCTCCCGGGCGACGAGTGACTCGAGCCGCCGCGCCGTGAACCCCCGGCCCGGGCCCGGGGCCGATACGCTTGCCCCGGTGCACCCGCACTTCGACCAACGCCGATACCTCATCCCCTTCCGCTCGGGGCTCCTGCCGCAGATCTTCACCGACGTGCTCGTGATCGGGGGCGGGGTGGCGGGGCTGCGGGCCGCGATCGAGGTGTCGGACCAGGGGCGAGGGGCCGGGCTGGAGACGATCGTCCTGGCCAAGGGCGACCTGAAGACGAGCAACACGGCGTGGGCGCAGGGGGGGATCGCCGTCGCGTGCGGCGCCGCCGACTCGGTCGATGCACACGTCCGCGACACGCTGGAGGCGGGCGCGGGGCTGTGCGACGCCGACGCCACGCGCCGAATCGTCGAGGGCGGCCCCGCCGGGATCGCCGAGCTCGTCTCGTGGGGCCTGCGCGTCGATCGCGACGCGTCGGGCCGCCCGGCGCTCGGTCGCGAGGGCGGGCACGGGGCGGCCCGGATCCTGCACGCCGACGGCGACGCCACGGGGCGCGAGATCCAGCGTTGCCTGTCCGATCGGGCCCGGTCCTCCGAGCGCGTCCGCGTCTTCGAGAACTGCTTCGCGCTCGACCTGCTGACGCCCAGCGCCGAGCCCGGCACCCCCGTCCTGGGGGCCATTACCTTTCACGCCAAGTACCGCCTGCAGATCGTCTGGGCCCGCTGCGTCATCCTCGCGACGGGGGGCGCGGGGGTGGTGTTCCGCGAAACGACCAATCCGCCCCTGGCCACCGCCGACGGGCTGGGGATGGCCTACCGGGCCGGCGCCACCCTCGCCGACCTCCCCTTCGTCCAGTTCCACCCCACGACGGTGTACCTCCCCGGCTCGACGCGGGAGCTGATCTCGGAGGCGGTCCGCGGCGAGGGGGCCCACCTTCTCGACGCCTCGGGGCAGCGGTTCATGCTCGACGAGCACCCCCGCGCGGAGCTGGCCCCGCGCGACGTCGTCAGCCGCGCAATTCTGCGCACGCTGGCGCGGCAGGGGGGGCAGCACGTCTGGCTCGACTGCCGGCACCTCAAGACGTTCCGCGCCCGGTTCCCGGGGATCGCCGCCACGCTCAAGCGGTTCGAGCTCGACCCGGCCCACGACCTGATCCCGGTGCACCCGGCGGCCCACTACATGGTCGGGGGCGTGCGCACGGACCTGTCGGCGCGGACGGACGTGCCGGGGCTGCTGGCGGCGGGCGAGGCGGCGTCCACGGGCATCCACGGGGCCAACCGCCTGGCGAGCAACTCGCTGCTGGAGGGGCTGGTGATGGGGCGGATCGCCGGGCGGACCGCGGTGGAGTCCGTCAACGGGCACGCCGGGGGCCGCCCCACCGGGCTGGTGAGCGACATCCGCCCCAGCGACCACGGCGAGCTGGACCTGGCGGACGTGCGATCGAGCCTGCGGAGCGCGATGTGGAAGAACGTGGGGGTGGAGCGCACGGGGGCGCGGCTGGAGGACGCCGCCGACATGTTCGACTTCTGGGCCCGCTACACCCTCGACAAGATCTTCGACGAGCCTGCGGGGTGGGAGACGCAGAACATGCTGCTGGTCGGCGCGCTCATCGCGCGGGCGGCGCACTGGCGGCGCGAGAGCCGGGGCTGCCACTGGCGGACCGACGCCCCCGAGCGCACGGACGCGTTCCACGTCCACGACCTGTGGCGCCGGGGGCGGGAAGGGCCGAAGACCGCGCCGGTGGACACGGCGGTCGCGCAGGAGGCCCGGGCGTGAGGCGCGGGCTGGCCATGGCCTTGCTGGCGCTGGCGGCGTGCGCGCGCGAGGAGCGCGTGGTCGGGCAGCGGTCGCTGCTGGGCGGGCTGCCGGGCGCGGAGACGCGCGTGACGCCCCTGGGCCCGAGGGGGCAGACCGCCGACCCGGCGGCCCTGGACGAGTCGACGCTCGAGGTCGTGCAGCCCGACGGGTCCAAGCGGCTGGTGTCCAAGAGCGGTCGGCACGTGATGGTGCACATCTGGAACACGCTGCAGGACGGCGACGCCGAGACCTTCCTGCGGCAGGTGCTGAGCCGGCGCACGAGGAACGAGTACCTGGACCGCGGGCTGGACCCGGCCCAGGCGTTCGACCGCATCCGCGCGCGTCGGGCCGACATCCAGCGCCTGTTCGCGCGGATGCCGATGGGCGAGCGCACGCCGGGCGTCGTCTACGAGCAGTTGGGCGGGCGCATGTTCCGGTTCATGCTGACGGGCACGGCGGCCAAGGGGCTGTCGTGGGTCGGGATCGACATGGTGTACGAGGAGGGGAACTACCGCCTGGTGTGGTTCGTCAGCGGGTGATGCGCGGAGACCCCGGGCTCGCGCCCGGGGCTCGTACGAGCCCCCGCGCGGGGGGACGGCGATCAGCTCGGGCCCGGACCCGCGTACACCACGAAGTCCGCGCGCTCGCGATCGTCGTCGCGCAGGGCGTCGGACCACTCGGCGACGAAGCTGACGGTGACGACGCGGGCGCCGGGGCGGAGGAGGCGGACGGCCTGCACGAGCCCGCCGTCGAAATCGCTGTGGAAGCGCCCGACGACGTGGAGGACGGGGACGGCGCCGGCGTCGAGGGCGTCGACGACGGACTGGGCCATGGTCCAGTCCCAGACGGACTGGGAGCGGAACATCTCCTCGGCCTGCTTCTGGCGGGCCTCGGGGTCGGGGTCGCCGTGCCCGGGCCCCTCGGTCATGAGCTTGATGAAGTCGTCGCGGTATCGGCCCTCGGGGACGACGTCGGGGAGGCGGAAAAACCGTCGCTGCTCGGGGGTGAGGCGGCGCAGGGCGTCGAAGCCGTCCTTGCGGGCGACGCGGACGTAGCGGCGCGGGGCGTTGGCCGCGATGACGGGTCGGTCGGCGGCCCGGGCCGACTCGACCATGGCCTTGTGCCCGGCGGGGTAGCTGCCGGGCGTGCGCCCGGTGGCCTTGGTGAACGCCGCCTCGTCGGTGAGGCCCAGGCGGTAGTCGTCCACACCCGCCTGCTGGTCGCGCTCGAAGAACTCGAGCGAGAGCCCCGCGTCGGGGGCGGAGGCGAGCAGGTCGTCCCAGAGGGCCGCGGCGGAGGCCAGCCCGAGCGGGTGCCCGTGGTTCTCTCCCACGATGACCACCTCGGCGTGGCGCGCGGCGTCGACCACCCCGGCCCAGGGCACACTCGACCCGTCAGACCCCGCGAAGACCCGCACGTCGCGGGGCGCAACGGTTGCTTCGGCGTGCGCGCCCGAGCGGGTGCCGGTCGCGCACGCGGCGAGGAACAGGGACCACCATCCGATGAAGACGAGCAGCACGACGCGCATGGGGCGAGTCTAGCCGGCCCCGGGGGAAAGGGCCCCGCGGCGGGCGTGAGGGGGCGCGTGGCTTCGACGGCGCTCAGTGGTGTCGGCTGCGTCGTTCGTTCTGGTCGCCGAGGATGAGCCCGCCCACGCCGCCGAGGATGGCGCCCGCGGCGGCGCCCTTGCCCATGTTGCCGGAGAGGCTGCCCAGGCCCATGCCGGCCAGGGCGCCGATCGCGGCGCCGGAGAGGGCGCCCTCGCCGGCGTTGTTGCAACCACCGGCGCCCAGACTGAGCCCCGCGGCCGCGATCGTCATCGCCGCCAACTTCGACCAAGACCGATTCGTGTCGCGCTTCATGGCTTGATTCCTTCGCTCCAGCCCGACCCCTCGGCCCGGGTCAACGGACCCTGACCCTACATCGGCGTCCGGCCCAACTCGGCCGCCTTGCCCCACTTCTTGACGCTCCCGCCCTGCTGATTGTTCCATCGCGGGCCCAATGCGGGGCCCGAAAACCGGCCGACTCAGTTCCAACTGCACCCCTTTGGCCATTCCTCCGGGTGCTGTTTGGAGGCTATTCGGATCAGCCGCTCCAGGCCGTCGAGCTCGTGACTGATGATCTCCCAGCGGGCGAGGGGATCGCCCTCGGAGAGCAGGCGGTACTGCACCGCCGGGTCGGTGATCATCGTGAACGAAACCACCTCCATGAGCGCGCTGGTGGGGATGCGCTCATTGCGCAGAAACTCGGCGATCTCGCGGGCGCGGCGCATGTGCGCCAACTCGCCCTCCGAGAGACAGCTCTCCAGCCGACCGCGGATCGAGCCGAGCATGCCCTCGTCGCCGTTCTCGGCGCCGATGGGCTCGAGCATGGCGGCGCGGTAGAGGCGGTCGTCGTCGGGGGGCACCTCGTTGAGGACGCGGGCCCGGCAGATGCCCTGAACCAGGATGTTGTAGCGCCCGTCCGGGAGCTTCTCGTGCTGGACGATCTGCCCCACGCACACGGCGGGGCGGATGGTCGGGCTGCCCAGGTACTCGGCCTGGTCGCTGGGGCGGCGCTCGAACACGGCGAGGGCGATCTGCCCGGCCCCGTCGAGGGCGTGCTCGACCATCTGGCGGTAGCGGGGCTCGAAGACGTGCAGGGGGCGGACCTGCTGGGGCAGCAGGGCGACCTGGTCGAGCGGGAAGAGCGGCATGGGTCGCCCGAAGTTCACCTGGATGGTGGTCTCGTCGGACACGCCGGATTGTATGGGCCACCGCCGCCGCCACGCCGCCCATTCGTCGGCGAACTCCTCCCCATGGAACGCGCCTGATCGCTTGAGGTGTCGAGGTACCGAGGTGGCGGGGCGGCGGGGCGGAGTGGCGGAGTGGCGCCGTCGCGCAGCAGGGTCAGACAGGCGGGACGCCTGTCCCACCCATGGCTGCCGAATGCCGGTTGCCTGAGGTCCGGTGGCGGCGCCCCCTGTCTCGCTCTCTCGCTGCCTCGATGCCTCGCCGCCTTGGAGCCTCGCTGCCTCGGTGCCTTGGTGCCTTGGTGCCTACTGCCCACACCCCTTGTTGTACAGGTTGAGGAAGGCGAGGAAGTCGTTGAAGTCGATCTCGTCGTCGGGGGCCACGTCGCAGTAGAAGAAGTCGATGGGGTTGGCGCGGGGGTCCTGGGCGCGCTCGAAGCGCTGGAGGAAGCAGAGCAGGTCGTTGAAGTCGACCACGTCGTCGCCCGTGCAGTCGGCCCAGCACCAGGGGGGCAGGCGGACGAGGAACGCCCGGCGCTCGTCGCCCCGGCGGGCCAAGCCGGTCATGAGCGTGCCGTCGTGGTTGAGGTCGTTGACGCCGTCGATGACCCACCCCTGGCGGTTGACGGCGAGCGCGTCGAGGATGTCGTGGAGGTTCCGCCTGGCGCGGACGGGGTCCCAGAGGAAGGGGTGG
>VGXM01000052.1 GCA_016873295.1 Phycisphaerae bacterium
CGGATCCGAGCCATCGTCGCCAAGCCTCCTCCGGCTCGGCGTGGTTGGTGAGAGGAACTCACCACCGCACCCTCAGACCAGATCAGGTGATGGCTCCGGCCTCGCCGCTCACGTCCGGGGCAGCCGCCGCAGCAGCGTCGCCAGGGCCGCGCTGATCGCGAGCAGGACGGCCCCGTTGGCCTGGTGGAGCGTCCGAAGCAGGACGTCGTGGGGCGGGGCCATGGGGGTGGCGTCCATGAGGTCGTGCGTGGGCACCCCGCCGCGGGAGCTCGCGGTCATCACCAGGTAGAACGCGACCCAGCCCAGCAGGAACTGGAGCCCGACCAGGGCGTGGAGGGTGACGCCCAGTCGGCGCAGGGGGTGGTCGACGTCCTGACCGGATCGGCGCCCCATGGCGAGGGAACCGGCGTAGGCGGCGATGGCGACCGTGACCAGGGAGAACGCCGCGTGCGCCCAGAGCGGGTGCATGGTGAGCGTGTGCCGGTACATGGCGCCGAAGAGCAGTTGCACCGCGAGCACAAGGACCAGGGCGGTCGAGAGCACGCGCCGGCGCCGGTCCCTGCTGACCGGCCGGGCGCGGTCCGCCGCGTTTGCGCACGAGGAGAGGGTCGTGGCGATGCTCGCGGCGGCGGCGAGGAGGAGTTGCGCCAGCACGCCGTGGAACATCGCCAGCCACGGGCTGTTCTCGGTCACGCGGACTCCGCCCAGGAATCCCTGGACGCAGACCAGGAGGAAGAGCCCGACGACCCAGAGGCGCAGGCGGGCGCCCTCGCCGCCGCGGGCGATCTGCCGGGTGGTCACCCCGACCGCGACCATGGCCCCGAGGGTCGCGATGGTCGGCCCGGCCCCGCCTCGGTTCACCCACGCCACGCCGCCAAAGAAGGCCACGCCCGCGACGATCAGAAGCGCGACGCCCAGCAGCGACCGGGCCCGGTTGGTGGCGGTCCCCGGGGGCCCGGCGCCCAGCACGCTCAGAAGGAGGGCGACCGTGGTCAGCCCGACCATGGAGCCGAAGAGCCGGTGCGAGTGCTCGAGGAAGATCCGCTCGTGGCTCATCAGCCCGATGGGGTAGAGGAACATGTTGGCGCCGTAGGACCCGGGCCAGTCGGGGACGGCCATGCCGGCGGCGGCGCTGGTCACCAGCCCGCCGATGAGCAACAGGGGGAGGAACGCGACGCCGGTGACGACCGCGAGGCGGCAGAGCCACTGGCGGGTGGTCGGTGCGGGGCGAACGGGCCTGGGCTTGCCCATGGCGCCTCCGGCGGCGCCCAGTGCGGTGCAGAGCAGCAGGAATCCGAGGACGATCAGCCCTGCCGCGGGCCTGAGTTGCCCGACCTCGACGCCGTCGGCGGGCTGCTCGACGATCCTGGAGCCGACGAGCATGAGGTTGATCAGCCCGCAGACCAGCCCGGCCATCGCTCCGACCTGCCAGCCCCGCCCGGCGGGAGCCAGGCGAGCCGTGGCGAGTCCGCCGACGCCAACCAGCAGCAGCAGGGCCGGCCCGAGGACCTGAGCGGGCAGCCCGAGGGCGGGCAGGTGGGTGAGGAACCACACGCACCACATGGCGACGGCGGTGCCGAAGCCGCCCACGACGGCGGGCGCGGCCCATCGATCCCAGATCGGATGTGGGTGCTCGGCGCGATCGGCGGTGGCGGCGGGCTGAACCACGTCGGGTCCTTTCAAAGTGCGAGCGGTCCGAGGCGGATGGACGATACCAGCCGGTTCCTAGGTCTGTTCGGGTCGGCTCGTTGGATGAGAATCGGTCTCAGTTGCGGTCGGACAGGAATTCGGGCTTGACAGCGTAGGCTGAGGCCGCACATATTCCGGCTGGGCAGGAGCGGTACGGGGCGCAAGTGTCCGCCAACTCACGTTGGGGTATGGACCCCACATCGGGGCGAGGGTTTCGCTCTGGGGTTGGGTGTCGGTCAGCAGCGAGCCGTGGTCTGGCTGGGAAGGGGTGACAGTTGTCGGTTCTGTTTCCCAAGTGGATGAACGCGTTCCCGACGATCGCGGCCCTGGCGGGGGTCGGAGGGTTGACGACGGCGGTGGCGGGGTTCTGGTACTACGCGACGCCCAAGTTCTGGGAGGTCGGCTACATGCCCGCGCAGCCCGGCGCGGGGTTCAACCACCAGATCCACGCGGGCCGGCTCGGCATGGACTGCCGCTACTGCCACAGCAACGTCGAGAGGTCGGCGGAGGCGAACATCCCGAGCGCGTCGGTGTGCTTCGGCTGCCACGCGGAGGCCCGGCTGGCCAAGCTGGCCCAGTCCGAGGTGCACCGGGAGAGGACCGACTTTGTGCGCGAGGCCTACGCCGGGGACGCGTCGATCCCGTGGACGCGCGTGCACAAGCTGCCCGACTACGTGCGCAACTTCCCGCACGACGTGCATGTCTCGGCGGGCGTGTCGTGCTTCTCGTGCCACGGGCAGATCCTGTCCATGCCGGTCGTGTTCCAGTCGCAGAGCATCTCGATGTCGTGGTGCCTGGACTGTCACCGCTCGGTGCGGGAGCGTCCCGAGGAGGTCCTGGTCCCCAGGGACAAGGTGACCAACCTCGTCTGGGTCGAGGAGCATCTCAAGCAGGCGCGCCAGGATCCGGGCAAGCACCGTCCGGCGGCGCGGCTGATCCTCGAGAGCCTCAGAGACGCGCCCCCCGAGAACTGCGGCGCGTGCCACTACTGACCTGATCCTGTCGGACGGCCTATCACCGGGCGAAGGGCACCAGGCCCGGTGCGTCGAGCGGAGTGTCGGAGTTTCCCTGGTGCCTGACGCCTGACGCCCACCTCTATGCCACACGATCAATGCCCCTCGACGGTCAAGGGTGAGAAGAAGAAGCCGGGCGCGGGCGAGCGCGCCGCCCGAGTCTGCGGGGCGGGGAGCGGCGCGCCGCCCTGGCGGTCGCCGGCGGAGCTGGCCGACTCGGCGGGGCTGCGCGAGTTCGTGGAGCGCGAGTTCCCGGCGGGGGCCTCGGAGCTGCTGGAGTCGGACCGGCGCGGGTTCATGAAGGTGATGGGGGCGTCGTTGGCGCTGGCGGGGATGGCGACGGTGCCGGGCTGCCGGCGTCCCGAGCACAAGATCATGCCCTACGCCCGCGAGGCCCCCGAGGAGGTGGTGCCGGGCAAGCCGCTCTTCTACGCGACGGCGATGCCGCTGCCGGGCGGCGGGGCCGAGGGCCTGCTCGTCGAGACGCACGAGGGTCGCCCGACCAAGGTCGAGGGCAACCCGCTGCACCCGCTGAACCGGGGCAGGAGTTCGGTGTGGGCCCAGGCGTCGGTCCTGTCGCTCTACGACCCGGACCGGCTCAAGACGCCGGTGTACCTGAACCCGTCCCGCGGCCCGCTCGAAGCGACCTGGGACGATTTCAAGAAGTGGGCCTTCGAGGACGGGAACCTGCGCAAGTTCGACGCCACGGGCGGCGCGGGGCTGGCGATCGTGATCGACAAGGCGACGAGCCCCTCGCGCGACGCCGCCAAGGCCGCCCTCATGAGGAAGTGGCCCCGGGCGAGGTGGGTGCCTTTCGACGGCGCCGAGTCGGCGGGGAGGCTTGAGGCGGGGCGGGCGATCTTCGGTGGGCCGGTCCGCGAGCTGTACTCGTTCGACAGGGCGAAGGTCGTGGTGAGCATCGACCGCGACTTCCTGAACAGTTCGTCGGCGGACGAGCCCAACGGGCTGCGGCACGCGCGCGAGTTCGCGGCGGGGCGCGACGTCCGCGCGGCGACCGACTCGATGAACCGCCTCTACGTGGTGGAGCCGTCCTATTCGATCACGGGCGGGCAGGCGGACCACCACCTTCGGCTGGCGCCCTCGCGGTGCATCGCCTTCGCGGCGTTGCTGGCGCGGCGGGTGCTGGCGGGTTCGCCGGCGCCGGCGGGGATCGCGGAGGCGCTCAACGCCCTGGACTTGAAGGAGGGCGCGGTCGACTCCCGCTGGCTCGACGCGGTCGCCGAGGACCTGCTCGACCCGGGGCATCGCGGGAGGAGCGTGGTGTGCGTGGGCCCGCACATGGCGGCGGCGGCGCAGGCGCTGGTCTGGGCGATCAACTCGGCCCTGGGCAACGTCGGGCAGACGGTCCGGTACGTGCCGATGGGCGAGGATGAGGGGGCCGACTCGATCGCGGGGCTGACGGCGCTGATCAAGGCCATGAACGACGGGCTCGTGGACACGCTGGTGTGCGTGAACACGAACCCGCTGTACGCGGCCCCGGCGGCGCTGGGCTTGGGCGAGGCGATGAAGAAGGTGGCGGCGTCGGTGACGCTGTCGGTGGAATCGACGGAGACGGCGGCGGCGAGCACGTGGTCGCTCCCGGGGGCCCATGTGCTGGAGAGCTGGGGCGACGCCGAGGCCTGCGACGGCACGGTGTCGATCGTCCAGCCCATGATCGCGCCCCTGTACGGCGCGCCGGGCGAGCTTGGGCCGCTGAGCCCGGGGGAGTTCCTGGCGTTCCTGGGCGGCGACGCGGCCCCGAGCGGGTACGAACTGGTGCGCGCGTCCTGGCAGCCGCGCTTCGGCGCCGACTTCGAGAAGCGCTGGAAGCGGTCGCTGCACGACGGCGTGGTCGCGGGGGTGGAGGCTCCCGCGGCGCCGACGCCCAACGCCGAGCGGGCGGCGTCGCTGGTCCGGGCGCTGGACCTGTCGGCGCTGTCGGGCGGGCTGGAGGTGGTGGTCCGCGGCGGGTTCATGCACGACGGGCGATTCGCCAACGTGAGCTGGCTCCAGGAGTTGCCGCAGCACGGCACCCGCGTGGTCTGGGACAATCCGGCGCTGGTAAGCCCCGCGACGGCCAAGGCCCTCGGGCTGACGCAGGAGTCGGAGACCGCCAAGTTCCCCGAGGCCCGCGTGGCGCGGCTGAGCGTGGGCGGTCGCGCGATCGAGATCCCCGTGTGGGCGACGCCGGGCGTGGCGGACGACACGGTCGTGCTGCAGCGCGGCTACGGGCGTCGGCACGCGGGGGTGGTGGGCGACGGCGTGGGCGTGGACGTCGGGCCGATCCTGGACGGCACGGGGGCGGCGCTCCTGGGCGGCGGGCAGCTCGCGTCGACGGGGCGTTCGTACCCGATCTCGAGCACGCAGCACCACTGGACCATGGAGAGCCGCACGTCGATCGTGCGCGAGGTGGACCTGGCGGCGTGGAAGAAGCACGGCGGGTTCGAGAAGGACCACTTCGATCCCATCTACGGGCGCAAGGGCGGCACGCTGAACCTGGCGGAGCGGCTGGGCGAGCTGGCCCACACACCGCCCAACGTCAGCTCGTACGTCAACCCGC
Organism: Phycisphaerae bacterium; assembly: GCA_016873295.1. GTDB lineage: Bacteria > Planctomycetota > Phycisphaerae > Phycisphaerales > UBA1924 > VGXM01. Next base: position 5,263 of record VGXM01000052.1, read on the forward strand.
TGAACCAGAGCCGCGACGACGCGTCGGCGGGCTCGGCGTTCAGCAAGGGCCCGCAGTGGGGGATGTCGATCGACCTGGCCCGCTGCACGGGGTGCGGGGCGTGCACGATCGCCTGCCAGGCGGAGAACAACATCCCGGCGGTGGGCAAGCGCGAGACGCAGAAGGGCCGGGAGATGGCCTGGATCCGCGTCGACCGGTACTTCACGGGCGACGACATCAACGAGCCGGCCCAGATGCTGCACCAGCCGGTGGCGTGCCTGCACTGCGAGAACGCGCCCTGCGAGGTCGTGTGCCCGGTGAACGCCACCGTGCACGGGCCCGAGGGCCTCAACTACATGACCTACAACCGCTGCATCGGCACGCGCTACTGCGCCAACAACTGCCCCTACAAGGTCCGGCGCTTCAACTTCTTCGACTACGGCGTGACGCGGTTCAACGGCGGGTACTTCGGCAAGGGACTGGTCGAGTCGATCGTGCCCGACCGCGGCGGCGTCACGGGCTCCGGGCGGCACAACAAGCTCAACCCCAACCTCATCCCGCCCCGCCTCCGCCAGAAGCTCGAAGAGATCAGCAAGCTCCAGAAGAACCCCGACGTCACGGTGCGCTCCCGCGGCGTGATGGAGAAGTGCACCTTCTGCATCCAGCGGATCAACCAGGCCCGCGTCGAGACCAAGCTCAGGACCCCCGGCCTCACGGGCGTTCCCGACGGGTTCTTCGAGAGCGCCTGCCAGCAGGCCTGCCCCTCCGAGGCCATCGCCTTCGGCGACATCCTCGACGGCGCCAGCCGCGTGCACGGGGCCCGCGTCAACGGGCGCAGCTACGGGCTGCTCGCCTACCTCAACACCCGCCCGCGCACGACCTACATGCTCCGCGTCAACAACCCCAACCCCAGGCTGCGGGCCCCGGTGGAGGACCCGTTCCACCACTCCGGCGAGCCCCACGACGACCACAAGACCGGCGCGGGGCAGGGCGAGAAGCACGGCGCCGCGCCCGACGCCGCCGGTGGCTCGCTCGTCGGGCGACGCCGCCTGGTCAGGGGCATCACGGAGTTGAGCCTCAAGGTGCTCGGAGCCTGACGATCGATTGACCCACGGCCCGCCTCGGCGGCGCCCGGAGCAGACGCATGAGTTCGATCCATCCAGACCAGGCGACGGCGGAGAGGCTCGCGGGCCTCGGGCAGGTGCGGCCTCACCCGATCCCGGCGGGGTCGGGCGACGGCACGCTCATCGACGACCCCGCGGTCCGTCCGCCGCTCGTGCTCAACAACCGCTCGTTCAGGGACGTGACCGACATCGTGTGCGGGTACGTCGAGAACAAGCCGGGCAAGTGGTGGATGCCCACGTTCATGATGACCGCGACGATCGCGGGGATCGGCGGGCTGTTCATCCTGTACCTGGTGATCACGGGCATCGGGACCTGGGGGTTGAACAACCAGGTGGGCTGGGCCTGGGACATCACCAACTTCGTCTTCTGGATCGGCATCGGGCACGCCGGGACGCTCATCAGCGCCATCCTGTGCCTCTTCAAGCAGAAGTGGCGGACGGCGGTGAACCGCTCGGCGGAGGCGATGACGATCTTCGCGGTGATCTGCGCCGCGACCTTCCCGGGGATCCACATCGGTCGCCAGTGGATGGCGTGGTTCCTGCTCCCGCTCCCCAACAGCAACTGGATCTGGCCCAACTTCCAGTCGCCCCTGCTGTGGGACGTGTTCGCGATCTCGACCTACGGGACGGTGTCGGCCATGTTCTGGTACATGGGCATGATCCCGGACCTGGCGACGCTGCGCGACCGGGCGGACCGGCGCCTCCGGGCCGGGGGCGAGGGCCCGGTCCTGCTGCCCTTCCTCCCGATCCGCATCGACCGCATCCGGGGGTACGTGTACGGCTTCCTGGCCATGGGGTGGCGGTTCAGCAACCGGCACTGGCACCGGTACGAGGCGGCGTACCTGCTGCTGGCGGGCATGAGCACGCCCCTGGTGCTCAGCGTGCACTCGATCGTGTCCACGGACTTCGCCACCTCGATCCTCCCGGGCTGGCACACCACGATCTTCCCGCCCTACTTCGTCGCGGGGGCCATCTTCGGCGGGTTCGCCATGGTGCTGCTGCTCCTGATCCCCGCGCGCGAGCTGTACCCGAACATGAAGGACCTCGTGACCAAGCGCCACATCGAGAACATGGCCAAGATCCTGCTGGTCACGGGCTCGATGGTGGGCTTCGCCTACGCGATGGAGTTCTTCATCGCGTGGTACGGCGCCAACGCCTACGAGCAGTTCGCGTTCATCAACCGCGCCACGGGCCCGTACTGGTGGGCCTACTGGACGATGATCTCCTGCAACGTCCTGAGCCCGCAGCTCTTCTGGATGAAGCGGATGCGGACCAGCGCCGGCGTCGTCTTCTTCGTGAGCGTGCTGATCACGATCGGCATGTGGTTCGAGCGGTTCGTCATCATCACGACGAGCCTGAACCGCTCCTTCCTGCCGGGCGAGTGGCACATGTTCTTCGCCACGCCCGTCGACGTCATGATCTTCGTGGGCTCGTTCGGCATCTTCGTCACGCTCTTCCTGCTCTTCCTCCGTTTCCTGCCCGCCTTCCCGATCGCGGAGATCAAGGCGATCCTGCCCCAGGCCAGCCCCCACCACGGGCACGCGAAGGGAGGACACTGATGGCCCCCCCGTCACGCAGCCGGCGGTACGTGAACGAAGCGGGCGACCGGATCCACGGCGTCCTGGCGCAGTACGCGACTCCCGCGGACCTCTTCCACGCCTGCGAGAAGGTCCGCGACGCCGGGTACGCCCGGTGGGACTCCTTCAGCCCCTTCCCCATCCACGACATGGAGGAGGCGATGGGGATGAAGCGGACGAAGCTCCCCCTCGCGATCGCCGGGGGCGGCGCGCTGGGGGCCGGGCTGGCGCTCCTCATGCAGTTCTGGATGTCGGGCTCGGACTACCCGCTCATGAAGCAGGGCAAGCCCTTCGCCAGCTGGGAGCCCTTCGTGCCCATCACCTTCGAGCTGGGCATCCTTCTGGCGAGCTTCACCGCCCTCTTCGGCATGCTCGCGTTCAACGCCCTGCCCCGCCACTACCACCCGCTCATGAAGCGCCAGCGGTTCCTGGCCTCCAGCGATGACACGTTCTTCATCTGCATCGAGGCGGGCGACCCCAGGTTCGACCCCGAGCAGACCCGGAGGCTGCTGGAATCGACCCATCCCACGGCGATCGAGCTGGTGGAGGAGTAATCGCCCCTCGGGCACACGACCATGAAGCACTACTCGACCATCCGGATGCTGACGACCGTCGCGCTCGGGGCGGCGTGCGCGGCGGGCCTCTCGGGCTGCCGGGGCGACCGTGAGGCCAAGCCGCCGCGGCAGTTCTTCCCCGACCTCGACGACGCGCCCAAGTGGAAGCCCCAGAGCGGCTCCGAGTTCTTCGCCGACGGGCGGACCATGAGGCCCAGGGTCCAGGGCGCCGTCGCCTTTTCTCGCGTCGCCCTGTCGGAGGCGACCCTGGCCGAGCGGCCCGCGTGGGCGGCGCCGCACCTGGCCGATCGCGAGGCCCTGCTCGCCGCCGACCAGGCCTCGGCGACCGGGCGCGACGCCGCCGGCGAGTGGCTCGTGTCGATCCCCATCGCCGTCGACAAGGCGATGGTCCTGGAGGGGATGGAGCGGTTTGACATCTACTGCGCGGTGTGCCACGGGTACATGGGCGACGGGAAGGGGATGGTGGGGCAGCAATGGGCCTACCCCCTGCCCAGCTTCCACGACGAGAAGTACTTCGACGCGGCCCAGCAGACGGGGCGCGACGGGTACCTGTTCAACGTGTCGCGCGTTGGGGTCGTCGGGCCCGACGGCGTGGCGAAGATGCCGGGCTACGCCCACGCCCTGAGCGAGCGCGAGAGCTGGGCGATCGTGGCCTACGTCCGGGCCCTGCAGCAGAGCCGGCGCGGCACGCTCGCCGACCTCACCGAGCAGGAGCGGGGGATCGTGCAGCGGCAGTGGGGCGTGCGCACGAGCAACGCGGGAGGCAACCCATGACGCACATGAGCGCGTCGGAGCATGTCGCGCCGGAGTGTCGGATCCCCCCGGCGACGGGGCACCCCGCCCTGGCCGCGGGCAACGTGACCATCGACGCCGCCTCGGCGCGGAGCGCCGTCCGCCTGCTGCTGGGCGTCGGGGCCGTGGGCGTGGGGCTGGCCATCGCGGGCGGGTTCGTGGCCAACGGCAAGCACGCCCTGGCCGCCCTGCTCGTCGGCAACATGGCGGTGCTCTCGATCTGCGCCGTCGCCATGATCCTGACCATGGCCTTCCACCTCGTCAACGCGGGGTGGTGGGCCGGGTTCCGGCGCCAGATCGAGAACATCGCGACGCTCACGCCCGTCTTCGGCGCCACGACCGTGGCGATCGCGGCGGCGGACTATTACGTCCTGGGCGGCTCGCTGTGGGGCTGGATGGGGACCCAGTATGCCGCCACGGACCTGGCCTACTTGCTCGAGAAGAAGTCCGCGTACCTCAACGTGCCGTTCTTCTTCGGTCGCGCGGCCGTGTACGTGGTCGTCTGGGCGATCCTCACGCAGGTCCTGTTCCGCCTGAGCCGCAAGGCGGACGCCGCCCCCGACCCCTCGCTCACCGCCCGGGCCCGGTTCACCAGCGCCTGGGGCATCCTGGTCGGGGCCCTGACGGTGGCGTTCGCCAGCTACGACTGGATCATGGGGCTGGACTTCCGCTTTTTCAGCACGATGTTCCCGGTGCGATTCTTCGCGGCCGGCGCCTTCGCCGGGGTCGCGGTGCTCGTGCTCGTGCTCGTGCTGCTGAGGCGGCGCGGCAGGCTCGAGGGCGTCATCGGCGCCGAGCACTACCACGACCTGGGCAAGCTCATGTTCGCCTTCACCGTCTTCTGGGCCTACATCGCCTACTTCGAGTACTTCCTCTACTGGTACGGCAACATCCCCGAGGAGACCGCGTACTTCACCGAGCGGGCCACCGGGGCCTGGAAGCCCTTCTTCTACGCCCTGTGCTTCGGGCACTTCGCGGCGCCGTTCCTCATCCTGATCTTCCGCGGCGTGAAGCGCAACCCCCGGCTGCTGACGCTCGTCGCCCTCTGGGCCGTCTTCATCCACGTGATCGACATGGTGTTCCTCATCCGCCCCATGGTCTACGCGGGCGTCCCCGCGGCCCAGAACCCGGGCTTGGGCGCCCTCTGGATCGACATCGCCGGGGCCGTCGGGATGCTCGCCCTGTTCGGCGGGCTGCTCGCCCGCCGGATCGGGTCGGGCCCCCTCGTCGGCGTCAACGACCCGCGCATGACCGAGGCCCTGGAGCACAAGAACTACGTCTGAGCCCCGACGCCGGGCCCGCGCCCGGCAGGAGAACCGACCGATGGCCCACGGACCCCACCACGACGCCTTTGTCCCGGCGCAGCACGACGCGCCCGACGCGTGGCACCTGCACACGGCCGACGAGGGCCAGGCCCAGCCCGAGCACGCCCGCATCGCCGACCCCAGGCTGATCACGATCGCCTTCATCCTCCTGGTCGCCTCGCTGGTGGTCGTGGTCGGGCTGCTGATCGTCTACTTCAACAGCTACGCCACCAAGGAACTGGCCCGCAAGACCGAGCGGCTCGACACGGCCCAGCACTCGGCCTACCGCGGCGGCGCCGAGCTGGAGCTGCGCACCGCCGGACCGCTCGACCCCGAGACCAAGTCGGTCCGCCTGCCCATCGACCGCGCCATCGACCGGGTCGTGCGTTCGTACGAGGAGAAGCGGGCGTCGGCCCGCTGAGGAGCGTCGAGTGACGGGATCGGTCCACCATCCGGTGCTGAGGCGTGCCCTGGCGGCGACGGCGCTGCTGGCCGCGCCCGCGTCGGCCCAGGTCATCGCCAAGGAGCTCCCGGTGGAGGTCCGCGGGATGGACGTCGAGGAGCGGCTCGGCTCGCTGCTGCCGCGCGACCTGGCCTTCGACCGTGCCGACGGGCGCCGCGTGACGCTGGGCGACTACTTCGGGGCCCAAGGGGGGTCCGAGCCGGCCTCCGCGGGGGGCAGACCCGCGATCCTGGTCATGGGGTACTACCGCTGCCCCGTGGTCTGCCCCGCGATCACGACCAAGCTCGTCGAGTGCCTCGACGGCGTGGACTTCACCGCGGGCGTCGATTTCAACGTGCTGTACTTCAGCTTCGACCACACCGAGAGGCCGGCGGACGCCGCGGCCGCGCGCTCGACGGTGCTCGCCGCCTACGACCGCGAGCACACGCCGGCGGTGGAGGCGGGCTGGGCCTTCCACACGGGCGACGCCGCGGGCAACCGGGCCCTGGGCGAGGCGGTGGGGTATCCGTACCGCCTGCTGCCCAACGGCGAGTACTCGCACCCGGTGGTGCTGATCTTCCTGTCGCCCGAGGGGAAGGTGACGCGGTACCTGTACGGCTACGACTACCCGCCCACGCAGGTGAAGCTGGCGTTGCTCGACGCCTCGGACGGGAAGATCGCACGCTCGCTGGGGGAGCGCTTCCTGCACTTCTGCTACCGCTACGACCCCGACGCGGGGCGCTACACGCTGGTCGCGATGCGGGTGATGCAGGTCGGGGCGGCCGCCTCGGTGGCCCTGGTCGGCTCTCTCGTGGGCGGGCTGCTCCTGGTGGAACGCGTGCGCCGGTCGGGCCGGCGGCGACTCGGATCTGGAGTTTGACCTGATGGACACGAACCACTCATCGCTCGGGCTGCTGGCGTCGGCGTGGGACGCGCCGCTGCGCAACCTCTTCCTCCGCAGCGACCGGGGCGGGCCCGGCTCGGAGCACACCGACGACCTCTTCATGTGGATCTTCTGGTTCGGGGTCTTCTGGTTCGTGCTGCTGATGTCCCTGATGGTCTTCTGGTCGATCCGCTACCGGAGGCGTCCGGGCGTCGCGCCGCAGCGCAGCCCCCACCACAACACCCCCCTGGAGCTGGCCTGGACCATCCTGCCCATCATCCCCCTGGCGTACATGTTCTTCACGGGTTTCCACGGCTACATGGACAAGCTCGTGGCGCCCTCCTCGTCCTACGAGATCGAGATCACCGGGCTGAAGTGGAACTGGCTGGCCAGGTACCCCAACGGGGCCGAGCCCGCCGTGTTCACCACCATCGGCGCCGAGACCGTGCCGGTGATCGTGGTCCCGGCGGGCGTGCCCGTGAAGATGCGGATGAACAGCACCGACGTGCTGCACGCCCTCTGGATCCCCGACTGGCGGGTCAAGCAGGACGCGATCCCCGACCGCTACACCAGCCTGTGGTTCACCGCCGACGAGCCCGTCCCCGGCGCCGCCGCCTCGGTCGCCGCGGACAAGGACGGGAGCGGCCTCCCCGCCGGCACCCCCTACACCGATCACTGGGTCTTCTGCGCCGAGTACTGCGGCGACAGGCACTCGGAGATGGCGGCGATCATCCGCGTCCTGCCGGAGGCGGTGTTCAACACCGTCGTCGCCGACTGGGTCGGCGGCGACCTGACCCCTGTCGAACTGGGGCAGCGTCTGTACGTCACCAAGGGCTGCAACGCCTGCCACTCGACGGACGGCGCGAAGAGCATCGGGCCGACGTGGCAGGGCGACGGCGTGACGAGCGGGTACGGGGCGACCATCCAGCTCGCCAACGGCTCACCGCAGGTCATCGACGAGAACTACTTCCGCGAGTCGGTGCTGGTGCCCGGGGCCAAGCTCCACGCCGGGTACCCGAACCAGATGTCCTCGTTCCAGGGGCTGGTGAACGACCGCGAGATGAACGCCCTGCTCATGCTCTACAAGAGCCTGAGCCCCAAGGGCAAGGCCGAGATGGAGTCGGGGGGGGCCGGCGGCGGGGCCCAGTGACGCCGACGGACGGACCGAGGGACACGACACGAAGGACGCATGATGTCGACGATTGAAACACACGCGGGGCACGCCCACCACGAGGGCAGCTACCTCCACCCCAAGGGGTCGTTCCTGGAGACGGTCTGGGACTGGGCCACCACCCTGGACCACAAGAAGATCGGGATCATGTACCTGGTCGCGGTGCTGACGCTGTTCTTCATCGGCGGGCTGCTCGCGATCGTCGTGCGGCTCGAGCTGCTCGATCCGGTCCGGCGGGCCGCGGACGGCACCATCACGGGGCAGATGTTCAACTTCACCGCCAAGGGCGACCTCGCGGCGGGGAACAACACCTTCAACCGGCTCTTCACGCTGCACGGGGCGATCATGGTGTTCATGGTGATCATCCCCAGCGTCCCCGCGAGCCTGGGC
>VGXM01000053.1 GCA_016873295.1 Phycisphaerae bacterium
TGACGTGAGTCGGAAGTCCGCGGGTGGATGCGCCGCGGGTGCCACGGGTCATCGGGCGCTTCGCCCGATGACCCGTGCGGCTGTTCGAGGCCCGTCCTGACTCCGGCACGGGCGATCCGCAAGGCGGCTCGCCCGTGGCACCCGCGGCGCCCGCCGGCGCCTTGGTGCGCGTTCTTTCAACTCACGCCACGAGTGACGTGAGTCGGAAGTCCGCGGGTGGATGCGCCGCGGGTGCCACGGGTCATCGGGCGCTTCGCCCGATGACCCGTGCGGCTGTTCGAGGCCCGTCCTGACTCCGGCACGGGCGATCCGCAAGGCGGATCGCCCGTGGCACCCGCGGCGCCCGCCGGCGCCTTGGTGCGCGTTCTTCCGACTCGCGCCACGAGCTCGCGGCCAGGGCGCGCTCCCGTGGTCGAACAGGCGCCGCGCCCCCGGCTCCGGCGTCAGCGGGGCGCGCGCACCGCGTCGGCGTGGTGACGCACCGTCGGCGCCCCGTCCGCCCCGAGGTCGACGGCGATGACGTCGATCCGCATGGGGCGGTCCTGCCAGCGGTTCAGGCGGCGCAGGGCCGACGCCAGGGCGACGAGCTTGCGGGCCTTGAGGGCGGTGATCGCGGCCTCGGCTGGGGGCGCCCGCCGCGACGGGTCCACGCGCCGCGACTTGACCTCGACCAGCACGAGCGTCGAGCCGTCGGGGTCCTCCGCGAGGATGTCGACCTCGCCGAACGACAGGCGCAGGTTCCGCCCCAGCAGGCGGTAGCCCTTCGCCCTGAGGTGGCGGGCGGCGACGTCCTCGCCCTGGCGCCCGAGCGGGTCCGCCGGCGCCCAGCGCGGGCGCAGCAGGCGCTGGAGCCATTGACCGATCACGGCGTGCGCGGCTGGGCCGCCGCCAGGGCGGGGTCGAGGAACCGTGCTTCCGCGATCTGCACCAGCCGCGCGAGCATGATCTCGAACTCCGTGAAGCTCGCCCGCTCGCGCAGGCGGTCGATGTACCCCACGAACCGGCGCGACGTCCGCTCGCTCTTGAGCGAGTCCTCGATCCCGAGTTGCATGTCGTACAGCGGCTTGGCCCCGCCCGACTCGATCGACTCCAGGTGCACCCAGAAGACCGCCGTCCCCGCCTCGATGGGCCCGGCGGTCTGCCCGGGCGACAGGGCGCGGGCGGCGTCGTTGAGGGCCGCCTGCCCGAAGTACTCGCCCCGGGCGAACTCGCCCCGCAGCGGGCGGACCTCCAGGCCCCCCTCCGACGCCTTGTAGCGGTTGACCTCGCTCACCGCCAGGTCGGCGAAGGAACGCCCCTCGCCCAGGGCGGCGGCCACGGCGGCCCGGGCCGCCTCGTCCGACGCCGACACCTGCACCAGCCGGAACGTCGCCCGCGGGTCCGGATTGAACACCTCGGGGCGGCGCTCGTATTCCTGCACGATGTCGCGCCAGCTCACGTGCACGCGCTTGCGGATCTGGTTCTGGATCTGGTACTGGATGAGCGTGCTCTGCTCCTGCTGACGGATGTACTCGTCGAGCGTGAGCCCCTGGGTCCCCAGCAGTTGCTGGTTGGCCTGGGCCCGGCTGCCGCGGTACCGGCTCAGCACGTCCCCCCGCAGGTTGTCCATGAACGCCCGAAGCCCCTGCTTCTGCTCGGGCGTGAGCGACGAGAGCGCCTCGGCCCGCAGCAGCTCGTCGCGGAGCAGGCCCTCCAGCTTCTCGCCCACCGCCACCGTCGCGTCTCGACGCCACGCGGAGCGGACCTCCGCCGCGTTCCGGCGCGGCGCCAGTTCCCGGGCCCGGGCGATCAGGCGCGGGGCCAGGTCGTCCAGCAGCGCCGCCGCGAAGATCGGCTTGCCGTTGATGTCCCCGACCTTGCCGTCGAGGAACTCCGACGCCACGGTCGGCGGCTCGCCCTCGGGGACGGGCGGCGCCCCGACCGACACCGTCAGCCGCTCCAGCCCCTCCGACGCGGCGCCGGGCGTCGTGATCGTCACGCCCTGCCCGACCGGGAGCGCGGGGGCGCCGGGCGCCGGTTCGTCCTGCCGCGGCGGCGCGGGCGCGGACGCGAACTCCACCGCGTCCACCGCGGCGGGGCGCGGCCCGGAGAAGGGCGACGAGCACCCCAGCGACGCGGCGCACGCGACGATCGCCAACCACGGGAACGCGCGCGGGCTTCGGCTAGAATCGGGCTCGGACGAACGAGAAAGGTGGAGCATGTCGGATCCCCAAGAGCCCAAGATTATCATCGACACCGATTGGAAGGCGCAGGCCCATGCCGAGAAGGAGAAGCTCGCCGCCAAGGAGGCCGCCGCCCGGCCCCCCGCCCCGGGCGAGCCCGGCGAGCGCCAGTACACGCCCTTCGAGGACCTGATCAGCCTCCTGGTCGCCCAGACGCTCTCCTACATGGGCGCCTTCCCCGACCCGCGGACGGGGCAGGCGGTCGTCAGCCTCGAGTACGCCAAGATGCACATCGACATGCTTGGCGCCCTGGAGGAGAAGACCAAGGGCAACCTCGCCGAGGGCGAGGAGAAGCTCCTCCATCGCACGCTGACCGAGCTGCGGATGGAGTTCGTCGAGGTCTCCAAGGCCCTGGCCGACGCCGTCAAGCAGGGCAAGGTGAAGGTGGTCAAGGGCGCCCCGGGGGCGACCCCCGCTCCCGCCTCCCCCGCGACCAAGCCCAACATCGTCATGTGACGCCGCCCGACCCTGATCCGCGTCCGGAGGATCGTCCGCCGTGTCCGCCGCCAGCCCGCCGCCCGCCCCGCCCCGCGGGGCCCTCGAACGACACCACTTCCTGCTGCGGAGGCTCCACTCGCTGACCGGCATCGTGCCGATCGGGGTCTTCCTGGTCGCGCACCTGGTGACCAACTCCTCCCTGATCTGGGGGAAGGCCGGGCTCCGCGGGGCCCATCCCGAACTGGGCTGGCTGGACGGCGGGATTGCCTACTTCGCCGAGGAAGTCCGCTGGATCAACACGCAGGTGCCGCACCTGCTCCTGGTCGAGATCGTCCTGTGGGTCTCCATCGCCTTCCACGCCGGGCTGGGCGTGCTCTACGCCCGCTCCGGGCGCAACAACGTCGCCCGCTACGCCTACGGGGGCAATCGGCGCTACGCGGCCCAGCGGCTGACCGGCTACGTCGCCATCGCGTTCATCTTCTACCACGTCGCCACGCTCCGCTGGGGGTGGACGTTCCTGGTGCCGGGCGGCACGCACTGGAGCGCGGAGTTCGCCGGCTCCACGCTCGCGGCCGCCATCAAGGGCGGGCAGGCCGGCTGGACGCTCATGGGCGTCGGCGTCGCGCTGCTCTACTTCGTGGGCGTCTCCGCGACCGTGTTCCACTTCGCCAACGGGCTCTGGACCGCCGCCATCACCTGGGGCCTGACAATCTCGACCGGGGCCCAGCGGCGTTGGGGTTACGCGTGCCTGGCGATGGGGGCCGCCCTCATGCTCGCGGGCTGGAGTTCGCTCGCCGGGGCCCTGATGATGGACCCCGCCTCCGCCGCGCGTGTCGAGGCCATGGTCGGCGCGCCCGCCGGGCCCGGGGCCCGCCAGGCCGACGCCCCGACCCACGTCGCCCCGTGAAGGACCACCCATGTCGCAGCACCGAGTGATCGTGGTGGGGGGAGGGCTGGCGGGGCTGGCCGCGGCGGCCCGCGTCGCCGAGGCCGGGCTGCCCGTCGATCTCTTCAGCGTGGTCCCCGTGAAGCGCAGCCACAGCGTCTGCGCCCAGGGCGGCATCAACGCCTGCAACGACGTGGCCCGCCAGCAGGGCTACAGCGAGTACGAGCACTTCGACGAGACCATCTACGGCGGGGACTTCCTCGCCGACCAGCACCCCGTGCTGGAGATGACCAACACCGCCCCGCGAATCATCGACCTCCTCGACCGCATGGGCGTCCCCTTCAACCGCACGCACGAGGGGTACCGCGACCTGCGTCTCTTCGGCGGCTCGCTCTTCAAGCGCACGCACTTCGCCGGGGCCACCACGGGGCAGCAGCTCATCTACGCCCTCGACGAGCAGGTCCGGCGCTGCGAGAGCGAGGGGAAGGTCGCCAAGTACGAGTTCTGGGAGTTCCTGCGCCCGGTCGTGCGCGAGGGGCGCTGCGTCGGGATCGTCGCCCAGGACATGCGCACCATGCAGGTCCGCGCCTTCCGCGCCGACGCGGTGGTCATGGCCACGGGCGGCTGCGGCATGGTCTTCGGCAAGAGCACCAACTCCGTCATCTGCACCGGCGCCGCCGCCGCCCGGTGCTACCGCGACGGCGTGTGGTACGCCAACCCCGAGATGATCCAGGTGCATCCCACCGCCATCCCCGGCGCCGACAAGCTCCGCCTCATGAGCGAGAGCGCCCGCGGCGAGGGCGGACGCGTCTGGGTCCCCCGCAGGCCCCTCGACGAGCGGGCCCCGCGCGACATCCCCGAGAGCGAACGCTTCTACTTCCTCGAGGAGAAGTACCCCGCCTACGGCAACATAGTCCCCCGCGACATCGCCACCCGCGAGATCTTCGACATCTGCGTCAACCAGGGCCTCGGCGTCAACGGCGGGAACCAGGTCTACCTCGACCTCACCCACAAGGACCCCGAGGTCCTCTCCCGCAAGCTCGGCGGCATCCTCGAGATCTACGAGAAGTTCGTGGGCGACGACCCGCGCTCCACGCCCATGAAGATCTTCCCCGCCGTCCACTACAGCATGGGCGGCCTCTGGACCCAGTTCACCCGAGGCTCCTACGCCCCCGCCACCCCGCTCCCCAAGCACCGCTCCGCGTCCCCCCCGCCCATCGACGCTCGACCGGGGCAGGGCATGCTCCCGGGCGCGCCCAACAACATGATGACCAACGTCCCCGGGCTCTACGCCTTCGGCGAGGTGAACTACGCCTACCACGGCGCCAACCGCCTCGGCGCCAACGCCCTCCTCTCCTGCATCTTCGACGGGCTCTTCTGCGGCGCCTCCGTCGTCAACTTCATCCGCAACGACGCCCCCGCCGGCAACCCCGCCGCCGACCTCCCCCCCGCCGAGTTCGACGCCGGCGAGAAGCGCGAGCGCGAGCGCATGAACGCGCTGCTGGGCACCGTCGCGGACGGGCGCCCCGACGAGCCCGCGACCAACCCCTACGCCATCGGCAAGGAGCTGGGCGACGAGATGACCGCGGCATGCACCGTCGTGCGCACGGGCCCGCGCCTGGAGCAGTGCCTCCGCAGGCTGGGCGAGCTGGGCGAGCGCTTCGCGCGGGTGAAGCTCGCCGACGCCGCCGCCTGGAGCAACCAGTCCTTCGCCTACGCGCGCGCGATCGGCGACATGCTCGTGCTCGCCCAGGCGATCGCCCGGGGCGCCCTCGAACGCCGCGAGAGCCGCGGGGCCCATTACCGGACCGACTTCCCCGACCGCGACGACGCCACCTTCATGAAGGCGACGGTCGCCCGCTGCGACGCCCGCGGCGTGACCAGCGTCGCCCTCGACCCCATCGACGCCTCGCTCATCCAGCCGACGGCCCGGACGTACGGCAAGAAGGACGACAGGAAGGACCCGGGCAAGGCGGCTCCCGCCGCGGCCCGCGCCTGAACCGACCATGGCATACGCCCCGCCCCCGTCCGTCCCCCGCCGCGGCGCCGCCACGCCCGATCGCGGCGTGGTTTTCCGCATCCGGCGCTGCGATGGCCCGGGCAAGCCCTCGTACTGGCAGGAGTTCGAGGTCGCGGTGCCGCGCAACGCGAACGTGATCTCGTGCCTGCAGCAGATCGCCGCGAACCCGGTGACGGCCGGCGGCGCGCGCACGACGCCGGTGGTGTGGGACGCCGGGTGCCTGGAGGAGGTGTGCGGCGCGTGCACCATGGTGATCAACGGGCGCGTGCGCCAGAGTTGCTCGTGCCTGATCGACGAATGTGCGCCCCGTGAGGGAGACGTGGTCACGCTCGAGCCCATGGGCAAGTTCCCGGTCGTGCGCGACCTGTGGGTGGACCGGAGCCGGCTGTTCCACGGGTTGGCCCGCGTGCGGGCGTGGGTCCCGATCGACGGGACGTACGACCTGGGGTCGGGCCCGCGCGAGGGACCGGCGACCCAGGCCGAGCGGTACGTGCTGTCCACGTGCATGAGTTGCGGGTGCTGTTTGGAGGCCTGCCCGCAGTTCAACCTCGAGCCGGACGAGGGCCGGTGGGAAACGGCGTTCATCGGCGCGCACGCCATCAGCCAGGCGCGGCTGTTCAACGAGCACCCGACCGGGTCCCAGATCAAGGGCGAGCGGCTCGACGCCCTCATGGGCCCCGGGGGCGTGAGCGACTGCGGGAACGCCCAGAACTGCGTCAAGGTGTGCCCCAAGGGGATCCCGCTCACGGAGTCGATCGCGGCGGTGGGACGGTCGGTCATCCTCCACGCCATCGCGAGGTTCTTCCGCGGATGAAGGGGCGCGCCGCGCGCGAGCCCGGGGCGGATCGGGTCCGTTCGTCGCGCGACCCCACGCTCGCGCGTGGGGCTCGTCGTCCGATGATCACGCGGGCTCGGGGGTCCACTCCCAGCGCCCGTCGGGGCGCCCGGTCCCCCGCCAGCGGCGTTCCCCCGTGGGGTGCACCGTCCAGAGCACGCCTTGGGACTCGGTCAGGGATTCCCAGCGGACCAGGAGTTCGGCCTCGGGCGCGACGGTCCCCCGGTTGCCCGAGAGCGGGCCCCGGTAGCGCAGATACCGCCGACGGTGGGGGGGCAGGCGTTCGCACTCGAACGCGGGCGCCCCGGGGTCGCCGGGGGGCGTGGCCCCGGGGGGGAGGCGGAAGGCGACCAGGTCTGCGGAGTCGTCGTCCGACGGGCGGGCGGGGAGGTCCGGGGGCTCGATGAGCCAGTCGCGGTGCCACGAACCGTCGGGGAGGGCGTGGCGCAGGATGACGGCGCGCGAGGGCACGGGGCGATGCTACGGGCGCAGGCGGGCGGCGCGCGGGCCCGATAGCATGGGGCACTCAAGCGGAGTGGAAGCCCCATGATGAACGGACGGTCTCTTCGGCTCGGCGCGGTGGTCCTTGGCCTGCTCGTCGGATTCGTGTCCGGGGGGTGCCAGGCGGAGCGGCCCCTGCACGTGGTGCGCGACGCGGCGGAGTTCAACTTCAGGCAGCAGCGGTTCGAGGCGGCGGAGGCGGACTTTGCCGAGTACTGCCGACGGCTTCCCAACGACCCGCAGATGCACTACATGCACGGTCGGTCGCTGATGGAGCTGGGTCGGGCGTCGGAGGCGCGGGTGCCGATGAACATCGCGCACGACATCCGCCCCGGGGACGACCGGTACGCCGACGGGTACGCCCAGGCGCTGCTGGAGTCGAACGACACCTCGGCGCTGATGACGTTCCTGACGCGCCGGACGACGGAGCGCGGGCGCGTGTCCGACTACCTGAGGCTGGGCAAGTACGCGGTGCTGGTGGGGCTGCCGGACGAGGCGCTGGCGGCGTTGCACACGGCGGCGCGGCTGGACCGGGGCGCGAGCATCGCGCCGTACGTGCAACTGGCGGACCTGTACGCCACGATCGGGGATCGGCGGAACGAGGTGCGCCGGCTGCGCCACGCGCTCTACGTGGACCCGGGCAACCAGACGATTCAGAAGCGGCTTTCGGCGCTGGGCGAGATTGCCGGCCCCAGCCTGCCGATGCGCCCGCCGGAGCTCGACGAGCCCATGACCCCGATCGAGCCGGCGGGGGGGTGAGCCGGCGCGTGGGGGCCTTCGTGGGGGCGGGCGTGGCGGGGGCGCCACGCCTCGCGGGGTGCGGGGGCTGAGCCTTGACGCTTGTGTGCGTGCCCATCCTGGTGAACGACGTGCCCGGCGCGCTCTCGGACGCGGAGCGGGCCAAGGGGCTGGGCGCGGAGCTGGTCGAGTACCGGATCGACGCGTTCTTCACGGGCGGGGGCGACCCGCACGAGGAGAAGGCGGTGTTCGCGCTGCTGGCGCGCTCGCCCCTGCCGTGCGTCCTGACGTGCCGGAGCGCCGCGGAGGGCGGTCACTACGAGGGGCCGGAGGAGGCGCGGGCGCTGCTGCTGGAGACGGTGTCCCGGGCGGACCATCCGGGGCAGATGCCCCCTCGGTACATCGACGTGGAGCACGAGGCCTACGCGGGCTCGGCGCGGACGCGGGCCCTGGTGGATTCGGCGGTGGGGCACGGGCGGTCGCGGCACGAGCTGGGCGCCTCGCTGATCCTGTCGATGCACGACTTTGGGGGGAGGCCGGCGGACCTGTCGCGGCGGATGGTGCGGATGTGCGCCGAGCCGGCGGCCCGGATCGTCAAGGTGGCGTACCGGGCCCGCACGGTGCGGGACAACCTCGAACTGCTGGACCTGATCGGGCAGTGCAGCCACCCGGCGATCGCGCTGGGGATGGGGCCCTTCGGCACGATGAGCCGGGTGCTGGCGCCGAAGTTCGGCGCGTTCCTGACGTTCGCGGCGCTGCGCGAAGGGGCGGCGACGGCGCCGGGGCAGCCCACGCTGCACGAGCTCCTGGGAACGTACCGGTTCCGGTCGGTGTTTCCGACGACGAAGGTGTACGGCGTGGTGGGGTGGCCCGTGGGGCACTCGCTCTCGCCGCTCGTGCACAACGCGGGGTTCAGCGGCGTCGGGCACGACGGCGTGTACGTGCCCCTGCCCGTGCAGGCCTCGGCGGACGCCGAGGCGAGCTTCGCCAGCCTGAAGGCCACGCTGCTGGAGCTGATCGACCACCCGCGCCTGGATTTCGCGGGGTGCAGCGTCACGGTGCCGCACAAGGAAGGGCTGCTGCGGCTGGCACGGCAGCAGGGGTGGAGGATCGATCCGGTCGCGGCGGCGGTGGGGGCGGCCAACACGCTGGTGGTCCCGCGGGACAAGGCGACCCCGCGCCTCCCCCTCGTGAGCAACACGGACGTTCCCGCGGCGGCGGAGTGGATCCGCGCGGGCGTCGGCGATTTAGGCGGGGCGTCGATCGGGGTCATCGGCGCGGGGGGCGTGGCGCGGGCGGTGGCGTACGGCGCGGCGTCGGCGGGGGCCCACGTGGTGGTCTTCAACCGCACGCGCTCGCGGGCCGAGCGCCTGGCGATGGACCTCCTGCCCGCGCTGCCTCAGGGGCACGGGCCCGTGGTGGTGGGGGACTGGGACCGGGTCTGCGAGGCCCGGTGCGGCGCGTGGGTGAACTGCACGCCCGTCGGGATGCAGGGCGGCCCCGACCCGGGCTCGTCGCCCATCATGCCCGAGCGCCTGCGCCGGTGCGCGGAGAAGCCCATCGTCATGGACGCGGTGTACCGCCCCGTGCACACCCCGCTGCTGACGGCGGCCCGGGAGGCGGGGTGGTCGACGGTGGACGGCGTGGGGTTCTTCGTGGGCCAGGCGGAGTTGCAGTTCGCGCTGTGGACGGGCGTGCCCGCGTCCGCGGGCCTCTTCGAGAGGCTGGCGCGCGAGGAACTGGCGCGGTAGGCGCGTTTCGGCGCTGGGTGATCCCGGGCGTGGGGATGGAGAGAGTCGCGGAGCGGGTCAGGGGTCGCAGGGGACTCCGCTGGCGCGGAGGATGGTCCTGAGGTTCTCACCGAAGACGAAGTTGTGGGCGGGGAACTCGACGCCAGCCATGTTCTGGTCGAGGTGGCTGAACATGAGCTCGACGGCGCCGATGGTCTCGAAGGCCATGGGGCCGGTGGCGGGTTGGGCGAGCTCGACCCGGACCTGGGCCGAGGCGCCCGCGCGGTCGATCTGGGTGAGGGAGGCGGTGTAGCGGAGGGTGCAGCCGGGCGTGGCGTCGCGCGAGAGCTCGGCGCGGTTCATCTTGGCGAGGACGACCTTCTCGGCGAATCCCTCGGCGTGCCCGACGAGGATGCCGGCGGCCTGGGCGGCGCCCTCGATGATGAGGCTCGCGGGCATGATGGGGAGGGCGGGCAGCCCGTCGTGCGCCGGGAAGTGGTCGTGCAGATGCTCTTCGGAGAGGCTGACGGTCTTGACGGCGACGAGGCGCTGGCGCGGGACCAGCTCGATCACGCGGTCGATCCACATCCAGCGCATGGGGCCTCCGGGGCTACCGGCCCGCGCCCAGCTTCCGCTCGACGAAGTTGACCAGCGTGTCGACGGTGAAGACCTCGGCGACCTTCTTGAGCTGGGGGTCGGCGGCGAAGGCGGCGAAGTCGACGTGGGGCAGGCGGGCCTTGAGGGCGGCGAGCCCCTCGGGCGTGACCTTGCCCGCCTGCACGTAGCGGGGGTCCTGGGCGACGTTCTCCGGGAAGAGCTCCCCCTGACCGATCTTGAACGAGAAGGCCTGCTCGAGCTTGAAGACGATGTCGAGGAAGTCGATGGACTCGGCCCCGAGGTCGCGGGTGAGGGAGGCGTCCGGGGTCACGTCGTCGTCGTCGACGGCGAGGGCGTCGACCAACACCTCGCGGACCTTGTTGAAGATCTCGTCACGGTTCATGTGGGTGTCCTGTTGGTTTCCCCGGCGCGACGACCGCGGGCCGGGGGCGCGATGATAGGAGGGAGGGGTCGGTCAGGGAGGCGCGAGGGTCGAGGAGGCGGCGGGGGCGTGGAGCGTGATGCGCCCTGAGGCGGCGATCGCGGGCTGGGCGGGCGCGACCCGCGGCTCGATGGCGTAGACCTCGCCCTTGAACTCGACGGTGCCGTCGCCCGGGTCCTTGAGGCGGGCGACTTCGATGCGCAGGGTGCAGCCCGGCTTGACGAGGTAGCCGTACTTGAGGGCCCGGACGCGGGCAATGACGGCGCGCCGACCCTGGGGGCCGGAGAGCCCCGGCGGTCCGAATCGTTCGAGCATGCGGCGGGCGGCCTGGACCATGGCCTCGAGCATGAGCACGCCGGGGAGGACGGGGAAGCCCGGGAAGTGGTCCTGGAGGTACTCCTCGGCGGCGGTGACCTGCTTGAGGGTGACGGCCCGCTCGGGGGCGAGTTCGAGCACGCGGTCGACCATGTCGAACTTCATGCGGTCGAGGGTAGGGCCGCTGCCGCCGTACGCTCCCGCGTGCCGCCCTTCAAGGACCAGGCCCTGTGCCTGCGGGTGTGGGACTGGTCGGAGACGAGCCAGACGGCGGCGCTGTTGACTCGGGGGGGCGGGCTGCTGCGGGTGCTGGCCAAGGGCTCGCGCCGGGCCCGGTCGGCGTTCTCGGGGGGGCTATCGCCCCTGACGCGGGGCGAGGCGACGGGCATCGCGCGCCCGTCGGCGCGCCTGGCGGCGGGGGAGTCGGCGGCGCTGACGACGCTGACGGCGTGGGACCTTCAGGAGGTGTTCGTCGGCGTCCGTCGGACGCTCCGGTCGTTCTACGGGGCCATGCACGCCGCCGAACTGCTCCTGCGGCTGGTGCGCGAGGGGGACCCCCACGCCGAGCTGTTCGACGACGCGGTGGCGGCGCTGCGGGGCCTGGCGGACGAGAGTGCGGGTCTTGGCCCGGTGGTGCGCCTGCAATGGTCGGCGCTGACGCACAGCGGACACCGCCCGGAGATCGCGCACGACGTGAGCACGGGCGGGGCGTTGCGGCGTCGGGCGGTGTACGAGTTCTCGCCCGAGCGTGGCGGGCTCACGGACCCCTGGGCGGGCCGGCGTGGCGGGGGGTGGCGCGTGCGGGCGGCGACCGTGGAGTACCTCCGCGGGCTGGTGGGCGGGGCGCCGGGCGGGCGCGACGGGGCGTGCGAGGCCCGGGCCCTGGCTCTTCTCGGGCGGTACGCGGAGTGGGTGCTGGGGTTTCCACTCCACACCCTGGAGCCCCTCATAACCGCTACGGACCCCGCGGAATCCCAGGACCCGCGCGGACCGGTTCAAGGGGAGTCTGGGCGGGCCCGATGACGTCGGTGCGCCGCGGAGCAGGCCCCGCGACCGCGACGGAGCGAACAGAGCGCATGAACCCCGAGACCCTCGAGCGGATCCTCAGCTGCCCCACGCTGCCTTCGCTGCCCTCGGTGGCAATGCGCGTGGTGGACATGACCAGCCGGCCGAACGTCAAGATGGACGAGTTGTCGGCGGTGATCCAGGCGGACCAGGGTCTGGCGACGAAGGTGCTGCGGACGGTCAACTCGAGTTACTTCGGGCTGAAGCAGCGGTGCGGGACGATCCAGCGGGCGGTGGTGATGCTCGGGCTGAGCCCGGTCAAGTCGCTGGTGCTGGGCTTCTCGCTGGTGTCGGCGGTGCGGGGCGCCGAGGGGTTTGACTACCGGTCGTACTGGCGTCGGGCGATGGTGAGCGCGGCGGCGGCGCAGTGCGTGGCGGAGGAGAAGGGGTTCCGCTGGGGCGACGAGGCGTTCCTGGCGGCGCTGCTGCAGGACCTGGGGATGGTGGCGATGCACCGGGCCCTGGGTCGGCAGTACGAGCGGGTGCTCGCCGAGGCCGGGGACGACCACCGGAGGCTGGTGGACCTCGAACTGGCGGAGCTGGAGGTTCAGCACCCGGAGATCGGCGCCATGCTGTGCCAGCGCTGGAAGCTGCCCGGGGAGCTGGTGGTGACGGTCAAGTTCCACGAGCGTCCCACCGCCGCCCCCAAGCCGCACGCCGATCTGGTGCGCTGCGTGGGGCTGGGGGGGATGCTGCACGACGCGATGACCGCGTCAGACCCGGGCGAGTCGCTGCAGCGCCTGATCGCGTACGCGCAGCAGTGGTTCGGGCTCGGGCCGGAGCGGGTGGACGCGCTCATCGCGCGCGCGGTCGCGGCCTCGAAGGAACTGGCGGCCCTGTTCTCGGTGGACATCGGGCAGGCGGTGGACTCGGAGCGGCTGGTGTCGGCCGCGCGAAGGCAGATGGTCGACATCTCGAAGGTCACGCCGTACCAGAACACCCTGCCGGTGGGGATCGACAACCTGGTGGTGGACCCGTCGGAGAACGACGCGCTGACGGGCGCGCTGGGCCGCGGCTCCTTCGACCGGGCGATGCGGCACGCGTTCGCGGCCGCCGAGAAGGCGGGCGAGGGCGTGACCGTGGCCGCGGTCTCCGTCGACGGGCTCGCGGGCCCGGGCCATGAGCGGCTGGCGGACGAGGCCCTGATCACGGCGTGCGCGCTGCTGCGCAAACACTTTGACCCGCTCGGCGCCGTGGTGTGCCGCCTGGGCGGCCCGCTCTTCGCGGTTCTGGCGACGGCGGTGGGGCAGGCCCCGGTGCGGGCCGCCGCCGACGAGTTCCGGGCCGAGTATCAGCAGGCCGCCGCCGCGTGGGATAAGGCCGCGGGCGGCGCGGTCCGCGCGAGCGTTGGGATCGCCACGGCCGCCCCGACGGGCGGGGGGTCGATGACGCCGCAGGCGTTGCTGGCGGCGGCGGCCAAGGGCGTGCAGGAGGCGCGGAGCGCGGGCGGGGCCGTGCGCGGCGCGGCCTGAGCCAGTGGCGCGAGTCGGAAGAACGTGCACCAAGGCGCGGCGGGTGCCACGGGCGATCCGCCCGGCGGCTCGCCCGTGCCGGCGTCAGGACGGGCGTCGAACAGCGGCACGGGTCATCGGGCGAAGCGCCCGATGACCCGTGGCACCCGCCGTGCCACGACTGTTCGGCTCGGCGAACAGTCGTGCTCTCCCCACCGGCACGACT
>VGXM01000054.1 GCA_016873295.1 Phycisphaerae bacterium
CCTGCGACATCGGTGCCTCCCACCGCCCTACGCCGTGCCACCGATCTCGGCCCTGCGACATCGGTGCCCCCCGCCGCCCTACGCCGTGCCACCGATGTCGGCCTTGCGACATCGGTGCTCCCCCCCGCCCTACGCCGTGCCACCGATCTCGGCCCTGCGACATCGGTGCCCCCCGCCCTACGCCGTGCCACCGATGTCGGCTCTGCGACATCGGTGCCCCCCGCCGCAACCCGGTACGCTGTGCACGTGCCCACCCCAGCGCCAATCCGCAAGCGCCTGAAGCGTCGGGAGGTCGCCGGGCAGGTGCGTTTCGTCACCTTCTCCTGCCAGCGACGCCTGCCGTTGTTCTCCAATCCGCGGATCGTCAGCGTGTTCGTCCGGGCCATGGTCGCGGCACGCCGCAAGCACGCCGCCGAGCTCTTCGCCTGGGTGGTCATGCCCGAGCACGTCCACATGCTCCTGCGTCCCGCGCCCGGCCGCCCGCTCGGGCCCATGCTGGTGAGCCTCAAGATGGCCGTCTCCAAGAGGGTCATCCCGCGCTGGCGTGAACTCCGAGCCCCGATCCTGAACCAGATCGGCGATCGGCACGGGCGGCCCCGGTTCTGGCAGTCCGGCGGCGGGTTCGACCGCAACGTGCGCGATGCCGACGAGTTCCGCCGCGAGGTCCGGTACATCCACCTCAACCCCGTGGAGCGCGGCCTCGTGGAGCGTCCGGAGCAGTGGCCGTGGTCGAGCGCCCGATGGTGGCTGGGCCTGAGGGAAGGCGAGGTCGAGTGCGATGCTCCGCCCGGACGCCCGGAAGCGTGGGCGGGCTGGAAGGGGTACGCATGAGCGATGCCAAGACACCGATGTCTCCGAGCCGACATCGGTGGCACGGTCCGTTCTGGGATGCCATGGCAGACTTCGGTGCCATCGGCCGCCCGCCCTTGGGACTGACCGGCGGATCGGGCACGCGTGCCGCCAGCCAGTCGAGTTGCTCGTCCGTGAGTCGCATCGCCATGCAAGGCTTTACGACGGCGGAGCATGCACGGTTGCGCGGTTTACGGATAGCCTCTACGGAGGCCGAAAGCCACGAATGGCCAAGACGCCGGCCCATCAATCGCCGGGCATGAGCACGGGGAACTCCCCTTCCCAATCTGGCCTTCTGACTACCTGTCTCTCTGGCGCTCTTCTCAGCACCCCGCGTTGTAGAGATTCAGGTACTCGAGGAAGTCGTTGAAGTCGACGACGGAGTCGCCATTGAGGTCGGCAAGCGGACTCCCCGCGTTGTAGAGGTTGAGGAACACGAGGAAGTCGTTGAAGTCCACGACGCCGTCGCAGTTGACGTCGGCGCGGCAGATGGTCAGGAGGGCGGGCAAGGACCAGGAAGGTCCGCACGGGTTGGTCGGAACGGCCCGGATGTCCAGGTCGGCGCCGCTGCTGATCTGCGTCACCTGGAGCGTCGCCGTCGTCGCGGAGCCGCTGACGTGGAAGCGGGCCACGGGCCCCGGGCCGAAGTTGGCCGCGGCCACGGCGGGGCGATAGGAGGGCTCTCCGACCTCGCGCCATTCCCACGAAAAGGAGAGCAGGCCCGGGGCGCTGGCCCCGACGCTCAGCGTGGCGCCGCCGCCGACGCAGACCGGGCCTCCCGTCGGGTTCAAAGTGACCACGGGCAGAACGCTGCATGGCATGTTCCTGATCACGAAGCCGCGCTGTTGCCCGTTGAATGTGCCGTGCCCGACGATGACGGAGCCGTCGCCCGAGACGCCGCGGGCCTCCTCGAGCACCCACCCCGTCAGCGGCAGGCCGATCGTCGGCAAATGGGTGTTGAGGTCGACGGCGCCGATCCCGGGAAACCACATGGCGCGGCGCCCAAAGGTGAAGATCGCGTACCCCACGGTGGCCTGCCCGTCCGCGCTCACCGCGACGGCGATCGAATCCGACGCGCCGGCCGGGGCGCCGAGGTTCTGAGCCACGGGCGTCCCCGCGCCGGACCACCGCGTCGCACGCCGACCGGTGCCCGACCAGTCCGACTCGCCCACGATGATCGTGCCCGCGGCATTGACGGCGTGGGCGAAGGAGC
The DNA here is from genome assembly GCA_016873295.1 of Phycisphaerae bacterium. GTDB lineage: Bacteria > Planctomycetota > Phycisphaerae > Phycisphaerales > UBA1924 > VGXM01. Next base: position 2,063 of record VGXM01000054.1, read on the forward strand.
TGGCCCCGCCCGGGAGCGCGCCCAGATTCTGGAATCCGCCGGAACTCGTCCAGCGGTAGGCGCGCGAGCCCGCGCCGCTCCACCCGCTGGCGCCGACGATGGTCAAGCCGTCGGGCGTTACGGCGTTGGCGGAGGACCCCTGCCCGCCCGGAAGAGCGCCGAGATTGACCATGCCGCCGGATGGGGTCCAGCGGAAGCCCCAGAAGCCGTTGGCGTTGTTGGAGGTGCCGACGACCACGTTGCCGTCGGCGCTGAGGCCGTAGGCCAGCGCGAGCGTGCCGCCGGGGAGCGTGCCCAGGTTCTGCATGCCGCCGGCGCTGGTCCACCGGAAGGCGCGGTTCGTGGCGTTGCCGGCGACGGCGTTCCCGACCCCGCCGATCGAGTTGCCCGCAGTCCACGGCAGCCCGATGGGCGTACCCAGCGACTGGATACCACCCGCCAGCGTCCAGCGGAAGGCGCGGTCTCCCCACAGTTCGTCGGTGAAGAGGTCCGCGATGCCGGTCACGACCTGCCCGTCCTGAGTGACTGCGGCGGCGCGGCTGTACGTGCCGCCGGGCAGGAGCCCGACGCTGTGGATCGTCGGAGGGGCCGCCAGCGTGCCGCCCGCCAGGAACGTGACCATCGCCGCCGCGCCCAACAACGCCCTGTTGTTGCCGTTGCTTCTTGTGCCGTGCATCATGGCCTTGCTCCCTTCGCCCCGAGGCCGAACACCGTCCGAGCGCCGTTGCCCCCCTTTTCGGGGTTATGCGGCCTTAGCCGCTGGGCAAGCCCCACAATGAGACTGCGGCCGCACCGCCCGGATCTAACAGTTCGATTGCACTGTTTCAGCACGGCCCGGCCAAGGCAGTCCGCTCCCGTGCGGCATCAAGGCCGGTCCGGCGAGCCCGGCCGCTGGACGGCGCTCCAGGGCGTCGGTCCATCGGACAGGTCGACCGGCCGGTGGCACCGAAGTCCGGCGGCCACGGCGTGTGCCGGCCCTACGCCGTGCCACCGATGTCGGCTCTGAGACATCGGTGCATCCTGCCGCAAGCCGGTACGCTGCACACGCGGGCGGCTGAACTGAGTCAATCGCCGCCACACTCCCCGACCGTTCGTGCCCCCGACTGACCGGCTCGGCGGTCAGTCGGGGTTGGGTGCCCAGACCCGACGCGGGCCGTTCACTGCCCACTCCCCACCCCTCATCGCTCCCTTCGCCTCGCCACCACCACGCGCGGCAGGTCCTCGAAGTCCTTGAGCACCGCGGGCTCCTCCAGGTCCGGGTGCTGGGTCGCCAGCAGGCGCACCCGCTCGGCGGTGCTGGCCGCGGCCTCGATGAGCAACAGCCCGCCAGGGCGGAGCAGGCGCGGGGCGCCCTCCAGCAGCGGCACGATGTACCGCAGCCCGTCGGAACCCGCCCGCAGGGCCGACGTCGGCTCGTGGTCCTTGACGTTGGGGGCGACGTCCTCCCACTCGTGGTCGGGGATGTAGGGCGGGTTGCTGACCAGGTAGTGCAGCGAGCCGGCGCCCCGCGTCGCCGGGAACTCCTCCAGCGGCGAGAGCAGGTCGCCCGCGAGCAGGTCGAGGCGGTCGATCACGCCGTGGCGCACGGCGTTGTCGTGCGCCACCGCCAGGGCCTCCGCCGACAGGTCCGTGGCGACCGCCCGCGCCCCCGCCAGGTGCTTGAGGATCGCGACCGCGATGCACCCCGAGCCCGTGCAGACGTCGGCCAGCAGGACGCCCTCGCCGCTCTTGCCGCCGAAGCCGGGGGTGGTGCGGGCGTGCTGAAGGACGTGCTCGACGATGGTCTCGGTGCTGGGGCGGGGGATGAGGACGCGCCGATCGACCTTGAAGGGGAGGCCGAAGAACCACGCCTCGCCGACCAGGTACTGGATCGGCTCGTGCTCCAGGGCCCGGGCCACCAGGTCGCGCAGCGACTGGCGTTCCAGGGGCGAGGCCGGGCGGTCCGGGTCGGTGTACAGCCTCAGGCGGTCGCACCCGATCACGTGGGAGAGCAGCATCTCGGCCTGGAGGCGGGGGCTGTCGAGCCCGCGCCTGCCGAAGGCCTCCCCCATCCAGGCGAGCAGCCGCCTCGTGGTCCACACGCCGCCCCGAGTTGTTCCGGCCTCGCTCACGGGCTTCAGTCTAGGGAATGCCTACTTGCCCTCGTACCAGTCGCGGGCGACGTGGGCGTCGGCCTTGAGGGGGACCGAGAGCGTCATGGCGGCCTCCATGCGCTCGACCACCACGTCCCGGACCCGTTCCGCCGACGACTCCGGCGCCTCGAAGACCAGTTCGTCGTGGATCTGGAGGAGCATGAGCACGTCGGCGAGGGGGTCGCTCTGCCCCCGGGCCGCGTCGATCCGTCCCTGGATGTCCACCATGGCGATCTTGATCAGGTCCGCCGCCGACCCCTGCACCACGCTGTTGATCGCGACGCGCTCGGCCAGGGCCCGCCGGCTGGGGTTGTTCGAGTCGATGTCCGTGATGGGCCGCCGACGCTTGAGCATGGTCTCGACGTACCCGAACCGCCGGGCCTGGGCGATGCACTCCTCGAGGAACGTGGTGATCCCTGCGAAGCGCTTCTTGTACCCGTCGATGATCTCGGCGGCCTTGTCGTTGCCAACGCCCAGGCGCCGGGCTAGCCCGAAGGGCGTCACGCCGTAGACGATCCCGAAGTTGACCATCTTGGCGCCGGAGCGCTGCTCCTTGGTGACCTTGTCGAGCGGCACGCCGTGGATCTGGGCCGCGACCGCCGCGTGGATGTCGTCGCCCCGGTGGAAGGCCTCGACGAGGGCGGGGTCGCGCGAGAGGTGGGCGAGCAGGCGCAGCTCGATCTGCGAGTAGTCCGCGGACACGAGCACGCGCCCGGGCGGGGCCACGAACGCCTTGCGGATCTCGCGACCCACGTCCGTCCTGATCGGGATGTTCTGGAGGTTGGGGTCGCTGGAGCTGAGGCGCCCGGTCGCCGCCACCGTCTGGTTGAAGCGCGCGTGCACGCGCCCCGTCCGCGGGTTGATCGCCTCCTTGAGCGCGACCAGGTACGTCGAGACGAGCTTGGTCAGTTGGCGGTATTCGATGATGAGGGCCGGGATGGGCGTACCGATCTCCGGGTCCGCCGCGAGCTTCTCCAGCACCTCCGCGTCCGTCGAGTACCCCGTCTTGATCTTGCGTCCGCCCGCCAGCCCCAGCCCGGGCACGTCGTCGTCGGGCTTGTTGAAGAGGACCGCCGCCAGTTGGCGGGGCGAGTCCGGGTCGAACGTGCGGGCGAGCCTGTCGCGCGATTCGCGGTCGATGCGGGCCCGCAGTTCCTCGATCCGCCCCAGCAGGCGCCCCCGCTGGCGGTCCAGCTCCGCCGGGTCCACCGTGATCCCGTTCCACTCCAGCTCCGCCAGCACACCCACCAGCGGCAGCTCGACCTTCACCATCAGGTCAACCAGCCCCATGGCCCGGATCTGGGGCAGCATCGCGGCGCACAGCCGGAACGAAAGGTCCGCGTCCGCGGCGGCGTAGGGGGTCGCCCGCTCCACCGGCACGCGCTCGAACGTGACCTGCTCGCGCCCGCTTCCGATCAACTCCGTGATCGACCGCTTCCCCACGCCCAGCAGCGCCATCGACAGCGCATCGAGCGAGTGGCTCGACCGCGACGAGTCGATCAGGTAGCTGGCGACCATCGAGTCGCACGAGCCCGGCGTCGGAAGCCCCGCCAGCCGCACGCCCGCCGAGCGCAGGGCCAGCATGTCGAACTTCAGGTTGTGCCCGTGCTTGGGCTTGCCCGGGTCCTCCAGGATCGGCCTGAGCGCCGCCAGCACCATTGCCTCGTCCAGGTGTGAAGAGGGTTCCGGCGAGCGCACGGGCACGTACCACGCCCTCCCGGCCTCCACGCAGAACGACAGCCCGCACAGCTTGGCGTCGATCGGGGAGAGGCCCGTCGTCTCGGTGTCGAACGCGACCGCCGGGGCCGCCGCGAGCGCCGCGGCCAGCGCGTCCAGCTCCGCCCGCGTGCGCACGCAGCGGTAGTCCCCCTCCACCACCCGCCCGGCGTGATCCTGGGCCGGCGGGGCGAAGGCGTCGAACAGCCCGCCGATCATCACCGGCGCGGGGCGGGGCGCGGGCTCCGGCGACGCCCCGCCCATCAACTGCTTCACCTCCTCCTGGTAGCGGTTGAACCCCAGCTCCTTGAGGATCGGGGTCAGCCGCTCCAGGTGGATGCGGTCGGCCCGGGCCCGCTCCAGGTCGAACTCGACCGGCGCATCCGTGCGCAGCGTGACCAGCTGCCTGGACAGGGGCAGCAGGGGGGCCGCCTCGCGCAGGTTCTCGCCGCGCTTGCCCTTGACCTCCGCCGACCGCGCCAGGAGTGCGTCGAGCGACCCGAACTCGCGGACGAGCTGGGCCGCGGTCTTCTCGCCCACGCCCTCGACGCCCGGCACGTTGTCCACCGTGTCGCCCGAGAGGGCCAGCATGTCCACGACCTGCCCGGGCGACAGCCCCGTCTCCTCCCGGAGCGTCCGGGCCGTGTACGCCGAGTCCGTGTGCACGTCGAAGACCTCGACCACGCCCCCTTCCGGCTTCCCCCCCTCTCGCTCCCTCGCTGTCTCGCTCTGCGCCTCCCTGAGCAACTGCTTCAGGTCCTTGTCCTTGCTCACCAGGCGGATCGTCAGGTCCGGGTGCGACTCGCGCAGGCGGTCCACCAGCGTCGCCATCACGTCGTCGGCCTCGAACCCCTCCGACCCCACGACGGGCACGCCGATCCGCTCCAGCATCGACAGGCATCGTTCGACCTGGACTCGAAGGTCGTCGGGCGGCTCGGGGCGCGTGGCCTTGTACTCCGGGTAGAGCTGCGAGCGAAACGTGCCGCGGTCGCCCGAGACGTCCAGCGCGACCGCGACGTAGTCGGGCTTGCCGCCGAGGTTCCCCTGCCCGCGGAGGAGCTTGAGGAGCATCCCCACGAATCCGAACGTCATGTTCGTCGGCTCCTTGGTCACCGGGCTGGTCATGGGCGTGCGGATGGCGTGGTAGGCCCGGAAGAACTGGGCGTAGCCGTCGATGAGGTAGAGAGTCGGCATGGCGTTCAGGAGCGGCTTCACCACGGGGAGGCACGGAGAGACACAGAGAGGAACCCGGGCTCAGAGCACGCGGCGGACGATAGCATCGACAACTCGGCGCGAGTTGAAGTTGATGAGCAGCCCCACCCGGTTGCCGCTGAGCCTGAGATAGGTGAGGAGCTGGGCTTCGTGGATCGGGGCCGGCTTGTCGACCGCTTTGATCTCGACGATCACCGCGTCATCAACGATCAAGTCGATCCGAGACCCAGCGTCGACGATGGCTCCCTTGTACTCCACCGGCAGCGCCTTCTGGCGCACCACCGTTGCGCCCCGGTTCGCCAACTCGTGGGCCAGACAGGCTTCATGCGCCGATTCCAACAGGCCAGGCCCGAGGGCCCGATGGACCTCGATCGCCGCACCGATGATCCGGTCTGTGACCTCTCCGTGCAGCAACTCGGGTTGATCTGCTCTCGGATCCACCTCGCCTCCGTGCCCCTCTGTGTCACTCCGTGGTGAGCGTCCTGAGCCGCGCTTCGTACGCCGCCCCCGGCGTCACGCCCCGGCGCGCCATCGCCGCCCGCGCCACCTCCATGAACTTGTCGAAGCGATAGACCCGCCGCCCGGCGTCCGTGACCCAGCTGAACGCCGGCACACACCCGCTCACCGGCGCGGTGCACGCGAACATGCTCCCCGTCCCCAGCACGCACCCGGTGTAGAGCCGCGTGCAGATCGCCGTCTTGACGTGGTCGCCGATGATGGCGCCGAGGAACTGCTCCCCCGTGCGCTCGTTGGGCCCGTCGGGGCGGGCCTTGGCGACCACCTCGCCGTAGGTGTTCAGCAGGTTCGAGTTGGTCGTCCCCGCGCCCAGGTTCACCCATTCCCCCACCCACGAATCGCCGAGGTAGCCGTCGTGGGCCTTGTTGGCGTACCCCTGGAAGACCGCGCCCCCCACCTCGCCGTTGACCTTGCACCAGGGGCCGATCGCGGTCCAGGGGCGGATCGTCGCCCGCTCCAGCACCGTCGAGTGCGGCCCGACGGAGCAGGGCCCGATCAGAATGGCCCCGGGCCTGACCACCGCCCCCTCGTCGATCACCACCGCCCCGCCCTCGTGGTCGATCACCGCGCCCGGATACACGCGGGCGCCGGGGTGGATAAACAGCCCCTTGCCCTGGACCTTGCCGCCGATCACGACCACCCCACGTGGCGCCGCGGCCCCCGCCGCCGGGTCGAACCTCGCCAGGTCCATCGCCAACGCGCGATCGCGGACCGCGCGCGCGTCCCACGGCCTGCGCAGGAGCGCGAACCCGGGCTCGGGGCGCCGGATCGCGCTCAGCCCCGAGAGGTCGTGCGTCGCCACCCGGGCCGCGTCCGACGCCGCGACGTGGGCCGCGATCACCTCGCCCGACGCGTCTACCCACGCCTCGCCCTCGTCGAGGTTGGCGGCGCTCGACCCGTCGGCCAGCGCCCAGCGCCCGTTGATCAGGAGCACGGGCCCGTCCGCGCCCGCGTTCACCGGCAGCGCGTGCCGCTCGCGCGTGAGGGCCGCCAGCCGCTCGGGCACCCACAGCCCCGCGACCTCCACGTCGCCGTCGCGCCCCAGCCGCTCCAGCGCCGAGAACGCCCCGCACCGCACCTCGAACGAGGCCCGCAGGTCGGTCAGCGGCGACAGCTCGCCCCGCCCGTCGTCGAAGAGAATCGCCCGCATCGGCACGAGTGTAGTGGCACCCCCCAGCCCGCACGCCGAGTCTGGGCGGGTCTTCGAGCGAAGGCTCGGGTGGTCACGCCCCGATCCGAGCCTTCGTCGCCGGGCCTCCTCAGGCTCGGCGTGGTATGCGGGGCGATCCCACCAATGCACCGTGAGCGGTGAACAGTGAACAGTGGCACCGGCCTCGGGCCGATCCCACCCTTCCCCGGGCAACCTCCTACGACACCCGCCGCCCAAACCGCCGCGCCTGCGGCCCCGAGAGGCCCAGCGCCCCCGCCATCGGGAAGAGCACGAGGGCCAGCCCCACCGCAAGCCCCCCGGTGTAGAGCGCCGACCCCAGGCGCGGCACCAGTTGCCCCGACGCCGCCCACGCCACGTCGTTGACCATCAGCCCCCTCACCGCGAACACCGCCACCACCACGATGTGGCACACGATCGACGCGACCAGCGCCAGGAACCCCAGCGACAGCGGGTTCCGCCCCATCATCACCCCGCGCATCGTCAGGACGAGCTGGCACCCCAGCACATACCCCAGCGCGTAGGGCCCCACGACCACCGCCGACCCCCCCGCCGACAGGCTCACCGTGTGCGTCAGGTCGATCACGAGCCCCAGCGCCAGGCACGTCCACAGGGCCGTGCCCGCCGGCGCCAGCAGGGCGACGAACGTCGCCAGCACGAAGACGAAGCTGGGCGCGATCCCCGAGGCCCCGAGTTCCAGGGCCCCGCGCAGCCCCTTCTCCAGCCCCAGCATCACCCAGGCCACGAGCCCGACCATGATCCAGTTCATCGCGGGCCCCCCGTCTCCCCGCCCAGGGGCACGCGCAGGATCAGCTCCGACACCCGGTGCAGTTCGAGCGTCGGGCGCACCACCACGATCTGGCGCCCGGGCGCCCGCGGGTTGGGCTCGACGCGCTCCACCTGGCCCACCAGCAGCATCTGGGCCCCCTCGGGCCACGTCGGGTCGTCCAGCCGAACCACCTGCCCCGGCGCCGCCTCCAGCACACGCCCCGGCGCCTGCGCCTGCATCCGGTACTCCACCGGACCACGCAGTCCGCCCTCCCCGTCGGGCGTCAGCGTCGAATCCAGCCACAGCCCCGCCTCGCTGAGCATCACCCGCGCCCGGATGGGCCCGGCCTCGCGGGCCGTGATCGGCCTCACCAGGCTCGTCAGCGCCTCCACCTCCGCCACGCGGCCCACCAGTTGCAGCCCCACCCCCACCGCCACCGAACCCGCCTCGACCCCCTGACGCCGACCGCCCCGCACCCGCAGCAATCGGCTCGACAGGTCCGACGACGCGCTCACCACCGACACGGCCAGGTCGCGCGTGGGCGCCGCGCTCGCCATCGCCATGCCGCCCTGCAGCATCTTGATCAGCTCGCGCAGGCGGACGTTCTCCGCCTCCACGCGGTTGACCTGGGCCGTCAGCCGCTCCACCTGCTCGCGATACTGCTCAACCTCGGCGCTGCCGCCGGACACCCGCGCCGGTCGGATCCACCCGGCCATGGCCCGCATCGGGTTGGCGATCGGGCTCACCACCAGCTCGGCAAAGTCGCCCAGCAGCCCCACCCACCCCGTCCAGCGCACCGGCAGCAGCGCCAGCACCAGCAGCACTGCCAGAGTTGCCGGTAGGAGCCTCACCCCCGCGCCGGAATGTGGAGTCGCGTGCGTCGCCACGGGGCCAGTTATACCCGGGCCGCCGCCGCCGTGCGAATCGGGGTCAGGCCCCCGCCAGCGCCTTGCGGCACTCCTCGAGCAGGCGATCAACCTGGAAGGGCTTGAACAGCACGCTCTGCAGCCCCTCCTGCGACGCCCGCACGATCGAGTGGTGCGGGTCGTACCCGAACCCCGTCATCAGGATCACCGGCGCCTTGCGCCCCGACGCCCGCGCCGCCGCGAACACCTCGTATCCGTTGGCGTCCGGCATCATGATGTCGCTGATCACCAGGTCGAACTCCACGCCCCCGGGCTTCGCCGCCGCCTGCAGCTCCGCGATCGCCTGCACGCCCCCCTCGACCAGCGTCACCTCGCACCCGCGGCTGCGGAGCACGTCCCCGATGATCCGACGGATCTTCGCCGCGTCGTCCGCCACCAGCACGCGCCGACCCTCCAGCATCGGGTCGGGGGCCGCCTCCTCCATCGCCCGCTCGACGCCCAGCAGCGTCTGCGGCCCGCTCGCGACCTCTCGCACCCGCTGCCGGATCGAGTCCACGTCCAGGCGGATCCGCTCCAGGTGCCGGCGCGTCTCCGCGTCCAGCTCCCCGCTCCGCGCCAGGATCTCCACCTCGTTGCAGATGTCCTGCAGGGGCCCCGCCACCTCCCCCTCCACCCGCCCCGTCAGCGTCTGGCTCGTGCTCGACCGCTCCACCACCAGCAGGTTCAGCACGTGCAAGGCCAGGGCCACGTACCGCGCGAACGCCTCCGCCAGCTCCAGGTCCTCCTCCGTGAACGCCTCCGCCCGCTGGCTCTCGATGTCCATGATGCCGATCACCCGATCGTGCACCTTCAGCGGCACCGTCAGGCTCGAACGGGCCCCCGTCAGCCCGGGCAGGAACAGCTCGTCCTTGCTCGTGTCCCGGCAGATGTAGGCGATCCCCGTCGCCGCCACGTACCCCGAGATCCCGTTCCCCTCGGGGCTGGCGTAGATCTCGAAGGCGTCGAACTCGGGCGGGAGATTGTGCTTGACCACCAGCTCCAGCTTCCCCGTCCGGTCGTCCAGCAGCCGGATCGCGAAGTGGTCGAAGTGCAGCACCTCGCTCGTGGCCCGCACGATCCGCTTCTCGACCTGCGCCAGGCGCTCCATGGCGTTGAGCCGGCGCAGCGAGTCGGCGTCCATGCGCAGCAACTCCGCCCCCGCCGACTCCACCGCCGCCCGCCGCGACCGCGACCGACGGACCGCCGTGACGTCCCGCAGGCACACCGCCGCCGCCGCCCAGCGCTTCTGCGGGCCCGCAGCCAGGCCCGACACGAACGCCTCATACGTGCGCGCGCCGTCGGCGGTCGAGAGCTCCGGGCACGACCCCGCCACGCTCGACGCCTCGCCCCCACGCGCCCGCCTCAGCGCCAGCTCCGCCTCCGCCCGTGCCACCCCCAGCGCCCGCTCCGCCACCCACGCGTCCAGGGCCAGGAACGCCTCGTTCCGCCACAGCACCCCCGCCGGCGCCCCAGCCTCGACGCCGGGCGCGTCGCCGGCGGCGACCACCGCCACCGCGTCCCCCTGCGCCGCCATCACCACCCGCGACCACCCGCGGTCCGCCGACGCCTCCACGGCGAAGCGGCCCGCCAGTTCGCGCGCCAACTCCGCGACGCCCTCCGCGTCCACCCCCGACACCGCCACCTTGGGAAGCTCATCCCCCATCGCTCCGGAGCATCGGCCGCCCGCCCCACCCCGCTCCGGCTCATTCCTATGCACGCCGCTCGTCATGGAATCCTATCAGAATCCTAATCGCCAACCAACGATCGCCGACGACCTCCCATCGGTCCGTCGTGGTCCGATACTCTCCTCCCGCATGATCCTGGCAGAGGGAATCGAGAAGTCCTTTGGGTCTGTTCGTGCTGTTCGCGGCGTGAGTTTCCAGTTCCGCCCCGGAGAGGTCGTCGGCCTCCTGGGCCCCAACGGCGCCGGCAAGAGCACCACCATCCGGATCCTGGTGGGGTACTGTCCCCCCGACCGCGGACGCGTCGAGGTCAACGGGCATGACAGTATCCGCGCTTCGCTCGCCGCCCGGGCCGGCATCGGGTACCTCCCGGATTCGGCCCCGATCTACCCCGAAATGCGCACGGTGGACTACCTGCGCCACCGGGCGCACCTCTTCGGGCTTCGCGGGCGGCGGCGGACCGAGGCGGTGGAGCGCTCGATCGAACGGTGCCGCCTGGGCGACGCCCGTCGGCGGCGCGTGGGCGAGCTGAGCAAGGGGTATCGCCAGCGCGTGGGGCTGGCCGCCGCCCTGCTCCACGACCCGCCCGTGCTCATCCTCGACGAGCCGACGAGCGGTCTGGACCCCACGCAGATCATGCAGGTGCGGGAGCTGGTGCGCGAGCTGGCGGAGACGCGCACCATGCTCATCAGTTCCCACATCCTGCCCGAGGTCGAGCGGGTGTGCGGGCGGGTGATGGTGATGGCGGGCGGGCGGATCCTCGCCGACGGCCCGCCCGACGCGCTGGTCGCCGAACACGCCGACCCCGCCCTCTATCGGCTGGAGGTCGCCGGCGCGCCGGCGCCCGGTGACTCGCCGGGCGCGATCCCCGGCGTGCGGGGCCTCGGCGCCGCGGCGGGCGCCCCGGGGCGCAGCGCCTGGAGCATCACGGGCGACCGCGGCGCCCCGGACCTGCGCGAGGCCCTGGGGCGGTGGGCCGCCGACCGGGCACTGGTCGTCACCGAGCTGACG
>VGXM01000055.1 GCA_016873295.1 Phycisphaerae bacterium
CCACCCCTTCCTCTGGGACCCCGTCCGCGCCAGGCGGAACCTCCACGACATCCTCGACGCGCTCGCCGTCAACCGCCAGGGGTGGGTCATCGACGGCGTCAACGACCTCAACCACGACGGCACGCTCCTGACCGGCTTGGCCCGCAGGGGCGACGAGCGCCGGGCGTTCCTCGTCCGCCTGCCCCCCTGGTGCTGGGCCGACTGCACGGGCGACGACATGGTCGACTTCTCCGACCTCCTCTGCTTCCTCAATCGCTTCGAGCGCGCCCAGGACCCCCGCGCCAACCCCATCGACTTCTTCTACTGCGACCTGGCCCCCGACGACGAGATCGACTTCAACGACTTCCTCGCCTTCCTCAACCTCTACAACAAGGGGTGCGGCAGGTGAGCGGGCACGCCGCCGGGCACAGTCGGCAATGGGAGTGCGTACGTCGATGCGCTCACGCTGCCTTTCACTGGGTTTGAAGCCCGAGTCGCGAGCATCGAGATTGCGGGGGCGTTGTTCGGAAGCATCGTGTCCCATCGTCAGATTGAGCGGATCAGCGTCGGAGGCACGGTCGGGGGCCCCGGGTCGCATGCGACGATCCGATCGCAAACCCACGAGATCGGCAGCATCGACTGCGCCGGGAACATCTATGCGCACATCGAAACCGGCATCGCCGGCGTGGGGCCGGGCGACTACCGCATCCGCCGGGTTCGCAGCACCAACGGCTCGTTCTTCGGCAGCCTGGTCGCGGACGACTTCTGGGGCTGGTTCCCGAGCCCGGCGGGGGGCGGCGTCCGCGGGGTACCCCAGACAGGCGGCGGGCGCCCGCTGGCGGCATTCCACCACTGAGCCCGCATCTGTCGATGAGCGGGGTTAGTTGACCCGAAAGGAGACGGCGATGAGGACGCTCTCGATCATCACGGCGGCGGGGTTCGGTGCGGCAGTTCCGGCGATCTGTGTCGGGCAGGCGGTGCCTTCCTACGGGCTCGACTTCGTGACGGTCGGGGCGCCGGGGAACAGGGCCACGATCCCCGAGGAGGTATTCCAGACGCCGTGGCTGCGCGTCGGCGCGGTGCCCTACGAGTACCGCATCATGCGCACCGAGGTCACCAACGCGCAGTGGGTGCGCTTCCTCAACGCCTACGCCCCGTATTACACCGGCGACCCCTGGGCCCTTCAACTGACGGGCATGTGGATCTACCGCACCGCCGGCGGCGCCTACGAGGTCGAGCCGGGGGCCGACCAATGGCCGGTGGAGATCGGCTGGCGGCTGGCGGCGATCTACTGCAACTGGCTGCACAACGACATGGGAAGCGAGGCGTGGGCGTTCAAGACCGGCGCCTACGACGTGTCAACCTTCACGGTGAACCAGTGGGGCCTGCCGATCGAGCAGTCGACGCGCTCGCCGGGAGCGCGGTTCTGGATCCCCTCGTGGGACGAGTGGGCCAAGGCCGCGTTCTACGACCCGAACCGCTACGGCCCGGGGCGGGAGGGGTACTGGCGGCTGCCGCGCGGCTCGAACGAGCCGCTGATCAGCGGGCTGCCGGAGGCGGGAGGCCAGACCAACGCGGGGGCGGCCATGCCCGGATCGATCCCGCACATGCCTGTGGGCTCGTACCCGCACGTCCGCAGCCCCTGGGGCCTGCTGGATGTCTCCGGAGGCGAGCGCGAGTGGACCGAGTGGCGGGATGGCGCAGACCGCGCCGCCTTCGGCTCGCGGATCCGTGGTTCGATGGGTGGTGAGTTCATCGACGGGCCGTGGCTGCTCGGAAGCACGACCTTCAGTAGATCCGGAGTGCGTTTGGCCGCGCCGATTCCGTCGCCGAGCGCGCTGTGCGTCTTGGGGGTCCATTGGCTTCTTTTCGGAAGGAGGGTTCGGGCATGAGGCTCATTGCGGTTCTGGTCGTCTTGCTGGCTCTGCCGGGTCGTGTTCTGGCGCTGGAGGATTACCTCGGGTACATCGCGTTCAGTTCGCCCTTCGGCTCCTCTCCGACGTGCTCGTCGCCAGGGTGTTACTCGGTGACGAACTGGTCCGGCAACTCTCAGTTGGGGTGGGAGTTCGACCTGTCCGTGGTCGTCAACGGCTCGAACGTCTCGGCCCCTGAGAACTACATCGTCAACGTGCAGGCGCTCCGGGTCGGGCAGATCATCCGCGCGTTGCGGATCACCGCGGTCAACGCCAACCCTTCCTCTCAGCCCAACGACTGGGTCGCCGTGAACGTCCTCGAAGGCAGCGGGCGGATCGTGCGGGTCGATCGGGTGGAGAAGGTCTCCGGGGGCGCGCACCTCGCGGTGAGCGTTACCAACGTCGGGCAGTTGGGCAGCAGTGCCGCGCCGGCGGTGATTCGCGCCAACTCCATTGGAGGCCTCATCACACATGTGAATCCTTCAGCGTCCTACTCCGGCGACGCGTTCCTCGACGCCGTGACTGTGCCCGAGAGCCCGACGTCGCCGCTGGAGTCGCGGATCGACACCATTGGTATTGGGGGAAACCTGCACGGTCATGTGCGTGCGCGCCGTCAGATCGAGCACATCACTGTTTCGGGTGGGGTCGGTTCACCGGGGAACCCCGCAACGATCACCTCCGAGACCAACGAGATCGGCGTCATCGACGCGACGGGCGACATCTACGCGCACATCACTACGGGAGTGGGCGGGGTCGGTCCGGGCGACTACCGCATCAGGCGGGTTCGCAGCACCAACGGCTCGTTCTTCGGCAGCCTGGTCGCGGACGACTTCTGGGGCTGGTTCCCGAGCCCGACGGGGGGCGGCGTCCGCGGGGTACCCCAGGCAGGCGGCGGGCGCCCGGTGGCGGCATTCCACCACTGAGCCCGCATCTGTCGATGAGCGGGGTTGGTAGACCCGAAAGGAGACGGCGATGAGGACGCTCTCGATCATCACGGCGGCGGGGTTCGGTGCGGCAGTTCCGGCGATCTGTGTCGGGCAGGCGGTGCCTTCCTACGGGCTCGACTTCGTGACGGTCGGGGCGCCGGGGAACAGGGCCACGATCCCCGAGGAGGTGCCGCTCGACCCGGAGCGCCGGGTCGGAGCCGTGGCGTACACGTACCGCATCATGCGCTCGGAGGTGACCACCGCCGAGTGGCTCAACTTCGTCCGCGCCTACGAGCCCTACTGGACCGGCACCCCCCACGACCCGCGCCTGGTCGGGGACTACATCTACCGCACGGCGAGCGGTTATGAACTCGACCCCGGCACCGAGCGCTGGCCGACCCGCATGAGTTGGCGAATGGCGGCGATCTACTGCAACTGGTTGCACAACGGCCGGGGCTCCGGCCCCGAGGCGTTCGCCAGCGGCGCCTACGACACGTCCACGTTCCGGACCGATCCGCTGGGGTTCCCGGTGGAGCAGGCGACGCGTTCGCCGGGGGCACGCTTCTGGATCCCGTCGGCCGACGAGTGGGCCAAGGCGGCCTTCTACGACCCGCACCGCTACGGCCCGGGGCAGGGCGGCTATTGGCAGTGGCCCGACCGCGGCGACGAGATGATGATCGGCGCGCTCCCCAGCCAGGGCGGCGAGACCAACGCGTTCGTGGGCATCCCGGGGTCGATCTGGCAGATGGACGTCGGTTCCTACCCGTGGGCGGCGAGCCCTTGGGGGCTGCTGGATATCTCGGGGGGGGAGCGAGAGTGGGGAGAGAACGCGCGAGGCAGCGGGACTCGCATCGTGCTTGGATCGCGGATCCGAGGCACGACGCTTGCCGAGCGTGTAGATGGCTTTTACAGCTCGTCTTCGAGCGATTCAATCATCGTCCATGGGCTGAGAGTCGCGTCCGCGGTCCCAACACCGGCAGCACCAGCCGTGTTTTCAGTCATCATTGTCACCATCGCAAGGAGGAGAAGAGAATGAAGCTCGCAAGTCTCGCGGTGTTGTGTGTGGTAACGTCTCTCGCCGGCGCGCAATGGGAGCCATTCCTCAACATCACTCCGTCCGGCCCAGGAGTGCATCTCGTGACGTACCTGGACGGGAACCAGTTCGACGGGTGGGACCTCGCGATCGACCTCCGAGTGAACGGAGTGCAGCAATCGCTCCCGGAGCAGTTCAGCGTGCAGGTGTCTCCTCGCACTTCAGGTCAGGTCATTCGCACGCTCTTCGTCGGAGCATACAACGGATTCCCAACGTCGCAGCCCAACGACTGGGTTGCAGTGGGAATCGCTGGCGTGGCGAGGGTTGATCGCGCCGAAAGGGACTCCGGCAACGGGTACTTGATTCTCAATCTCGACAGCGTGGGCCAGATCGGAGCGCCCTCCCAACTAGCGAGCATCACTTCCCATGCCGTCGGCCTTCTCAAGACGAGCCTCAACGCGGGCAATGGGAATGCGTACGTCGATGTGCGCACGCTGCCTTTCCCTGGGTTTGAAGCCCGAATCGAGGGCATCGAGATTGCGGGGGCGTTGTTCGGAAGCATCGTGTCCCATCGTCAGATTGAGCGGATCAGCGTCGGAGGCACGGTCGGCGGCCCCGGGTCGCATGCGACGATCCGATCGCAAACCCACGAGATCGGGAGCATCGACTGCGCCGGGAACATCCATGCGCACATCGAAACCGGCAACGCCGGCGTGGGGCCGGGCGACTACCGCATCAGGCGGGTTCGCAGCACCAACGGTTCGTTCTTCGGCAGCCTGGTTGCGGACGACTTCTGGGGCTGGTTCCCGAGCCCGACGGGGGGCGGCGTCCGCGGGCTGTACCTCGAAGCCCCCGGCGCCCGCCTCGAAGCCGACGTGTTCCTCAAGAGCTACGCCGGAACGCCCCCAACCGGACCCGCCCCGGAGCTGCGCCTGCGCGAGATCCCGGCGGGGCGGTCGTTGCGCTTCCGGCAATCGCTGTACACGCCCGTCACCATCCTGGGCCCGAACCTCAAGGGGCAGATTGTCGTCAATGCCGTCAACTTCGGGTTCTCCTGGTCCGCGCCCGTGACGGTCGACGGCGTGACTCTCGCGCCCATGCCGAACTACAGCAACCTCTCCGCCGGGCTGGGCGGCGGGGCCGTCGGCGTCGTGCCGTTCAACCTCCACAAGCAAGACTGCTCGCCGCCCGACGGCGGGATGGTCGGCTGGCCCGGGGCCTACTCGGTGACGGTGCGCCACTACGGGCCGGTCGTCATCGAGAACTCGGCCTCCGACGTCACGCCCATGACCGTCGAGTGGTTCAACCCCAACTCCCAGCAGTGGGAGGACATCAGCGGCGACTTCGCGTACGCACGCTCCGCGACCAACCCGCGCGACGTGATCGTCACTTCGCTCATCCCGAACCTCGACTTCGACGGGGCCGTGACCTACCGCATCCGTCCCCGGACCACGGGCGCCAACCGCCTGCTGTGCGACCCTGGGGTCCTGGCGGTCTCCCACGCCGTGCCGGTCGCGCCCTACACCTACACCATCATCGGGCAGGAGCCGTGAGGCGCGCACGTCCGGGGGTCGTGCGAGCGGCCGCATCGCGGAAGATCGGATCAGATTCGGCGGTCGAGGAGGCGGTACTGGACGGCCTCGGCGACGTGGGGCAGCTCCAGGCGTGCGGCGCCCTCGAGATCGGCGATGGTGCGGGCGACGCGGCGGATCTTGTCGTAGGCGCGAGCGGAGAGGCCGAGTTCGGCGATGGCCTGGCCGAGCATGGAGCGAGCGTCTTCGCCCAGTGGCGCGAGCGTGTCGAGCTGTTTCCCCGAGAGGCGTGCGTTGGGCGTGGCGGCCCCCTGGCGCGGGGACTGGGCCGCGCGGGCCCGCGCGACCCGCTCGCGCATCTGGGCCGTCGTCGTGCCGTTGCCGGCGGTCGAGAGCTCGCGCCAGGGCACGGCCGGCGCCTCGACGTGGATGTCGATGCGGTCGAGCAGCGGGCCCGAGATGCGCGAGAGGTAGGTCTGCATGGCGCGGTGCCCGGCCTCGCCGCGGGGCATGTCGCCCTTGGGCGTGGGGTTGAGCGCGGCGACGAGCATGAAGGAGGCGGGGAAGCGCACGGCCCCGTGAGCCCGCGCGATGGTCACGACGTGGTCCTCCAGGGGCTGGCGCAACGTTTCGAGGACGTAGCGCGGGAACTCGGGCAGCTCGTCGAGGAAGAGCACGCCCCGGTGCGCCAGGCTGATCTCGCCCGGGCGGGGCACCATGCCGCCGCCCACGATCGCCGCGGAACTGGCGGTGTGGTGCGGGCTGCGGACGGGTCGCGAGCAGACCAGTCCCTGCCCGTGCGGGAGGGCGCCGGCGGCGGAGTAGACCCGCGTGACCTCGATCGCCTCCTCCGGCGAGAGCGGCGGCAGCACGCCCGGCAGGGCCTTGGCCATCATGGTCTTGCCCGTGCCGGGCGGGCCCAGCATGAGCAGGTTGTGCCCGCCCGCGGCGGCGATCACGATCGCGCGCTTGACCCCTTCCTGCCCGCGGATCTCGCCGAAGTCGATCGGGGCGGGCGCGTCGCGGATCAGCGACGAGAGGTCGGGCGTCGGGCAGGGGGACGGCTCGACGGCGCCGGCCAGGAGCCCCACGACCTCCGCGAGCGTGCGCACGCCCAGGACCTCGAGGCCCGGCACGATGGCGGCCTCGGCGGCGTTGTCGGCGGGCACGAACACGCCGCGCAGCCCCAGCGCCTTGGCCAGCGTCGCCAGGGCCAGGGCGCCCTTGACGGGCCTGAGTCGCCCGTCGAGGGCCAGCTCCCCGGCGAAGGCGAAGGCGCGGTGGTCGACCGTTCCGGTCCAGGCGTCGGGCGCGGGGGCCCTCACGACGCCCTGCGCGATGAGGAGGCCGACGGCGATGGGCAGGTCGTAGACGGGCCCTTCCTTCCTGAGGTCGGCGGGGGCGAGGTTGATGAGCACCCGGCCCTGCGGGAACGCGTACCCCGAGTTGAGCAGCGCCGACTGGACCCGCTCGACGGATTCCTTGACCCCCGCGTCGGGCAGCCCCACCACCACCGGGCGCGGCGACATGCCCGCCTCGTCGTGGTCGATCTCGACCTCGCACGCGAGGGCGTCGATCCCCGACAGAAGGAAGCTGTGGACCCGCGCGAGCATGGGCCCGTTAGCATACCGACCGCGGTGGTTGCACGGTGTTCGCGCCGACGCCCGTCCCGCCCACCCCGTGGCAATGGCGCGGAGAGCCGCTCGGCGCCGGCAGGCCGGGGCGCCGCCCCCCTCGCGATACGATGGCGACGGCGGGAACGCCTCGCATGGGGCGCGCCAGGGGGCGCCATGGCGGACGGATCGATCGATCAAGGCGCCGGGGGTGTCAGTCGAATTTGAATACGCCCTTGCGGAACCCGTAGAGGTATGCGACCACGGTGGTGAAGAGGAAGAAGAAGATCCGTCCCAGCCACAGGAGGCCCTCCTCGGTGCCGGGCTGAAGGTTCGGGAAGGTCGCGACCCAGGGGTAGAGGAAGACGATCTCAACGTCGAAGACGAGGAAAACCATCGCGATGAGGTAGAAGCGGACGTTGAAGCGCTTGCGGGCGGTGCCGACGGGGTTCATGCCGCACTCGCAGGTCTGACCCTTGACGACGCCGCCGGGGCGGCTGGGGCCGATGATGCGGCTGAGGAAGATGTCGGCGGCGGCGAACCCGATCGCCATGACCAGGATGAGCCCGATCGGGAGGTACGAAGAGCGTTCGGAAGCGGCGAGTGTCGCGGCGTTCATGGGCAGCGGTGGTAGTGCGGGCACTGGTACCGGGCCAAGCCGATGGCTCCGGGGCGGGCGAGAGGGCCGCGGGAAGGTCGGGGTCAGAGCGAATCGGGCTCATTCAAAACCCGGGAGTGACTTGCCGGAGTTGCTTCTCGGACGCGACGCATCGCCAAGTCTGAGAAAAAGACCGTAGTCGGGCGGTTTGAGTGGATTTCTCTCTGCCCGCGATGTATGTTTGGCGTCATGAACACCGCAACTCGATTCGTACGCACGGCCGGCGTGGTGTTCGTGGCCGTCGCCGCCGCCTCTCAAGCCCAGGTCATCAACGGCGGCTTCGAGCAGCCCGGCCTCGGGTTCCGTTCCGTCGGCTCCGGCCAGACCTACGGCAACTGGACCAACGCCGGCCCCGGCGACATCGAGTTTGTGCACGCGGTTCCGAGCGCCTCGCTGCCGGGGCTGGAGTTCTCGGCGTACGAGGGCCGGTACTGGATCGACCTGGTCGGGGTGGGCGCGCCGAGCGCAATCTACCAGGACCTTTCGGGCCTGACGCCAGGCGGCGCCTACCGCGTGTCGTTCGCGATGGCGGGCAACGTGTGGGGCCCGAACATGAGCTTCACGATGCAAGTGGTTTGGAACGGGCTGGTGGTGGGCACGTTCACACAGGTTCACGGCGGCAGCAACGGCGCCAACATGAACTGGCAGGACCGGAGCGTGGACGTGGTCGCGGGCACGGCGGCCACCAACCGCCTGATGTTCCGCGCCACCTCGGGCGGGAGCGCACGCGGGCCGGCGCTGGACGCGGTGGGAATCGCGCTCATCCCCACGCCCGGGACGGCGGGCCTGCTTCTGATGGGCGGCGGGCTCCTGACGCGACGCCGTCGGTAACCGCGGCGGGGGGCGATAGGATGGGCCGGGGCGGCGGGCAGCGCCGACCCCTGGCATGACCGACTCGGTTTCAAAGTGCGGAGTGGCGGAGCGGGCTCTCGACGCGTGGCGTCGATGGCGGCGCGTGGACCGTGCGGCGGCGATGGAGCGCGTCGGCGGGGCGCTCGAGGCGCGTCGGAGCGAGGTCATCGCGTCGGCCGCCGCGGAGACCGCGCTGACGCCCGAGGAGTTGGCTCCGGAGTTCGTGCGCATGGTGGCGACGCTGCGCCTGTTCGCGGGCGTCGTGCGCGAGGGGTCGTGGCGGAGACCGGCGGTCGATCCTCCGACCCCGGAATCGATCGGGCCCAACCACGACCTGCGGTCGGCGCTGGTTCCGCTCGGACCGGTCGCGGTCTTCGGCGCCAGCAACTTCCCCTTGGCCTACGGAGTGTGCGGGGGCGACACCGCCAGCGCCTGGGCGGCGGGCTGCCCTGTCGTCGTCAAGGAGCACCCGGCCCACCCGCGCACAGGGCGCCTCATCGTGGAGACGGCCCGGGCGGCTCTCGACCGGTCGGTCGGCATCGCGGATGCCCTGGGGTACGTCCGCAACGAGGATCCGGGCGACTTCACCGCGGCCCGGGCGCTCGTGAGTCACCCGGCGATCCGGGCCGTCGGGTTCACCGGCTCGGTCGCGGGCGGGCTCGCGGTCGAGCGGCTTGCGCGGGAGCGCGCCGTCCCCATCCCGGTGTTCGCGGAGATGGGGAGCGTCAACCCGGTGCTGATGACGCCGGCGGCGCGGGCGGCGGAGATCGCCGAGGCCCTGGCCGGATCGATCTTGGCGCGGTTCGGGCAGCAGTGCACCTGCCCGGGGCTGGTCTTGGCGCCCGCGTCGGCGGGGAGCGCGCTGGTGGAGGGCCTCTCGACCCGATTGGCCGCGGCGCCGCCCCGCCGCATGCTGGCGCCGTGGATCCGCGATGCGTACCTGCGGCGCTGCGGGCGGGCGGCGCTGGCCCGGGGCGTGCGCGTGCTCGTGGACCCGACGGCCCGCGACGGGCGGCGCGATGCGCACGCCGCGCTCTTCGAGGTCGGGCTCGACGACTGGCTCCAGCAGCCGACGCTGCACGAGGAGATCTTCGGACCGGCGGCGGTGATCGTCGTGCTGCCCGGCGAGGCGACCCCTGCCGACCTGCCCCTGCCGGGCTCGCTGACGTGCTCCGTGTGGACGGGCGGGCCCCACGACCCGGACGCGGGGGCCCTGGCGGGCCTGGCGGCGTCGTGCGCGGGGCGGGTGGTGTTCAACGGCGTGCCGACCGGCGTGCGCGTCTGCGAGGCGATGGTGCATGGAGGGCCCTTCCCCTCCACCAACCGCCCGGACACGACGGCGGTGGGTCCGCGGGCCATCGAGCGCTGGTGCCGGGCGGTGTGCGTGCAGAACGCGCCCAGCTCGGTCGATCTCGGGTGGTGAGCCTCCCGGCGCAATGAAAAGGGGCCGCCGCGGGGCGACCCCCCTCTGACTCCTGCCGTGGCGCGGGGTCGTGTCAGCGGACGGCGTTGTTGGCGTTGACGCAGCCGCCGGTGGCGGACTTGCCGGCGAGGGCCGCGACGGGCTTGACCGAGGAGAGGATCTTGGAGCGGACCTGGGAGTAGGTCCAGCCCGGGTTCTGTGCCCAGACGAGGGCGGCGACGCCTGTGACGTGGGGCGTGGCCATGGAGGTGCCGTTCATGTAGACGTAGGCGGCGTCGGAGGAGTTGTAGCAGGAGGCGATGGTGACGCCGGGCGCGCCCACATCGACGCTGGTGGCGCCGTAGTTGCTGAACTTGGCGAGCTTGTTGTCGTTGTCGATGGCGGCGACGGAGATGATGTTGTCCTGGGCGTAGGAGGAGGGATAGTGGGGCAGGGCGTCGTTGTTGTCGCCGCGGCCGTCCGCCCCGCCGTTGCCCGCGGCGCACACGAGCAGGTGCCCCGCGGCCTGGGCGGCGGAGATGGCGCTGTTGAGGGCGGCGCTGAACGACCCCCCGCCCCACGAGTGGTTGGAGAGCCTGATCCCCTTGCCGACGCAGTAGTCCAGGGAACCGATCGCGGCGGAGATCGAGACGGACCCAGACGCCGAACCGATCTTGAGCCCGGCCAGCCTGACCGACCAGCAGACGCCCACGACGCCCTTGCCGTTGTTGCCCGCGGCGCCCACGGTGCCGGCGGTGTGGCTGCCGTGCCCGTTGTCGTCGCTGGGGTTGTTGTCGTTGTTCCAGAAGTCCCAGCCCCAGGTGTCGTCGACGTAGCCGTTGCCGTCGTCGTCGAGGCCGTTGCCCGCGATCTCGCCGGGGTTGGTCCAGCGATTGGCGGCGAGGTCTTCGTGAGAGGCGCGGATGCCGGAGTCGGCCATGCCGACGGCGACGTTGCCGCCCGTGATGACGTCCCAGGCCAGGTCGGCGTCGATGTCGGCGTTGGCCGTCCCGCGGTCGCGGTTGACCGTCTGCCCCGTGTTGTTCAGGCCCCAGAGGAGCGAGTAGTAGGTGTCGTTGGGCGTGGCGCCCAGGCGCGCCAGCGAGTCCGGCTCGGCGTAGATCACCGGCGACTGATCCACGAGGGCCGCCAGTTGCAGGGCCCGGAGCGACTCGCCGACCGGCCTGGACACGGCGACGTGGTGCAGGCCGGGCACCAGCGACCAGGTCCGGATCGTGCGCCCGCCCATGCGGGCCAGCGCGCCCTCCCGGGCCGCGAGCGTCGAGGCGGGATGGAACTGGACGAGGATCGACCCGGGGTCAACGGTGAGCTTGGGGTTGGACTCGACCAGGACGTTGCGGCGGGCGTACCACTCCGCTCGCCAGTCGCCCTCGTCCGGACCGACCGGCGACCCCGGGGCCTGGACCTGCGCCTGGACGACCGCTGAGAGGACCATCGACGCCACGATCAACGCCGCACTGCCTGCTCGGAACATGACACGACTCCGCACGGCGCGACGGGCGCCGAGAGTTGGAACTCGGGACGGGGAAGCGGCGAAGGGTGAATCCCGACCGCGACCCACACGAGGGCGGGCGGCGTCCACGCGGGGCGACGACGCCAGCGCCGTGATCGAAGCCCCGAACTACCAAGGCGGGCCCCGTGCGTCAAGCCCATCGGGCGGGGCGGCCGGCTCTCGTGGGTAGGGCCCGAGAAGGGCGAGCCGCCCGCTCGCCGAGCGGCGGCTCGCGGGGACCCGCAGGCACCTAACCCACTCCGAAAGCAGGTTCTGGACCGGACGCGACCCGGGTGCCGATCAAGGGGGGTTCAGGACGCGCACGGAGTGCGCGCCGGGGCGATCTGAAGAGGGGTTCACGATGAGCGTTCGTGCCGCCAGGAGCCGCAGGGTCGGGAACTCGGGGGGATCGATGTCGTGGCTGGCCCGGGTGCCGCTGATCATGGTGCTCGTCTTCGGGGCGTTCGCGACGGCGAGCCTGATCGGGTTCGACCCCGCCGACCCCCCCACCACGCTTTCCTGGCCCGCCAACGAGACGGTCCAGAACTGGTGCGGGCCCGCAGGGGCCTGGATCGCCTACCACGCGTTCCGCCTGCTGGGGTTCGGCGTGTGGGTGCTCGCCATCGGGCTGGGGCTGGGGGCTCTGTCGGCCGCCATGGGGTCGTCGGTGCGGCACCCGATCGTGCGCGGCGTCGGACTGTTGATGGGCGCCTGCGCCGTCGCCGGGTTCCAGCACCTGCTCTTCCCCCAATCGGGCGCCTTCCCCGACATGGCGGGCGGCCGGGTCGGCACGTTCGTGGTCACGGAACTGTCGGC
This sequence comes from Phycisphaerae bacterium, assembly GCA_016873295.1. Classification (GTDB taxonomy): domain Bacteria; phylum Planctomycetota; class Phycisphaerae; order Phycisphaerales; family UBA1924; genus VGXM01. Next base: position 12,238 of record VGXM01000055.1, read on the forward strand.
ACGCTTCGGGCCGGTGGGGACCGGGCTGTGGCTGATCGGGTTGCTGGGCGTGGGGGCCCTGGCGGCGATGGACGACTGGCTGCTGTGGGCCCTGGGCTGGATGTGGCGGACGGGTGTGCCTGCGGCGGTGG
>VGXM01000056.1 GCA_016873295.1 Phycisphaerae bacterium
TGGCGGCGGCGGCCAAGGGCGTGCAGGAGGCGCGGAGCGCGGGCGGGGCCGTGCGCGGCGCGGCCTGAGCCAGTGGCGCGAGTCGGAAGAACGTGCACCAAGGCGCGGGCGGACGCCGCGGGTGCCACGGGCGATCCGCCCGGCGGTCGCCCGTGCCGGCGTCCGGACGGGCGTCGAACAGCCGCACGGGTCAGGGGCGAAGCGCCCGATGACCCGTGGCACCCGGAGCGCATCCGTCCACGGACTTCCGACTCGCGCCGCTAGGCGGGCCCCCCGACCAGGCGGGCCACGGTCACGGGCCGGAGCGGGAACGCCTCCCACACCTCGCGGATCTCGTCGCGTGTCACGCGGTTGATGCGGCGCAGGTCCTCGTCGAGCGGGCGGTAGCAGCGCAGGGCGGTCCAGATCCGCCCCAGGCGGTCCATGCGTCCTGCGGGCTGCTCGCCCGCCAGCGTCGCGCCCGTCGCCACCCGGTTGCGGAGGCGCTCGAGGTCGTCGTCGGTCATCGAGGCGAGGACCGCGCCCAGCTCGCGCTGCGCGATCGACCAGATCTCGTCCAGGCGCGCGGAGGCGCCGGCGGCGAAGAGGAAGTACTCGCCGACGGATTCGTGGGCGTCGAGGCCGGCCTGGGCCTCCTCGGCGATGCCGGTCTCGACCAGGGCCCAGTGCAGGCGGCTGTTGTCCGGGGCGCCGAGGATCTGGGTGAGCATGGCGGCGGGGTAGTAGCGGTCGTCGCCGATGGCGGGGGCGGGGGCCAGGGCCAGCAGGTAGCCGCGGGTCACGTCCGGGTCGCGCTTCTCGAACGAGCCGCCGCGGGGCGTCGGCGGCGAGAGGTCGCGGTGGGGGCGGGCGACGTTCCAGTCGCCGCAGCGGGCCGACGCCAGGGCCACGACGCGGTCGAAGTCGAGCCGGCCGGCGAGGGCGAGCACGGTGTTGTCGGCGGAGTAGCGCCGGACGAAGTAGTCGCGCATGCGCTCGGGCGTGAGCGCCGAGACGGTCTTCCTGGTGCCGATGACTCGGTGCCCGAGCGGGTGCGACCCGTAGTGCTTCTCCATCGCCGCCTCGTAGAGCACCGAGAACGGGTTGTCCTCGTACATGGCGATCTCCTCGAGGATGACCCCCTTCTCCATGTCGAAGTCGGCGGGGCGGAGGGCCGGGCGCATCATGCGGGCCAGGAGGTCGACGGCGGGCTCGATCTTCTCCGGGATCGCCGCGGCGTGGAAGCAGGTCAGCTCGCTGCTCGTGTAGGCGTTGTTGCGGGCGCCCAGCTCGTCGAACCCCCGGTTGATGTCCTCCGACGTCAGGTCGTCGGTCCCCTTGAACATCATGTGCTCGAGGAAGTGGCTCACCCCCATGAGGTCCGGGGTCTCGTCGCGGCTGCCCGTGCGCACGAAGAACCCGGCGGCCGCGGTGTGCGCGTCCGGGTCGACCTCCGCGATCACCGTCAACCCATTGGGGAGCGTGGCGTGTCGGAACCAGATGGGCATGGGCGAGTGTACGGCCCGGGCGCCATGGGCCACGGGGCGCATCGCCCCCGGCGCCGGGGTCAGGGCCCGGGGGCCTGGGTCGGCGGGATCGATTCGAGCAGGGCCTCACTCGCGCCGCGGGGGTCGGGGCTGCCGCAGACCGCGCCCGACACGGCGACGCCGCGGCACCCGGCCCGCACCAGTTCCGGCACGCGCTCCGGGGTGATGCCGCCGATCGCCAGGTGCGGGCGTTGGGCGCCGAGCGGGTCGCCCAGGTACTCGCGCAGGTACTCGACGCCGGCGGGGCGCACCCCGGGCTTGGTTCGGGAGGCGAAGATCGGGCCGATCCCGCAGTAGTCGGCCCCCGCGCGGATCGCCCCGCGGGCGCGCTCGAGGCGGTCGGTGGTCGCGCCGACCAGCAGGCGCGAGCCCGCGAGGCGGCGGACGTGGTCGGGGGGCAGGTCGTCGGGGCCCGCGTGCACGCCGTCGGCCCCCGCGAGCAGCGCGACGTCGGGGCGGTCGTTGATGATGGACGCGGCGCCGCCGGCGCGGGCGATGGCGGCCAGGCGCTGGGCCCGGCGGAGCAGTTCCGCGTCGGGGAGCGACTTCTCGCGGAGCTGGAGGCAGTCGGCGCCGCCCCTGATCGCCCGCTCGGCGACCCGCTCCCAGGCGTGGTGGGCGCAGAGGCGCTCGCTGATCAGCACGCACAGGCGCCACTGGCGGGCCCGCCCCGTGCCGCACGCGAGCGTCAGGGACCGCTCGGCGTCGTAGAGGCGGTAGCGCAGGCGCTCGAAGTCGGCGGCGGCCCGCGGGGCCCCCAGCGTCTTGGCGCACTCCTCGAGCACGCGCAGGGCCTCGCTCGCGCGACCGGCGGCGGCGGCGACGACCGCCCCCGCGCCCGCCCGGACCAGCTCGGCCTCGGTCTTGACCACCCGCCCCACGTCCCCGGGCGTGTCACGCCAGGCCAGCCGCAGCCCGCGGTCGACGCCGCCCTCGGACGCCAGGGAATCCGCGGCCTCGCCCAACCCGTGCCGGATCGACTTCAGGGTCGCGCCGAGCGTGTCGTCGTCGAGCCCGAAGCGGGCGAGATCCTCCATGACGCGGAGGCCCTCGCGGGCGCGGTTCAGGTTGGCGTCGGCCATCCGGGCCCAGGGCTGCGGCACGCGTGTCTCCCGGCGCGGGCCCGGTGGCATCGGCGCCGGACCCTGACCACAATAGGGCCAGGCCCATGCTCGACCTGGTTCCCAACCCCGAGGAACAGCCCGTCCGCAGGCCGTCGCTGCACGGCTCGGTGGTGGTGCGGGCCGCGCCGGAGGACGTACTCGACGCCGCCGCCGGCGACCTGTTCGCCCAGGCGGTCGCGTGCGTGCGCCGTTTCGGCGACTTCCACCTGGCGGTGGCGGTGGGGCCGGCGCTGGACCGGCTGTACACGCGCCTGATGTGCGACCCGACGTACCGGGCCCTGCCGTGGAAGCGCACGCACCTGTGGCTGGTGGAGGAGGCCGGCGTGCCCGAGTCGGACGCGCGGTCGCGGTACGGGGCCATGCGCGAATCGCTGGTGGAGCACTCCGACATCCCGCCCGAGCAGGCGCACCCGATCGGGAGCGGCCCCGGCGCCGCCGCCGAGTACGAGTCCCTGCTCCGCGAGACGCTCGGCTGGCGCGAGAAGGGGCACGACCGCCTCGACGCGGTGCTCCTGGAACTCGAGAGCGGCGGGGTGGTCGCGGGGGTCCGGGACGGCGCGGAGGAGCCGGGCCTCATGACGGCGCGGGGCGTCGATCCGCGCGTGGCCGCGATGACCGCGGCGTTCCTGAACGCCAGCCGATTCATCGCGGTGCTGGCGCTGGGGGCGGGCCGGGCCGCGGATGTGCGGGCGCTCTCGGGCGGCGGGCCCGGCGCGCCCCCGGCGTCGCGTCTGCGCCCCCTGGGCGGGGAGCTGCGCTGGTACCTCGACCGGGCCGCGTGCGGTCCCGCGTGAACCATGCCCGACTTCTCCGTCCCCCCCAACCCGAGCGTCACTTTCAAGGTCCGGCACGAGGACGCGGACCTGCTCGTGGTCGACAAGCCGGCGCGGGTGGCGACGCAGCCGGGCCTGGGGCACGAGACCGACTCGCTGCTCTCCGGGCTCTTCGCCCGCTGGGGCGTGCCCCTGCAGCGCCTGGGCAAGGCCCGCGACTTCGGGCTGCTGCACCGCCTGGACCGGGGGACGAGCGGGCTGCTGATCGTCGCGCTCACGCCCGAGGCCTACGACTCGATGCGGGCCGCGTTCGAGGGGCGGCGCATCCGCAAGTACTACTGGGCCATCGTCGAGGGCGTGCCGCGCAAGACCGAGGAGGTCATCAACAAGCCCATCCTCGAGGCGGCGAGCAAGGAGCGCCGCCTGAGCAAGACGGCGCGGATCAGCGGCTCGGGCAAGCCCGCGCTCACGGCCTACCGCGTGCTCGCCACCTCGCCCGGGGCCAGCGTCGTCGAGTGCCGCGCGATCACGGGGCGCCTCCACCAGGTCCGCGCGCACCTGTCGGCGATCGGGTGCCCGGTCCTGGGCGACGGGCTGTACGGGCACGAGCGGACGCGGGCGGCGTCGCCGCGGCTGGCCCTCCACGCCCACCGCATCGCCTTCGAGCACCCGCGCACGGGGGAGACCATCGACGTCTCAAGCCCGTTCCCCAGGGAACTCCGCGGCGTGCTGGGGCACTTCGGGCTGCCGCGACCCGACCGGCCCGCGTCGGGCGGCGTCGAGGGCCTCGGCCAGGGCGAGGATGACGCTGTCGGCGAGCAGGAAGCCTGAGTCCGTCAGGCGCCACCGCCCCCGCGACGGATCGAGCAGCCCGAGGCCCGACTGCCCGGCGGCGGCCCGCGCCAGGCGATCCTCCGCGCCGTCGGCCAGGGCCGCCGCGTCGCAGAGCACCGCCGCCGAGTCGACGCCCTCGCGCAGGCGCAGCCCGGTCAGGAGGCGCTCGACGAGGTTGCGGCGCGGCTCGGGCGCCTCGACGTCCACGACCGGCGCGAAACCCCGCTCGCCGGTCCTGAGGTAGTCGTCGAGGCGCGGGGCGTTCTTCCAGCGCAGCCCGCGCACGTGCCCGGCGGCGGCGGGGCCCGCGGCGAGCCAGTCCTCCTGACGCCAATATGCCAGATTGTGGCGCGACTCCTGGCCCGGGCGGGCGAAGTTGCTCACCTCGTAGCGGTCGAGCCCCGCGCCGCGCAGGGTGGCGAGCGTGTGCTCGAACATGGCGGCTTCGAGGTCCTCGGGCGCGCGCGCAAACTCGCCCCGCGCCCACCGCGCGGTCATCGCGGTGTTGGGCTCGAAGGTGAGCGCATAGCAGGAGACGTGCTCGGGGCGCAGGTCCAGGGCCGTGCGCAAATCGGCGTCCCAGTCGCCGAGGGTCTGCCCCGGGATGGCGAAGATCAGGTCGAGGGATCGGCGGCGGATCCCGACGGCCTCCGCCAGGGCCCAGGCCCGGGGCACGTTCTCGGGGTCGTGCCAGCGCTCCAACGTCTTGAGGTGGGCCCGGTTGAAGGACTGGGCCCCGAAGCTGACGCGGTTGACGCCGCCCTCGGCCAGCGTGGCCATGAGCTCGGGCGTGACCGTCTCCGGGTTGCACTCGACGGTGAACTCGCCGGCCCGGATCTGGGACAGGTCGAAGTGTCGGGTCAGGGCGTTGAGCACCCGGCGCCAGAGGGGCGGGGTGAGCAGGCTGGGGGTCCCGCCGCCGACGAACACCGTCTGGAGCGGCGCCCCGAGGCTCCACGGGGCGAGCGCTTCCAGCTCGGACACCAGACGATCCACGAACGGCGCCTGGCGGTCGCGGGTGTCGACGATGGAGTAGAAGTCGCAGTAGTGGCACTTGTGATAACAGAAGGGGACGTGGACGTAGAGGGAGCGTGCGGGTCGCGCCGGGTCGGGACGGGGCAGGAGCGAGGCCAGGCCGGGCCCCTGTCGTGGGCCCACGACGGGCAACGGACGGGCGTGGTAGACTTGATCGTCGGGCGTACGGGTGCGGTCGGGCATGTGCTGGTCGCGTGCGTGGCCCCGACGGATCGCGCGGGGTCGCGGAAGGGTAGTGCGCACGTGGAAGTGTCCCTTGTGTTGGTGAAGCCCGACGGCAGCCAGGTCCCGATCGACCTGAAACACGACCGCAACATCCTCGGTCGCCAGACGGACTGCCAGATCCGGATCCCCAGCGACCACGTGAGCCGACGTCACTGCGAGATCGCGGTGGGGAGGGCGGGGGTGACGGCCAAGGACCTGGGCTCGTCGAACGGGACGTACGTCAACCGGCAGCCGATCCAGGAGGCGGAGTTGCACGCCGGGGACGTGCTGTCGGTGGGGCCGGCGGTGTTCGTGGTGCGCGTGGGGGGGCAGCCGGTGTCGATCGACGCGGGGAAGGTGCTGGCGTCGGCGGTGGAGTCGAAGAAGCCGACGGCCAAGGCGGGGCTCAAGCCGCTGACGCTCGACGAGCTGGACGAGAGCCCGACGCCTGCGAAGGACGACCTGCTCGGCGCGGAGCCGGACCTGGACGACAGCAGCGAGTTCGATTTCGACCTGACGGACGACGACGCGCCGAAGCTGTGAGGGATCAGGCGGTCTGCTTGGTGCCGTCGCCGGTCTGAGGGGTCTCGGGCTTCTTGGACGCGGGGCCGGCGGGGATGCGGATGCTGATGCCGCAGTTGCGGCACTTGACGGTCTTGCCGCGGGCCGTCTTGGGAACGGCCAGGACCTTGCGGCAGACGAGGTTCGGGCACATGATGCGGACGGTGTCGGACGACATCAGGTTTTCCCGGGCGGGTGCGTCCTCCGAGAATCGGCGGTGCTCGGCCGCGTCTTGACGTGCATTGCAGGGGTGGGGCGCAAGCCCGGGTTATCGCCCCCGACCTATCGTCCGCCGCCGGGCGTGGCCATTCCCGGCCTCACCCGTACGGACCCGCCGCGATGCAGCCACGTCCCGTCGCCATGAACTCGCTCGCCCTCGGTCGGTGCAACGCCGTGATCGGGCTGCAATGGGGGGACGAGGGGAAGGGCAAGTACGTCGACCTGCTGGCGTCGGAGCACGACGCGGTCGTGCGGTTCAACGGCGGGGCCAACGCGGGGCACTCGGTGGTCGTGGGGGGGGAGCGATTCAGCCTGCACCTGATCCCGTCCGGCATCCTCACCAAGGGTCGCCTGGCGGTGATCGGGAACGGCGTGGTGGTGGACCCCGACACGCTGATCGGCGAGGTTGACGGGCTGGCGGCGCGCGGGGTGGACGTCTCGGGGCTGGTGGTCTCCGATCGCGCCCACGTCGTCATGCCCTACCACAAGTCCGAGGACTCGCTCCGCGAGGAGCTGCTCAAGTCGCAGCGCCAGGTGGCGGAGGAGGGCGGGCTGGTCGAGATCGGCACGACGCGTCGCGGCATCGGACCGGCCTACGCCGACAAGGTGCACCGGACCACGGCGGTTCGGGCGTGCGACCTGCTGCGTCCGGCCCAGCTCCGCGAGCGCCTCGAACTGGTCTGCTGGGCCAAGTCGGCGACGCTCTCGCCCCTGGGCGAGCCGGACCAGCCGCCGTCGGCCCGGTTCGACCCTTCGGAGCTGGCCGCCAGGGCCGCCGGCTGGGGCGCGCGCCTGGGCCCGATGATCCAGGACACCGCGTACCTGCTGCACGGGCTGCTGGCCGACGGCAAGCGCGTGCTCTTCGAGGGCGCCAACGGCACGCTGCTGGACGTGGACCACGGGACCTACCCGTTCGTCACGTCGTCGAGCACCGGCGTGGGGGGGATCGCGAGCGGGTCCGGCGTGCCCCCCTCGGCCCTCAACAGCGTCGTGGGCGTGATGAAGAGCTACAGCACGCGCGTGGGCGGCGGGCCCATGCCCACCGAGCTCCACGACGACCGGGCCCAGTACATCCGCGAGCGGGGGCGCGAGTACGGCACGACGACCGGGCGACCCCGGCGCGTGGGATGGCTCGATCTGGTCGGCGTCCGGTACGCCTGCATGATCAACGGCGTGTCCACGCTCGCGGTCACGCTCCTGGACGTGCTCGCGGGGATGGACGGGCTCGAGGTGTGCACGCATTACGAGTTCGAAGGCGGGCGGACGGACCGCTTCATCCCGGACGCCGCCGACCTGGCCCGCGCCCGGCCCGTCTACGAGCGTTTGCCCGGTTTCTCGGCGGACATCACGGGCGTCCGGCGGCTGGCGGACCTTCCCCGGGAGGCCCGGCGCTACCTGGATTTCGTTCAGGAGGCGGTGGGCGTGCGGGCCGGGCTGGTGAGCGTGGGCCCCGGGCGCGAACAGACGATTGTCGTGTGAGGTAGAAGAGCCTCATGGCCCCCGTCCCATCGCCGGCATCGGCGCCGCCAACATCGTTCGGGCACGACCCCGCGGCCCAGGCCGCCCTGGCCCGCATGCGCCGGATCAACTCCAAGGCCGACCCGCTCGCGGTGCTGCCGGACGTGCATCCCGCGCGCATCCCGCGGCACGTGGCGGTGATCATGGACGGGAACGGTCGCTGGGCCCAGGTCCGCGGGCTGCCCCGCCTGTGGGGGCACCGCAACGGGGCGGCGGCGGTGCGCACGCTCCTCGAAGAGGCCGGGCGCCTCGGCATCGAGGTCCTCACGCTCTACTCGTTCTCGATCGAGAATTGGAAGCGTCCGCCCGACGAGGTCGCGGCCCTGATGCAACTGGCGATCGCCTACGTCGAGGGCGAGGGGGAGCGTCTGAGGAAGGAAGGGATCCGCTTCCGGTTCGTCGGGCGCCGCGAGGGGTTGCCCGCCCCCGTGCTCCGGTCGATCGACTGGATCACCCAGCACACCGCCCGCCCGGAGGGGCCGACGCTGTGCATCGCGATGAACTACGGCGGGCGGGCGGAGCTGGTGGAGGCGGCCCGTGCCCTGGCCCGGCGCGTCGCCTCCGGCGAGTTGACCCCGGAGCGCATCGACGAGGCGGCGTTCGAGTCGTCCCTGTACACGGCGGGCCTCCCCGACCCCGACCTGCTCATCCGCACGGCGGGGGAGCGGCGGATCAGCAACTTCCTGCTGTGGCAGGTCAGCTACGCCGAGATCCATGTCACCGACGCCCTCTGGCCCGACTTCGGGCGGGAGCACCTGCACGCGGCGGTGCGCGACTATGCGTCGCGGTCGCGCCGGTTCGGCGGGCTGGACGCCCCGGGCTGAGCGGTCCGCGGTACCCTGCTCGCCATGCGGCAGCGCCTGCTCCTCGGCCCGGTCCTCGTCCTGGTGGTGGTCGCCGGGCTGTGGCTGGACCAGTTCTTGGACGGTCAGGCCTTGCCGGGTTGGCTCGGGTCCCTGGCAGACCCGGGCGGCACGGGCAACACCGCCCCGCCGGGCCTGGTGCTCCTTCCGATCATGCTCGTGCTGAGCGTGCTCGCGGCCCGCGAGATGGCGGGGATCTTCAAATCCAAGGGCCTGGTGGCGTCTCGGCGGATGCACAGCATCGCCGCGGTCGCCGGGCTCCTCGTGTCGTGCCTGATGCCGTCGGAAGCCGACGGCGTGCGGGCGGTGGCGGTGGTGGCGTCCGCGGCGGTCGCCGTGCTCGTGAGCGCCCTGCTCTACCACTCGCGCCACGCGAGCTACGAGGGGATCGTGGCGGCGGCGGGTGGGGTCGCCCTGTCGTTTGTCTACCTCGGGCTGGCGTTCGGCTTCATCCTCGCCATGCGGCGGGAGCACTCGGCGTGGACGGTGCTCTACGTCCTGGCGCTGGTCAAGGGGTGCGACACGGGGGCGTATTTCGTCGGCACGGCGTTCGGTCGGCGGAAGCTCATCCCCTGGCTCAGCCCGGGCAAGACGTGGGAGGGGCTGTTGGGTGGAGCGGCGACGGCGGCCCTGCTCGGGGCCCTGGGGGCCTGGGTCTTGGCCGCCGCCGACGGCACCCCGGGGGGAACTCGCCTCAACCCGGGCATCGGGGCGATCCTGGGGGGTGTGCTGGGGGTGCTCGGGCAGGTGGGGGACCTGCTGGTGAGCCTTCTCAAGCGGGACGCCCAGAAGAAGGACTCGGGGCGGGTGCTGCCGGGGTTCGGGGGCGTGCTGGACGTGCTGGACTCTCCGCTGCTGGCGGCCCCCGCGGCCTTCTGGATTCTGGCGGCGATCGACTGAGGCCGCTCGACGCGGGCGGGCGGGATCCCGTACACTTGGGACGAGCGAGCGCCTCCCGGGAACCCTCGATGAGCGTCACGGAGCAACTGGTTCGACTCTTCCTCGTGGACAAGCAGATCTGGGGATTGACCTCGCGCCGGCGGCAGGCGGACCAGTTTTTGGGCGAACAGGTCAAGTCGCTGCAGGGGCTCGAGGCGCAGCGGGCGTCGATCGAGGCGCAGTTGAAGCTCGCGGCGGCGCAGGCCGCGGAGCGCGAGAGCGAGGCCAAGCGGTTCGAAGCGCGGATCGCGCAGCTCGCCGACCAGATGAACTCCTCGCAGAGCCACAAGCAGTACAAGGCGTTCCTGTCGGAGATCAACGGGCTCAAGGGCGAGAAGAGCGCGGTGGAGAGCACGGCGCTGGAGGCGCTCACGCGGGCCGACGAGCTCCGCAAGCAGCTGGAGCAGCTCAACACGCAGCGCGAGGAGCGATCGAAGGTCAAGGGGCTGGCGAGCACCGAGGCCCAGCAGCGCGCCGACGAGATCCGCGAGCGCCTCGAGGCCCTCAAGGCCGAGCGGGCCGTGCTGGTCGGCAAGGTCCCGGCCGCCGCGCAGGCGGTCTACGAGCGGCTCGTCGCGGTCCGGGGCGAGGACGCGATGGCCAAGATCGAGGAGATCGACAGCAAGCGCCACGAGTACAGCTGCGCCGCCTGCATGATGAGCCTGCCCGTCGACCTGGTGAGCGGGCTGCTCGGTCACGGCAACCTCACCAAGTGCGCCTCGTGCGGCTGCATCCTGTACGTCGAGGAAGGCTCGCTGTCGCCCGTGACCAAGGGCAAGAAGCCCGCCGCCGCCAAGAACTGACGTCCGTGCCACGACGGTCGGGGACTTGACCGACGGTCGTGCCCGGCGCACGACTGTGCCCCGGGCGGCACAGTCGTGGCACGGGCGCGGTCGTGTCCGGCGCACGACCGCCGAGCGTGCCACGACTGTCGGGGCCTTGACCGACAGTCGTGCCCGGCGCACGACTGTGCCCCGGGCGGCACAGTCGTGGCACGGGCGCGGTCGTGTCCGGCGCACGACTGTGCCCCGGGCGGCACAGTCGTGGCACGGCGCGGTTGTGTCCGGCGCACGACCGCCGAGCGTGCCACGACTGTCGGGGCCTTGACCGACAGTCGTGCCCGGCGCACGACTGTGCCCCGGGCGGCACAGTCGTGGCACGGGCGCGGTCGTGGCACGGCGCGCGGTTGCGGCACGTTCGGGAATCAGAAGAGCCCGGCGTCGTCGGGCTGGCGGAAGGGGACGCCGACGTGGGCGCACGCGGCCTTGGTGAGCATGCGCCCGCGGCGCGTGCGCGCCAAGAACCCGATCTGGAGCAGGTAGGGCTCGACCACGTCCTCGATCGTGCCCGCGTCCTCGTTCATGGTCGCGGCCACCGCCTCCAGCCCGACCGGCCCGCCCGAGTACGTCGTGCCGATGATCCGCAGGTAATGGCGGTCGAGCTCGTCGAGGCCCAGGGCGTCGACGGCCTCGAGGGCCAGGGAGCGCTCGACGGTGGCGGTATTGACGACCCCGCCGCAGCGGACCTGGGCGTAGTCGCGCACGCGCCGGAGCAGGCGGTTGGCGACGCGCGGGGTGCCGCGGGAGCGTTCGGCGATGAGGCGCATGGCGTCGCCGTCGGCGCGGTCGATCCGGAGCAGGTCGCAGGACCGGCGCAGGATGTCGAGCAGTTCCTCGGGCGGGTAGAAGCGCAGGTGGTGGGCGATGCCGAAGCGTGAGCGGAGGGGCGAGGAAACCATGCCGGCCCGCGTGGTGGCGCCGATGAGCGTGAAGGGCTGGAGCGGGATCTGGACCGTGCGGGCGTGCAGCCCCGAGTCCAGGCGCACGTCGATGCGGAAGTCCTCCATGGCCGGGTAGAGGAACTCCTCGACCGCCGGCGGCAGTCGGTGCACCTCGTCGATGAAGAGCACGTCGCCCCGGGCCAGCCCCGTGAGCGCGGCGACCAGGTCGGTGCCGCGGGCCAGCGCGGGGCCGCTGGTCACCGCCACGCGGCTGCCCATCTCGTGCGCGATCACGTACGCGAGCGTTGTCTTGCCCAACCCGGGCGGGCCGTGGAGCAGGACGTGCTCGACCGGCTCGTCACGACCCTTGCTGGCCGCGATCGCGATCCGCAGGCGGTCGATCAGCTCCGACTGGCCCACGTACTCGCCCAGGCTGGTGGGCCTGAGCGACCAGTTGACCTGCTCGTCGGCGGGGTTGGCGTGGCTGGCTTGGGGCGAGATCAGCCGATCCGTCGGCATGGCACCCTTCTATCGACCGAACATCCGTCGGCCCAACAGGCTACTCCTGCCCGGGCGAGCCGGGGGGCGTGGGGGGCG
>VGXM01000057.1 GCA_016873295.1 Phycisphaerae bacterium
CGGCACCGACCCTTCCGGGGCGGCGGCCCCCTGGATGCCCGAGTTGGGGCCCGAGGTGCCGGGTGACACCACCCCCGAGCACGTTGACAGAACACTGCCGAAGTCCAAACAGGACGGCTGATACGGATTCTGCCTGAACTCTGCGCGCTTGTTCGGCGCTCGTTAGTGGCGCCCGGCATCGCGGTGTGGGAGACTGGCATCGTTGCTGGCATGGAGGCCCGACGATGCACGTGCGCGAGCGTGAGCCCGGGGATGTGGCGAGGCTGGAGGCTCGGGTCGCCGCCGAGCGTGACGCCAAGCAGCGCGACCGGTACCGGATGGCGCTGCTGGCGATCAAGGGGCGCGAGGCCGAGGAGATCGCGGAGGTGCTCGGCTCCAACCGCCGCACCGTGCAGGCCTGGGCCTACCGCTACCGCGACGGGGGGATCGATGCGTTGATCGCCCGCAAGGCGCCCGGGCACAAGCCCCTGCTGCCGCCGGGGCAGCACGAGGCCTTCAAGGCCCGGATGGTCCAGGGCCCCTGCGAGGGCGACGGCGTGTGCGCGCTGCGGGCCAAGGATGCGCAGCGGATCCTCCGAGAGGAGTTCGGGGTCAGCTACCGGCTCAAGGGCGTCTACGACCTGCTGCACCGGTTGGGCCTGAGCTGCCTCAAGCCGCGCCCGCGCCACGAGCGGTCCGATCCCGAGGCCATGCGGAAGTTCCGCCAGGAGAGCGCCCCCCTTTTGTCCGCCGGGTGCGGCACGCCCTCGAGCCCAAGGGCGCGCGGGTGCGTGTGATGTTCATGGACGAGGCCCGCTTCGGGCAGCAGGGGACGCTCACCGCGGTGTGGGCGCCCCGGGGCTCGCGTCCCACGGCGGTGAAGCAGACCCGCTACGAGTGGGTCTACCTCTACGCGGCGGTCGAGCCCAGCACCGGATTCAGCTCGGCCCTGCTGGCCCCGCACGTGAACACGGCCACGATGGGGACCTTCCTGGAGGTGCTCTCGCGCGAGGTCGAGCCCGGCGACTTCGTCGTGCTCCTCATGGACCAGGCCGGGTGGCACAAGGCCAGGGCGCTGCGCGTGCCCGACAACATGGTGGTGCTGTTCCTGCCGCCCTACTCGCCCGAGCTCAACCCGGTCGAGAACCTGTGGCAGTACACGCGCTCGCACTTCCTGAGCAACCGCGCCTACCAGAACTACGACCACCTGCTCCAAGCCGGCTGCGACGCCTACCGCGCCCTCACCCCCGAGGTCATCCGATCCGTGTGCCGCTGCGACTACATCGAGCGCGGGTCATAGACCGAATCCGTATGAGACGGGTTATGGGTACCGGCGAATTTCGGGAAGGCTATTGACCGCGCCCCCGCTTGCGAGGATACTGGCCCGGCAGAGGAGATGGAGGAGGGCCGCGCGTCGACGTGATGCCGCGCGCGAGCCATTGAACGTGGGGTGGCCAAGCGTGGCGGTCGCGCCGAGTCGCGTGGACGGGAGTGGTGTCCGTCCGCGTCCGGCGCGACCGTCTTCTTTGAACCCCCGCGATCAGCCGCCCTTGCGGAAGTGGCGCGACATGTCGCGGATCATGACGGTGATGCGGGAGCGCTGGGTCGGCGTGGCGCGGCTGCCCACGCGGCTGTCGAGGATGGTGAACAGGCCGGCGGCCCGCTCGCCCGCCCGGGGGCTCTGGTTCATCCGGCGCATCTGGCTCTCGCCGCGCTGGGCGTCGCGACGGGCGTCGGCGAGACGCTCCTCGTCCGACACGTCGCGCCGGACGCCCCCGATCTCCTCCATCTCCCTGGTCATGTCCAGGAACGTCCGCTCGATCGCCGCCGCCCGGTCCTGCTCGGTCGACACCTCGGCGAGGCGCTCCTGCAGGCGGATCGCGTAGGTGTCGGCGATGTCGACCGAGAGCCGCGCGATGTTCTCCTCGAGCTGCTCGCGGGCGGCCCCGGCGATGCCGGCGGCGAACGAGGCCATCATCACCGAGTCGCCGCCCTCCATGGAGCGCAGGCGCTCGACCAGGTCGCGGATGAGCTTCAGCCGCTCGTGGACGGGCAGGCGGTTGAACTCGTCGGAGAGCAGCGTGTAATCCAGCACGTCGTCGAGGGCGTCGTCGAGGTAGTCGGGCCGGCTCCGCGGGACCAGCGACCAGGCCCCGAGCCCCGCGCCCAGGACCAGCGCGAGTACGAGCCCGGCGCCGATGGTGCGGTGGCGCCGGCGGTGCTCGGGGTGGTCGGTGAACCAGCGCCAGCCCTCGCGGAGGGCGCGGGCCGGCGGCATGCGGAACAGCGACAGGAACGTGAACCGGTCCGCCCCGGGCGCCGGGCGGGGGTCGGCGGGGTCGTCGGCCCGCAGCAGCGATTCGAACGGGGGTGGCGTGGGCATCGCCCGATCTCCTCAGGTTCCGCCGCCGGCGCGGATGACGTCCAGGAACAGCGACTGCAACTCGGCGATGTTCGGGGCCGCGACCGACCAGTCGGCCCGCCATCCCTGGTTGAACAGGGCGTTGCGGCGGACGCGGTCGGCGGCCCGCAGGCGGTGCCAGTCACCGCCGTCGGCCAGCACGGGCCAGTCGCGCTCGCGCAGCGCGAACGAGACGCCCACCTGCGGGTGGCGGACCGCCAGGAGGACCTCGGCGTACACCATGAGACCGCCCGGGATGTACTCGTAGCTCGTGCCCAGGTTCTGCCACGAGGCGTTGGCTTCGTCGACGCCCGGGCGGTCCGACGGGCACACCCAGGGTGGCCCGGCGACCCAGAGGTCGGTCACGGGGTCCCTGTAGGGGAGCGCGGCGTCGCTGTAGGCGGCGAGCACGTCCAGGAGCGTGGGGTCGTTGCCGCCGCCCGGGTTCCCGGGGTCGCGGAGGGGCAGGACGTAGGGCAGCAGGTCCTTGGAGTCGTTCATGTACAACTGGAAGGACACGCCGAGGCCCTTGAGGTTGGCCAGGCAGCGGAGCCGCCGCGCGTTCTCGCGGGCGTTGCCCAGGGCGGGCAGCGTGATGCCGATGAGCAGGGCGATGATCGAGATCACGACCAACAGCTCGATCAGCGTGAAGGCCGATCGCGGAACGGAACGGACTCGGTTCGGACGGGGCATGGGCGCTCCCTTGGGGACCAGCGGGAGAATCATTCGCGCGCCGATCGCCGCGCGATGGCTCACCCGCCGCCGGGCGGCTTGCTGTCCTTCCGGAGGCCCTCGAGCAGGCGCCGCGGGGCGTTGCGAAGCTCGTCCTTGAAGGTGCGTCCCACCTCCTCGGCGAAGAGCTTGAGGTCCGGCGTGGGCGGGCCCAGGCTCCCCATCTTGCCCCTGGAGCGGAACGGGGCCGCGATCTGCCGCTTGCGAGTCTCGTCCTCTTCCTTGTTGCGCCCCAGCAGCCCCCCCAGCACGTCGGTCGTCTGGAACACGCGGGCCGCGTCCTCCGAGAGTGCGCTGAGCGGGATCCAGGTGATCACGTCCACGTCCTGGGTCACGAGATTGACCGAGCCCTCCGTGAGCACCTTGTACTCCCCCAGGGGCAGCTCCCACCGGCTCAGGCGCAGGACGCCCTGGCGGGCCTCGATCTTGAGCGGCTGGAGACGCTCGCCCGCGGCTCCCTCCGAGCGCTGGTTCGTCTTCGAGAGGACGCGCGAGAAGAGCGGGCTGGTCGAGAAGCGGACCGTCCCGGGGTCGATCTCCACGTCGCCGTTCAGGTTCGACAGGTTCCCGTCCGTCGGGACGCGCAGGTCCCGCCCCAGCACCGTCGCGGGCGGCAGGTCCGGCGACTTCTCCAGCGACGCGATGATCGGCACGCCCTTGGTGAGCCGACGCGACAGGTCCGGCGTGATCCGCGTCACGCGGACGTCGGCCGGCGCCTGGTCCATGACGAACAGCCCCGGGGTCAGGCGCCCCCGCACCGTCGCGCTGGCGCGCTCGGAGCGAACCTCGGCGGTCAGGGCGCCCGTGCCGGCCCCCACCGCCAACGCCTCGGCCCGCAGGCTCACCGCGACCGTCGCGCCCAGCGCGTCCACCAGCAGTCCGCCCTGCCCGGCCAGCGCGTCCACCAGCGCCGTCGGCACGATGGGAAGGTCGCCCTGGGCGTTGAGCACCGCCCGATCGGCGGCGACGTTGCCCTCGGCGTCGGCCACCCCGTCGATCGTCGCCCGCAGCGTCATGCCCCGCGCCGACTGCGGCGCGGCCCCGGGCGCGGATCGGACGACGGCCTCCGCGACGTCGAGGGCCGCCGTGATCGAGCCCCCGCCGGCCTCGCTGGCGACCAGCACCCGCGTTCCCGCCAGCGACATCTGTTGCGCCCCCGCCGCGAGCTGAACCGAGGGCACGTCCGCCGAGAGCGCCAGGTCGAACACGCCCGGCTTGAGCGGCCCGACCTCGGCGCCAGCCTTGGCCTGCTCGGGCGTGGCGCGGGCGATCGCCAGCCGGTCCACGCGCAGAGTCGCCGGCGCCGGCGCGGCGAGGCGGAGACGCGCCTCCGGATCGCCGGATGCGCCGACGAGGCGATCGAGCACGCCGGGCGTGAGCATCGCGGCCACCGCCAGGGGCTCGCCCAGCACGATCCGGTCGGGGAGCAGGGTCAGCCTCGCGGGCGTGGTGGTCGAGAGGTTGGGCGACGCGAGGGAGGCCTCGACGCGCAGGCGCCCCGAGGCGAGCTGCTCGCCCAGCGGCATGGCGCCCGTGGGCGGGTCGATCGTGAGGACCACGCTGGCGTCGGCCCCGGCGCCGAGAAGCTCGGTCAGGCGCGGGTCGGAGGGCGTGAGCGCGACCGCCGCGGCCAGCAACGGGTCGGCGGCGGCGGAGTCGATCCGCACCAGGTTCACCTTGCCCGACAGCGGCCCGGCCATCGCGGGCCCACCGGTCAGCGGCAACGCCACCTCGCCGTTGAACGACGCCACGCGCTGCAACCGCGTGCCCGAAACCGCATCGCCCGACACGAGCGCCTTGAGCGTGCCGCTGCCGCCCCCGCCCAGCGCCCCCAGCGGCGCCTCGACCTTGAGCGAGAACCCGGCGACGCCCAGCGGGCCCAGGTCGCGGCGTTGGGGGCCCTGCCCCACCTCCAGCCCGTGCACCACCAGGTGCCGGTCGAAGCCCATGGCCAACGTCACCGTCGGCAGCAGGGCCCTGTCGGTCAGCGCGCTCCGCGGGATGACGACGGCGCCCACGTCGATGACCACCCCCGTCGCTTCGGCGAGCGCGGGCCGCGGCCCGTTCGGGTCGGTGAACGTCTTGAGCAGGCGCTCGGCGACGAGCGGATCGAGCGTCAGGCGCGTGCGCGACGGCTCGATCGAGAGCGTGCGCTCGTCCGCCGAGCCCTTGACCTGCGCCGTCAGCCCCCGGGCCTCGGCCCGGGCGTCGAGCGCGACTCGCTCGCCGGCCTGCTGCCCGGAGGCCACGAGGTCCAGCGTCGGCCCCAGGGCGTCGCGGAGAAGGGCCGGCAGGTCGAGGCCCTCGCCCGCGCGGTACGAATCGGAGGCCCGCGCGGCGCCCGCGGGCGGCGCGATCGCCGCCACCGCCCCCAGCAAGGACGTGGGCAGGCCGCGGATCTCCAGCCGCCCGACCGGCGCGGCGTCGGCGAGCGCGGGCGGGGCCGGCTCCTGGCCCGCGGGCGTGGGCTTGAGGACGCCCGCGATCTCGGCGCTGCCATCGATCGTGAACGGCTGCCCCGCGTGCGAGCCCCTGAGCGACAGCGTCGCGGTCGGCGCCTTGCCCGGGGCCAGCGCCGCGCCCGCCTCGACCGACGCGATGGCCACGGGCGTGGTCAGCGCCAGCGGCGCGTCCGCCACGCCCGACCCCCGCAGCGTCAGCCCGGCGCCATGCACCGAGGCCCGGGCCGACGCCCGGTCGAGCACGGGCGCGCGCTTGGGGCTCAGCGGGATCGCCACGTCCGTGACGGCGAGGTTGAACCTGCCCGCGGGGTCGAGCGCCAGGCCCGTGCCGGGGCCGAGGAACCGCCCCGCGATGGCCCCGCCGCGCATCAGCGTCGCGCGCAGGCCCTCGCCCCGCGTCTCGACGCGGTCGGGAAGAAGCGTGAGCGCGCCGTAGGCGTTGACCTGCTCGGCGGTCACCACGAGCGTCAGGTCGACGGGCGGCAGGTCCGCCCCGCCGCCGCCCTTGGTCTCCGCCCGGAGGTCCAGGTCCAGCGTGGGGCCGACGTCGCGCGGCAGGTCGAGGCCGGTCGCGGCGACGAACGGCTGGGCCAGCGCCGTCGCCACGCCCTTGACGGCGGCCCGCCCGTTGACCCCGCCCGGGATGCCCGCGACGGGCGCCCCCGCCGCGTCCAGCAGCCCGGACAGCGTGAAGTCCGCGTCGATCGTGCCCGCGGAGGCCAGGGCCCCCGCCGTGTCGGCCACGCGGGCCGACGTCGACGCCGTCACTCGGACCGGGCCCGCCAGGTCCGACGCGCTGACCTTGACCGCCAGCGGCGCCAGGCGCAGGGCCCGCGGCGACCCCGAGTCCTCGAGGCGCACGCGGCCCGCGACCTCGCCCGTCGTGGCCTCACCTTCGAAGCGCGTCCGGCGCAGGTCCAGCGGCTTCCCGTCGCCGGGCACGCGGACCCGCAGCTCCGCCACCGTCACGCGGACGTCCGGCAGCGCGTCGAGGCTCAGCGCGTCCTGCCCCGCCAAGGCCGCGTCGATCCGCGGCGCCAGCGCCCGCAGCGCCGACCCCTTGACGCTCAGCGAGGCGGGCGACGACAGCGACAGCACGCCGTCGGCAAGCGACGCCGCGATCTCGGCGCTCAGCGACGGGTCGGCCCCGCCCGCGCTGGCCCGCACCGTGGCCTGCCCGGATTTCGTCGAGCCCTCGGCGACGACGCTGAGCTGCACGCGCTCGCCCAGGCCCGCGGCCAGCGCCCCGCCACGCCCCATCAGGGCGTCGACCAGGGCCGTCGGGAGGTCCTTCACCACGACGGCCGTCTTGACGTTGACCCGCTCGGGCGTCAGCGCGCCGTCCGAGCCCATCCACTTGTCCACCAGGGCGTCGATCGTGATCGAGCCGCACTGGGCCGCCCCGGCCCCCACGCGGCTCGTCGCCTCCGCCTTGAGCTTGAGCGTGACCGGGTCGCCGGCGGCCAGGGCCGCCTCGGCGTCGATCTTGCGCAGCGCCGCCTCCAGCGGCCCGCCCGCGACCGACTCGTCGCGGAACGTGATCGACAGCGAGTCGAGCAGCACGCGCACCGCCGCGCCCTCCGGCACCCGCGCCGGGCTCGCCCCCCCGGGCGCCGGGGCCGCCGCCGCGCCCTTGGGCGCCGCCAGGGCCCGTTCGAGGTTGGTTGTGCCGTCGGCGAAGCGCACGAGGTCGACCTTGCCGCGCACCGTCGCCGTCCCCAGCCGACGCGACCCGGTGGCCAGCCCGAGCAGCCCCTGGTCGAGGTCGATCGAGAGGTCGGCGATGGTCTTCCCGTCGTCGGTCAGCTCGATGTGGCCGAGCGATTGCGACCCCAGCCACGACAGCGAGACCGACGCCACGCGGACCTGGCCCGCGATGTGCCGGCCCGCCCGCTCGCGCACCACCCCCGGCACGAACCGCCCCGCGATCGCGGGCGCCAGCCCGACCAGCAGCATCAGGACGCCCACGACCCCCGCGCCGGTCCACAGCAGCCGTCGCCCCCTGCGGCGCGGGCGCCCGGGCTCGACCGGCGCGCGCCGCCGGCGCCGGTCCTCCCGCGCCTTCTCCGACGCCTTGTCCCAGAACCCCTCGCCGCTCGGCTCCGACCCGCCCCAGGAGGGCAGTTCGGCGTCGGGTCCGCGGCGGATCGGCGGCGTGCGCAGGTACGTGGACATGCTTCACCCTCCGACAGTGGTCGGTGCACCAGCAACCGGAGTGTATGAACGCGGAGCCCGCCGTCCGGGGGCGGCGCCGCCTTGTCACACGGAGTCGGCCTTGCCGATCTGCCACTCCTCGATCTCGACGGGGGCCTGGCGACCGAAGATCGTGACCAGCACGCGGACCAGCCCCTTGTCCGGCAGCAGTTCGTCCACCGTGCCCTCGTAGCTCTGGAAGGGGCCTTCCTTGATGACCACGTGCTGGCCCTTCTCGAAGACCATGCGCACGCTGGGCTCGTCCTCGGGCTTGCGGCTGTCCTTGTGCAGCTTCTCGATCTCGTGGGCCTTGAGGGGCGTGGGGCGACCGGCGGTGCCGACGAAATCGCCCACGCCCGTCGTCTCCTTGATGAGGAAGAAGACGTCCTGGGGGATGCGCCCGTCGGGCTCCAGGCGCATCTCGACGAAGACGTAGCCCGGGTAGAGCTTGGTCTCCGTGATGCGGGTCTTGCCGCCCTTGATGGTCTTGGTCTTCTCGGTGGGCACCAGAATGCGCCCGACCAGGTGCGTCATGGTCTCGATCTGCACCT
Organism: Phycisphaerae bacterium; assembly: GCA_016873295.1. GTDB lineage: Bacteria > Planctomycetota > Phycisphaerae > Phycisphaerales > UBA1924 > VGXM01. Next base: position 8,319 of record VGXM01000057.1, read on the forward strand.
TGCGGAGCAGCGTCTCGCGGACGCTGTTCTCCTTGTTGCTCGCCACGCGGAGCGTGAACCAGTCCATGCCCGGCTGCGTGAGGGGCTCGGAGGCGTCGGGGGAGGGCGTGGTCGGGGTCTGGGCCATGGAGGGGTCTCGCAGTTGCGTCAGCGCTCGATCACGCCGACCTGGTACATCACTTCGGAGAAGGCGAAGTCGGCGGCGAAGAGGAAGGCCGCGATCAGCACGCTGGCCGCGATCACCACCCACGTCGAGCCGACGATCTCCTTGCGGGTGGACCAGTTCACCTTCTTCATCTCGCCGTCGGTCGCGATCAGGAAATCCACGGCGCCGGGCTTGCGCCCCGCGTACCAGTAGACCAGGGCGGTGCCGAGGAGGAGCATCAGGGACGCGACCCCGGCCTGGAGGTAGAGCAGCTGGAACACCGGCACGCCGGTCGCCGCCACGACCCGGGCCGTCGACGCCGACTCAGGGGGAGCCCCGGGGCCCGACAGCAGCCGCACCATCCCGGCGTCGCCCGGATCGGGCACCTTCTCCGCCATCGTGATCGAGCCGATGCGGAGCAGGCCCGTCGTCGGCGTGATCGGCTCGTAGGAGACGACCGACGCCGAACCCTGCACGTCGGCGGGTCCGCCCCCGGCCTCCGGCGCCGCCAGCAGTTCCACGACCTGCCCAGCCGACGGCTGGGCCCCGCGGTACCCCTCCAGTTGCAGCGACCAGGTCGGGGTCGGCAGGTTGACCGCCGACAGGGACTTGAACACCCACCCCGCCGTCGCCAGCACCAGCGCCGACGCCATCACCGCCGTCATCACCCGAACCCAGTACCCCTGCCCGTACTTGTACAGGCCCCGGGAGACCTGGCCCGGGCCACGGCCCTCGCCAGGGGGGGAGGGCGGATTGGTGGGCGACGGCGGTTCGAGTGTGGTCGTCACGGCGTTCTCACGGCGAGACCGGGTCGGCGGGCGCCGCCCATCGGCCTCGGCTCAGACACGGGAACACGGCGGGAGGGACTCGAACCCGCAACCTGCGGATTTGGAATCCGCTGCTCTACCAATTGAGCTACCGCCGTAGGACAAACCTCCAAGGGGCCAGAGGCCCGGATCCTGACCGAACCCCAAACGCGGCCTTCGGGCCATCCGCCCGCCCGGCCCAGGGGCCTACTTCCGCTTGATCTTGTGCAGCGTGTGCTTCCGCAGGCGGGGGCTGTACTTCTTCATGCCCTCCTTGATCCCCTCGGGGATGCCGCCCTTGGTGTTCACCTCGGTGCGGTAGTTCAGGTCCCCGCACTCGGAGCACTGGAGCCACACGTACTCGCGAGCCGCCGCCTTCTTCTTCGCCATCGTTCCACCCAGCTTCCAGGGCCGGGGTGTCGGCCGGCGCACGCCGCCGATCGCCCCTGTTCCCTTGACACAGCCGTCCGAGCTCGCAGGCTCGGACGGAGACATGAGTCTATGCCGGCGGGGCCCGCACCCCTGCCCTCCGGCGATCCGGGCGGCCGTCCGCCCCACCCCGCCCGGTCGCCCGCGCGGGCCGATTCAAAGCCGGGGCGCCGCCTGTCGGCGGCGCCCCGGTGGTCCTTACTGGAGGATCTCGGTGACGGTTCCGGACCCGATGGTGCGCCCGCCCTCACGGACGGCGAACCGCAGGCCCTTCTCCATCGCCACGGGCTTGTCGATGAGGTCCACCTCGAACTCGACGTTGTCGCCCGGCATGCACATCTCGGCCCCGCCCATGAGCTTCACCGCGCCCGTCACGTCCGTGGTGCGGAAGTAGAACTGGGGGCGGTAGCCGGAGAAGAACGGCGTGTGCCGCCCGCCCTCCTCCTTGGTCAGGATATAGACCTGGCCCTTGAACTTGGTGTGGGGCTTGATCGAGCCGGGCTTGCAGATGACCTGCCCGCGCTCCACGTCCTTCTTCTCGATGCCGCGGAGCAGCGCGCCCACGTTGTCGCCCGCCTGCCCCGAGTCCAGCGTCTTCTGGAACATCTCCACGCCCGTGATCGTGCTCTTGAGCGAGTCGGGGCGGAGGCCCACGATCTCCACCGGGTCGCCCACGCGGCACACGCCGCGCTCGATGCGCCCCGTCGCCACCGTGCCGCGACCCTTGATCGAGAAGACGTCCTCGACGCTCATCAGGAAGGGCTTGTCGATCTCGCGCACCGGCTCCGGGATGAAGCTGTCGATCGCCTCGAACAGGTCGTCGATCGGCTTGCAGATCTTGTCGTCCTTGGGGTTCTCCAGGGCCGCCTTCGACTGCCCGCGGATCACCGGCGTCTCGTCGCCCGGGAACCCGTACTTCTTCAGCAACTCGCGGACCTCCAGCTCCACCAGGTCCAGCAGCTCCGGGTCGTCCACCAGGTCCACCTTGTTCAGGAAGACCACGATGTGCGGCACGCCCACCTGCCGGGCCAGCAGCACGTGCTCGCGCGTCTGCGGCATCGGCCCGTCCGCCGCCGACACCACCAGGATGGCCCCGTCCATCTGGGCGGCGCCCGTGATCATGTTCTTCACGAAGTCGGCGTGCCCCGGGCAGTCGACGTGGGCGTAGTGCCTCTTGTTGGTCTGGTATTCGGTGTGCGACGAGGCGATGGTCACCGTCTTGTTGGCGTCACGCACCGTGCCGCCCTTGGTGATCTCGGCGTAGCTCTTGATCTCGCCGCCGAACTTCGCCGCCGAACGCGCCGACATCGCCGCCGTCAACGTCGACTTCCCGTGGTCGATGTGACCGATCGTGCCCACGTTCACGTGCGGTTTGGTTCTCTCGAAGACGCCCTTTGCCATGGCTGCAACTCCAACGATCGCGCGAGGGATGCCCTGCTTTGCCGACCCTGGGGCGGGGCTCCCTTCGCGCCTCCACCAGTGCGGCCTCCAACACCGGCCGGCCCACGCCCACGCGAAGACCGGAAAAGCCACCAACGGGACTTGAACCCGTGACCTCTCCCTTACCAAGGGAGTGCTCTACCACTGAGCTACGGTGGCGAACCCGCCTCAGAAGGCAGTGGCCTCAGCCCACGACCCGCCACCCGCCGACCGGCACGGACCCCGAGCCCTCGGCGGGACGTCATGGTAGCGACACCCCTCCCAACGTCAAACCGGGGGGCCGATCCCCCACCCCCGCCGCCCCCGGCCCCGGGGGGATTCCCCTTGACAATCGCTTCGGATTCTGGCAACCTGAGGGGGGAGCAGGCGGTAGAACCGGGAGGGTCGGCGGCACGCCGCCGATCTACCCAGGGAGACCACTCGTGAACATGCCACCGCGAACCCGGAACCAGGCACGCGCCCTCAGCCCCCAGCCCCCGGTGGGACAGGCGTCCCGCCTGTCCTCCCCCCCCCGCCACTCCGCCGCTCGCCCACTCGCCCACTCGCCCACTCGCCCACTCGCCCACTCGACCACTCGACCACTCGACCACTCGACCACTCGACCACTCGACCACTCGACCACCGGATCGTAAGGGAATCCTGATGTCCTTCGTGGGCCTGCTGCTGATGTGGAGCGTGATGCAGCATCCCGAGGTG
>VGXM01000058.1 GCA_016873295.1 Phycisphaerae bacterium
GACGCCGACGCCGGCGGCGCCGACCGCCCCCCGGCGCCGATTCGCCGCCCACTTCGCCCTGTTCCGCCGCGCCACGCTCGTCGCGAGCCTCCGTGGGGGGCGGCTCGCCCGGTGGTGAGGGCGCACGCTCGGGCGGCGCGCCCTCGCCGACGGGCGACGGGCCCTGCCCCTCCGCCCCGCCGCGACCGCGTCCGCGTCGGCGTCGGCGCCGCCGACCCCGCCCGCCCTCGCCCTCCTGGGCCTGCGGAACCGCCTCGCCGTTGACCGTCGCGCCCGCCGCCTCGCTCACCCTCTCGGAAGCCGGGGCGCCCGGCACCACGACGGCGTCCTGCGTCGGCGCCGGCTCGCGACCCGGGGCCTGCTCCTGGGCCCCGCGTCCGCGCCCGCGGCGACGGCGTCGCCGACGCCGACCCGGCGCCGCTTCGCCCCCCGGGGCCTCGCCGGGTTCCTTGGTCCACCCCGCCGGCTCGCCCTCGGGCTCGAACTCGATCGGGTGCGGCTCGGGCTCTTCGACCGCCTCCTCGGCCACGTGGTCCTCGTCAGCGGCCGGCGCCTCCCGGGCCGCGTCCACGGCCCAGGCGTCGCCGCCGACCTCCTCCTCCGCCTTGTGCTCGGTCCACTCGACCAGCGTGGGCTGCTTGCGCGACGGGCGGAGCTTGGAGATGTCGATGTCCGCGCCGCCCGCGTCGTAGGCGTAGAAGCTCGGACGGTCCAGGGGCACGCCCTCCGACACCCGCACGTCCACGTGCCGCCCGGAGAGGCGCTCGATGCGGTTGAGGAGTTGGCGCTTGGTGCTCAGCAGTTCCCCCGCGACGCGCGGCGCCACCACGACCTCGACCTTGGCGACCTGCTCGTACTCGAGCAGGGCCTGGAGCTCGCGCAGGGCGTCGGCGGCGATCGAGTCGGGCTTCATGATCACGCCCCGCCCCCGGCACGTCGGGCACTCGGCGAAGTGGATGCTCTCGTGGCTCCCCCGCATCCGCTGGCGCGTCATCTCCAGGATGCCGAAGGGCGAGATGCTCGCCACCGTGGTCTTGGCCCGGTCGCGCTTGAGACGCTCCTTGAACTTCCCCTCCACGTCGCGCCGGTGCGCCGCCGAACGCATGTCGATCAGGTCGTTGATCACGATCCCGCCCAGGTCGCGCAGGCGGAGCTGGCGCGCGATCTCCTCGATCGCCTCGAGGTTGGTCCGGTAGGCGTTGACCTCGGCGTCGCGGGCGTCGCGGCTGCGCCCGCTGTTCACGTCGATGCACACCACCGCCTCCGTCTCGTCGAACACCAGGCGGCCCCCCGAGGGCAGCGGCACCTCGCGGGCGTGGATCATCGAGATCTGACGCTCGACGTCGAAGGCGTGGAAGATGGGCGTGTTCCCCGGATGCTGCATGAGCCGCACCTGCGAGCGCGGGGCCACGATCTTGAGGAACCGGCTGGCCCGGCGCAGGGCCTGCTCGTGGTCGATCACCACCTCCTGCACCTCGGTCGTCAGGTGGTCGCGGAGGGCCCGCACCAGCAGATCGCTCTCCGAGTAGAGCAGCCGCGTCCTGCCCCCCTCCTTCAGGCGGCGCTCCATGTCCTTCCACAGGCGCTGCAGGTAGGCCAGGTCGCGCTTGAGCTCGGTCTTGTTGCGTTCCAGGCCGGCGGTGCGGAGGATGAACCCGAACCCCTCGGGCAGTTCGAGCTGGTCGAGGATGGCCCGCATCTGGGCCCGGAGCTCCTCGTCCTCCACCTTCCGCGAGACGCCCACCTTGTCCATGTGGGGCATCATCACCAGGAACCGTCCGGGGATCGACAGGTAGCTCGTGAGCGTCGGGCCCTTGGTCCCGATCCCCTCCTTGAGCACCTGCACGATGATCTCGTCGCCCCGACGCAGGGCGTGCTGGATCGGGGGGCGCTCGCGGCGCGGCGTCTTGAGGCCGACGCGTTCGGTCGTGTCCTCGTCCTCGCCCGGGAAGTAGCGCGGGTGCAGGTCGGAGATGTGCAGGAACCCGTTCTCCTCCACCCCGAAATCCACGAAGGCGGCCTGGATCGCCGGCTCCACGTTCGTCACCCGACCCACGTAGATGTTCCCCACGCGGCTCGCCGACGCCGAGCGTTCGACGTAGAGCTCCTCGAGCTTGCCGTCCTCCACGACGGCGATGCGGCACTCCTCGCGCGGCACGTAGTTGATGACCATCCTGCTTGTCGACATGCACCCATCCCGGCGGGCTCAACCCCGCCGCCGAGCGTCGTGCTCGGCGATTGCGCGGCCTGGGCGAACAGAAGAGACGCCTGCCGCCCGGCGTGCCCGCGGGCTTCGCCTGGCGCCCGTGCCCCGGATGGCGCTCCCTGAGCGCCCATCCAGGCCCGGGCTCGCGTCCCCGGCGCGCCTGCTTCCGCCGAGGGCGGGCGACGAGCGTTCGGGTCCGCGTCAAGCACTCCGCGGGGGTCGGCGGTTCTCCCGCCACGCCGCGAAGCTGGGGTCTCTCCGGCTCGACGCCGCCGACGGCTCCTCGCCGCGGGCGTCCGGCCGCTGTTCTTCTCTCCCTTGGCTACTCGGCGGAACGCCCGTCGAACGCCTCGGGAACGATCGCTCGGGCCCGGTCTCGAAGGAAGTTCGAGACGTGGGCCTCGGAATCGAACGTGACCGCCTGTTGGGCGATCTGTTCGCACTGGGCGATGGAGACGCTGCGGATCAGCCGCTTGATCGCGGGGATCGCCGGCGTCGTGACCGAGAGGATACGCACGCCGAGCCCCATCAGCAGGAGGGCGTACTCCGGCTCGCCCGCCGACTCCCCGCAGCACGACACGGGGATCCCCCGCTGCCGCGCCCCCGCCAGCGTCGCCCGGATCAGGTGCAGCACCGCCGGGTGGGCCGGGTTGTACATCGACGCGACCCGCTCGTTGGTCCGGTCCACCGCCAGCGTGTATTGGACCAGGTCGTTGGTCCCGATCGAGAAGAAGTCGGCTTCGTGCGCAAAGACGTCGGCCATCAGGGCCGCCGAGGGCACCTCCACCATCATCCCGACCCTGATGGATCGGTCGAACGGGGCCCCGGCTTCTTCCAAATCCTCCATCGCGTCGTGCACCAGCAGCCGCCCCTGCCTCAGCTCCCAGAGGCTCGTCACCAGCGGGAACATGATCCGGACCTGGCCCGGGGTCGCCTCGGGCAGCCCGCTCGCCCGCAGGATCGCCCGCAACTGGGCCCGGAACAGCGGCAGGTCCGCCAGGCAGAACCGGATCGAGCGCAGGCCCAGGAACGGGTTCCGCTCCGGGTTCTCGGTCCGCGCCTGCGTGTACTTGTCCGCGCCCAGGTCCAGCGTCCGGATCGTGATCGGCCGCCCCTTGAGCGCCCGCACGCACCGCGCGTACGCGTCGAAGTGATCCTCCTCCGTGGGCGGCGTCTCCCGCGTCAGGAACAGGAACTCCGTGCGGTACAGCCCCACCCCCCCGCCCCCCGCCCCGATCAGCGACGGGATCTCCTCCGGAAACTCGATGTTCCCCAGCAGCTCGATGTTCGTCCCGTCCGTCGTCACGGCCGGCAGCGGGGCCAGGTCGTTGAGCGAGAGCTGGAAGATCCGCCGCTGCTCGATCAGCCGCGCGTATTCCTCCAGGTGCGGGCGGTCGGGGTGGACGATCACCAGCCCGTGGTCGCCGTCCACGATCGCCGGGGCGCCGGTGACGGCCTCGTCCATGAGCGTCCGGCAGCCCACCACCGCCGTGGTCCCCAGCGCCCGGGCCACGATCGACGTGTGCCCGGTCCGGCCCCCCAGGTCCGTCGCGATCCCCCTCACGCGCGAGCGGTCGAACGACGTCACCTGCGAGGGCGTCAGGTCCCGGGCCACGACGATCGAGTTCTCCGGCAGGTCCGTCGGCGCCGAGGCCGAGATCCCCGCCAGTTGCCCGAGCAGTCGGCTCGCCAGGTCGTCGATGTCGTTCACCTTGGTCGTGAACGCCGAGTCGGGGATCCGCCGGAACTCGTCGGCCCGCTCGCGGAAGACGTCCGCCACGGCACACTCGGCGGCAAGGTTCTCGGACTCGATCCGCTTGCGGATGGGCGTGATCAGCGAACGGTCGCTCAGCATCCCGATGTGGACCAGGAAGATCTTGGCGGTCTCCTTCCCCATGTCCCGCTCGGCCTGCTTCTGGACCGCCCGCAACTCCTCGACCGAGGCCTTGAGGGCGGCGTCGAAGCGCGCGACCTCCTCCCGGGCCTGGTCGGCGGGCACCGTCCGCCGCTGCACGCGGTACGAGTCCGTCTGCAGGACGACGATCCGCCCGATGGCGATGCCCGGCGACACCCCCAGGCCGCGGTGGATCCGCATCGCGGGGGCCGCGGGCGGCGGCTCGGGCAGGTTGGGCCTGGGACGAGCGGGCATCGGGGTGGTGCATGGTAACGGGCGGGGGCGCGGGCGGGCGGTCCGCGTCGGCGCCCCTGGGCGCGCGGATCCGGCTTGACATGGGCCCCGACTTCTGCTTTCATGTACCCGACACGCGGCCGCGCCTGAGGGCATCGGTTCCTTCCGGGGCACGGACGACGCGTGGGCGGGTCAGCCTCCGGCGGCCCGTTCGATGAACGCAGAATGCGGACCCTGACGGGCATCCTTGAGTGGCCGTCCCCCGGTCATGGCGCTCCGAACGCCGGCCGGATCCGACGCCAGACCGACTTCTCGCTGACATCGTCGCGGGACGACGCTGTCGTTCCGCCCCGGCTCGTCCAGGGCCTGGGCCTGCGCAGCGGGCTGCGCCTGACCGTGTCCGTGCGCGACGGCGGGGGGCACCATCGGCACCACGCCCCCGGGCCGGTCGTCGAGCAGATCCTCACGATCGAGGGGCTGGACGCCGGCGCCTGGAAGCCGCCCGCCATCGCGTTCGAGGACCTCACGAGCATCGACCCCCAGCCGCGCCTCACGCTCGAGCACCGCGCCTGCCCCGTGAGCTGCCGACTGATCGACCTCTTCTGCCCGCTGGGGCGCGGGCAGCGGGCCCTGATCGTCTCGCCCCCCAAGGCCGGCAAGACCACGCTGCTCAAGGACATCGCCGGCGCCATCCTCAGGAATCACCCCGACGCCGAGGTCGTGATCCTGCTCGTCGACGAGCGTCCCGAGGAGGTCACCGACTTCCAGCGCACGTTCGCCGACTACGGGGCCCGCTCCCGCGCCGAGGACAACGGCTCGCCCCAGGCCCATCCCCGCTGCGTCGTCCTGGGCTCCAGCAACGACCACGACGTCGAACGCCACGTCACCGTCAGCACCCTGGCCATCGAGCGCTCGCGGCGGCGCGTCGAGATGGGCAAGCACGTCGTCGTGGTGATGGACTCGCTCACGCGCCTGGCCCGGGCCTTCAACCGCTCGCGCCGGCACTCCTCCAGCGGGCGCACGCTCACGGGCGGCATCGACAGCCGCGCCCTCGAAGTCCCCAAGATGATCTTCGGGTCCGCCCGCAACACCGAGGAGGCCGGCAGCCTCACCATCGTCGCCTCCTGCCTGGTCGACACGGGCTCCGCGGGCGATCAGGTCATCTTCGAGGAGTTCAAGGGCACGGGCAACATGGAGCTGATCCTCGACCGCAAGGTCTCCGAGCGGCGCCTCTTCCCCGCCATGAACCTGGCGGGCAGCGGCACGCGCAAGGAGCACCTGCTCATGAACGAGGCCGAGCTCAAGACCATGGCCGCTCTCCGCCGCCAGTTGCTCGCCATGCCCCCGCACGTGCAGGTCGAGCGCCTCCTGGCCGCCATGCAGCGCTTCCCCACCAACGACGCCCTCGTCGGCTCGGCCACCCCCGCCCCCGCGGGCGCCTGACCCAGCGGCACAGTGGGACCGGCCTCCGGGCGGTGTCTCCGGCAATGGTCAGCCGCGCCCGGCCCCACGGGTCATACGGCCGCGATCGCCAGGGCCGTGGTCGCCGCGAACAGCAGCACCGCCCCCTGGAACCCGCGGTCGCCCCACGCCAGCTCCGTCGGGTCGTCGTACTTGCCCTTCTCGACCAGCACCACCGCCCGCAGCAGCGCCAGCACCGCCGGCGGCACGGACAGCCACAGCAGGTTGAACCCCCAGCCCCCCAGCGTCGCCGTGAAGTGGTCGCCCCGGGCCTGGACGTACCCGGCGTAGGTCACCAGCGTCGCCACCGCCGTCAGCCCCAGGGCCAGGCGCAGCACTTCGTTGGTGTAGTCGGCCTGCACCTGTCGCGTCACCGCGACGTCGGCCCCCGCGGCCGCCAGCCCGCGCCGCTCCCCCAGGCGCTTGGAGAACCCCAGGAACATGGCCGCGAAGAGCGTGACGTTGAGCAGCCACGTGCTGGGTTCCACGCCGCCCGCGGCACAGCCCCCCAGCACCCGCAGGCAGAACCCCAGCGCCAGGCACAGCACGTCCACGATCACGACGTGCTTGAGGCTCACGCTGTAGAGCATGACGTTGACGATGTAGAGCCCCACGGCGGCCAGCAGCCACCCGCCCCGGGGCCCCGGCGGGCCCAGGGCCGCGACCGCGCCCACCGCCGCCGACGCCGCCAGCAGCGCCCCGGCGTACCACCACGCGGCCCCCACGCCCACGGCCCCGCTGGCGATGGGGCGCCGGCGCTTGCGGGGGTGGGCCCGGTCGGCGTCGCGGTCGCGGATGTCGTTGACGACGTAGCACCCGCTCGACGCCAGCCCGAAGGCGACCACCGCCAGGGCCACGACCAGCCAGTCGACCGCCTTCCCCTCCGCCGCGCCGTACAGGGGCCCGACCAGCACGAACACGCCCTTGGCCCACTGCTTGGGGCGGGCCAGGCGCAGGTACGCCGACCAGCCGGTTCCGGTCGTGTCCGTTGCTGCGGCGGTGGCGTGCGTCGATTCCAGCGCGAATCCTCCAACCAGGCCGACCACGGCCCGCCCCCAGATCGACCGTCGCGGGCGGGCAACTGTACCGGAACCCTGCCGGGCACACGATGAGCGGAGCCGCTCATGCCTTCCGTGTGGGCCTGGCCGGCTCAACGCCGCCAGGGCCAGGTCATGTCATCGATTTCCCGCCAGCGGACCGCGGATTCGAGGTAGCGCATGTCGGCGGGCCCCGTCACGCCGTCGCCGTTCAGGTCCACGGGCGCGGCGTGCCAGCGGTGCTGGTCCTCCACGTCGATCGCCCCATCGCCGTTGAGATCGAACGACACGCGCCACTCGGGGCGATCGTCCAGCGCGTCGAGTTCGAGGCAGGTGGCGTACCCCCAGGCACCCCCGACCGCGCCGCTCACCCGGACTCCCGTGACCTCCGCGACCGCCGCCGGCATGGTCCACTCGATGACCTGGAACGGGCGCAGCGGGTCGAGCGGTTCGCTCGCCGTGGTCCCCGTCGGCAGCCCGAGCCAGGTTCCGCCGACGCGCACTTCCGGGATCAGCCACTGGAACCACCCGCCGCCGTCGGGGTCCGCCCAGTGGTCCCCCTCGATGAACCGCACCCTCGACACCCGCACGGCACGGTCGTAGTTCACGCTGAGTTGAACCACCAGGCCCGGTGTGCGGGTGCCGGTGCGCGTCGAGTGCTGCCACCGGTCTGACTCCGAGGGCTCGGTCCCGTCCCAGCGGGTTTCCAGGCCGTTGGCGATCACCGCCGGATCGCCGGTACACTGACATCCCCAGGGCGTGCCGACAACGCTGGACAGGGCGGTTGCCGTTCCGCCCATGGCCCGTACGCGCCTGGTGGCGCTGGCGACCCAGTCGGCCCAGGCGCGGTCTGTGACCGAGGGTGGCGCAACGACGGCGGGCGGGAGCAGCCAGCGGCGTCCTGTCGGATCGCCCAGCCCGCCGGCACCAACGATCGTCCGCTCCACCATCGGCAGCATCCGCTGGGCCATCAGGTCGAAGCGGTCTTCGCCGTCCTCGCCGGGGGTTCGGTCCGGGAGCCCGTCGCGGGTCACCGAGACCCAGTACTTGCTTGACAGCGTGGCCTTGGGGAACGCTGAGCGCACCCACGCCTCCCCGTTCATGAGACCCAGCAATCCACCCATGGTGGCGGTCGGGTTGTCGGCGTCCCATCCCGAGAGCGTCCCGATGCGCACGGTCCGGGCGAAGTCGCCCTCGCCGTAGAGGAACGCCATGACCGCCGTCGCGAAGTTGACGCTCGACTCGTACCAGGCGCGGTACACGAATCCGTGGGCGGCGGCGTCGCGCTGGTAGCGGGCGTAGACGAGGTCGCGGGTGCGCTCCCAGTCGTCGCGGTCCGGGTTGGCGAGGTAGTCGCCCACCACGAAGTCGACGATGTCCGCGGGCTTGGAGCCCTCGGGCAGGAAGGCCCGGGCCCGCCCCACCAGCCACAGGTTGCGGTCGCGCGGCGACAGGTCGGCGGGCGCCTGCGACGCCAGCGCGTACAGGACCACGAAGAACCGCGACGCCATCGCCGCGTGGCCGCCCGCCGTCGTCGAGATCGGCAGGTCCGCCAGCGCGAGCGCCTCCCCGGGCATCCCCGGCGCCAGGGCCCCGAAGAACTCGGTTGTCAGTTGCGCATCGATCATGAGCCAGTTGGGGTTGGCCACCGCCATCCCCGTCCCCGGCGGGGTCAGGTTCCGGTCCATCAGCGTCCGCGCGGTCCGGTTGCTCACCCAGATGAAGCGGTTGATGTGCGCGATCCAGCCCGAGCGGATCCGGTCCGCCGACAGCAGGTTCGACGGCCCGGCGTCGATCAGGTGCAGGTAGACGTACTCGATGTCGGTGTCGTCGTCGGCGCGCCAGGGATCCTGGTCGAGCACGAACTCGAGGCGACCGCGCGTCCCGGGCGGGTTGGTCCCCCAGTCCGCGTCCGTCAGGAAGGGCGGCTGCGTGCGGGCCCCCTCCGCGCGGATCCCCGTCCAGTTGGCGATGCACTCCCCGAGCCACATCCCCCGCAGGCGATCGGCGTACTCGTCCTGGTTGATGAGGCGCGAGCCCTGGGCCCCGCACTCGGCCGTGATCGTCGCACAGGCAAGCCACGCAAGGCAACGCACACGCCACCTCCGGAAACTACACTCGCCCTCCATGCCCCGGGCACGATCGACCCCAGCCGCGGCCCGCCTGGCGGCGCTCTTCCTCGCCGCCGCCCTGCCGTTGATCGTATTGGGCTGGGACCGCGGGCGGGGCGTCCACGACCAGGCCAACTACCACCTCCCGGCCATCCTCCGCTTCGCCGAGGAACTGCCCCGCCCCAACCTCTCCGACTACGACTCGGCGACGACGCCCGGCTACCACCTCGCGCTCGCCGCGGTCGCGCGCCTCGTGTCGAGCGAAGCGCGGGTGCTGCAACTCGCCTCGGTCGCGTTCACGCTGGGCTTGCTCGTGCTGCTGGTCCGGGGCGTGGCCCGACGCTCGGCGGGGATCGACCCGCTCGTCCTCTGCCTGCCGATGGCCTGCTCGCTCTACGTCTTCTCGTCGGGCGCGTGGCTGCTCCCCGACAACGCCGGGTGGCTGGGCGTGCTGGGCGTGCTGCTCCTGGCCCTGCGCCCGAGGCAGGACGGGCGCACGCTGATCGCGGCGGGGGCGGTGCTCGCGGCCCTGGTCTTCGTGCGCCAGATCCACCTCTGGGCCGCCGCCCCCATCTGGGCCGCGGCGCTCCTGCCCCCCCTTCAGGAGGGGAGGGGTGGGGTTGGGCACGACTCAGAAGCACCCCCGAGCCCGCCAACCCCTCCCCGGCCCTCCCCTGAATGGGAGGGGGTCATCCGCCGCCTCTTCCTTGCCGTGCTCGCCACGCTCCCGGCCTTCGCGATCGTCGCCGGTTTTGTCCTGCTCTGGGGCGGGCTCACGCCGCCGACGTTCCAGAAGAAGCTGCACGGCGGGAACCCCGCGGCCCCCGCGTTCATCCTCTCCGTCGCCGCGTGCCTCGGTGTGTTCTTCGCGCCCATGCTCGCGGGCACGCTCCGCGGGCTGTGGCGCGAGCGGCGCGGGCTGGTGCTCGCCGCCGCCGGTGCGGGGCTCGTGCTGGCCGCGGTGCCCGAGACCACGTTCAGCACGCCCCACGGGCGCTACTCCGGGTTGTGGAACCTCGTGCGCGCGCTCGACGCGCTCGACGTCGCCGATCGCACAAGCCCGGTGCTGCTCGTCCTAGCCCCCATCGGAGCCGTGCTGCTCCTGGCCCTCCTGGCCGCCCAGGCGACGCGCGAGCGTCTGGTCTTCGGGGCGGCGCTGCTGGGGTTCATCGCCGCCCAGGCTGCCAGCCGCGACCTCTGGCAGCGCTACACCGAGCCCTTCCTGCTCATGGCGATCCCGCTCATGGCGGCCCGGTTGCCGGCGCCCTCCCGGCTCGCCCGCGTCGGGCCGCACCTGCTCGCCGGGGCCCTGGCCGCGGTGACGGTCGCGTCGCTGGCGATGTCCAAGCCGGCGACGGTCATACCGCCCGACCAGGACCCCGCCAGATCGGTGCAACCGGCCCCAATCAACGCCCGATAACACAATCGACAGGAACCGGTGGCCGTCGGCAAGGTCCGCTTCTGTCGCGGCCTGGTCCGGGAACCGATATCCGGGACAGGGGAACCCCCGTCTGTCTGGGCGGGATGGGCAAGCCCGACCGCTCGCTCGGCCAAGGCCGGCCCGGGAGCGGGAGCGGGGCCCAACCCCGTCGGCCAACGGGCCGATCTACAGACGCGTGACCGTCAAGGAGGACCCAACCATGCCCAAGCTCAAGTACCACGCCTTCGACCGAGCGGTCTTCGACGACTCGTACCCGTTCCCGCAGCGCCAGATCGGGCTTGCCAAGCCGCGGCTGGTGGGCGCGGGCGACTCGATCACCCACGCCGAGGCCGCCTTGGACTCGACCCAACGCCGCCTGGACAACCTCAAGGCGCTGCTCGACGACGGGTTCGATTCGGACCCGGACCATCCGCGGGCGGCGTAGGACCCGACACCATCGCATACACGGCGGGCGCGTCCGACGCGCCCGCCCGTGTTTTCTGGCCGACGAACCCGCGTCGGACCGGTCACCGCCACCCGCCCGTCCCGATCCCCGTGATGACCACCCGCCTTCGCATCGCCCATCGTAGAGGCGATGCTCCGTCACGCCGAGGCTGAGTCCGCGAAGGCGCGGATGGTCCTTGCCCGGGCTCCACGCTGGGGACGTGGGCTGTTCGGGCAGGGAGCCTGTGCTCGCGCCCGATCCGAGGCTTCGAAGACTCAGCCTCGGCGTGACGATCCGCGGGGTGTCGCACGCAGCCCTGCGCCCCCCCGGATCGGGGGCAGCCACACAACGCCACGACTGACGCACGCTCGGAGAGTCCCGCATCACCAAGATCCGGGATTCCACTTGCGCCGGTGCCGACTGTCAGCTATGCTGGCGATGCTCTCCTTGGGTCCGAGAGGCCGAAAGGGGTAGAGATGCCGCCTGTCGCCTGCCGCCTGCTCGCCACTCTCGTCGCTCTTGTCACGGCGCCGGTAAGCACCTCGCAGAATCCGCCGCCGGTGGAGGTTGAGAACTGCACATGTCCGGCGCCATCTTGTGGCGGGCTCACGAACGGCCAGATCGTCTTGAGTCGGTACGAGAGTCTCGGGGTGATCGAGACCATCATCGACCCGCCGCAGTTCAAGGTCATCGAGGGAGAGTGGTGGACTATCGATGCGTGCTATTCCAGGCTGTTCCAGCCGCCGGAGACCTGTCCAAGCCCGTGCCCGCAAGCCACGCATGCGTCTGACCTGCCTGGGATTCATGTACCAGGTTGAGTGAGGGCAACTGAGTCTACCAACCCCTCTCCCCGCGTGCAGGCGGGCGACGGAGCGAGGGCGAGCGAAGCGAGTCCGAGCGGAGGAGCCTGCCTG
>VGXM01000059.1 GCA_016873295.1 Phycisphaerae bacterium
AGCGCCCGATGACCCGTGGCACCCGGAGCGCATCCGTCCACGGACTTCCGACACACACCGCTCGTCGTGCGAGTCGCAAGAACGCGCACCAAGGCGCCGCGGGTGCCACGGGCGATCCGCCCGGCGGTCGCCCGTGCCGGCGTCCGGACCGGCCTCGAACAGCCGCACGGGTCACGGGCGAAGCGCCCGATGACCCGTGGCACCCGGAGCGCATCCGTCCACGGACTTCCGACACACACTGCTCGTCGTGTGAGTCGCAAGAACGCGCACCAAGGCGCCGCGGGTGCCACGGGCGAGCCGCCTTGCGGATCGCCCGTGCCGGCGTCCGGACCGGCCTCGAACAGCCGCACGGGTCATCGGGCGAAGCGCCCGATGACCCGTGGCACCCGGAGCGCTCCGTCCACGGGCTTCCGACTCGCGCCGGCATCCCACGCCCAAGGTGAGCGAGTCCGCGAGCGAATCCTGGGATCGCGGCGCCGCGTGCGATGAGCGCACAGCCCCGGAGCCAACCCCTCCCCTGGAGGGGAGAGGTCAGGAGCGGAAGCGCTCGAGGGCGGCGGGGAGGCGATCGCAGAGGTCCTGCGGGACCAGACCCGCGGCCGCGGCGGTCTCAGTGACCCAGGACCGTGCGGCCGACGCGTGGGCCTCCACGGCGATGCAGGCAAGTGAGAACAGGTCGCGGGGCGTGCCGGGGCGGTCGCACTGGGCGATGAGCCCGGCGATCACGCCGGCGAGGACATCGCCCGTGCCGCCCGTGGCCAGCGCGGGGGCCTCCTGGCGGCAGGTCCACGTGCGCTGCCCGTCGCTGACGATCGTGCCGGCCCCCTTGAGGACGACCACGCAGCCGAGGCGCTGGGCCAGGCGCTGGGCCGCGGCGGGCCGTGTCGCCGGATCGACGGGGCTTTCCATGATGGAGGTCGCCCTGGCGAGCGTGCGGAACTCGCCGGGGTGGGGCGTCAGGACCGCCGGAGCCCTCAGGTCGCGCCAGAACTCGCGCTGCAGGGCGATGGCGCTGAGGGCGTCGGCGTCGGCCACGACGGGCACGTCCGGCTGGGCCAGGGCCCGGAACGCAAGCTGCTGCTCCACCACGCCGATCCCCAGGCCCGGGCCGATCACGCACGCGGTGGCATCGGCCAGGGCCCGATCAAGCACGGCGGGGGCGTCGAGGAGCGAGAGGCCCTCGCCCTCGACGGGGAGGGCGATGCCCGTGGCTGAGGGACAGAGCGCGACGCCGGCGGGGAGGATCGGCGCGGGCATGACCAGCCGCGCCAGCCCGGCGCCGGCGCGGAGGGCCGCCAGGGCGGCGAGGGCGGGCGCCCCCAGCATCACCCGCCCGCCGGCGCAGGTCCCGCCCACGATCGCGACCGTCCCGAATGTGCCCTTGTGCCCGCGCGGATCGCGGGGGGGCAGGCGGAGGTTGGGTTCGGCGTCGCTCATCGCCTCACTCGGCCCGCTCGACGATGATCCGCAGTTGGCCCATGATCGCGGCCAGCCCGGCGAACGACTCCTGCATGTGCCCCTCCCCCAGGGACGACACGGAGAGCGCGATGTGCGTGGCGTCGGTGGCGGGCCCGCCCGGGGGCAGCGTGGCGTCCAGGTCGAACCAGCGGGGCACGCCGTCGGCGCCGGTGAGCAGGGCCTGCGTCCACATGTGGTACCCGAAGATCTCGCGCTCGCCGGCGAACTGGTCGGCGTAGATGAGCCCGGAGGCGACGCGGGCGGGCGTGCCGTCGGCGCGGAGAAGGGCGGCCAGGAGCACGGCGTGCTCGGTGCAGTCGCCCTCGCGGGTCCGGGCCACCTCCGACGCCGTCGCAAACCCCACGCTCAGGGACTTCTTGCGGATGTAGCGGGAGACAAAGGCGCGGGCGGCCTCGGCGCGGGCGGCGCGGTCGTCGCCGGCGTCGCGGATCGCCAGCCCGAGCAGTCGGCGGAGCTCCTCGTCGCCCGTGTTGACCGCCGGGCTGCTCGCGAGGAAGGCCTCATCCGCGGCCTCGTCGGCGCCCGCGGGCGCCGGCGCGCCGACGTCGATCCTGACGCGGACGGCGCCGTCGGCGAGCCGCTCGGCGGCCTGGGCCCCGAGCGTGGGGGGCAGGGGCGGCTGTCCCTCGTCGGCGCTGAGCAGGTACGAGGCCCGGGTGGTGCGGCGGGCGTGGCCGATGGCGCGGTCGGGCTTGACGAACGTGCGGACCATCAGTTCGGGCATCTCGCCGGCCCTGAGCCCGAGGGCCCGCTCGCGGGTGGTCGCCGACATGACCATCTTGATGCCCATCATCGTGGTCTCGACGCGCAGGGGGATGCCCTCCGCGTCGCTGTACTCGGTGGTTTCGAGGCCGGGCACCGCGCTGGTGGTGGAGCGGCTCTTGACGGCGTCCGTCGGCTTGCCGTCGATCTCGATGCGGGCGGGCTCGAACCCACGCCGCGTCACCTCGATCACCTGGAACCCCGTCGAGGCGTCGACCGTCCGCACGGTGATCGGGTCGGCCTTCTCGGCGACCCTGGCCCGCACGAAGCGCTCGGCGGCGGCGGGCATGAGCCAGTCGCCCTTGAGCGCCACGTCCTGCGACACGTCCTGCCCGCCCTGCGAACTGACGACCGTGGCCTTGTCGCCCTCGAAGGTGATGCGCTGGCGGACGGGGGCCGTGCCGAACTTCATCTCGCTCTCGATCGCGATGGGCGTGCCGTCGGGCTTCTCCCGGGCGGTGCTCGAAGTCTCCATGACCACGGCGGTGGCGCCGCGGCGCATCTCGATCCGCATGCGGCTGACGCTCGTGATCGCCCCCTCCGACTCGCCCTGGGACGACATCATCCACCCCGCCGGCTGCCCCGCCAGCTCGATGACGTACCAGCGCTCGCGGTCGGGAGGCGCGGCGGCTCGGGCCGGCCCGAGGAGCACCGCCGCCAGGACGATCAGGGCGGTGAGCCAAGCGTGACGGACGGAGCGCGGGGGCGGCGGTCGGGTCATTGAGCCTCCTGTTCGAGGACTGTAGCGATGGGGTGGGGCTGGCCTGAAGCCCCCCCAATCCGCACGCCGAGTCCGAGCGAGACTTCGAGCCAAGGCTCGGGTGGTCCGGCTCCAGCAGCCAGGGTGGGACAGGCGTCCCGCCTGTCCGGGCCTGCGTCGCCGGGCCTCCTCGGGCTCGGCGTGACCGGGGAGGGGGTTGCAACCGAGCCAAGGGAAGGCAGAGCAGGCCGGGGGCCGGTCCCACTGGGGGAGGGCCGACCCGTACGCTTGGGCGTGATCGACACGCACTGCCACCTGACCTTCCCCGACTTTGCCGGGCGCGTCCCGGCGGTGCTGGCGGAGGCGGCGCGGCACGGCGTCGACCGGTGCATCACGATCAGCACGACCACCGAGAACTGCCTGGAGTGCCTGGCGCTGGCGGAGCGCCACCCGAGCGTGTGGTGCACGGCGGGGGTTCACCCGCTCTACGCCGACCAGGGCCCGCACCGCTGGGAGAACCTGGGGCGGGTGATCCGGGCCGAGCGGTGCGTGGCGTGGGGCGAACTCGGGCTGGACCGGCACTACGCCGAGCCGACCTTCGCGGAGCAGCGGCGCGTGCTCGACGAGCAGATCGCGTTCATCCTCTCGACGCGGCGGTCGGCGCCCCTCGTGGCGGGCAAGCCCGTGGTGGTGCACTGCCGCGAGGCCTTCGACGACCTGGTGCCGATCCTCCGCGACAGCGGGCTGGACGCCTCGCGGGTCGTGTTCCACTGCTTCACCGGCACGCCGGACGACGCACGCAGGGTGCTCGACGTCGGCGCCTGGATCAGCTTCACGGGCGTGCTGACCTACCGCAACGCGGCGGCGCTGCGCGAGGCGGCGGCCCTCGTGCCCATCGACCGCGTCATGGTCGAGACCGATGCGCCGTATCTCTCGCCCGACCCGCACAGGACGGTCAGGCCCTGCGAGCCGTGGATGGCGTCGGTCACCGCCCGGCGCCTGGCGGAGATCAAGGGCGTGGCGTGGGAGGAGTTCCACGCCCGCCTCAATGACAACTCGCGCCGGTTCTTCGGCATCGGGGGCCCGGCATGACGCTGGCCGCGTGGCTGCACGACCTGGGCCCGTTTGTCGTGCGCTTCAGCGACGGGCTGGGCGTCCGCTGGTACGGGCTGGCGTACATCGCCGGGTTCGTCGCGGCGTGGTGGACGCTCACGCGCCTGGCGCGGCGGGGGAGCGCCCTCGTCCCCGAGCGCCACGTGGGCGACGCCATGTTCTGGCTCATCTTCGGCGTGCTCCTGGGCGGTCGCCTCGGGTACGTCCTGATCTACGAACAGAGCCTGCTCTGGCGCTTCACCGGCGAGCTTCCCTTCTGGGGGCTGCTCCAGCTCAACAAGGGCGGCATGGCCAGCCACGGCGCGATGGTCGGCGTCATCCTCGCGTGCTGGCGCGTGTCGCGCGGGTTCCGACGGCCCGACGGCTCCCGCGTCGGGCGCTGCTCACCCCTGCACGTCATGGACCTGGCGGCGTTCCTGTGCCCCATCGGGCTGATGCTCGGGCGCCTCGCCAACTTCATCAACGGCGAACTGCTCGGCAAGATCGTGGCCATGCCGGGCCAACCCGCGCCCTGGTGGGCCGTGCGCTTCCCGCAGGAGGTCCTCAGCGGGCACGACTCCGGGGAGATCCTCAGGAAGACCGCCCCGGCGACCTACCTGGAGCGGGCCCACGAGCTCGACGCCCTCGTCAGGCCCTTCGCCCGCGCCGGCGACGGGTTCGACGGCGCCTACTCGCGCCTGCTCGAGGCGATCCAGCGTGGGGGGGCGGAGGGGCAGGCCCTGGGCGAGCGCCTGGCGCCGCTGATCTCGGCCCGGCACCCGTCGCAGCTCTACCAGGCCCTCGCCGAGGGCGTGGTGCTGGGGATCGCCCTGCTAGTCGTCTGGGCCAGGCCGCGGACGCCCGGCGTGGTGGGGGCGTGGTTCCTGGTCGTCTACGGCGTGCTGCGCGTGGCGACGGAAATGTACCGCCTGCCCGACGCCGACCTGACGGTGCAGCGATTCGCGGGGCTGTCGCGCGGGCAGTGGCTCAGCGTGCTGATGGTGGTGGCGGGGGGCGTCGCGCTCGTGGTGCTCAGGCGGGTTCCGAGCCCGGCGGTGGGGGGGTGGCTCCGTCCCGCCGCGATTCCAGGCGGTTCGACAGGCGCGCCAGCCCCAGCGTCATCAGCGTCGCCGCGGCGATGAGCACGAGGGCGCCCACGACCTGCCCCGGCGTGGGCCCGAAGAACTCCACGGGCCAGTCCTTCTTGCCGAGCAGGGCGATCAGGTCCGGGGTCATGACGCGGCCCTTGACGACCTGCCCGGGCCGCGGCTCGACGCCCACCTGGAACGGGTAGAGGCCCAGGAACGCGCCGAGGATGAGCCCGAGGAGCACGCCGCTGGTCGGGCGCTCCCAGCGGGCCAGGAGCCACTTGACCAGGTGGCTGATGCCGACCACGCCGCCGACCACGCCCAGCCCCACGGGGACGATGACCCACAGGGTTCGCGCGGCGGCGTCGAAGTCGCGACCAAGCACCGCGGTCTTGAAGGCGTCGATGGCGTCGAGGATGGGGACGTAGAGGCCCATGAGGAGGAGGAGGTAGCCCCCCGAGATCCCGGGAAGGACCATCGCCGCCGCCGCCAGGAGCCCGCCCGCGAACAGGTACGCCTCGCTGTCGGCCACGGGCGAGGCGCCGGCGGGCTTGACGATGAACGTGCCCACCATGGCCAGCAGGCCCGCGATGGTGGCGGCGACCACCCCCGGGCTGAGTGGGCGTGCCATGCGCCAGACCGACGGCACGCCCCCCAGCGTCCACCCGATGAACAGGCTGTACATCACCCAGCGGTGGTCGAGCACCAGTCCCTTGACGGTACCGGCGAGCAGGGCGATGGCGACGATCGCGGTCCCGACGATCGCCGCGAGCACGCCGATCGGCCTCGGGCGGAGCCGCAGCGAGGTCAGGTCGGCGACGCCGGACACGAACTCGCGGAAGACCCCCGTGACGACGAGCATGGTCCCGCCGCTGATCCCCGGCACGAGGTTGGCCAGCCCCATGAACAGCCCACCCACGCCGCAGCGGACCAGCAGCCTGGGAGGGGGAAACGACGCGGGGTCGGAACTCGGCGGCGGAGAGTCGTGCGTCAAGGCGTGGGGCTCGAGGGGGGCGCGGGGCCCGCGGCGCGTATCGTTCCGCCACCGATGCGACAAGGGTCCACATGAACATCCTCGTGACCGGCGCGGCAGGGTATATCGGCTCGCACGCCTGCAAGCGACTCCTCAAGGACGGACATTCCGTCGTCGCCCTCGACAACCTGCTGCGGGGGCACAGGGCCCCCATGGACCTGCTCGCGGCCCGGGCCGGCGGGCGGCTCACCTTCCTCGATCGCGACGTCAACGACACGCCCGCCCTCGAAGAGGTTCTGAAGCGCCACCGGGTCGAATCGGTCATGCACTTTGCGGCCCTGGCGGCGGTGGGGGAGAGCGTCCAGCAACCCCTGCTCTATTACCGCAACAACGTCGCCGGCATGGTGTCCCTGCTCGAAGCCTGCGACGCCACCGGCGTGTCACGCCTGGTCTTCTCCAGCTCCTGCTCCACCTACGGGCAGCCGCCCGAGCGCCTGGTGCCGATCCCGGAGACCTGCCCGCAGCACCCCATCAGCCCCTACGGGCGGACCAAGCTCATGGGCGAGCACTTGCTCGCGGACTATGCGCACGGGCAGAGGCTGGCGGGAAGACCGTTCGCCCACGCCGCCCTGCGCTACTTCAACGTCGCCGGCGCCGACCTGGAGGGCGAACTGGGCGAGGACCACAGCCCCGAGACGCACCTGATCCCGGTGGTGCTGCACGCGGCCCTGGGGCGGCGCGACGGCGTGGACATCTTCGGCGTCGATTACCCCACCCCCGACGGCACCTGCATCCGCGACTACATCCACGTCGACGACCTGGTCGACGCCCACGTCGCCGTGCTCGGCGCCCTCAAGCCCGGCGATGGGCTGGCGTTCAACCTCGGCATCGGGCGGGGCTTCTCCGTGCGCCAGGTGATCCGGGCGGCGTGCGCCGTGACGCGCACGGAGATCCCGACGCGCGAGGGCCCGCGCCGCCCCGGCGATCCGCCCCGCCTCTTCGCCGATCCCGCCGCCATCCAGCGCACCCTCGGGTGGTCCGCCAAGGTCACCGACCTGCACCGCATCATCGAATCGGCGTGGGCGTGGTTCCGGGCCCACCCCAACGGCTACCGTTCCGGGTGAACGCACGCCAAGGGCACGAACACGAGCGAACGACCCCCCTCCGCTTCCGGGGAGGGCCGGGGAGGGGTTCGCCATGGCGCCCGCTGCGCCACCTGGCGCAGCGGATTCGGGTCATCGGGGCGCTCGCAACCCTGGCGGCGCTGGGCCTCGCCCCGGGCGCCGTCGCCCAGCCCCCGACGCCGTCGCTTCCCGCCAACGGCGGCGGCGCCGCCGCGGTGCTGCTCCCGGACTTCGGTGCGCCGTTCCTGGCGGTCGAGTCTTGGCCGGCCCGCTGGTCGCCCGACGGATCGAGCCCCGGCGTGCTGCTCGAACAGGAGGTACCGACCGGTCGCCTGGGCGTTCGCCGCGTGTTCCTCCGCGCCGGCCTGGACGTCAACCTCGCCGGCGACGACCCCGCCGCGATCGACGCGCGGTCGCTGGTTTCGCGCTGGCCCGACGCACCGACGGTCCGGGTTCGGACGGAGGGCGCGGGGGCGGCGATCGTGCAGGAGGTCACGGGGCGGCGCCGCGGCGACCCGCGCCCGTCGGCGGTCTACCGCTACGTCACGGGACAGGAGGGCGGCAAGGGCGTGGTCGAGATCCAGCGCACCTGGTTCGCCCTGTACGAGCCCGGGGGCGAGGTCAAGGGGCTGGCCTTGCTCATGCCCGGGCTCCTCGGCACGCCCGAGGGCCTGCTCGACGCGATGACGGCGGCGCTCGCTTCGCGCGGGTGGCTCGTCGTCCGCATGATGTGCCAGCCCTCGCGGTTCACGCAATCCACCGCGATCCTGATCGCCGACGACGAGCCGACCGAGCGGCTCGGCCCGCGGGCGGCGGGGCTGCTCACCGACGGCGTCGCCGAGTCGGCGTTCGCGGTCCGGGCCGTGTGCGCCGAACTGGAGAAGGACCGCCCCGCGTTGGTGGACCGGCCCCGGGTGGCGATCGGGATGAGCGGCGGGGCCCTGATCCTCCCGGGCGTGGTCGCCGCCGAACCCGATCGCTACGCCGCCGCCGTGCTCATCGGGGGCGGGGCCGACCTGTTCACGATCCTGGACCGCAGCAACTACACGGCGATGATCGACGGCGGTCGGATCGCGTGGGCAACGCCGCCCACTCTCCAGCGCCGCCGCGACGTCGCCGACGCCTACCTGGCCCACGCGCCTCTCGACCCCTTCCACGCCGCCTCGTGCCTGAAGAGGAAGAAGGTGCTGGTGTACCACGGCTCGCTCGACCAGGCCGTGCCCGCCGCCACGGGCGACCTGCTGTGGGAGCGCATCGGGCGGCCCGAGCGGCGCTCGTACCCGCTCGGTCACGAACTGCTGTTCCTGGGGATGGCGACGGAACTGCCGGGCGTGATGGACTGGCTCGACGCCGCGGTCGCCCGGACGCCATAGCCATGCACGCCGCCGTCAGCCCATACCACCTGACCAGCCGCGAGCCCCCGGCGATGGCGGCGTTCCTGCTCGCCGAGTCGTGCGTGACGCTTCTTCCCGCGCCCGAGGTGGGGGCGACGACCGAGGAGGTGCGGGGATCGCTGCTCCGGTCGCCGCGATACCGGGCCCTGCTCGACGCCTGGTCCTGGTGCGAGGCGCTGTGGCGCGAGGGGGTCGTCTCGTCGCTCCATGCCGGCGAAGACGCGGCGGACGACGTCCGGGACGAGGCCCGGCGGATCGCGGAGGGCGGGCGCTTGGCGGGGCTGGGCCCGCTGATGAAGCCCGGCCTGTTCGACGATCCGGAGCGGTACCTCGACGCCGTGGCCGCCGACGTGCTGCGGGCCGGGCCCGACCCGGCGGTGGGCATCCCGGTCGCGGCGGGGCTCGATCGGTTCGCCGCCCGGCACGGGCTCGCCGCCATCCGGCCGCACCCCGCGTCGGTGGCGCAGCGCGCGGAGGCCCGGCTGACGCGGCGGATCTTCGGCATGGCGGCGCCCATCCTCACGCAAGGCGACGGCGACGCGATCCTCGAGGCCCGGAGGCTCCTCTCGGACCCGCTGGCGGCGTTGAGGGCGGCGCTCGCCGCGGTCGCGCACGACGCCTCGCGCGCGGAGGCCTCCGCCGCCGAAGCGATCGGCTCGACGCACCGCGACGCGCTGGCGGCCGCGGCCCGCGGCTACGCCGACGGATTCGAGCGACGCCGGCTCGACCTCGAGCGCCTGGGGGGCGCCGACCGGGTCCGCGTGACCCACGCGATGGCGACGCTCACGGGCGTCCTCCTGCCGATCGACGCCGTCGTCCGCTCCGCCCTCACGGCGCTCCGGGCGATGGGCGGCGTGCCCGCCCCGGCTGCCGACGCCCGGGCGATCGTGCCGGCGGACGGCGCCCGGTGCCTCCTCGCCCTCTTCGTCAAGCCCCTCTGACCATGCCCAACCGACTCGCCGGACAGACCAGCCCCTACCTGCTCCAGCACGCCCGCAACCCGGTCGACTGGTGGCCCTGGGGGCCCGAGGCCTTCGACGAGGCCCGGCGCCGCGACGTGCCCATCCTGCTCTCCATCGGCTACTCCACCTGCTACTGGTGCCACGTCATGGAGCGCGAGAGTTTCGAGAACGAGGAGGTCGCCGCGGTCATCAACCGCGAGGCCGTCCCCATCAAGCTCGACCGCGAGGAACGCCCCGACGTCGACGACCTGTACATGGCGGCGACGCTCATCGTCCGGGGCCAGGGCGGGTGGCCCATGAACTGCTTCCTCGAACCGGCGACGCTCAAGCCGTTCTTCTGCGGGACCTACTTCCCCGCCGAGGCCCGGGGCGAGATGCCGGGCTTCGCCGACATCGTGTCCCGCGTGGGGCACGCGTGGCGGACGCAGCGGGAGCGGGTCCTGGGCGACGCCCGGACCATCGCCGACGCGGTCAGGGAGCAGACGTCCGCCGACGAGCCCCCGGTCGACCTGGGCCCGGGCCAGGTCTCGCAGGGCGTGGAAACGCTGCTGCGGATGGCCGACCGCGACCGGGGCGGGTTCGGGCACGCCCCCAAGTTCCCGCAGCCGACGCTGATCGAGTTCCTGCTCGACGTGCGCCCGCGCGCCGGCGACGCCGACACCGCGGGCGCGATCGACGCCGTCGTCCGGCGCACGCTCGACGCCATGGCGTGCGGCGGGGTCCGCGACCAGGCGGGGGGCGGGTTCCACCGCTACGCCGTCGACCACGCCTGGCTCGTGCCTCACTTCGAGAAGATGCTCTACGACAACGCCCAGCTCGCGGCGGTGTACGCCCACGCCGCGACGCTCTACGGCGACCCGGAGTACGCCCGCGTCGCCCGCGAGACCGTCGCCTACGTCCGGCGCGAACTGACCGAGCCGGGCGGGGCGTTCTGCTCGGCCCAGGACGCCGAGGTCGACCACCGCGAGGGGCTCAACTACCTGTGGACGCCCGAGCAGGTCCGCGCGGCGATGCCGCCCGACGACGCCGAGTGGGCGATCAAGGTCTACGGGCTGGACCAGGGCCCCAACTTCCAGGACCCGCACCACCCGCACGATTCGCCCGCCAACGTGCTCAGGCTCGCCGCCCGCCCGGAGCGGCTCGCCGGGGACCAGCGGCTGACCCGCGAGGCGTTCGTCGAGAGGCTCCGGCGGGTGAACGCGGCGCTGTACGAGGCGAGGCTGAAGCGCAAGCAGCCGCTCCTGGACGACAAGGTCATCGCGTCGTGGAACGGCATGATGATCGCCGCGATGGCCCGCGTGGGGCAGGTGCTCGACGACCCGGACACCGTCGACGCCGCCGAGCGGGCGGCGGACCGCGTGCTCGCGCTGCTGACTTCGCCCGAGGGCCCGCGCCGCGTGGCGCGGGCGGGCGTCCCGGGGCACGCCGCGGCCCTCCTGGAGGACCACGCGGCCCTGGCGTCGGGCCTGGCGCAGGTC
>VGXM01000060.1 GCA_016873295.1 Phycisphaerae bacterium
CATCGCGGTCCTGTTCCTGCCGCCCAAGAGCCCGGAGATCAACCCGGTGGAGCGGCTGTGGCACTACATGCGGAGCCACTACCTGAGCAACCGCGCGTACGACGACTACGACCACATCCGCGAAGCAACCGGCCGCGCCTACCGCGCCCTCACCCCGGACGTGCTCAGGTCCGTCTGCCGCTGCGACTACATCGAGCGCGCCTTGTGAACCGACTCCGTATTATCCACATCCTTTGCGCGTCTCCCGGGCGGTTCTTCTGGCGTCGCCCGTGGTCGGTGGGCGACAGGGGTCGAATTCCAATGATAAGGAACGAATTCACCCATCATCACCATCAAGAGCCCTGTCGGTCTGTGGATCAAAGGACGGGACGCGGCGTAAACCACGTTCGGAACGTAACTTACCGCGGATCGGGCGGTGTGGAAGACCTGTCGGGGGCCTGGCGGGCGGCGCCCGCCGGATTCTGTCTGGTGGCGGGTCGGAGGGGTCGCTCATCGGTGTCGGAGCCGCGGGTCGCCACGGACCGGCACCGGCGACAACGCCGGCGACCGTTCTTCCACGGAGTATCCACATTCTCTCTGCCGCCCGAGGGGCGAGCGGGCGGCCCGCGCGACGGCGTCAGTAGGTCCCCGCCGGGCCATCACCGAGTTGACCCTCGAAGGCCTGGACGGTGCCGTTGAAGGTGGGATCGGCCCGTCGGCGTTCGTCGACTGTGCGGATGGCGTGCATGACGGTGGTGTGGTCGCGCCCGCCGAAGAACCCGCCGATCTCTTCGAGGGAGTGGTTGGTGAACTTGCGGGCCAGGGACATGCAGACCTGCCTGGGGATGGCGACGGAGCGTTGGCGGCGCTTGGACTGGAGGTCCGATAGCTTGACCCGGTAGAAGTCGCAGACGGTCGAGATGATGACCTGGATGGATGGTCCGGAGCTGGCGTGGGCCGGGCGACCGATCGCCTCGCGCGCCAGGGCGAGGTCGATGGGGCGCCGGTCGACGGTCGACTGGATCTGGAGCGTGGTGATCGCCCCCTCGAGCTCCCGGATGTTGGTGTCGATCTCGCCGGCGATGAAGTGGGCGACGTCGTCGGGGAGGTCCATGCCCCGCAAGGAGGCCTTGGCCTTGAGGATGGCGACCCGCGTTTCGAAGTCCGGGGCCTCGATCTTGGCGACCAGGCCCCACTTGAAGCGGCTGACGAGCCGCTCTTCGAGCAGGGGAATGTCCTCGGGCGAGGCGTCGGAACTGAGCACGAGCTGCTTGCCGGCCTGGTAGAGGCTGTTGAAGGTGTGGAAGAACTCCTCCTGCGAGCGGTCGAGCTTGGCGAGGAAGTGGATGTCGTCGATGACCAGGACGTCCACCTCGCGGAAGCGGTGTCGGAAGTGGGCCATGTCGCCCGAGCGCACCGCCTCCATGAACTGGGTGGTGAACCCCTCGCAGGACAGGTAGTAGATGTCCGTGTCGGGGTTGGCCTCGAGGATGCGGAGGGCGATCGCCTGCAGGATGTGCGTCTTGCCGAGCCCGACCCCGCCGTGGATGAACAAGGGGTTGTAGCTGCGCCCCGGGGTACGGGCGATGGCTTGTGCCGCGGCGAGCGCCAGGCGGTTCCCCGGCCCTTCGACGAAGTGCTCGAAGGTGTGGTCCGGGTTGATGTCGAGGGCGTCGTCGCGCCTGGGACGGAGCGGGGCGGCGTCCTGGGAGCGATCGGCGGGGGCGGCCGGCGGGGGCGCCTGGCGCCGCCCGTTGGACGGCGGATACTCGTCGCCCGGGCCCAGGAAGCGCACGGGGAGCAGGTGCCCGGTGACCTCTCGCGCGGCGTCGTTGAAGGGCGCGGCGCAGGACTTGCGGAGGTAGTCGCGGTGGACCAGCGACTGGGCCCGCAGGTAGAGGGTCCCGCCCGTCACGCCGAGGGCCTCAATCTCATCGAACCACTGCCGACAGACCGCAGGGTGGGCGCGGCGGAGCTGGGCGCGCATGCCGTCCCAGAGCTGGCGGTCGGCCTCGAGCGTCATGGGCTCACCCGGCGCGGAGGCGCGGCGACCATCGACGACCCGCACGCATCGACGAGCATCACCCCACCCGCTTTCCAGCCGGGCCCCTCGGGCGCCCGGCGCTTGGGATCGAATCCGCCGCGGTTCCACCATTGCCGCGGCCAACGTGCCAAACGTACTTCCGAGTCGTTGCCGTGTCAACCCGAATCGTGCCCGTCGGCGCAGGAAAGCGCGGGCGGACCGGCGGCCCGCGGCGAAAAAAAAACCGCGTCCGGGCGGACGCGGTCGGAAGTGTCGGACCGCTCGCGGGTTAGCGCTTGGAGAACTGGAAGCGACGGCGGGCGCCGGGCTGGCCGTACTTCTTGCGTTCGACCTTGCGGGCGTCGCGCGTGAGCATGCCCGCGTCGCGGAGGCGCGATTCGAGCGTGGGGTCGTACCCGGCCAGGGCGCGGGCGAGCGCGAGTTTCACGGCTCCCGCCTGGCCCATGTACCCCCCGCCGTGGCACACCGCGAAGACCTCGAACTTGTCGGCGAGCCCGGCGAGGACGAGCGGGGCGGTCGACTCGTTGCGGTCGCGCTCCTCCGCGAAGTAGACGTTGACGTCACGAAGAAGGTCGGGCTTGCCCGAGCTCGTGATCTTGAAGCCGGGTTTCCCGGCGGAGGCGGGCTTGAGGCGAACGCGGGCGACGGCGGTCTTGCGACGCCCGGTGCCCCACCACCAGCCGCGCTTGTCGGCGGGCTGGGCGGCCTTGGCGGGCGCGGGCGCACCCTCGGGGGCGGCGGTCGGGATCGTCGGGACGGGTGCTTTGGTCGTCATGGGTGTCCTGTATCAGCGGGCCGTCGGGACCGAGATCGGGGCGGCCTTCTGTTCGGCGTGGGGGTGTTTGTCGTCCGCGTACACGTGCAGCCCCCTGAGCATCACGCGTGAGAGGCGGTTCTTGGGCAGCATGCGTCGGACGGCGTCGCGGATGAGCCGCTCGGGGTTCCGCTGCCGGACCGCGCCGTAGGACTCCATCTTCAGGCCGCTGGGGTACTCCGAGTACCGCTGCTTCATCCGATGCTCGGCCTTGCGCCCCGTGAGCGCCACCCGTGTGCCGTTGATGACGACGACCTGGTCGCCGCAGTCCACGTGCGGGGTGTAGTTGGGCTTGTCCTTGCCCATGAGGACGATGGCGACCTCGGAGGCGAGGCGCCCGAGCGGGACATCGGCGGCGTCGACGATGCGCCATCCCTTGGCGATCGTGCCGGGCTTGGCGAGGAACGTGTCGCGATGGGGGCGGAGTTCGGGCATGGGTTACACTCCGGACACCCGGTGCGCGGCACCGGTGCGAAGGCTCGAGGTTCGCCGCCTACCGGGCGGGGCGGGCCGGGAGAAGCCCCGGCAGAGTTCTGACTGCGGACAGGGGAAGCGTAGCGGGCGAGCCGGCCCGGTCAACTCAGCGCTTGGCCACGGCGAAGCCGACGCCCCCGCCGATGAACCCGATCGCCAGGGCCGCCCCCGCCAGGATGAAGGCCATGCCCCCCATGTCCGTGAGCAGGCCCGAGCCCGGGGTGGTCACCATCGCGAGGATGACGGCGGCCAGGCCCATCAGGCACGCGACCACCACGCCCAACGACAGCCCACCCACCAGCCCGGACCCCTTGGCGTCGTACGCCTCCGCCAGCATGGGGAAGACGGCGTGAGGCGCGGCCTCGCTCGAACCGCCCTCGAACAACGCGCCGGCCTCGGCGGGGAGGGCGGAGGCGGGCGCGGGCGTGCCGAATCGGTCGTCGAGCACCTCGGCCGCGGCCCCGATCGCCGACTCGTCCTGGCCCATGCCGGCGCCCGACCCGCCCGCGGCCATGCCGGCGACGGACGGGCTGACCCGAGTGACCGCCGACGGATCGGCGACTTCCGTCTCGTCGGCCTCGAAGATCGAGATCCCGGTCTGTTCCTTGTTCGTCTCGCCGGAGACACCCGTGCCCGACCCGCTGAGAGACAGGGGCTCGAGGTCGGCGGCGAGGGGGATCTCACCCTCTTCCTTGCCGCCCGCGAGCAGGTCCACCTGCTCGACCTTGAACATCAGCTTCTCGCGGTCGCGGAACTCCTGGAGCTGGCCCCGGGACACCATCTGCTTGACCTGGTCGGCGGACACGCCCAGCTTCTGGGCCGCCTCGTCCAGGGTGTAGAACATCTTGGCCATCGCGCACCTCCACTGCCCGGCCCACCAACCCGGGGCGAAGGGAATACTACGGCCAGCCGAGGGGGGATGCACAACCCAGATGGAATCCCAACCGCGGGGCGGAGAGGGCACGGGAACGCCCCGGGGCGGGCGATCAAGCCGACACGCGCTCCCACTCCTCGACGAGCATGCTCCCGACCCCGCCCACGACGCCCGGGCCGATCGCCTTGCCCTCCACCCTCACCACCGGCAGCACGCCCCAGCCGGAGTTGGTCAGGAGCAGCTCGTCGGCGCCGAGCAGGTCGTCGATCTCGACCATGCGGCGGGTGACCGTCATGCCGCGCTCGAAGGCCCAGGCCAGGGCCCAGGCCCGCGCGACGCCGGGCAGCACCGGGCTGGGGAGCGCCCCGGGGCCGCCGATCTTGGCTTCCTCGCCGCGGGCGATGGGGGTGATGATCTCGCGTCCCTGGACGAGCAGCGCGTTGCTGACGCACCCGCCCGCGAGGTGGTTGGTGACCTGGAGCACGAGGGCCTCGGCGGCCCGCTTCCCCGCCGCCTTCTGGAGCTCGCGCAGGCGGGCCCAGTAGCCGAGCGTTTTGTGCCCGGCGAGGGGGTCGAGCGGGTTGGCGCGCCAGTCGGCGATGGCCGCGCTGACCCCCTCGTGGAACCACTCGCGCGGGTAGCGCACCGCGTCCTGGGCGACGACGATGACGGTGGGACCGGGGGGCGAGGCGTCCTCACCGCCCGCGGACTCGCGCCGGGCCCGGGCCAGGAGGTTCAGGTCGCCGCCCGTGACGGTGAGGCGGACGCGCGTGCGCTCCAGCCCGCCCTCCTGCACGGCAACGCCCACGTCGCGCATGAGGGCGTCGGCGTTGAGGTCGTGGCCCAGCGACAGGTGCCGCGCCGACTCGACCAGGCGCCCGACGTGCTCGCGGAGGAACAGGACGCGCTCGCCCGCGGCCTGCATGGTCTCGAAGAGCCCCACGCCGTGGGTCAGCCCGGCGTCGAACACCGACACCGCCGCCCCGTCGGCCCGCTCGCCGTTGATCAGCACCACCGTCATGGGGCCAGCGTAGTGCCCACGCTCAGCACCCGGCGTTGAAGCGGTTGAGGAAATCGAGGAAGTCGTTGAAATCCACGACGCCGTCGGAGTTCAGGTCCGCCCGCGGGGCCGAGGCGAAGTAGTCGTGGAGGAAGGCGAGCAAGTCGTTGAAGTCGATGGTGCCGCTGCCGTCCCAGTCCGCGGAGTTGCGCACAAGCACGGCGACGTCGGGCATGAGCGTGACGTTGCGCACGGAGTCGTCGATGACGACGCGGAGGCGGTCGTCGCCCTCGAAGGCGGCGGCGAGCGCGACCTCGTACACGCCCGGCCCAACCATGACCACCGGTCCGATCTGCGAGGCGCTGGCGCTCCCCGGGCCGTGCGTCAGGGTGATCGAAGCGATCGGCGCCGTCGCGACCGCCCCGCCCCAGTCGCGCAGGGTGAGGGTCAGCGTCGCCGAGCCCCCCACGGGCACGCACGCGCGCGAGAGCTCCGCGGTGGATCGCACCGCGTCGGGTCGGCCCACCAGGTCGCTCCGCCACTGGTCGTAGAGGGCCCGCAAGCGCGGCACCGGATCCGGGTCCGTGGGCAGCACGTTGGCGATGTTGAGGTTCAGGAAGTAGTCTCCCGCGGCGGTGCCGAGGCGGTCGGTGTAGCGCCCCGGGGCGTCGGCGCCGAGATTCTCAATGAGGATGAGTTGCCCGATGTTCATGCCCACGACGTCGGGGTAGAGGTCGCCGTCGATGTCCGCCAGTCGGAAGAGGTTGGGCGTGTAGAAGAAGAAGCTGTCCTGGTACTGGGTGGCGCGGTCGAAGACGGGCCCGGCGGCGGAGCCGAGGTAGACGCCCAGGAACCCGCTCCCGCCCAGCACGATGTCGTCGCGCCCGTCGCGGTTGACGTCGCCGACTCCCAGGGCCGCGGCGGTGAAGGGGGGCGTGAGCGGCGAGGGCGACAGCCCCGCGCCGGTGTTCCGCAGGAGGACGAGCTGGCGTGGCGAGGTGCGGTTGGCGACGAGGTCGCGCCCGCCGTCGCCGTCGAGGTCGATCAGCGCGAGGGCGTTGGCGCTGGTGCCGATGCTGGCGGTCCACTCGCCGGCGCCGCCGCCCAGGTGGACGCGGACGACGCCGGCGTTGTCGAACGCCGCGACGTCGCCGATGGAGTCGTCGTTGAAATCAGCGATCACCGGCAGGGTGTAGGTGCGTCCCACCGACCCGGCGAAGTGCGTGACCGGGTCCCCCAGCGTTCCGTCGGGGTTGCCCGGGAAGACGCGGATCTGGGCCGTGACACCGCCCGAGAGCTGCACGACGTCGGGCACGGCGTCGGCGTCCACCCGTCCCACCGCCAGCCCCACCGAGCTGGAGACCGCGGCCCGCGCATGCACCGAGAGCACCGTTCCGTTCGGGTTCAGGCGCAGCACATGGATCTGGGCGGGTCCGGAGCCGTCCGGGGCGACGACGGCCTCGACGCGTCCGTCGCCGTCAAAGTCCGCCGCTTCGACGAACCGCGGGCGGGTCAGCGTCAGCGTCGAGCCCACGCGGGGGTCGTACAGCCCAAAGGGTGAGCCCGGGGGCGTGGAGTTGGGGAAGACGTTGAAGACGGCGGTGTTGAGCTGCACGGTGAGGATGTCGGGGCGGGCGTCCCCCGTGACGTCGCCGACGGCGAGGGCCGTGGGCGAGCCGCCGGTCGGGTAGAGCCCGTTGCTCGCGTCCCGGTCCCCGATCCGCGCGATCTGCATGTACCCGATGTTGGCGGAGCGCACGAACGAGGGCGGGGGCGACCCACAGGAGGTCGGCGCCGAGGGCGAGCACGAGCAGCGTCCGTCGCCGCCCATCGACCGCGCCGCTTCCATCGCGGCCATGAGCTTGGCGGCGACGTCGCCCGGCGTGTTCTCGATCGCCGCCACCGCCGCGTCCACCACGGGCGCGCCGGTGAGGATGTTGCCCTGGACGGCGTAGACGAGCGAGCCGACCACCCCGGTTCGCCCGCCCTTCCACTGCGATGCGTTGGCGCCGCTGAAGGTGGCGGTCCGCCCCAGGCCCGCGGGGGTGACGTCGGCCATGCCGTACTGCCGGCTCTGGTGCCCGCTGTCGAAGGCGGGCAGGGCCGCCAGGATCGACGCCGGGTCGACGCCGCGCACAATCCGGTCGCGGATGAACACGCGGTTGTTGCCGCTGGAATCGACCGACGACTGGGCGGTGGCCCCGCCCACCCCGGTGACGAGCACGGGCGTGCTGTTGCGCAGGTCGAAGTCGGCCAGGCACGTGGCGCTGCCCAGCGCGACCTCGCGCGTGCGCGTGTCGATGATGATGATGGACCAGGTGGCCTGCGCCCCCGTCCCGCACGCCGTCAGCGCCGCGGCCCACGCCATTCGACTCAGCATCCGCCACCTCCCCACACGCAGTCTAGCCGCGGAGTCGCCGGTCCAGGCTCGAGTTCGCACGGGTCCGGGGGCCCCGGTCGGCGTCAGCACCCGCCCGCCAGGCCCTGGAGCAGCACCAGGAAGTCGTTGAAATCCACGACGCCGTCGGAGTGTCGCATCGGCCCGTGCACGACCCACGGCTGCCCCGGGGTCGGCGTCCCGGCCAGCCGCGTCCTTTGCGCCACACCTGCGGCGGGTAGAAGATCTGGTGCGTCCGGAACCACGTTCACGCCGGCACCAGTGGCGCGAGTCGGAACTCCGTGGACGGAGCGCCGCGGGTGCCACGGGTCATCGGGCGCTTCGCCCGTGACCCGTGCGGCTGTTCGACGCCCGTCCGGACGCCGGCACGGGCAACCGCCGGGCGTCGTGGGCGGCGCAGGCCGTACAAGCGGCACAGGCGGGCGCCGGTGCCGCAGGAGCCCGGCGCATCTGTGCCCCGAGGGGCACGGTCGCGGCACGAAGGCGGCTATCGGATCGAGGCGCGGTACCAGTCGATGGTGCGCTTCAGGCCTTCCTCGAACGTGACGGCCGCGCGCCAGTTGAGGAGTTTGGCGGCGCGCTCGGTGTCGAGGCAGCGGCGCGGCTGGCCGTCGGGCTTGGTCGCGTCCCACTCGATCCGCCCCTTGAACCCCGTCAGCCGCACGATCAACTCCACCAGGTCCTTGATCTTGATCTCGAACGACGCGCCAAGGTTGATCGGCGTGGGATCGTCCATCGCCTCGGCGGCGCGGAGGATGCCCTCGGCGGCGTCGTCGACGTAGAGGAACTCGCGGCTGGCCGTGCCCGTGCCCCAGCAGGTGATGGAGGGGGCGTGGCGCTGCTGGGCCTCGACGCACTTGCGGATGAGGGCGGGGATGACGTGGCTGGACTCAAGGTCGAAGTTGTCGTGCGGCCCGTAGAGGTTCACGGGGAGGACGTACGCGGAGCGGAAGCCGTACTGGAGTCGGTAGGCGTCGAGCATCTGCCAGGCGGCCTTCTTGGCGACGCCGTAGGGCGCGTTGGTCTCTTCCGGGTACCCGTTCCAGAGGTCGTCCTCCTTGAAGGGGACGGGGGTGAACTTGGGGTAGGCGCAGATGGTGCCGACCTGGACGAACTTCCCGCCGCGCTCGCTGAGGCCGTCGAGGCGGGCGTGCTCGATGAGGTGGAGGGCCATGGCCATGTTGGCGAAGAAGTAGCGCCCCGGGCTCTTGCGGTTGGCGCCGATGCCGCCGACCTCGGCCGCCAGGTGGATCACCACGTCGGCCCGGTCCTTGCCGAAGGCGGAGCGGTAGAGGAGTGCGGCGTCGCGTTCGCTGGTGAGCTCGAAGTCGCGTCGGCGGGGGATGAAGATGTGGGCGTCGGGAACGCCCCGGGCCTTGAGGCGCTCGACGACGTGCCGCCCGAGGAAGCCCGCGCCCCCGGTGACGATGATCCTCTTGTTGGCCAGGTCGTACATGGGGCAGTACCGTAGGGGTTGCCGGGCGGGTATCGGGCGAGCGGACCCGCGCCCCGAGCCGATGATGCGGGTCCGGCCCCGACCGGGCGTCGCGGCACCGGCCGCCCTGGGCTCATAACCGCGTGACCAACACCCAGACCAGCGACAGCAGACCTCCGGAAGACCCCGGCCCGGCGCCGATCGAGGCCCCCCTCGGGGGCGCGGTCAGCCGCGGCATGTCGTGGATGGGGGCGGCGGCGGTCGCGGGGCGGGGCGTCTCCTTCGTCCAGATGTGGGCCCTGGGCTGGCTGCTGTTCGAGGAGGACTTCGGGGTCTACGCCGCGGTGCTGGGGATCTGGGGGCTGGTGGCGGTGCTGCGCGAGGGCAGCGTCACCAACGTGCTCATCCGGCGCGGGCTCAAGGAGCTTCCGCGCCTGGAAGGCCCGGGCTTCTGGCTGTGCCTCACGATGAACCTCGGCGTCGGCGCGATCCTGGGCGCGATCGCGCTGGCGTTGCCCGCGGCGCGGGGATCGCTGTCGGAGACCTACGCGGACCCGCGCCTGCCCTCGATGCTGCTCGTCGTGGCGCTGGGGATCCCGCTGTCGACGCCCGCGGCGATCCTGATCATGCGCCTCCGGATGCACATGCGCTTCGCCGAGCTGAGCCGCGTGCAGATGGTGTCGGCGATCCTGCGGGCGGTGGTCGCGGTGGGGCTGGCGTCGGTGGGATTCGGCCCGATCAGCCTGGTGTGGCCCCTGACGGCGGTGGCGCTGTGGGAGTGGTGGGCCCTGCACCGACTGACGCCGCTGCGCCTCCGCGACCTGCGGTTCAACGGTCCGGTCGTTCGGTCGCTGTTCCACCAGGCGATCCACGCGCTGACGGTGGGGCTGGGCAACTTCTTCGTGGACAAGGGAGTCTACGTCGTCATCCCGGTCTTCCTGGGGAAGGCGGTGGTGGGAGTGTTCTCGTTCGGATTCGAGATCATGATGCAGCTGGCGGCGCTGATCTCGTGGAACCTGCAACTGGTGCTGATGCCGGCGCTGGCGCGGCTGAACGCCGAGAAGGAGCGGCAGCGGGCCGCGGTGGTGCGGGCCCTGCGGGCGGTGACGGTGATCAGTTGCCCGATGTGCATGGGGCTGGCGGCGGTGATGGAGCCGCTGGAGGGCGTGCTGTGGGGCGGGAGGTGGGCGGGGGCGGTGGCGGTCGTTCAGATCTTCGGGGCGGCCTTCCCCGCCCGCATGACCTTCGGGCTCACCAACGCCGTGCTCATGGCCCAGGGACGCTTCCGCACCTGCGGCACGCTCATGCTCATCGAGGGAGTGATGCTGGTGGGGGCGGGAGCGGCGGGAGCGGTCGTGCTGGGGAGCGCGTGGGGCGTGGCGGCGTGCGTGGCGGGCGCGCTCGTGGTGGCGCGCGTGGGCGTGACGGCGTACACGGTGGTGACCTCGGGCGGCTCGGCACGCGAGGTGACCGTGGCCATGGCCCCGGCGTGGCTGGCGTCGATCGCGGCGTGGGCCCTGGCCGCGTGGGCCGAGGCCCTGGCCTTCGTCGACGCGGGGCTGGGAGGGGCGATCACGGACGCGTTCGAGGGGGCCGGGCTGGGCGCGCGGTGGATCGCGGCGGGGACGGGCGCGGCCCGCATCGCCGTGATTGGTCCGGTGTTCTCGGCGTCGTTCGTCC
>VGXM01000061.1 GCA_016873295.1 Phycisphaerae bacterium
CGCCCCCGCCGGACACGACTGTGCCCCCAGCGGCACAGTCGTGGCACTCGGTCCGGGCGGGACAGGCCCGTGCCACGACTGTTCGGCTCTGCGAACAGTCGTGCGCCCTCGCCGGACACGACTGTGCCCCCAGCGGCACAGTCGTGGCACTCGGTCCGGGCGGGACAGGCCCGTGCCACGACTGTTCGGCTCTGCGAACAGTCGTGCGCCCTCGCCGGACACGACTGTGCCCCCAGCGGCACAGTCGTGGCACTCGGTCCGGGCGGGACAGGCCCGTGCCACGACTGTTCGGCTCTGCGAACAGTCGTGCGCCCTCGCCGGACACGACTGTGCCCCCAGCGGCACAGTCGTGGCACTCGGTCCGGGCGGGACAGGCCCGTGCCACGACTGTTCGGCTCTGCGAACAGTCGTGCGCCCCCGCCGGACACGACTGTGCCCCCAGCGGCACAGTCGTGGCACTCGGTCCGGGCGGGACAGGCCCGTGCCACGACTGTTCGGCTCTGCGAACAGTCGTGCGCCCTCGCCGGACACGACTGTGCCCCCCGCGGCACAGTCGGGGCACCCTCCCAACGGCGGGACAGGCCCGTGCCACGACTGTTCGGCCTTGCGAACAGTCGTGCGCCCTCGCCGGACACGACTGTGCCCCCCGCGGCACAGTCGGGGCACCCTCCCAACGGCGGGACAGGCCCGTGCCACGACTGTTCGGCTCTGCGAACAGTTGTGCCGCCCCCGCCGGACACGACTGTGCCCCCAGCGGCACAGTCGTGGCACTCGGTCCGGGCGGGACAGGCCCGTGCCACGACTGTTCGGCTCTGCGAACAGTCGTGCGCCCTCGCCGGACACGACTGTGCCCCCAGCGGCACAGTCGTGGCACTCGGTCCGGGCGGGACAGGCCCGTGCCACGACTGTTCGGCTCTGCGAACAGTCGTGCGCCCCCGCCGGACACGACTGTGCCCCCAGCGGCAAAGTCGCGGCACCCTCCCAACGGCGGGACAGGCCCGTGCCACGACTGTTCGGCTCTGCGAACAGTCGTGCGCCCCCGCCGGACACGACCGTACCCCCGCGGCACAGTCGCGGCACCCTCCCAACGGCGGGACAGGCCCGTGCCACGACTGTTCGGCTCTGCGAACAGTCGTGCGCCCTCGCCGCGCACGACCGTGCCCCCGCGGCACAGTCGCGGCCCCCTCCCAACGGCGGGACAGGCCCGTGCCACGACTGTTCGGCTCTGCGAACAGTCGTGCGCCCCCGCCGCGCACGACGGCGCCCCCGCGGCACAGTCGCGGCACCCTCCCAACGGCGGGACAGGCCCGTGCCACGACTGTTCGGCTCTGCGAACAGTCGTGCGCCCCCGCCGGACACGACGGTGCCCCCAGCGGCACAGTCGTGGCACTCGGTCCGGGTGGGACAGGCGTCCCGCCTGTCCGCCCGGCGCCGGGGTGCAACCGTGCCGTCCCCGAACTACTATCGTCCCCCACCCGCCGCGCGGCATCCCCGGAGCACGACCCTTGGCATGGTTCGGTTCAAAGAAGCCCACGCAGAACGGCAACGCCGCCGCCCCCGACACGCCGGAGAACTCGCCCGACAAGGCCGAGCGCTTCTTCGAGCACGCCCGGGCCGTGCACGAGTCCGGGTCGTACGAGTACGCCATGAGCCTCTGGCTCAACGGGCTGCGCTTCGACCCCGCCAACATGCCCGCCCTCGAGGGCTTCTTCCGCTCGGGGGACGCCTACTTCGCCGAGTCGGGCAAGAAGGGCGTGAGCAAGGACGTCGCCAAGAGCGTCGCCGGGTCCGCCGACGTCGACCGCTACCTCAAGGGACTGCTCGACCTCTCGCTGGAGCGTGACGCCATCGCCGCCGTGCGGGCCGCGGAACTGGCCGCCAGGCTCAAGGTCGTGGAGCCCACGGCGTGGCTGACCGACCGGGCCGTCGCCCTCGTTCTCAAGGAAAAGAGCACGAGGAAGGACCTGCTCCTCAAGCTCCGCGACTGCTACGACGTCGGGCAGCGGTTCGACAAGGCCCTGGACCTGGCCGAGCGGGCCCTGAGGCTCGACCCCACCGACGGCGGGCTCGCCGCCGAGATCCGCAACCTGGCCGCCAAGGCCGCCATGAGCAAGGGCGGGTACGCCCAGACGGGCGAGGCGGGCGGGTTCCGCGCCAACATCCGCGACGCCGAGAAGCAGCGCAAGATCGAGGAGGGCGAGCGCCTGGTCAAGAGCGAGTCGACGGTCGATCGCCTCGTGGCCGACGCCGAGGCGGAATACGAGAGGCGCCCCGACGACGTGCCCACCGTCAAGATCCTGGCGCAGCGCCTGGTGGAGCGGGGCCGCCCCCAGGACGAGGAGCGGGCCCACGCGCTCTACATGGGCGCGTACACCCGGACGAGCCAGTTCGATCTTCGGCGCGCCGCGGGGGACATCCGCGTCAAGCAGGCCAGGCGCCGCGCCGCCGAGGCCCGCCAGCGGGCCGAGGGCGCCCCGCCTGCGTCGCCCGCCGCCCGCGCCGCCGAGCAGGCCGCCAGGGCCCTGCTCGACCTCGAGGTCGCCGAACTCAAGCAGCGGGTCGAGGCCTATCCCACGGACCTGGGCCTGCGCTACGAACTGGGCCGCCGCTACTTCGCGCTGGGCGACAACGAGTCGGCCATCGGGCAGTTCCAGGAGGCCCAGCACGACGCCAAGCACCGCGTCCCCACGCTCAACCTGATGGGACAGGCCTTCTCCCGCATGGGCTGGCTCGACGAGGCCGTCTCCACCTTCCGCAAGGCCCTGGAGGTCGCCGGCGATGCCCCCGGCGACACCCTCCTCGACCTCCGCTACGGGCTCATGGAGGCCCTGCTCGCCCACGCCGAGCAGCTCAAGGACCTCGCCGCCGCAGAGGAAGCCGACCGGCTGGCCTCCTCCATCGCCATCCAGCAGATCAACTTCAAGGACATCCGGGCCCGGCGCGACACCATCAAGAAGCTCGTGGCGGCCCTGCGCTCCAAGGCCTGAGCCATGACACCCAGCGCCATCGTCGGGATCATCCCCGCACGCCTGGCCAGCTCCCGCTTCCCGGAGAAGGTCCTCGCCG
Source organism: Phycisphaerae bacterium (assembly GCA_016873295.1). Lineage (GTDB taxonomy): Bacteria > Planctomycetota > Phycisphaerae > Phycisphaerales > UBA1924 > VGXM01. The sequence continues at coordinate 3,067 of VGXM01000061.1, forward strand.
ACCGCACCGGCAAGCCCCTCATCCAGCACGTCCGCGAGGCCGCCCGGGCCGCCCGGAGCCTCACGCGCCTCGTCGTCGCCGCCGACGACCCCCGCGTCATGAGCGCCGTCGCCGCCTTCGGCGGAGAGGGCGTCCTCACCCGCGCCGACCACCCCAACGGCACCTGCCGACTCGCCGAGGCCGCCTCGCTCCTCGGCCTCGACGCCGACTCCCTCGTCGTCAACATTCAGGGCGACGAGCCCGAGATCGAGCCCCACGCCATCGACGCCGCCGTCCACGCCCTCCTGGCCTCCCGGGCGCCCATGGCCACCGTCGCCTCGCCCTTCGCCCCGGGGGAGGACCCGGACAACCCCAACATCGTCAAGGCGGTCGTGGGCGCCGACGGGCACGCCCTCTACTTCTCGCGGGCCCGCCTCCCCTTCGCCCGCCAGGGCGGCACGCCCCAGCCGCCCCTCAAGCACGTCGGGCTCTACGCCTACCGCCGACCCTTCCTCGGCGAGTACGCCCGCATGATCCCCACGCCCCTCGAGCGCTGCGAGATGCTCGAACAGCTCCGCGTGCTCGAGCACGGGCACCGCATCGCCGTCGCCACCGTCGCCGTCCGCTCCCACGGCATCGACACGCCCGAGCAGTACGACGCCTTCGTCGGTCGCTACCTCTCGCGCTGACCGGCGCCCCCCGCGTCGATCCGGGCCGCCTGGCGCTCCGCGAACCCCGCCTCCGCCGAGTCGCGCCAGCCCCCGGCCCAGCCCCGCAGCGCCTCGGCGCTCCGGGCCCCGCCGACCTTCACCAGCGCCAGCGCCGCGCTCATCCGCACCCGCATCGACCGGTCGCTCAGGAGCTCGACCAGGCGCGCGTGCACCTCGTCGGGCTTGTGCCGCGCGAACCCGGCCAGGGCCGAGACCGCCGCGGCCCGCGTCCGGCTGTCCGCGTCGTCCCGCGTGTACCGCATCACCAGCGCCATCGCGTCCGGGTGCGCCATCCGCCCCAGCCCCTCCAGCGCCCCCTGGCGCACGCGGTCGTCCTGCGACTCGGCGTTGAGCCCCGCCTCGAACACCGCCAGCTCCCGCTCGTCCCCGATCCGCCCCAGCGCCTCCAGACCCGCCGCCCACACCTTGTCGCTCCCGTCGCCCCTGGCCCGCCGGGTCACGGCGTTGAGCGCCAACCCGAAGAACGTCGCGTCCTTGGCCCCGGCGTCACCCGCCGCCAGCTCCCCAAGGGCCCGCACCACCGCTTCGCGCACCTCCCACGAATCGATCGCCGTGCTCGACAGGCTCTCCACGTCGTGCGCGTCGCCCCGGGCCGCCAGCGACTTCACCGCCTCCGTGCGCAGGCGCACGACCTCGCCGCGGTCCAGGGCCACGCGCCGCAGCGTCTCGCTCACGCGTTCGCCCTTGTGCGCCCGGAGCTGGCGCACCGCCTGCACCCGCGATGCCAGCGTCGGGCCCTCGCGGAGCTGCGCCAGCCACCACGCCGCCGGCTGGTCGATGGTCAACTCCGCCAGCACGCTCTGCCCGGGGTCGAAGGCCACGAGCACGGGCTCGCTGGGCAGCTCGACCTCGCCCGACGCCGACACCCCGCGGAAGCGCAGGGTCACCGTCCGCGCCTCGGCCATCCCCCGCGGGCCCGTGTCCGTGCGCACGGACACGGGCAGGTCGAACTCGAACGCCGGGTTGTCCCCGTCGATCGTCTGCGTCTGTTCCCCCGCGATCGAGAGCACGCCCCGCCCGGAGTCCCAGCGGGCTTGGAGCTTGAGGCGCGGCACGCCCGGGCGGTGGCACCACTGCGCGAAGAACTGCTCCAGCGACCGCCCCGAGACCTCCTCCATCGTCTTGCGGAAGTCGGCCGTCTCCACCGTGCGGTACTTGAACCGGTCCACGTACGTGCGCACGCCCTTGAAGAAGACGTCGTCGCCCAGCGACCTCCGCAGCATGTGCAGGATGCTGGCCCCCTTGGGGTAGGGGTTGGACGGCCGCCGGAACGCGTCGAACGGGTCGTTCCAACGTCGGCTGACCATGGGCTCCTGGGAGGGGGCCGAGCCGCGGTCGCCGGCGCGCACGGCGTCGGCGTTGTCGAGCACGTCCAGCTCGTACCCCGCCGCCCCGTCCCGGTGCTCGAACCACAGGCCCTCCAGGTACGTCGCGAACCCCTCGTTGAGCCAGACGTCCTCCCACGAGTTGCACGTGATCAGGTCGCCGAACCACTGGTGGGCCAGCTCGTGCGCGATCAGCGCGTCGCGGTCGTGGTCGTCCAGCGCCGAGGGGTGGACCAGGGCCGTGTCGTACAGCGTCGTCGCCGAGGTGTTCTCCATCCCCCCCGGCCCGAAGTTCCAAACCACCACCTGCGCGTACCGGTCCCACGGGTAGGGCTCGTCCAGCACCTTCTCGAACAGCTCGATCATGTCCGGCGTGCGCCCGAACGTGCCCTCGACCTCGGGCCCGCGCCCGGGCGGGACGTACACCGGCATCGACAGCCGCACCGGGTACGCCAGACGCTTGGGGGTCTTGCGCTTCACCCCCACGTCCACCACGTCGAACTTGCCCACCACCAGCGACACCAAGTAGGGCACGTGCGGCTTGTCCTGCAGCCAGTGGAACGTCTCGTAGGGCTGAAGCTCCGCCACCCCCGGCACGCCCTCGACCTCCCGACGCGCCTTGATCTCCGTCGAGCGGTTCAGCAGGCGGCCGTTCGAGCTCACCAGGAACCCCGCCGGCACCGTCGCCACGATCTCCGTCGTCAGGCGCTCGTTGGGGTAGTCGTGCGTGGGGAACCAGTAGCTGTTGGTCTGCGGCTGGCCCTGGGTGTGCAACTGGGCCGCCCGGCCCGGGATCGCCGGGTTCTCGGGCGACCACACCAGCCCGCGCGACGGGTCCGTCACCCGGTACCGCGTGATCAGCGTCACCGTGCGCCCCACGGGCACCGGCGGGTCGAACGTCACCGTCAGGCGGCGCCCGTCGTACAGGTACCCCGTCGTCGTCTCCGACCCCGGCCCCGCCTCCACGCTCTCGATCTCCAGCATCACCGCGTCCAGCGGCAACTGCGCCAGCGCCCCCCCCAGGGGCGTCAGCGTCAGCACCTGCGTCGCCCGCATCACCGGCGTGTTCATGTCCGCGACCACCAGGTCCAGGCGCATGTGCGACAGGTCCGCCACGCGGTGCGGCGCGAAGTTCTCGCGCATCGGCTCGTCGAGCAGGGACCTCAGCCCCCCGCCGCAGCACTGGGCGTGACGGTCGTCCCCCCCCGCGGGCGCCGACGCCGCCAGCCCGCACAGGGCCACCAGCGCCAGGGCCGAGCGGGGCCCAACTCCGATCCGGTCGCACAGGGTCGCGGGCATCGTCGAGCTCCAGGGCGGGCCATGGTCCGGGCCCGCCGAAGGTTATCGGTCCGAGGGTGACGTCGGGTCTCGGTCCTTCTTATCGGCAGCTTCGCCGGCGCGGGTCAGTCCGGCCCCTCGGGCAGGGGCGTCCGGACCCGCGTGCGGGCGATCACGGTCAGGTTGGGGTCGATCTGCACGGAGGTCGGCCTGCCCGGGGCGTCGGGGAACCGGACCGTGGCCCGGGCCAGTCGGTCCTCCACGTCGACCGACCCCCAGCGGTCCTGCCCGCCGACGCGCACACGCACCGGGAGCGTGAAGCGGTAGGGGGGGTTGAGGCGGTCGATGGTCTGGGTCTGCTCGACGCTCACCGAGAGGGCCCCCGCCGACCCGTCCCACGCCAGGTCCACCTCCAGCGAGGGCAGCCCCGGGCGGAAGGCCCACTGCTCGAAGAAGAGCGCGAGGCTCTGCCCCGAGACCTCCTCGAAGACGCGTCGGAAGTCGTCGGTGTCCGCCGAGCGGAACTTGAAGCGGTCCACGTACGTGCGCACGCCTTCGAAGAACACCTCGTCGCCCAGGCGGGCCCGGAGCATGTGCAGGATCAGCCCGCCCTTGGCGTAGACGTCGTCGGCCTTCACGAAGGTGTCGTTGGGGTCGAGGTAGCGGTTGCTGACCATGGGGGGCGAGCCCGGGGCCGAGCCCCGGTTGCGGACCCGCTGCGCGCGCACGTTGGCGATCACCGCGCGGTGGTAGGCCCGGCGTCGGGCGTTGGGGTCGTCCCCCGCCTTCTCCTCCGCCCAGAGCATCTCGGCGTAGGTCGCCCAGCCCTCGTTGAGCCACAGGTGCTCCCAGCTCTTGCACGTGATCAGGTCGCCCGTCCACTGGTGCCCCAGCTCGTGGGCGATCAGCCCGTCGACGTTCCGCCCGAAGCTGGCCGCGCGGTTGAGCACCGTCGCCGAGGTGTTCTCCATGCCCCCCCACGCGAAGTTGCGGACGATGAGCTGGTCGTACTTGTCCCAGGGGTAGGGCTCGTCGAAGACGCGCTCGAAGTAGGCGACCATGCGGGGCGTGTTGGCGAAGGCGGCCCGCGTGCGCTCCTCCTCGCCGTGCTCCGTGTAGACGTGCATGGGCAGGCCGGGCCGGGCTGAATCGGGACCGCCAAGGTCGACGACGGCGAAGTCTCCCACCACCAGCACGACGAGGTAGCTGGCGTGGGGCTTGTCCTGGAGCCAGTGCCAGGTCCGGCGGGGCTTGCCGGATGCAGGCTTGGCGTCCTTGACGGAGACGAGTCGCCCGTTCGAGACGGCCTGGTACGGCGCCTCGGCGGTGACGTGCAGCTCGGTGGTGAGGCGGTCGTTGGGGAAGTCGTGCCCGATGAACCAGGTACGGTTGGCCTCGGGCTGGCCCTGCGTGTGGATCTGGGCGGCCTGCTGGGTGCGGTTCGTGCCCTCGGGCTTGCCGAGCGTCCAGATCAGGCCGTCGCCCCCGAAGTCCTTGGGGCCGGCCCACGAGTAGGCGAAATCGAGCTCGATCTGGCGCCCGGGCTCGACGGGCGCGGGCAGGCGGACGGTGATCGTCCGGCGGTCGTAGTCGAAGGGCACGTGCCCGCCCCGGTGCCGCACCTCGGCGATGTCGAGGTCCACGGCGTCGAGGGTGATGGCGCTCCGCGGCTCACCGATGGGCGTCACCCGCAGGGTCTGGCGCGCGGTGAACCGCGGCGTGCCCATGTCGGCGAGGTCCAGGTCCAGGCGCATGTGCACCTGGTCCCACTCCAGCGGGCGGATCCAGATGGCCTTCTGCCGACCCGTGTCGGCGTCGATGCGCGGGTCGGGCTCCGCCGCCAGCCCTGGCACGGCGGCGAACGCGAGGAACAGGCCGATCGGGGCGACGAGTCGGGGCATGGGGGAGAGGGTAGTGTCGCGGGCGGACAGGCGGGACGCCTGTCCCACCCGATGCCGAGTGCCACGACTGTGCCGCTGGGGGCACAGTCGTGTCCGGTGAGGGGCGCACGACTGTTCGCCGAGCCGAACAGTCGTGGCACGGTGGGACCGGCCCGAGGCCTGTCGGGGCCGAGTGCCACGACTGTGCCGCTGGGGGCACAGTCGTGTCCGGCGAGGGGCGCACGACTGTTCGCCGAGCCGAACAGTCGTGGCACGGCGGAACCGGCCCGAGGCCTGTCGGGGCCGAGTGCCACGAATGTGCCGCTGGGGGCACAGTCGTGTCCGGTGAGGGGCGCACGACTGTTCGCCGAGCCGAACAGTCGTGGCACGGCGGAACCGGCCCGAGGCCGGTCGGGGCCGAGTGCCACGACTGTGCCGCTGGGGGCACAGTCGTGTCCGGTGAGGGACGTGGTGTCCGGTGAGGGGCGCACGACTGTTCGCCGAGCCGAACAGTCGTGGCACGGTGGGACCGGCCCGAGGCCTGTCGGGGCCGAGTGCCACGACTGTGCCGCTGGGGGCACAGTCGTGTCCGGCGAGGGGCGCACGACTGTTCGCCGAGCCGAACAGTCGTGGCACGGTGGGACCGGCCCGAGGCCTGTCGGGGCCGAGTGCCACGACTGTGCCGCTGGGGGCACAGTCGTGTCCGGCGAGGGGCGCACGA
>VGXM01000062.1 GCA_016873295.1 Phycisphaerae bacterium
GTGGCAAAGGTGGTCCGGGGCTTTGCCGTGCCGGACGCGGACGCCTGGCCCCTGCTGCAAGCCTGGAACGCAAGGTGCGTTCCTCCCTGGAATGACGCGGAGCTGCGGGACAAGATGGCGAACGCGCACAAGTACGGCAGCGAACCCTACGGGGCCACCCTGGACGCACCGCCCCCGGCCCGGCAAGACCGTGCGGAGCTGCCAAGGGCGGCGGCGGACTGGCGAGCGGAGAGGGGGGCTGGCGATCCGCCGGGCGAGTTGGACGATGCCCCGCCGGTCGAGGGCGACGGCGGCGAACCTGCCCCGCTGGCCGTGCCGGTCGAGGCGCTGGGCTGGCTGGACCTGCACCCGCCCCCGTTGCCGTTGCTGCTGGCGTGCGATGACGGCACCGGCGGACGCGCCCCCTTCCTGGCGCTGGGCAAGGTGGCGCTGCTGGCGGCCCCCGGCGGCGCGGGCAAAACGCAAGCCCTTTTGCAGCTTGCGGTTGCGGTTGCGAGTGGGCGGCCCTGGCTCGACCGCTACCACGTCCAGGCACCCGGCCCCGTGCTGTTCCTGGCGGCGGAGGAGGATGACGGCGAGCTGCACCGGCGCGTGCGGCGCGTGGCCGATGCGCTCGACCTGGCTCCGGCGGAGCGTGCGGCGGTGGCCCGGCGCCTGCACTGTGCGCCCCTGCATGGCAAAGGGGCGGCCCTGGCGCTGCTGGACAACGCGGCGCACCGTTTCGAGCCTGCCCGGCTGGCGCCGTCCGCGATCTGGCACAGGATCGCCTGGACCCTGGAGACGGCCCCCGGCGGCGAGCCTTGGCGCCTGGTGATCCTCGACCCGGCGGCGCGGTGGATGCCCCCGGATGCGGAACTGGACCCCAAGATCGCAACCACCTTTGTCGAGGTCCTGGAAGCCCTGGCGGTGTGCGGCCTGGACGGCGGCCCTGGCGCTGCTGTGCTGGTGGCGCACCATGCAAACAAGCAAGCCCTGCGGGGCGACACCGACCAGGGCGCGAGCCGTGGCACTTCCGCCCTGACGGACGGCGTGCGCTGGCAAGCGAACCTGGACCGTGTGCCGTTGGCGGACGGCAAGCCGCACCCGTCCCGCGTCCGGCTCCGGGTGGTCAAGTGCAACTATGCCCCCGCCGTGGCTTTTGAGACGTTGGAACTGGAAAAGGACCAGGATAAGGGCGGCGTGCTGTGCCCTTGCCAGGACGCGGTGGCGGACGCTGCGGGCGAGAAGGACGACGAAGCGCTCGAAAATCACCGCGAGAAGCTGAACGTGCGGCAAGCGGGGGTTAATGAAAGGGTGCGGCAAGCGGATGAGGTGCGGGAGAAGTTGAGGGCGCACGATGAAAAAGAGCCGCCACCCCTCGAACTGGAAAAGCGCCAAGCATGGCAAAAAGCGCGGGATAGGCTGGTAAAGGACCTGGAACAGGCGGAGCGCTCCGCCAAAAAAGCGCGAAACGATCTGTTGGAGAAGCAAGCCGAGCTGGCAGCACTCGAACGGGCGCAGGAAAGGAACGCGAGCAAGGGCGGCAGCAAGGGTAGCAAGGGGCGGGACAAGGCGGCGGGTGGCGGCGATGACTATTGATCTGCGGGCTGCCACGGGGCGGCGGGTGGGCGCCCTGGTGGCCGAACTGCGCGAGCGGCTGGCGGACGATCTAGCGGTCGAGCTGGCGGTCGAGTTCGAGCTGGTGGACGGCAAGGCGCAAGCGGGGCTGCGCGTCAACCGGCGCCCCGGTGGGCACGACTGGCCCGCAACCCTGCCCCTACCCTTGACGGTGGGCGCCGCCCTGGACGCGGTGGACCAGGGGCGCGAGCTGGTGGCGGAGGCGGTAGCGGGCGACATAGCGGCGACGGTCGAGGCCCTGGTCGAGCCGGAAGCGCAAGCGGCTGTGCTGGCCCGCGAAAACCTGGCGGAACGGTGGCCCTGGCGCACTCCGCCGCTGCGGAGCGAGCCGCAAGGTTGGGTGGGGCCTTCGTTTGGCCCGGAGCTGGCCCTGGCGCTGGTGCGCGACTATGCGGCCAAGGGGGGGGCGCTGGTTCGCCCTTGCGATGCGCTCAACTGGTGGCCCGATCCGCACTTGGCGGCGGCGACTGTGGCGGAGTGGGCGCGCGACCCATTGAACCGGCTACACCCTGCCCGCCCCGCCGACTATGCCCAATGGCTACGCCTGAACGGGCTACGCTGGGATGGCGACACCCCCCCAGACGCGGACGACCTAGCCGGGGCTGCCAGATTGCTTGCAAAGCGCGGAGTGCACCCCGCCACGGAGGCGGAGTTTGCGGCGGAATACCCCGGCAAACCGGGGGCGGGCGATAGGCTGGTTGCGGAAGTGGCAGAGCATGGCCGGATCGTCCGGCTCCGCGCCGTGCAACTCCCGGATCGGCTTTATGGTGAGCTGCGCCCCGCAGCCCTGGCGCTGGTGTATCTGGCGGAGCGGGCGGCCCTGGCGACCCTGCCCTCTCACCTGGAAGCGGTGGCCTGGCGAGCGGTGCGGAGTTGGGCGAGCCTGGCGCCGGGCGATGCACACAACACGGCGGCCCGTGCGGCCCTCGACCTCGACGGGGGCGACGCGGCAGCGGACGCGGAGGCGCTGCGCCTGCTGGCTGCGGAGCTGTGCGCTTTCTGCCGCACCTTGGCGGCGACGGTGGCGCCTACCCCGGAGCCGCCGGGAGGCGGCGAGCTGCGGACACGGGCCGGCATGTTGGCCCTGGATGCGGACCTTGCGAATTGCCTGACCACGGTGCACAAGGACCACGCGGACAGGCTGCGGGAGAAGGCAAGCAAGCGGCTGGCAGGTTTTCAGCGCGGCACCCTGGAAGCGGCGGACCTGTTTGAGCGGTGGGTCGAGCGCGACGGTGCGCGCACCCTGGCGAGCGTGGCCGAAACGCTGTGGCTCGCGCGGGTGGCCGAACTGTGGCGCCGGGGGCGCAGCAATCGCCCCGGCATGGTCCGCGCCGTTGTCGCAGATACGCTTATTCCGGCGATGACACGGCAAATTGTGCTGCCCGGACTGGACGACGGCGCGATCCGCGACACGCGGGGCCGGGAGCTTGGCCGGATCGCCACTATGGACGTTGCCACCTTTGACGCGGTGCGCCATGGCCTCGACCTGCTGGGCAGCGTGACGGGGCACCGGCTGGTGCGCTTCCTGGTCCACTGTGTCCACGACCAAGCCGAGCGAGGGGCTGCGGACCCGCGAGCGGTCGAGCTATTGGGCGGTTTTTCCGGGCTGGCGGAGGCTGTGCGCTATGCCCGCCGGGACTTCGATGCGCTGCGATCCCTGTTGCAAGCCGGGCAGCATGTCGAGTGGACACACCCGGCGGTGCACGTTGGCGGCCTGTGGACCTGGACGCACGCACGCGGCAACGCTACGCGGCCCGGCATGGTGCGGATCGTGGTTGGCGATGCGCTGGCCCCCGGCCTGGCGGCCCGGCTATCGCAATCCGGCGACAGCTCGCCCCTGGCGAGCAAGGCCCGGCGGATTGTGCCCGAGCTGCGCGCCGAACCGCCGGTGTCTGCGGTGAACGAGCGCCACCAGGGGCCGGCCTGGACGCTGCACCGCTTGGTTCTGGTCGAGCTGGTGGACCGCGCGGAGGAGCTGCACCGTGACGGCTGTGTGACGATGGACCCGGCGCGGCTGCGCGAGCTGGCGACGGCGGCCCGGCTACCCCCGGCGGAGCTGCCGCGTCTGCTGGATTCCTGGCGAGTTGGCGACGATGCGGCGCCGCCGCTGCTGGTCGAGCCAGCGCCCGGACACTTCACACTGGCGCAGCCGCACGCGGCGGAACTAGCGTTTATTGCGGAGCTTGGGCGGCGACGGAGCGAGGGGCGGGAGCGCGCGCGCGCTGGCAAACAGCGGAAGGCTGGCAAAACGCGGAAGGCTGGCAGGGGTAAGAGATAACGTATTGCAATCGAAAGCAAATCTCGCACTTCACCCGGATCGGGGGTGCACTTCACCCGGATCGGGGGTGCACTTCACCCGGATCGGGATCGTGTCTCGAACGATTGCAGCACCTTGCCCGGCGCGGAGGGCAACGGAACGGAACGGTAGTGTAAGTAGGGGCAGGGGGCCATAACTTACGGCCCCTGCCCAACCTGAAAACAAGGGGGCTACCAGAGAGGGACAGAGCGCCCGCGTCCGGCCTGCCCCGTTGCTGGCAGCAAGGTAGGGGCTACCAGGGGGGGCGTCCGCCCCATTTTCCAAGGATGGGGGGTCGAAAATCGGGGGTCTGGCCCCGCGCTTTTTGGACGAAAATCCGGCGCCCCTGTTTTGCCCCCGCCGCGCCCCGCTGGGCTTGGGCCTGCCCTACCCCTGCCCCCGGCCTTTTGCGTGCCTTGGCGGGGCCGATCTGTGCGCCTAGCGCGGTGTCCGGCTCCGGGTTTCCTGCGTTTTCCGGCGCCATAAAAAGCGCCCGGCGCCGTTATGCCGCCCCGCCCTCGACCCCCGCGAGCTGCGCCCGGAGTTGTGCAAGCGGAAGGGTGGGGCGCTGGTGGCGCTCGACAAGCGCCCGGAGCTGTGCGGCCTCGACCTCGACCGCTGCGAACTGCTGGCGCAGTTGGGCGGCCTCGACCTGCCCTGCGGCGAGTTGTGCGCGCACCTGGTCAAGTTGCTGCCGCGCTTCCAGGGCCTCGCACCGCCACCAGAGCGCATCCTGTTGGGCCTGGTCCGCGAGCTGGTGCGCCTGGTCGAGCGCGCGGGCCTGTGCTGTGACGGCGGCGGCCTGACTTTCCAGGGCGACCCGGAGGGCGACCAGAGCGGGGGCGAGTTGGCTGGCCTGGTCGAGTTGCCCTACCCCTTGCCCTGCCCCTGGCTGCTGGCTGTGGTCCGGGGCCTCGACCGGCACCCGCTCGACCTCGACTGCGCCCGGCGCCACGTCCAGGGCAAGGTGTGACCGCAGCTTGTCCAGGGCCTCCGCCGGGATGCGCCACGCCGGCCCGTGCGCCGTGTGCTGCTGGTGTGCCCCTGGTAGCCCTTCCGCTGCAAGGTGGCGGCGGATTGTTCGCGGATTGCAACCGACTGCGGCGGCGGCCTGTGTGACGGTGTAGCACTTGCCTTGCATGGTGGCCCCCGGCGCCTGTCCGGCGCTGTCACGGCGCTGCCCTTGCTGTCCAGTGACAAGCGCCCGTGGCAAGGGTTGTCCACCCTGCCCCGTTGTCCAGTTTTTGCCCGCCGGCGGTGTCCACCCTGTCCAGGGTGCGCGGCTGGTGTCCAGGGTACGCCTGACACGAAAACAGATTTTTTCAGCCTGTCGCTAGGGGCAATTTGCGACACAGTTGCAACCCGCTGCCGCCGGGGGCCTGGAAGGACCCAAAGGGGGGGGTTGGGGGTGGACAGAGCGCCCGGCGCCCTGTGTCCAGGGGATCGCCCCTACCCTGGCAGCCCCCCCGCCCGCATTTTGCGCGACCCGGCGCCCCCCGCCTGCTGGCCCTGCCCGGCGATCTGCGCGCGTCCGGCTTGTCACGCACCGTCCGGCTTGTGACAGATTGAGTTTGACGGCGTGATTTTTGGTGATACACTGTGCGAAGGGTTGCGGAGGCGGCGATGGCAAGCAAGGGCAAGCGGATCAAGGTGGCGGGCGACAAGCGGATCGCGGTGGCATACCTGCGGGTGTCCACCGAGGATCAAGCCCTTGGCCCGGAGGCGCAGCGTGCGGCGGTCGAGCGGTGGGCGGCTGCCCGTGGCGTGACTGTCGCGGCCTGGTTCTGCGACCAGGGGGTGAGCGGTGCGGCCCCCATAGACCGGCGCCCGGAGCTGTTGGCGGCCCTGGCTGCCCTTCCGGCGCACGGTGCCGCCCTGCTGGTGGTTGCGAAGCGGGACCGGCTGGCCCGCGACACAATGATCGCTGCGATGGTCGAGCGCATGGCTGCGGACGTTGGCGCTACCGTGACAAGCGCGGCTGGCGAGGGCGAGGGCGACGGCCCGGAGGCGCTGTTGATGCGCCGCCTGGTGGACGCCTTCGCGGAATACGAACGGGCCTTGATTGCTGCCCGGACCCGCGCCGCCCTGGCGGTCAAGTCTGCCCGTGGCGAGCGGGTGGGCGCGGTGCCGTTGGGCATGCGGCTGGCGGACGACGGGCGCACCCTAGCCCTGGACGCGGACGAAGCGCGGGCGGTCGAGCTGGTGCGCGAGCTGCGCGGTGCGGGCTGGACGCTGCGGGCGATTGCGGCGGACCTGGACGCGCGGGGGCTGCGGAGCCGCACGGGCCGGCCCTGGCACCCGCAGCAAGTTGCCCGGATGGTGGGCTAGGGGGTGGCTGTGGGCGAGCTGGTGGACCTTGGGGCGGAGCGGGCGCTCCGCGAGCTGGCGGCGATGTGCCAACGGCGCCCGGACATTGGCGAGGCGGTGCAAGCGGCTGCGGCTGCGGAAGGCGGAAGCATGGGAGAGGCGGTCGAGCTGGACTTTCTAACGGTCGAGGAGGCGGCGGAGGCGCTGCGATTGCAGCCTGTCACGATCCGGCTGTGGATTCGCAAGGGCAAGCTGCCCGCATACCACGCCGGGCGGCGTGTGCTGCTGCGCCGGGCGGACGTAGCGGCGATGGTGTGCCCCGGCCTGCCCGGTGGGCACGGTGGCGGCGACTTACGCGGGGGGCGGTGATGGGCGCTCCGCAACGCAAGCAACCCGAGCAACCCCCGCCCTTGTCGGCTGCCTGGTGGGCCGCCCTGAAAGCCCGGAATGCGGGCAAGCGTGCGCCTGCCGCGCCGCCCCCTGGACAGAGCCGGGCAACGGTGGACACGGTGGACATTCCGCGCGACCCGCCGCGCCTGTCCCTTGTCCCGCTCCCTGTGGACACGCCGGACGATCCGCGCCTGGACGAACTGCGGGAGGCGGTAGCTAACGCGGTGGCGGCTGCTATGGCGCTGGAATTGCCGTCGTTCTGGTGCCCTACCCCTGACGACGTGCGCCGGGCGCCGGCGGCAACGGTCGAGCGGTGGGCAAAACAGATTGCAACCTTTATCGAACTGGACCCGGAGGGGTGATGACTGGCGAACTGTACCACGCTGCGGCCCGCGCAAAGGCCGCACCCCCGGCGGACTGGCCCGCCCCCGCCCTGGCGACGTGGGCCGGGGCTGCGGTGCGGGCTGCGGTGGCCCCTGTCGAGGCTGCGAACCTGTCGCTGCATTGGACGCGCTGGCAGGGCGTGCAAGAAACGCTGGGCGACCTGTATAGCGGGACTTGGGGTGAGTTGTGCGCCTGGCTGGACTCGACCAGGGCTGCCAGTGTGGCGGACAAGCGCGAAGTGCCCCCGTGGGCGCCCGCCCGGTTTGACGGCGACTGGCGAGCGGACGATGCGACCCTCGCCCTGTATGCGCTCGCCCTGGACTGCGACGACGGCGGCGACTGGACCGCGCTGCTGGCTGCCCTCGACCGTGCGGGCCTTGCGTACCTGGCGCACCGCTCGCCCTCGCACCGCGACGAAGGCGGCCCGTGCAAGTGGCGCCTGATTCTGCCCCTGGCTGCCCCGGTCGAGGGCGGCGCCCTGGAAAGGTGGCGGAACGCTTACACCGCTGCCCGGCTGGCGTTTGGGGCCTTGGGGCGCTGCTGGTTCGACCCTACATGCGGCAACCCTTCGCGCATGTGGTTCGCTGCGTCTGCGGTTGGCAACGCTCCGCGCCGCGAGCTGCGGAAGGGGCAGGGCCGCGCCCTCGACCTGTTGGCGCTGCTGGACCGTGTGCCCGCCCTGCCTGCCCCCGTGCGCCCGGAGCTGCCCCGGCTCGACCAGGGCGCCCGTCGCGCGCCTGGTGGCGCCCCCCTGGACAGGGTGGCCCGTGCGGCGGCCTGGCTGGACAAGCGCGATCCGGCTGTCCAGGGGCAAGGCGGCGATCAACACACGCTCGCCACGGTGGCAAAGGTGGTCCGGGGCTTTGCCGTGCCGGACGCGGACGCCTGGCCCCTGCTGCAAGCCTGGAACGCAAGGTGCGTTCCTCCCTGGAATGACGCGGAGCTGCGGGACAAGATGGCGAACGCGCGCAAGTACGGCAGCGAACCCTACGGGGCTGCCCTGGACGCACCGCCCCCGGCCCGGCTTGACCGCGCGGAGCTGCGGCGGGAGGCGGCGGACTGGCGAGCGGAACGGGCCGCACCGCAGCCGGCAGAGCCGGACGAAGCCCCGCAGCCCCCCGCCGACGCCCCGCTGGCGATCCCGCTTGGCGAGTTGGGTTGGCTGGACCCGAGCCTAACTCCGCCCCCGCTGCCGGTGCTGTTGACCTGCAAAGATGGAACCGGCGCCGCCGCCCCTTTTCTGGCGCTGGGCAAGGTGGCGATGCTGGCAGCCCCCGGAGGCGTGGGCAAAACGCAAGCCCTGTTGCAACTTGCGATGTCAGTGGCGAGCGGGAAGCTGTGGCTCGACACATACAGCGTCAAGGAACCTGGCCCCGTGCTATTCCTGGCGGCGGAGGAGGACGACGGCGAACTGTGGCGCCGGGTGCGGAAGGTGGCCGATGCGCTCGACCTGACGCCGGCAGAGCGGGAGGCGGTGGGCAAGCGTATGCATTGCGCCCCCCTGCATGGCTGCGGCGAGGACCTTGCGCTACTGGACAACACCTCGACCCGTTTTCAGCCTGCCAACCTGAAAAAATCCGCCATGTGGGAGGGCATCGACGGCATGCTGTCGGCGCCCGCTGCCTGCGGCGAACCGTGGCGCCTGGTGATTATCGACCCGGCGGCCCGGTGGATGCCCCCGGATGCGGAGATGGACCCCAAGATCGCAACCGCCTTTGTCGAGGCCCTAGAAGCCCTGGCGGTGCGCCGCAAGGACGGCGGCGACGGCCCGGCGGTGCTGGTGGCGCACCATGCAAACAAGCAAGCCCTGCGGGGCGACACCGACCAGGGCGCGAGCCGTGGCACTTCCGCCCTGACGGACGGCGTGCGCTGGCAAGCGAACCTG
>VGXM01000063.1 GCA_016873295.1 Phycisphaerae bacterium
TCCCCGGCGTTGAAGTCGTTCAGGAACGCCAGGAGGTCGTTGAAGTCCACCACGCCGTTGCGGTCCCAGTCGGCGGGGTGGAAGGCCTTGGGCGCCAGCGAGTTGATGTAGTGGGCGTCCACGTCGGTCACCACCGGCGCCGACGCGCCCGTGGTCGTGTTGAGCACGTAGACCGCCAGGCGCGTGGTGAAGAGGATGTTGCCGTTGGCGAGCGGGTGGGCCGCCACCAGGAGCGTCTGCGGGACCGAGTGCGTGCGCACGAGCGCGCCCGAGGCGTCGAGTTCCTGGATCCGCCCGGGGGGGGTGGGGCTGTAGGACGCGACCAGGAAGCGCTCGCCCGGCAGGCGCACGACCTGCTGCGGGCCGAACCCGCTGCCCAGCGCGACCATGGCGTCGCCCCGGCTGCCGTCGTAGTTGAGCCGCACCAGCCGGCCCTCCGAGAAGTCGCTGACGATCAGTTCCGTGCGCGCCAACTGCACGTCGAAGGGTTGGGCGCCCGTGGCGGTCGCGGTCACCACCAGCCCGGTCAGGAGGTCGAGCACCGCGACCTTGCCCGCGTGCGCGCCCGCCCCGCAGGCGACGTACACCTTGCCGCACGTCGCCTCGAATCCGCGCACGTTCTCGATCCCGCTCATGGCCCGGGTGCTGAAGTCGCCCAGGAACGTGCGCCCGTCGAGCGTGAAGCGCATGATGCGGTTCTCGAGCTGGTCGCTCACCCAGACCTCGTCCAGGACGCGGATCGCCTCCTTGGGCACCGTGATCGACGTGCGCGCCTGCGCGGGGGTGATGAAGTTCGCGTTCACCAGCGACCCGTCCAGACGCGAGAACGCCATCACCCGCGGCGTGCGCCAGTCCGGGACCAGCAGCGTGTCCTCGGGGGGCAGCGGGCTGCCCTGGGCCCCGGCCAGCCCGGCGGCGAGCATCGGAACCAGCGGTGCGAGTTCGCGGACCTTGCTCCACATGTGTGCGCTCCTGCCCCGGCTATCGACACACCACGCCATGCCCCGGATCATCCGCCGGGTACGCCATGCCACTCCATTGCACGGGCACGACGCCCGTGCCGACTGTGTTGAGTTGCGCTCAGCGGTCCAGGTTGCACCGTCCGGCAACCCGCGGCGATCGCCGCTGCGTCCGCCTCCCTGTTCCCCCGGGCCCTGTCCCAACCGTCCACGGCCCACCAACCACACACACTGGTTCGCTACTCCGGGGCGTCCGGTTCGGCGGCGCGTGCGGTTTTCGGACTGGCGTTCCCCCGGGGGCCGAATCGGCGTTGTCACACGGTGCCGCGTCGGGTCGACTTGGCTCCTCGCGGGCACGGGGTGGATGGGAATGCCGAGTCACGAAAGGACGGGATTGGTTTGGTGGGTCGCGATCTGCGGCGTGTCGCCCCACGCCTTTGGGCAGGGAGAGTCGGTCCATTTCAGCTCCTTTTGGCACCTGGAACAGCCCATCGACTGGCCCGGGCGCCAGGAGGCGGGCGCGGTGCGTGGACCCGGCGACGGGGCGGGCATCGTCGATCGTGGTCGTGCCGGCCTCGCAGAGCCCCCCGTGGAAGGACGGGTACGCCGCTGGGGCTGGGCGACTTCGACGCACTGAGCGCCTGGAACGACCCGTTGCGCCCGATGCTGATCCTGCTGGCGCACGACGGCGACAACGCCTGGTGCGGCGGGTACACGTACGACCTGGAGGCGATTCCCAACCTCGTGGCGCAGGCCCGGGCTGCGTGGCGACGGTCGTCGAGAAGTTCCTGAGCGACCACCCCGTCCCGCCGGATGACTGGGCCCGCATCGAGCAGGGCGCGTGGGTGAACGCCGACGGGTGCCTCGGCGGCCCGCAGATGCTCAACTGGAACTGGCCCCCGCTCGACGCGTCGGGCGCGGTCGACATCCCCAACGGGTGGCACGTGGACATCCGCAACTGGGCGGTCCTGAGGGCGGCCCAGAACCGGGTGGACGCGGGCGAGCAGGCGTGGCACGACGGCTCCGGGGGCGTGGACACGGGCGGGATCCTGTACCCGGATTCGAGCAGCAACGACGTGGAGCGGGCCCGGCACCACTTCCTGGGTAGACTGGTGGCGGGGAAAGGAGGGCGTCATGAACGGGATCCGGGCCGTCGCGGCGGTCGCGACCCTGCTGGCCGCGCCGGCGGTCGCCTCGGAGATCATCTACCAGACTCAGGGTCCGTTCGGCGGGATGTTCGGGCTGTGGGGGCCGGACGTGTCGCGCGATCAGCGCGTCGCGACGCGCTTCACCGCCGACGCGGACTACCTGCTCGATCGCGTCTCGGTCTGGTTCATGGACAACGCGGGTCCCGCGCGTCCGCGCCCGCGCGTCAGGCTGTCGCTGCAGACGTCGGCGGGGCTGATCCCCAGCGGCGTGGCCCTGGAGCGGTGGGAGTACTCGATCCAGGCCGTCGGCTGGAGCCCGGTGCTCGAAGCATCGCGGTCCGTGGTTCGCCCGGCGCTCCGGGCCGGCGAGTCCTACTGGATCGTCGCGGAGAGCGACGACCCGGGCGGCGAGGACGCGGTGTGGAACTTCGCCGCCTTCGGCAACAGCTTCAACGCCTTCGACAACCTGGGGTCGGGGTGGTCGTCGGGCCCGGGGGCGGCGCTGACGGCGATCGTGGAGGCGACGCGCCTGTGCCCGGCGGACTGGAACGCCGACGGCACGGTCGACTTCAACGACTTCCTGGCGTTTCTGAACGATTACAACGCGGGGGCGCCCCGGGCCGACCTGAACGGCGACGG
This sequence comes from Phycisphaerae bacterium, assembly GCA_016873295.1. Classification (GTDB taxonomy): domain Bacteria; phylum Planctomycetota; class Phycisphaerae; order Phycisphaerales; family UBA1924; genus VGXM01. The sequence goes on from VGXM01000063.1 coordinate 2,747, forward strand.
CGTCGTCGACTTCAACGACTTCCTGGCCTTCCTGAACCTGTACAACACGCCCTGCTGACCGCGCCGATCCCCTTGGATCGGCGCCCGCGATCGGGTAGAGTGGGCGGCGGGGAGGGAGAATGCCCGTGCGCGCATCGACGATCGCCATGATCCTGGGCATGCTGGCTCCCGCGGCTCGGGGCGATTGGCCCAACGCCGGCGGGAACGCGGGGCGGAACGGCTCGACGCCCCAGATCGGGCCCGACAGCGCCCAGGTGCTCTGGACCGGCGGTCGGTCGAGCATCATCGCGTGGCAGCCCGTGGTCGCCGGTTCGCGCGTCTTCGTGGTGCGCCAGACCGGCTTCCCGCCCGGCGGCGAGCCCAACGGCTCGCCCATCTTCGCGATGGACCTGGACACCGGGGCGGAGCGCTGGCGGGCCGACATCCCCTTCAACACCGGCGACTGGACGACCTGGATCGCCGGGGCCCGCGACGGGCGGGTATACGCCTCTCGCTCCGGCAACGGCGCGTCGGTCTCGGCCCGCATGTACGCCCTCCGCGAGGATGACGGGTCGGTCGCGTGGGTCTCGCAGGACACCACCAACGCCGGGGCCTACGACGGCGTGGTCTTCGCCGACAACGGCGACCTCGTCATCGGCAGCTTCCGCGACCTCTGGCGGATCCGCGGGGCGGACGGCTCGACCGCGTGGCGCACGCCCCGGACCGCCTCGGTCAGCGGGAACTGCGGGGGGGCGATCGGCAACGGGGGCGTCTACCTCGCCGACGCCGCCGCCGGCGGGACCGTCATCAAGAAGTTCGACCTGGCCACGGGCGCCTTCCTGTACCAGTCCCCCGTGATGCCCGGGTTCACGATCCAGAACTCGCCCATGGTGGGGCCCGACGGCACGGTGTACCTCTCGCGCACGCAGAACAACGCCACCGTCGACTTCTTCTACGCCTTCCTCGACACGGGCTCGGCCCTGACGCAGCGCTGGAACGCTCCGGCCCGCTGGACGACCGGCTCGGAACTGGCCGCGACCGCGGACGCGGTCTTCATGATCGCGCCGGGGAACATCATCGAGAAGCGCGACCCGGCGACGGGCGCGGTGCTGGCCTCCTCGCCCGTGTTCATCAGCGATTCGCCCAACCTCACGCCGCGCATGGCGGTCGACGCCCTCGGGCGGCTCTACTTCTCCAACGGGGCCTTCACCAACGGGCGCTTCTACTGCTTCCACCCGGATCTGACGGAGCAGTGGAGCCTGGCGACGCCCTCGGTGAACATCGGGGCCCCCGCGTTCGGGCGCGACGGCACGCTGGTGATCGCGCGCACCGGCACCAGCATCGCCGCCTACCGCACGCCCCGGTGCCCGGGCGACTGGAACCTCGACGGCGTGATCGATTTCAACGACCTGCTGGCGTTCCTGAACGACTACAACGCGGGGGCGGCGCGGGCGGACGTCAACGGCGACGGCATCGTCGACTTCAACGACTTCCTGGCCTTCCTGAACCTGTACAACAGCGGGTGCTGAGGCTCACCGCGCCCCGAGCTCGTCGAGCGTGAGCAGGCGGTAGGAGCGGGGGCCGTCGCCGTGGGCGTCGGCGATCGACTGCAGCAGCCCCGACGGGTCCTCGTCGATGAACTGGATGGTCTTGATCACCGTGCGCCGCTGGTGGGTCTGGCGCGAGGCGGGGTTCAGGCGGTCCAGCTCCGCCAGCGCGTTGCGGGTGTGGGCGGCGGTCTCGGCCCCCGGGCCCGAGCGCGGGATCGTCCGCGAGAGCACCATCACCAGGTCGGGCTTGAGGTCCAGCGCCGCCCGCAGCCCCCGGACCGGGTCGGAGCGGCCGACGGGCCGGATCGTCCGCAGCCAGGCCGACAGCCCCGCCTTGTTGAGATCGGTCGCCTCGACCGTGCCGAGGCGCCCGGCGGGTTGGTAGCGTTCGACGGCGGCGAAGCCGCGGACCCCCTCGGGCGGGTCGCGGAAGACGATCACGCCGAACCGCTGCGTCGCCGCCAGCCGGCGCACGGAACGCTCCAGCTCCGCGAAGACGAAGGGCAGGCTCGACGCCATCGGCCCCGAGCCGTCCACGACGTACACCACGGTGTCGGCGGGCTGGGCCTGCACGCCGGCAAAGAGCACCGGCGCCGGCGGTGGGGGGGCCGGAGGCGGTGCCGGCGCCGGGGGCGGTGCGGGCGCGGGCTCGGCGGGCGCCGCGGGAACCTCGGCCGCTTCGGCATCGGGCGCGGTCGCGAGCACCAGTTCCGCCGCGACCGTCGGCGCGGGGTCGGGCATCGGCTCCGGCTCGGGCGCCTCCGGCGGCGGGGGCTCGGGCTCGGCGGGAACGGGCGGCTCCTCCGCCGCGGCCGGCTTGTCGGGCTGAAGCTCCAGCCGCGTCTCGGCCTGCCCGACCACGTCGGTCAACTCGAGCGTCCGAATCGGGGGCGTCGGGCGGCTGACCAGGGCCGCGACGAACGAGGCGTGGATGGCCAGCGACGCGAGCATGGCCCAGGCCAGGGGCCCGCGTCGGCGCTTCGCGGATTGTCGGTCGCCGGTGCGGGGCATGGGGTCAGAGGGGGCGATGGCTCCCCTGGTCGCCCGAGGGCGGCTTGGCGGCGGACTTGGCGCGGAAGAGAGCGCGGTCGAAGGCGAGGGCGCCGGAGCCGACGCAGGCCAGGGCCATGGCGCTGCCGAAGAGGGAGAACTGGAAGAGGAGGTCCTTCCACTTCTCGCCGTCGAACGCCTGGTGGGCCGGGAGGAGAAGGGCGATGGTGTTGCCCGACTGCATCGCCGGACCGATCTGGGTCAGCCACATGGCGGTGAGCATGACGATCGCGATGGAGAAGCCGCTGAAGCGGGTGAGCAGGCCGAGGAAGATGAGCGCCCCGCCGATCAGCTCGGTGAGGCTCGCGGCCCAGGCCAGGCGGACGGGCCAGGGGCCCTTGCCCAGGTCGGCGGGCAGCAGGGCCATGGGCGTCGAGCCGCCGTCGCGCGGCTTGGGGTTGGCCGCGGCGTGCACACCCAGCGCGATCGCGTACATCCGCTTGACCGTGGTGGTCTGGGCGGGGGGGGTCTGGAGGGCCATCAGCGGCGGCGGGGGGGTGGTGCCGGTCGGCGCGGGGGGCGCCTCGGGCTTGACCTCCGTGGGGGTCGCCGGGGTCGGTGGGGCCGCCGGGGCCGCGATCACGCCCCACTCCGCCAGGCGGGTCGCCGCATCGCCCGAGACCGGGAAGTCGGCCATGAACTTGCCCAGCCCCGCCCAGACGAAGGTGACGGCGAGCACCGCCCTCAGGAAGAGCGGAGCGATCGAGCCCGAGAGCGATTGACCCATCGACATGGACAGTCCTTCCTTGGGGGGCGGTCCGCCCCGTATGTGTTCGGGATTCGGGCCGCCGATTGATCATAAACCGGTGTCGGGGGCCCGTAGGATTGACGCCGGGGCGCGGGTGTGGCGGAACTGGCAGACGCGCGGGATTTAGGATCCCGTGGCCGCAAGGCCTTGCAGGTTCGACTCCTGTCACCCGCATTGGCGCGCACAAGGAGGACGCCCCTGGGGCGGGGCGTCGTCGGGTGCTCGACGGGCCCGGGGCCGGTCAGCAGGGCTCGTTGAAGGCGTTGAGGAAGGCCAGGAAGTCGTTGAAGTCGATGGTGCCGTCGCCGTTGAGGTCGGCGCGGGGCACGCCGGCGTTGTAGTCGTTCAGGAACGCGAGGAAGTCATTGAAGTCCGCCGTGCCGTCGCAGTTCCAGTCGCCGGCGCACACGTCCAACGCCGCGGGATCGGTGGTCACGCCGCCGCATCCGCTCGACACGATGCAGCGGAAGTCGCGCGGGTGAGCGCTGCCGAAGGTGCTCGCCGGTGCGACGAGAAGCGTCGCGGTCGCGCTCCCCGCGTAGACGATCCCGTCCGGGGTGGGCCCATCGGCGATGGAGACCCACTGCCCCGGGCTGCCCGGAACGCTGGCCTGCCATGCGTAGCCAAAGGGGCCCGGCCCTTGAGCGGCGACGACGAAGCGGACGGGCTCGTGCGCACAAGCACGCGCCCAGGCGGGGCCCAGAACCGGAACGAACCCGTTGAGGGCGAGGAGTCGCCGGTATCGCCAGGTGGTGCTCCCGTCGAACTCGTCGACGTAGAAGGTGGAGCCCCGCGGCGAGCCCAGCGGGATCGAGAAGCGCTGGTCGGTGCTGCCGCCAAACGTCGGCCACGAGACCAGCGGCTGTCTGCCCGCGTCCAACAGCCGGACGACCGCGCCGGGGCCGTTGAACGCCGCTCCGGAGAGCGTCAGTTCAACCGGGGTGATGGACTGGTCCGCTGTCACCCGGAATCGCTGAACGAGCCACCCCCCGTTGAGGGTCTCGGTGCTTGCGCCGGGGTAGAGATACCCGGGGTACATGACCGAACGCGAGAACCACGCTCCCCTCACGTCAGCGGTCGCCGCCGTGAATCCGCCGTATGAGGTCCCGGCCGCCCAGGCTTGCGAAGACTCCGGCATGGGCGTCACCAGGACGGGCGGGAAGCACGGACAGCCCGTCCCCGGCACGGCGTTGAAGGTGATCCGGCTGCGCCACCGCCACACCCCGCTCGTGTCGTATTCCTCGAGGTAGAAGCGCCGCCCGGCGGTGTTGGGCACGTTCAGCGTGAGCACCGTGAACGAGTTGCCGCCAAAGGTCGTCATGCTCGCCACCGGACGCAGCGCCTCGTCGAGCAAGCGAAGCTCGTTCCCCGGGCCCCAGAACGCCGCACCCTCGACCACCACCGACGACACACGAACACACTGGGGGAAATCCACGGCGTAGCGGTAGATCAGGGGCGCGCCCCTCAACTCCGATCCACCGCCCATGAAGTGCACGCCCTGCCCGATGAACGGGCCCGTCGGATCGCCGGTCAACGAGACATAGCCCCCCATGTTGGTCCCGGCGGGGAAGACCGGAACCGTGTCCGACAGCGACGTGACCGCGGGCTGCGCAGTTGCCCCCCGCGCATCCATTACCGTCACCACCCCCGCCATCACCACGACCAGCGCACCGCCCTGGGGGCGTCCGCGACGCCGTCTCCGCAAGCACCGCGACCCTCCGGCGTTGTTCGCCGCCACTCCGGTCCGACCAACTCCCCCCGCCGACCGCGAGGGGCGTTCAAAGAACAACCTATCCATGCCGCACCCCCTCCCCATTGATGATAGGAGCGTCCGGTTTTGATCGGCGGCAGATTGCTCGCCGACGAGTGGTTCCTCGCAAGCGCATTGTTTGTGATCTGTTTGGGTTGCCCACGGGCAGGCCGTGTTGGCGGCTGCCTTACGACGAGCGGGCATCGCGACCGATTGGGCTCCCGATCCGCATCAACGGGGCTGCCAGCGGCCGTTGATCCGGCGGCGCCAACAGGAGCGAACGGGCAGGGAAGAAGCGGACGATCCGCTCGGGGCGTACCCCGACGGCAGAACTATGACCCCGGCAGCCCGCGCTCGACCCGCCGCAGCTCGCGCACCTTGAGGACGATCTGGTGCTCGTAGATTGCCTGCAGCGTGCAGTAGGTCAGCCCCGGCCCGCCGTCGAGGAACCCGCCCCGCGCCAGGTACATGTACAGGAACTTGAGCACGGGCCGCAGGGGCATGCGGAAGGAGAGGTTCTTCAGTTCCAGCC
>VGXM01000064.1 GCA_016873295.1 Phycisphaerae bacterium
GCCTGCAGCGTGCAGTAGGTCAGCCCCGGCCCGCCGTCGAGGAACCCGCCCCGCGCCAGGTACATGTACAGGAACTTGAGCACGGGCCGCAGGGGCATGCGGAAGGAGAGGTTCTTCAGTTCCAGCCGGCGCGTCATGGGGTCGGCGCTGAACAGATTCAGTGGGCGCAACGGCTGGTCCTTGAGCGCCTTGACCGTCTCGGCGGCCTCGTAGGTGCTGTAGCGGTTGTGGCGCTCGAACCACTCCCCCAGCCCCTTGCTGAAGTTGTAGTGCAGGAAGTGGTGCCTGAGGTACCCCACGGGGCCGTCCACGATCGGCACCGGGTTGGCCAGGCGCTCGAAGCGGATCGTCGGCGGCCTGAAGAACCGCATGATGTGCCCCGGCGGCATCGAAAAGCGCAGCCACCGCCCCCGAAAGAAGTTCCTGCGCCCGCACCAGAACGCCACCCGCGTCTCGCCCGGGTCGCGCGCGATGGCCTCGATCTCGCCCCTCAGTTGGGGCGTCATGTGCTCGTCGGCGTCCAGGTAGAAGACCCAGGGGTGCTTCCAGGGGATGTGCTCCATGGCCCAGTTCTGGTGCGGGCCCCGCCCGTCGTACTTGCGCTGGTGGAAGTGCACGCCCCGCTCGCGGCAGATCCGCTCCGTGCCGTCGGTCGAGAGCGAGTCGAGCACGTGGATGTCGTCGCTCCACGCCACGCTGTCGAGGCACGCCGGGAGGTTCTTCTCCTCGTTGAGCGTCTGGATGAAGATGGAGATGGTCATGGGGCGGTGATCGAGGATACATCGACGGCGTACATGGCGCGGGAGCCGTCCATCGCCGAGTCGATGCACACCGCCCGCCCGTCGCGGCTGAAGCGCGGGTGCAGGTCCACGCGGATCGGGCCGTCGAAGAGCGCCGGGCTGGCGTACCGCCCCACCCGCACGCCCGCGCCCGTCCGCAGGTCCCACAGGAAGAGCGGCTGGCGCCCCCGGTCGGGGTAGCCGTCGGTCAGCAGCCAGCGTCCGTCGGGCGAGCGCGTGCAGTGCCCATCGGTGGTCAGGTCGCCCCGGGCCAGCGCCGCGGGCTCGGCCCCCTCGCGGTCGGGGAACAGCAGGTACGAGTCCTTCATCACGCGGCTCATCAGGAAGCGGGGCTTGCCCAGTGCGTGGTACGCGGCCTTGAGCGACCGGCGCGCCAGCCCCGCCATCGAGCCGCCCTTGCCGCCCAGCAGCCGACGCCTCCCCGCCCAGGCGACGATCGTCGTGTCGTCGAGCCAGTCGTAGTGAGAGACGAATCCCTCGAAGAGCAGGCGCAGGTCCGAGCCGTCGGCCCCGAGCGTGAAGAGGCGCGAGTGCTGGATCCCGCCCTCGCGGACGAACCGCTGCATGAAGCAGAAGCGCGTGCCGGCCCGGTTGTAGAGCGGGTGGTTGACGTGGTGCACGGTCCCTGGCCCGGCCCAGGGGCTGGGCCGGTGCTCGACGAGGGCTCGGATCGAGACCAGGAGCTCGCGACGCCCCGAGCGCAGGTCGAGGCGGTAGACGCCGTCGCTGCCCGGCGCCGGGTCGGCGACACTCGGGTCGGTCAGCCCCGCATAGCCGTACTCGGGGCGGCGGGCGGTCAGGCGCGCGAACGTCAACGTGAGGGCCGAGCCGCCGGCGGGCGAAAGGGCCGCGACGGGATGGGCGAGCTCCCCGACGAGCACGCCATCGGGCGACAGGATGCGGGCGCCGAGGCCCTCGGCGCCGACCCGCACGTTGAAGACGAGGTTGGGCGAGCCCGGGATCCAAGCCAGTTGGGCCCCCTGCTGCCAGTTCCACGCTGAGGTCGCGTCCAGGCGGCGGAACGAGCCGTTCCCCTCCAGCACGCCGATCGCGGCGCGGTCGGCGGGTCCGGGCGCGCGGTCGCAGAACTCGGCGCGGTGGGCGAGGACGAGGCCCTGGTCGGCGCTCCACGGGCAGCGGTCGTAGTACCCGAAGAAGTAGTGCCCGCCGTCGCGGGGCGAGAGCCTGCGGATCGGGCACTCCTGGGTTCGCATCGTCACGCGGTGTGGATCACGCGGGGCTTGATGGGACGAGCCGGGTTCCCCACGGCGACGGTCCACGCCGGGATGTCGCCGAACACGCTCGAGCGGGCCCCGACCACGGCTCCCTCGCCGATGGTGACGCCCGGCGCGACGAACACATCGGCCGCAACCCAGGCCTGGGCCCCGATGGTGATGGGCTTGGGCACGAGGGGGAAGCGGGGGTGCTCGTGGTCGTGCGTCGCGCCGCAGAGGTAGGAGTACTGGCTGACGGTGGCGTGCGCCCCGATCGTGATGCGGTCGACGCAGTAGACGTCGACGTCGTTGGCGATCGTGGCGAAGGGCCCCATCGACAGGCGCCGGGGGCACCAGATGCGGGCCTTGGGGTAGGGCCTCGCCTTCCAATGCACGTCGGCGCCGAAGAGCCTGAGCAACAGCACGCGCCACGGATGAGCCGGGCGCGGAGACCAGCGGAAGATCGTGCCCTGCACGACCCCCCACAAGACGCGTGCGGCCTTGTTCCGCGCCGAGTGCGGGCTGAGCTTCCCGGCGATGTTGACGCGCGCCCCGTCGCCGGCGCCGTGGTTCTCATTGGGGTTGTGAGGCGTTTGATCGGTCATCGGTGGGGCGCACCAACTGCGCGGGCGTGGGGTCGAGAGAGGCCCGGTGATTCGGCGGCGGGCACGGGCCGATATAGAATCGCCTCTTGCGCGGGCGGGACTTGTGCGAAGACGCCGGAACTCGTCGGGTGGGGCGGCGGGCGGCGCGGGGGAGAGTCCGGGGGCCGACGGGTCAACGGGAGGAAGGATCGTCGGTGTCCGAGCCGCGGATCGTCATTCTCAACCAGTACTACGTGCCGGACGTGGCCTCGACGGGCCAGCTCCTGCACGAGTTGGCCGTCTCGCTGGTCCGGCAGGGCAGGCGGGTGCGGGTGGTGACCAGCCATCCCAGCTACGGCCCGCCCGAGACGTGGGTGGACACCCCCTCGCGGGAACTCCGCGACGGCGTGGACGTCCGCCGGATCTACACGACCCGCTTCAGCAAGGACCGGGCCGTCGGCCGCCTCCTGAACTACGCCACGTTCGTCCTGCAGCTCTGCCTGCGGACGCTGTTCACGAGCAAGCGCAAGAACGTGTACCTGTACACGAGCAACCCCCCCTTCCTGGGCTTCATCGGGGCGGTGGTGTCGCTGTTCCGCGCGCACGCCTACGTCGTGCTCCTCCACGACCTGTACCCGCAGTTGGCGGTCTGGGTGGGCAAGATCCGCAAGGGCGGGCTGATCGAGCGCCTGTGCCACTGGGTCAACCGCATGACCTACCGGCGGGCCCGCCAGACGATCGTGCTCTGCGAGGCCGCCAAGAGGCTCGTGTGCGAGAACTACGGCGTGGACCCGGCCCGGGTTCACGTCATCCCCAACTGGGCCGACGGCGACCTTGTCAGGTTCAAGCCCAAGCACGAGACCCAGTTCGCCCGAGCCCACGGGCTGCTCGAACCCTTCACCGTCATGTACTCGGGGAACCTCGGGCTCTACTACGAGTTCGAGACGCTGCTGAAGGCGGCGGCACTGCTCAAGGGGGAACCCTTCCGGTTCGCGTTCATCGGGTCGGGCGGGCGTCGGGCGTGGCTGGCCGAGCAGATCGAGCGCCGCGGGCTGACCAACTGCTCGCTGCACCCCTACCAGCCGCTGGAGAAGATCGGCGACTCGCTCAACGCCTGCGACGCGTCGCTGGTGACGATCGCCCGGGGGATCGAGGGCATCAGCTACCCGAGCAAGCTCTATTCGAGCCTCGCGACCGGCAAGCCCATCGTGGCCCTCTCCGAGCCCGGGTCCGAACTGCGCCAGCTCGTCGAGGGGCAGGGAGTCGGGCTGTGGTTCGAGGTCGGAGACGCCCGGGGCGTCGCCGAGGGGCTCCGGAAGCTGCGCGACGACCCGTCGGGCGCGCGGCGGCTGGGGCGGGCGGCGCGCGAGCTCTTCGAACGACGCTTCACCCTCGGCGTCACCGGCAAGGCCTACGCCGACGTCCTGTCCCTCGCCGCCAACGGCGATCCGCGACCCCCGCGCGCGCACCAGGGCGTCGATCCCGCTCCCGCCGAGCGGCGCGAGCTGGAGGCCGCCCAGGGGAGGGACGGGCGATGAGCGCCGACGCTCCGGGCCGCCCCGCCGACCCAAGGCTCCGCGTGCTCCTCGTCACCGAGAACGACCCCCTCTACGTCATCCGCTTCTTCGACGTCTTCTTCGCCGAGCTCCCCCGCGACGGCTTCGAGATCGTGGGCGTCACCGTCGACGAGGCCTTCCACGAGTCCAAGGTCCAGACCGCGCGGCGGATGTGGCGCTTCTTCGGGCCCATTGACTTCGCCCGCACCCTGGCCCGGTGGGCGTGGGCCAGGCTCCGGGGCCGATCCATCGGGGGCCTGGCCGCCCGGCACGGATTCCGGCTGCTCCCCACCACCAGCGTCAACAGCCCCGGGTACGTCGCCAAGGTCCGCGAGCTGGCCCCCGACGTGATCGTCTCCGTCGCGGCCCCCGAGATCTTCCGCAAGGACATCCTGGCGTCGGCCCGCCTCGGGTGCGTCAACATCCACTCGGGTCGGCTGCCCGTCTACCGCGGCATGATGCCCAACTTCTGGCAGCTGCTCCACGGCGAGCCGCACGCGGTCGTCACCGTGCACGACATGGTCGAGAAGCTCGACGCGGGCGCGATCCTGGGCACGCACGAACTGCCGCTCCGCGTGCGCGACAGCCTCCACCGCGTCATGGTCGCCGCCAAGGAGGAGGGGGCCCGCCTCATGATCCGCGTGCTCGACCGGATCCGTCTTGGCACGGCGACCCGCACGCCCATCGACATGACCGGCGCCAAGTACTTCCGATTCCCCCAGCCCGAGGACGTCGCCCGGTTCCGCGCCCGCGGGCACCGCATGATCTGAAGGCAAGCGGTGACCCGACGGAGGCCGGCCCCGTCGGCGGCATGAGCCCCCCGAGCCCTCGGCCGACGAACCTCTCCACGCCACCCACGTACGCAGGATTCGGACCCGTCCTTCCCTCATGTCCCCGCCCGCCACAACCCCGATCGCCGCCATGTCCATCGACGTGGAGGACTGGTTCCAGGTGGAGAACCTCAAGGCGGTGATCGCCCGCGACACCTGGGACGAGCGCGAGCTGCGCGTCGAGCGGAACACCGACCGCATGCTCGAGTTGATGCGTGAGCGAGGCGTCAAGTGCACGTGCTTCATCCTGGGCTGGGTCGCCGACAAGCGCCCCGGACTGATCAAGCGGATCGCCGCCGAGGGGCACGAGATCGCCTGCCACGGCTACGGGCACGGCCTGGTCTACTCCCTCACCCGCGAGCAGTTCGCGCAGGACCTCGCCCGCGCCACGGGCCTCATCCGGGACCTGACCGGGGCGAAGGTCAGAGGCTACCGCGCCCCCTCGTTCTCGATCACCGACTGGGCCATCGACGTGCTGCGCGAGCAGGGGTACGAGTACGACAGCTCCGCCTTCCCCACCGTCGCGCACGACCGCTACGGCAAGCTCGAGGGGATGCGGGCGGGCGTGCCCATCGTCGAGATCCGGCCCGGCTTCCACGAGGTCTGCATCTCGTGCGTGCAACTGGGGTCCAAGGGCGTGCCCTGGGGGGGCGGGGGCTACTTCCGCCTCTTCCCATGGCCCCTGTTCCGCTGGGGCGTGCGCCGGATCCTGGGCTCGGGCACGCCCTACGTCTTCTACATCCACCCGTGGGAGATCGACGCCGGGCAGCCCCGCGTCGGGGGCCTGAAGCGCAGCCACGCCTTCCGGCACTACGTCAACCTCGGGCGGTGCGAGTCGCGCTGGGCGGCCCTGCTCGACGCCTTCCGCTGGTCGCCCATGATCGACCTGCTGGACGACTGGAAGCGCTCGCGCCCCGCGGGGGATTGAAGCGGAGCCGGGCGCTCTCGCGCGTCGGCTCCGGGAGATCATCAGCAGCCTTGGTTGTAGAGGTTGAGGTACTCGAGCAGGTCGTTGAAGTCGACGATCCCGTCGCCGTTGAGGTCGGCGTCGGGGTCCTCGTCGTTGTAGAGGTTGAGGTACTCGAGCAGGTCGTTGAAGTCGACGATCCCGTCGCCGTTGAGGTCCGCCCGGCACAGGATGATGCGGTGGACGTGCAGCACGAAGGGGATGCTCACCGGCCGCCCCTGTTCGAGCAGGGGCACCCACTGCAGCGTCTGGGCGTTGTACTGGAGCATCGGAGGCGTGTTGGGCACGGAGGCCTGGTAGGGGATGCTGGGCGGCGTGAACGGCCCGGGCAGGGCGGTGTTGCCGCGCAGGCTGACCTCGAAGAAGACGTCGAAGAACGAGTCCATCTGCGGGAAGCCGTCGAGCTGCCCCGTGACGGAGCGGATCACCCGCTGGTTGTTCAGCAGCGTCGTCCGCGTGACCCGGTAGGCGCCCTCGGCGGCGTCGCCCGCGTAGCGGTCCATGATCATGTCACCCGCGATCGGGATGCCGCCCGCGGCGGGGTTCCCCCGCCACATGCGGCAGTAGATCGCGATCGGTCCCGACGACCCGCCGTTGGTCTGGTAGAACGGCAGCGTGACCCCCTGCGGGATCCAGATCTCGCCCCCCGGAACACGCACGGGGAACGCGATCGTGAATGGTGCCGCGATGGAGTACCCGAACACCGTGGAGGTCAGCCCCACCGTCGACGTGTCCGCCATGTTGAATCCCTCGCCCAGGTCCGTCACCGTCGGCGGGCATACCCAGCCCGCCCCGTCCGCGTCCTCCTCGCGGCCGGCCGTCTCCATCGAGGCGCCGACGTCGTGGTCGCCCGGGGGCAGGTTCAGGTCGTAGTCGATCTGCGTCTCATCCGGCGCGCCGAAGGAAAAGACCGAGCTCGTGGCCCCCACGGGGGGCACGGCGACGCCGGCCCAGATGCCCGTCGCCTCGGAGAAGATGACCACCCCGTCGCGAACCTCGAGGCGGATGGTGCCCTGCTGCACCGTGTACGGAGAGTCCATCACCACGTCCAGGCGCGCATGCGCGGGCGGCCCCCCCGGCACGCCCGGGCGGCTCGCCGCGACCGTGATCGTGTTGTTCATCCACGAGATCGTGCCCTTGGTCACGTGCCCCTCGATGGACATCAGCGTCGTGGTGAGCGTCGGCCCGCCGCCCACCGGCGTCGCCGTCATCACGATCGGGTCGCGGGCCCACCCCGCGCCGCCCCGCACGCCGCTGGAACGCCAGTTCTTGCTCCACCGGATCCGCCCCCGCCCGGTGTCCCGCCCACCGCGGGCCCTCACGATGCTCACGCTCTCGGCCACCGCGCGGGCCGTGGTGAACGGCGGGTTGTCCACCTTCGCCCTGACGTTCCCCCACGAACGGATCACCGCCTCGACGTACGGGTTCGGAATCGCGGTCTGGGACACGAGGTTGATCGACGCGTAGCCGTTGGCGAACGTCGACCCCACCGCCGTCGTGCAGTTGGGGAGGCTTGTCGAGAGCCCGAGCGGCGGGCCGGCGACGACGATCAGCCCCGGGTCGCACAGGTCCACCACGGGCGGCGAGGCCTGCCGCGACCGGGCGAACTCGCGGTGCCGCCACTCCACCTGCGGGACCACGTTCCCGCCCGGCCACCATTTCACGCGGTGGCTGACGTCCCACGCTTCCGCCGGGCTCGACACCGATCCGAGCGCCACTGACCTGCCTGGGATTCATGTACCAGGTTGAGTGAGGGCAACTGAGTCTACCAACCCCTCTCCCCGCGTGCAGGCGGGCGACGGAGCGAGGGCGAGCGAAGCGAGTCCGAGCGGAGGAGCCTGCCTG
>VGXM01000065.1 GCA_016873295.1 Phycisphaerae bacterium
CATCGCGGTCCTGTTCCTGCCGCCCAAGAGCCCGGAGATCAACCCGGTGGAGCGGCTGTGGCACTACATGCGGAGCCACTACCTGAGCAACCGCGCGTACGACGACTACGACCACATCCGCGAAGCAACCGGCCGCGCCTACCGCGCCCTCACCCCGGACGTGCTCAGGTCCGTCTGCCGCTGCGACTACATCGAGCGCGCCTTGTGAACCGACTCCGTATTACAACAACGACGGAATCGTCGACTTCAACGACCTGCTCGCCTTCCTCAACGACTTCAACGCCGGGAACCCACGCGCCGACCTCAGCGGCGACGGCGCCGTCGACTTCAACGACGTGCTGGAGTTCCTGAACCTCTACAACCAGGGCTGCTGAGCCTCGGCTCGCCGTCCAGGGCCCGACGCGTCACGGATCGATGCGGAAGTTGCGCATCATGCCCATGTCCTCGTGGGGCAGGTTGTGGCAGTGGTAGACGAACATGCCGGTGTGCAGGCTGTGGCGCACGAGGATGCGCACGGTCTCGCCCGGCATGATCATGAAGGTGTCCTTCCACCCCGCGTCGACGTAGCCGTCCTTGACGGTGTTCCAGTCCGCCAGGCGCGTGGGGGCGACGGCGCGGTCGAGGACCTGGAACTGGCGTCCGTGCAGGTGGATGGGGTGCGGGATGGCCATGGCGCCCGCCGGGTTGCTGAACTGCCAGACCTCGAGGGTGTCGGCCCGCACGATCTCGTTGGCGGCCAGCCCCGTCATCGTGAAGACCCCGCCGTTGAGCACCCACGTCATGGGCGGGACCATGGAGATGGGGAAGGAGCGTGGGTTGGCGGCGTTGATCGCGTCCTGGAGGCGGTAGCGCGTGATCGAGGAGAGCGTCGCGGGGAGCTGGAGGGGATCGGTGCGGGCGCGGTCGACGGAGAGTCGGACGACGTCGAAGGCGGCGCCCTGCCCGGTGCCGCCGCCGGTGAAGGCGAGGCTTTGGAGCATGATCTGCGTGCCGACGGGCTTGGCGCGGAGGTCGACCCAGAGCTCGACGCGCTCGCCGGGGGAGAGGATGACGTAGGGGTAGGTGCGGGGCTGGTCGATGAGTCCGCCGTCGTTGCCGATGACGACGAGGGGGGTGAGGTCGGAGAAGCGGAGCTTGAGGATTCGGGATTGGCAGCCGTTGAGCAGTCGGAAGCGGTAGACGCGTGAGGCGAGGGAGAGCGGGGCGGCGGGCATGCCGTTGATGAGCAGGGAGTTGCCGAAGAACCCGCTCATGGCGTCGGGGTTGTAGACGTACTGGTTGTTGGCGTCGAAGGTGGCGTCCTGGATGACCAGGGGGATGTCGAAGGGCCCGCGCGGGAGTTGCAGGCTCTGCTCCTCGTCGTCCTGGACGATCATGAGGCCGGCGAGTCCCTTGTAGACCTGGAAGCCGGTGCGCATGTCGGGGTGGGGGTGGTACCAGTAGGTGCCGGCGCGGTTGCGCACGTCGAACTCGTAGCGGTACGTCGCACCCGGGGGGAAGGCGTGCATGGGGTGCCCGTCGGCGTTGGCGGGGACGTCCATGCCGTGCCAGTGGGTGACATGGTCCTCGGGGAGCCCGTTGTAGAGGTTGATGGCGACGCGCTGCTTGGGGCGGAGGGTGAAGGTGGGCCCCAGGGGCGAGTTGGGGACGGGCGTGAGCGCGGCGGGGGAGCCCTTGCGCACCGATCCGTAGTAGTACCAGCAGTCGGTGGGGGCGCCGGGGCGGAGGCTGTAGAGCCGCGGGCGCGCGGCCAGGTCGAACTCCAACTCCTCGTCGAAGACCGGCGCCGGAGCCGGGGCAAAGACCCTCGGATTGAGGAAGGGCTGGGCGAGCAGACGCGACGTCATGGCGCCGCCGACCGCGGCCACGCCGCATTGCAGGAGCGTGCGCCGGTTCAAGGGACCGACCCCCGCCCCACCGCTCTGACCCTGGCTCATGGGTTCTCCTCCGGACCGGATACGGATTCAACCGACGTCGGACTCCGGAGAACCTGTACGGCTCGCTTCTGAGGGGTGTTCACCCCAGTCGCCAATCTCGCCTCCGTTCGGTTGGAGTTAGGTTGGCGCGGTTTGGGGGGCTTGTGGCGCGAGTCGGAAGTTCGCGGACGGATACGTCCCGGGTGCCACGGGTTATCGGGCGCTTCGCCCCTGACCCGTGCGGCTGTTCGAGGCCCGTCCGGAGGCCGGCACGGGCGACCGCCGGGTGGATCGCCCGTGGCATCCGCAGCGCCCGCCGGCGCCTTGGTGCACGTTCATCCGACTCGCGCCGCTCGTGGTTGGGCCGCGGGAGGGTCCCTTGCGCCAAGCCTGGGGAAGGCCCAGCGGCGTTCGCGAATGAGGGGAAGTAGCCGGTGCGTGCGTGGAGGCCGCCGAAGATCAGGTCGTATTGCAGCAGGGCGTACTGGTTGAGTTCGGTGGAGTTGCTGGGGGCCCAACCCTCGACCGGATCGCCGGCATCGGTGAGGAGGACCCTGCGGTCGATGACGCGGTAGCGCGCCCGCAGCGAACCGAGGAACCCGGTGTAGAAGGGGTGGTCGATGCCGGCCTGTTCGAGGACGATCAGGGGGAGGTAGCTGGGGCTGACGGCCCCGAGGTCTCGCACGGGCCCGGCGTGGTTGGACCAGACGACCAGAGGGGTCTGGCGCATAAGGAAGAGGTCGTGGAGCGGGAGGGGACGGCGCTTGACGGGCGGGTCGATGAAGCCCGAGTGCGAGTAGGTGGCCAGGTCCGGGCCGAGGTAGGGGAGGTGGTCGCCGAAGTAGACGAGGATGGTGTGGCGTGGGCGGGCATGGGCCCAATCGACGAGGCGTCGGAGGGCGCGGTCGCCGCTGGCGACGCCCTCGGCAAAGGTCTGGAGAGATCCGAGGAGGTCGGGGGGCAGGTCGCCCTCGACGGTGATGGTGGGGACGGGGTAGCGGCCCGGCTCGTAGGGCCCGTGGTTCTCCATGGTCACGGCGAAGACGAAGGCGGGGCGGTCGCTGGCGTCGACCTGTCGGGCGATCTCGTCGGCGAGGGCCTCGTCGGAGGTGAAGCGTCCGCGGATGGCGAGGGAGGCGAGCTCGTCGATCGCGAGGAACTCGTCGAAGCCGAGCATGGGGTAGATGGCGCGGCGGTTCCAGAACCAGGCGTGGTAGGGGTGCATCGCAAGGGAGCGGTAGCCCATCCAGCGGAGGAAGCGTGCGAGGGAGGGCGTGTCCTGGCGGATGTACTGCTGGTAGGCGATGCTGCCTGTGGGGAGGACGGCGTTGGAGAAGGCGGTGAGGGCCTCGAACTCGACGTTGGAGGTGCCGCCGCCGAACGCGGGGGAGAAGATGGTCCCGGAGGCGAGGGCCCGAGTCGTCGGCATGGGATCGGGCGCAAAGGCGATGCGCGGGAGTCGGGTCGGGTCCCAGTAGGCCTCGTTCATGACGATGACGATGTCGGGCAGGTTCTCGCGCGGGAACTCCAGCGAGGCAAGAGTCGGCGACGGAAGGGCCCTCTGGCTGTACCCGGCCGGCTTGATCACGAGCGCGGAGTTGCCGTTATAGGCGAACCCGAGGAGGAACCCGAGGGTCTTGTAGTGGTTGGTCTGGTCCCAGTTGGTGGGGATGAGGCCGAAAGCGTCGCGGTACATCCACCAGCCTGAGGGATGGAACCCATAGGCGCCGACCGCGAGCAGAGGCAGCGCGACCGCGAGGCGGAGAGTCCGCGCCCGGGCCCGCAAGCGACCGCCCCGGTACGACCGCCTCAGCCACACCAAGGGCACGGCGGCAAGGGCAACGCTCGTCCCGCCGATCGCCGCGCCGGCCGCCCAGGGGCGATCCGCAGCGAGCGTCGGCATCAGGTCGAGCACCTGGCGCACGAAGAGGAAGTCCCATGGGTACAGGGGCTCGTGGAGGTACTGCTGCTTCTGGGCGTTGAGCCACGCCAGCGCGATGAGGCACGGGGCGACGACCAGTGCCCCGCGGTGGGGCCGCCCCATCAGGGCGTCGCCGGCCCAGAGCCATCCCAGAATCAGCAGGGAGGCGAGCACCAGCGGCGTCCCGGAGGCGAATGACCGGATCGCCCCGAAAGAGCCCTTCGCCGTCGCCTCCACCGCCAGCGCGATGCCCGCGGCGATCAGAACCGACACCAGCAGGGACCGCGCGAGACGCATCCGCTTTGAGCGTAGCCCGGCGGCACCCGCGCGATCAAGGCGCCTCCAGCACCAGCCGCCAGCAGCGGTGGATTCGCCGGTTGCGGAAGTCGGTGGGCACCGTCCTGGCGGACAGCTCCCGGAGAGTCAGCCCGCGCCCCGCCGCCGCGGCCCCCAGCCCCGCTTCGTCCAGCCTGAACCGCCGGTAGTTGGTCGAGAAGTAGATCATGCCGCCCGGCGCCATGAGCGCGATGACGCCGGAGAGGAGGCGCACGTGCCCCGCCTGCACGTCCCAGTCCTCTTCGGTCCGCTTGCTGCGCGAGTAGGTCGGCGGGTCGACGACGGCCAGGTCGTACGCCGGGCCCGGCGCGTGCGACTCGAGGAACGTGAGCGAGTCGGCGCGGACGAGGCGGTGCGTCGGGCTGGGCGCGTGGAACCCGTTGAGCGACAGGTTCCGGGCCGCCCACTCCAGGTACGTGTTGGAGAGGTCCACGCTGGTCGTGCCGGCGGCGCCGCCCGCGGCGGCGTAGACGGTGAAGGCGCCGGTGTAGCAGAAGAGGTTGAGGAACCGCTTGCCCGCGGCGGCCTCGCGCACCATCCCCCGCGTGACGCGGTGGTCGAGGAAGAGCCCGGTGTCGACGTAGTCGGAGAGGTTGATCTCGAACTTCAGCCCGCCTTCCTCGACGACGGCGGTGCGGCGCTCGCGCCCCTTGCGTTCGTGCTGCGTCAGCCCGCGCTGGCGCGGCTTGTCCTTGACGAAGACGTCGGCGGGCGGGATCTCGAGCACGCGGGCGACCACGTCGCGGGCCCGGTCGAGCCAGTCGGCCTGCTGGGCGGGCGCGCGGCTGTGCCCCCGCTCAAGCTCGACCACGTGCGCGAACCGGTCGTAGCGATCCACAACCAGCGGCACGTCCGGGCAGTCCTTCTCGTACAGGCGGTAGCACGGCACGCCCCGATCGGGCCAGCGCCGCAGGTGCCGGGCGTTCTTGGTCAGGCGCGCCTCGAACTCGGCGAGTTCCTTGACGTCGCGCTCGCGCAGCCCGCCCACAAAGACGGGCCCGGCCCCCTCCCCTTGAGGGGAGGGACGGGGCCGTGCATTGGTGCCATTCGCCCCGTCATCGTCTGCGCGCTCCGACGCGACGTCGGAGTCTTGCGCGCCCGCCGGTTCGGACCGTTCCACCAACCCTTCCCCCGCCCTCCCCTGAAGGGGATGGGGTTTGCGCATCCAGGGGGGCTTGGGGCCGAGGAAGGAGTAGAAGGTGCACTCGACGCGTGCGTTGTAGAGCTTGCGGCGTCGCGTGGCCTCCTTCTGGACAAGGCCCTCGAGGTCGAGGCGTCCGGAGAGGACGTGGAAGGACCAGGTCGGCAGCCGGCGGAGCACGGCGGGGAAGGAGCGGTAGAGGGCCTCGGCCTGGCGCTCGTCGCCCATGCGCAGGCCGTAGGGTGGGTTGGTGATGATCACGCCGAACTCGACCTTGCTCGACAGGTCGGCGAAGGGCATCTTCTTGAAGTGGATGTGGCGTTCAACGCCGGCGGCCTGGGCGTGTCGGCGGGCGAGGGCCAGGGCGTGCTCGTCGACGTCGGAGGCGTGGATGGCGTGCTCGAGGCCGCCGCGGGCGTTGGCGTGATCGGCGGCGGCATTCGCCCGTTCGCGCGCGCTGGCCCACGCCTCCGTGGGGATGGCCGGCCAGTGCTCGGCGGCGAAGGTGCGGGCGAGCCCGGGCGCGATGTTGAGGGCGATCATGGCCGCCTCGATGGCGATGGTGCCCGTGCCGCAGAACGGGTCGACGAGGGGTCGGCGACCCGTCCAGCCGGCGAGGAGGACCAGCCCGGCGGCGAGGGTCTCCTTGAGGGCGGCCTCGCCGACGGTCGGGCGGTAGCCGCGCTTGTGCAGCCCGACGCCCGAGGAGTCGAGCGTGAGCGTGGCGACGTCCTTGAGCAGGGCGACCTCGACGGCAACCTCGGGGCCGGTCTCGGGGAGGTCGTGCGCGGCGTGGGCGTGGCGCAGGCGCTCGACGATGGCCTTCTTGGCGATCTTCTGGCAGGCGGGGACGCTGGAGAGCCGGCTGCGGACGCTGCGGCCGTCGACGGGGAAGCGGGCGAGCGGCGGGATCCAGGCTTCCCAGGGGAGGGCCGCGATCCCGTCGAAGAGCGCGCCGAAGTCGGCGGCGGGGAACTCGCCGAGTCGGACGAGGACGCGGTCGGCGGCGCGGAGGTGGAGGTTGGCGCGGCAGAGGGCGTCGGGCCCGCCGCGGAAGAGCACGCGCCCCACGCCGATGGGCTTGGGCTCAAACCCGAGCACCGAAAGCTCGCGCGCGACGACGGATTCGAGGCCGGCGCCGCAGGTGGCGATGAGGTCGAGGGGAGCGGTCACGCCAGCGAGCGTATCGGGGCCGGGGCCGGGCGCTCGGCGGGGCGATCCCTTCGCGGGGGTGTGCCACGCGCGGGGGATGAACGCCGAACCGCCGGCGCAGTGGCTGGTGTACGTCGTGGTGGCGGACGTGTCGCCGGCGGCGGACCGGTGCGTGAGGCCGGGCGGGTCGTTCGTCGCGCCCGTGCGGCCCATGGGGGGCGGGGCGACGTGCGTGATCCGGGACCCGGCGGGGGCGGTGTGCGAGCTGGACCAGCCAGCGACACCGTAGAGTCACCCATGCGCATCGAAGACCTCCTCAAGCAGTTCGGCGCGGCCCGGGCGTCGGCGATCGTGCGGACCGACGGCACGGAGAAGGCCCGGCTGGCGATGGACGCGGCGGTCAAGGGTGGGTTCCGCTTCTGCGAGTTCACGCTCACCGTGCCCGGCGCGCTCGACCTCGTCCGCGACTTCTCGAAGCGCAAGGGCCTCGTGGTGGGCGCGGGCACGGTGCTGACCCCCGATGAGGCCCGCGCCGCGGTGGACGCCGGGGCGAGCTTCCTCGTCTCACCCGTCGTGGACGAGGCGGTGATCGCGGAGGCGGGGCGGCTTGGGGTGGCGATGATCCCGGGGTGCGCCACGCCCACGGAGATGCTGCGGGCGCATCGGGCGGGGGCGCCGTTGCAGAAGCTCTTCCCGGCGCCGGGGACGGGCCCGGCGTGGGTGGCGCAGACGCTGGGGCCCCTGCCGTTCCTGCGGATCGTCCCGACCAGCGGCGTGACGCTGGAGAACGCCGGGGCCTACCTGAAGGCGGGGGCGTTCGCGCTGGGGTTCGTCAACAGCCTCTTCGACCCGGCGGACCTGGCGGCGGGACGCTTCGACGCCATCGAGGACCGCGCGCGGGCGATGCTGGGGGCGATCACGGCGGCGCAGCGCTGATCAATGCGGGTGAGGAACGGCGGCGGCGCGAAGCGGGTGCCACGGGCGAGCCGCCCGGCGGCTCGCCCGTGCCGGCGTCGGGACGGGCGTCGAACAGCCGCACGGGTCATCGGGCGAAGCGCCCGATGACCCGTGGCACCCGGAGCGCTTCGTCCACGGACTTCCGACTCGCGTCACTCGTGGCGCGAGTTGGAAGAATGCGCCGGGTGCCACGACTGTGCCGCTTGGGGCACAGTCGTGTCCTGCGAGGGACGCGGTGTCCGCTGAGGGAAGCAGTGTCGGGCGACGGACGCACGACTGTTCGCCGAGCCGA
>VGXM01000066.1 GCA_016873295.1 Phycisphaerae bacterium
GGCCAGCGCCCGGGCCCGCGTCGACTCGGCCCGGGCCCGGGCCGACCGGCGCCGGCGCACGCGCACGGGCGACGTCGCCTCGTCGACGCCCAACGCGGGCGTCTTCGCCGCGGTGGCCCTGGTGGGCGCGGCGGTGGTGGGGCTCATCGTGCTGACGTCCATGTCCCGCCGCGCGCCGAGCGGCGCCAATGTCGCCGTGGTGCCCATGCCCGTGCCTCCCTCCGCGGCCCCGGAGCCCCCGTTGCTCGCGCCGGCGGCCGCCTCCTTGGCCGCGGTGACCCCCGCCATCGCGTCGGTCCCCGCGGACGTGAGCGACGCCAGGGCGCTGGTGGTGGTGGACATGCCGCGCCCGCTCTCCGCCGCCCAGCGCGGATCGGTGGAGTCGGCGTTGAAGGGCCTTCGCGACACGGGCTTCGGCGTGCTGGGCGAGTTCGGCGACACCGCCTCGGCCCTGGCGGGCCCGGACGTCGACGAGCTGACGGTCGCGGCCCGCTACGCCGCCGCCGGTATCAGCGTGGACACCCCCGCCGGGCAGCAGCAGATCGGCGAGTGGATCGCCACCCGCGCCGACCTGGACGTGGTGGTGTGGATCCGGCGCCGGCCCGAGCCCGTAGCGAGCGCCACGCTGATCGCCGAGAGCGAGCACGTCGAGTACTTCGTGCTCCGCCCCTGGGGCCCGAGCGTGGACCCCGAGCGCGTGACGCGCACGGCGGCCCTCGGCCGTTCCGCCCTGTACGCCCTGCGCCTGGCGCGCTGACCGCGGCACCCGACCGACGGCTTGCGCCGTCGGCTCTGTCGGCACCGAGCGCGTGCGCGATCGGCTCGGGAGAGGTCAGCGCGCCGACTCGTGCGCCAGGTCCGCGAGCGTGCCCGCCGCCGATCCGCTGTCGATCGCGGCCGCCGCGAGCGCCAGCCCCGACTCGATGGTCGCGGCGGCGTCGGCGACGAGCAGGCCCGCGGCGGCGTTGACGAGCAGGATGTCCCGCGCGGGCCCCGTCGCGCCCGCGAACACGTCGCGGATCATGCGCGCCGCGTGCTCGACGTCGCGGGCCTGCACCCGCCCCAGGGCCGCCCGGGCGATGCCCAGCGTCGCCGGGTCGAGGCGCTCCTCGCGGACCCCGCCCCCCTCGGCGTGCCACAGCCGCGTCGGCGCCGAGACGGAGATCTCGTCCAGCCCGTCCTCGCTGTGGACGACGATCGCCCGCCGCGTGCCCAGGCGCGCCAGCGTGCGGGCCAGCGCCTCGGCCAGGTCCGGGCGGTACGTCCCCATCAACTGGCGGTCGGCGCCGGCGGGGTTGGCCAGCGGGCCCAGCAGATTGAAGATCGTGGGGAACCCGAGCGATCGGCGCGGGCCTGCGGCGGCCTTGGCGGCGGGGTGATGGTGGATCGCAAAGCAGAAGCACACGCCCGCACGCTCCAGGCACCGCGACTGAGCCTCGGGGCCCGCGTCGACGTTCACCCCCAGGCATGCGAGCACCTCCGCCGAGCCCCGCCCCGTGCGGCTGCGGTTGCCGTGCTTGGCGACCAGCACGCGCCGCGACGACGGGTCGGCGCGGTGGGCGGCGGCGATGACAATGGCGGCGGCGGTGGAGACGTTGAACGTCTTGGGGGCGCCGCCCGTCCCGCAGGTGTCGATCAGCGACGAGCCCGGGATGCCCGGGACGGGCGTGGGCACGACGTGGGCCCGCATCACCCGCGCGGCCCCCGTCAGCTCCTCCACCGTCACCCCGCGCGACTGGATGAGCGACAGGAGGCCCGCCGTCTGGGCCTCGTCGAACCCGCCCGACAGCAGCAGCGTGAACGCGGCCCCGGCCTGCCCTTCCGAGAGACGCCCGCCCCCGACCAGGTAGGCCAGGATCGCGCGGGCATCGTCGAGCGGCGGACCGTCGGGCATGGCGGAACGGTAACCTCCGATCCCGACCGGCGCGCCGTCCGTAGGATCGAGCGTGGCCCTGACGCTGGCTAGAACTCGGCGTGTGGCGGAGACCGCCCGGCGTCGACGCGCGGCGTCGCTCCTTATCGACGCGATCGGGGCCGCCCTTGCGACCGGGTCGGGGGTCGGGCTGACGGCGGTCCTGATCGCGCGGGCCCTCCCGATCGCGCGCCTGGACGCCCGCTGGCCCTGGCTCATCGCCGGGCCCGTCGCCCTCGCCGCCCTCGTCCTTGGCGCCCTGGCCCTCGCCCGGAGATGGACGCTGCTCCGATCGGCCCGGGAGGTCGACCGGCGCCTGGACCTGCGTGATCGCCTCGGCACCGCCATCGAGCTGGCCGACCGTCCCGCGCCCGGCGTCGAGCCCGCGTTCGTCGAGCTCGCGGCCATGGACGCCGAACGCGTCGCCGGCGGCGTGGCGCCGGAGCGGGCGGTCCCGCTCAGGCTCCGCCGGGTGTGGCCGACGGGCGGAGCGCTGGCCCTGGCGGCGCTCGCGGCGGGCCTTTGGATGCCCTCGCTCGACCTGCTCGCGCGCCAGGCCCGGGCCCGCGAGCAGGCACGTCGATCGATCCAGGTGCGCGAGTCGATCGCCGACGCGAGCGCGGCGGCCCGTGCGGCGCTGGCGGAGCACGCCCGGGTCGCCGACGCCGCGACGGAACTCCAGGCCATCGAGCAGATCGAGCGCGAGCTGGCCGCGGGGCGCACCACGCCCGAGCAGGCCCGCGTCGAGTCGGCCCGCCAGCTCCAGGAACTCGCCGCCCGCGTCGAACGCACGGCCCAGGAGCAGAAGGATCGACAGCAAGCCCTCAAGGACGCCCTCGCCCGCGCCGGGCCTTCGGCGCCGGCATCGGAGGAGCCGCTCAGCCAGGTGGCCCAGGCGATTCGGGACGGCGACCTTGGCACGGCGGCCCAGGCGGCGGAACACCTCGCCCGGGACCTGCCCCGCATGCCCGCGGAGCAGCGTCGCCAGGTCGCCGAGGAACTTCGACGCCTGAGCGAGGCCCTGGAGGCCCAGCGCCGCGGCGAGCCCGGCGCGGAGCCCGAGCCGACGGGCGCGGTGACGCCGGGCGAGCCGCCGGCGCCCGAGCGCGGCGCCGACGATCCGCCGATGCCTCCCGAGTCCGACGTGGATCGCATCCGAGAGGCGTTGGACGACGCGGCCCGTCAGTTGGAGCAACCCCCCGCGCCGCCCCCCGACATCGCGCCGCCCGAGCCGCGCGGCGCTCCGAAGCCGGGGCCCAAGGCCCAGCCCAGGGACGATCCGCAACGGCAGCCCGCCCCGGGCGAACCGGATCGCCCGGACGCCGCGCCCAAGCCCGGGAAGCCCGCCGATCAACCCGACCAGGGCCAGCCCAAACCGGGCGAGCGTCCCGGAGAGCAGCCGCGGGCGAGCGAGCCGCGGGCGTCGCCGCCGGCCGAGGGCGCGAAGGACTCACCCCCGCCGTCACCGCCCAAGACAACGGGGCAGCCCAGGCCCGGCGCCGAGCAGCCCAGGCCCGGCGCCGAGGAGCCCGCCCCGGCGCAACCCGGCGCGGAGCCTCGCCCGGCGGGCGAGCCGCGTCCCGGGGAGCGCCAACCGTCACCCGTCGGCCAGCGCGAGCCATCGTCCGATCGCCCCGCGCCGCCGCAGCCGGGGCAGGCGCAGCCCGGCGCGCGCCCCGAGCCATCGCCCGCCGGCGACCAGCGTCCACAGCCGGCCCCCGGCCCCAAGCCACCCGACCAACCGCCTCCCAAGCAGCCGGGGCAAGCGGAGGTCCCGCGCCCCGAGCCGGGCGCCGCGCCGGACCAGCCTCCGCCGCCGATCGACGCGCCCGGCGAGGGCCCGACGCCCGACCGGATCGACGGGCAGGCGATCGAGCGCCTGGCGGAGGAGTTGCGCCGTCTTGAGAACATGGACGGGTCGGCCCGGCGACGCCTCGCCGAGAGCAAGGCCCTGCGCGAGCAGGCCGAGCGCATGCTCCGCCAGATGTCGCCCCGCGATCGGCAGCAACTCGAGGAACTGGCTCGGCGGTGGGGGGGCGATCCGTCGGGCCTGGACCCGCCGCGCCCGGAGACGCCGCCGCCGAGCGAGTGGTCCGGACCCATCGAGGCGGTCGATGCCCGCCCGCGCGGCACGCCCGCGTCGGGCGCCCGCGAGAGCGTGATCTCCGAGTGGCTGGCCCCGCCCGCGCCCGACCGCGACGCGACCGCCCGGCGCGAGGCCACGGCGGAGCGCTTCCGCGAGGCGGCCCGCGGCGCCGAGCGGGCCGTCGAGCAGCAGGGCGTACCCATGCAGCACCGCGACCTGGTGCGCCGCGTCTTCAACCGATACACGGAGCGGGCGACCGGGGGGCAGGAGCCCCGCTGAGGGACCGGTGTGAACGTCACGCTCGACCAGCCCCCGTGGTTGTGGCTCATCGCCCTGGCGATCCCGCTGGGGATCATCGGGCTGCGGTGCTTGGTCGCGATGACCGCGGCGCGGCGGTGGTCCGCCGTCGTCTTCCGGGCCGCGCTCATCGCCTGTATCGCCCTGGCCCTGGCCGGCGCCAGTTCCGTGCGCACGGCCGACACCATGGCCGTGATCGCCGTCGTCGACGTGTCGGGCTCGGCGCGTCGGTACCTGCCGGCGTCGGACGCGGCGGGGCGGGGCCCGGTCGAGATCGCCCGCGACTTCCTCACCGCCGCCACCGCCCAGCGCGGTCCCAACGACCTCCTGGGCCTGGTGGTGTTCGACGGGCGGGCCTTCGCCGTCGCCACACCCACCCGCGCCCCGGTCGTCGACCGCGACATGGACGTGAGGCTGAGCGAGGGGACCGACGTCGGCGCGGGGATCGCGCTGGCCCTCTCGCTCCTGCCCGGCGACGCCGCGGGACGGCTCCTGCTCATCAGCGACGGCGTCGAGACCGCCGGGGACGCGTCGCGGGCGGCGGCGCGGGCCGCGGCCCGTTCGCCCATGGGCGCCGGGCGTCGCGGCGGCGTGCCCATCGACGTGCTGCCGCTCGACTACGACATCCGCCACGAGGTGGTCGTCGAGAGCCTCGACGCCCCGCCGCACGCCGCCGCCGGCGCCGCCGTCAACCTCCGCGTCGTGCTCCACGCCACCGACCCGGCCCGCGGCACGCTCCGCCTCTCGGGCGAAGGCCGCCCCCTCGACCTCACGCCCGACGACCCCGGCGAGGGGCTCGCGGTCGAACTCGAGCCGGGGCGCAACGTCTTCATCCTCCCCGTCCAGCTCGACGCCCGGCGCCTCCACCGCTTCCGAGCGGTGTTCGAGCCCGGCGGGGGCGCCGACACCGTCGCCGAGAACAACACCGCCGAGTCCTTCACCCTCACGCCCGGGCAGGGCTCGGTGCTGGTGGTCGACGGCGTGTCGAACGGCGACCCGGCGGGGGCCGGCGCCGTTCTGCCGCGCACGCTCCTGGACAGCGGGCTCGACGTGACCACCGTCGCCCCCCACGCGATCCCCGCCGATCTGCTCGGCCTGCAGGCGTTCGACCTGGTGATCCTCCAGAACGTGCCCGCCGACGCCGTGCCCACGCCCTTGCAGGAGCAGCTCGTCGCCTACGTCCGCGACGTGGGGGGCGGGATGGTCATGCTGGGCGGGCGCGAGAGTTTCGGCGCCGGCGGTTGGCGTGGGACGCCCATCGAGCCCGTCCTCCCCGTCACGCTCGACCTGCCCGAGCGCCTCGTCGCTCCCGAGCTGGCCATCGCCTTCGTCATCGATCGCTCCGGCTCCATGGGGCGATCCGTCATGGGGTCGGACCGCACCCAGCAGCAGATCGCCAACCAGGCCACGGCCACGGCCATCCGCAGCCTCGCCCCTGCCGACCTCGTCGCGCTCATCGTCTTCCACCGCGAGACCGAGGTCGTCGTGCCGCTCGCGCCCAACACCGACCCCGACCGCACGATCCAGAAGGCCCTGGGCGTGTCGCCCGGCGGGGGCACGAACGTCGGGCCCGCGCTCGAAGAGGCGGGGCGCCAGCTCCGGGGCGCCAACGCACGCAGCCGGCACATCATCGTCCTCACCGACGGCAAGAGCATGAACGCCGACCAGCTTCCCGCCATCGCCGCCCGCCTGGCCGACGCGGGCATCACCGTCTCCGCCATCACCGTGGGGGACGACGCCGACGTCCGCGGCATGGAGCGCGTCGCCGAGCGCGGCGGCGGCACCTTCCACAACGTCCTCAACCCCGCCATCCTCCCCCGCGTCTTCCTCCGCGCCGTCCGACTCGTCCGCAGTTCCATGATCCGCGAGGGGCGCTTCGACCCGGTCACGCTCCCCGCCGCGTCCCCCCTCACCGCCGGCCTGGCGGACACCCCGCCCCTGTTCGGGCTCACCCTCGCCCAGTTCCGCGAACACCCCGCCGTCGTCAACGCGATCGCCACCCCCGAGGGCGAGCCCGTCCTGGCCCACTGGAGCGTCGGGCTCGGGCAGGTCGCGGCGTTCACGAGCGACGCCCACGACTGGGCCCGCGACTGGGTCGGCTGGCCCGGCTACGCCCGCTTCTGGACCCAGGCCGCCCGCGTCCTGGCCCGCCCTCCCGCCGGGAGGACCTTCCGCTCGACCACGCAGGTGGAGGGCGACCGCCTGCGCATGCGCGTCGAGGCCGTCGACGACGACGGGCGCCCGCTCGATTTCCTGAGCGTGCCCGCCACGGTGTACCCCCACGACGGGGCGCCGATCCTGACCGTGCTCGAGCAGACCGGGCCCGGGGTCTACGAGGGGCACGCGCCGGTCACCGGCGCCGGCACTTACGTGACGCTCATCAAGCCCCGCCAGGGCGACCGCGCCCTGAGCCCCATCGTCGCGGGCGCCGTCGCCGCCGCCGGGGTGGAGTACCGCGAGCTCAAGTCGGACCGTGCTCGGCTGGACCGGATCGCCTCGTCGACCGGGGGGCGCACGCTCGACCCCGCGGCGCCCGGCGCCGCGAACCTCTTCGACCGCACGGGTATCGAGCCGACACGGGCCTCGTCACCCCTCTGGCGCTCGCTCCTGGTTGCGGCTCTCGTCCTGCTCCTCCTCGACATCGGGACGCGTCGCATCGCCTGGGATCGCTGGTTCAGCCGCGAGCTCGGCGCCGCCGTTCGCGACCTCGCCGGTGGGCGGAGCGACGGCCCGGAGCGGACCGCGGCCGGGCTGGCCCGCCGAATGGCCCGCGCGCGCCCTCCGTCGCCCGCCGCGCTCGACCAGGGCG
>VGXM01000067.1 GCA_016873295.1 Phycisphaerae bacterium
CGTCGCGGGCGCGGGGGCGGGCTGGGGCAGCCCGGCGAGGGCCAGGGCGGGCCGCCGTCACCCCCTCCGCCGCCACGACCGGCTCCGCCATCGCCCTCCGCGTCCCCGACGCCCCGGCCCCGCGGGCTCTACGCTGCCTCCCGGCGTCGGCTGAACCCCTCCGAGATCAACAAGCGGCCCAAGCCGGAGTGACCGGCGAACCCGCGCGACACTGAAGCGTCCATCACGGGTCAACGGGGCTCCTCGCCCCCCCCAACCATCGAAAGGAAGATCATGCACACGTTCTCCCGTCAGGCCGGTCTGGTCGCCGCCGCACTCCTCTTGGGCGTGGGGCTCGCCGGCGTCGCGACGCGTTCGGCGTCGGCGGACGCCTCGCGAGGGGTGGTCCAGGGCACCAAGATCGGCATGGTCGACCTGGAGAAGCTGATCAACGGGCTCAAGGAGACCGAGACCCGCAACAAGGAACTCGAGGACCGGGCCGGTTCGTGGCAGAAGGAACTGACCGATCTGGTCAACCGCCTCAAGGACGTGGAGAATCAGCTGAACACGGTCCTCCCCAAGGGCGACAGCCCGGAGCGCCGCGCCAAGACCCGCGAGCTCTTCGAGCTGCGGAGCCAGGCCGAGACGCGCCGCAACTTCTTCCAGCAACTCATCGAGGTCGAGCGCGGCGAGATCATCCGCTCCATGTACGACAAGATGCAGTCGGCGGTGACGGCGGTGGCGCAGGCGGGGGCCTACGACATGATCGTGCTCGACGACCGCAAGATCGAGATCCCGTCCCTGACCAAGCTCGACCAGGTGAACGCGATCATCCAGAACAAGAAGGTGATCTACGCCAACCCGGCGGTGGACCTCACCGAGCAGCTCATCACGCGGATGAACAACGACTTCGCCGCGGGTCGCAGGTAGACCGTGGGGTCGGCATGGCGACGGCACTCTTCACCACGGGCGAGCTGGCGCAGTCGCTCGGGGCCCGCCTCGAGGGCCCGGCGGACCTGCCCCTGCACGGGGTCGCGACGATCGAGAGCGCCGAGCCCGGCACGCTGACCTTCGTCCGGTCCAGGGACTTCGCCCGGGGCTGGGCGAGTTGCCGGGCGTCGGCGGCGATCGTGCCCGAGGGGCTCGAACTCCCCGGCGCCCCGGAGGGGCGCGCGGTGCTGCGCGTCCGGAACGCCGACCACGCCCTCATCGTCGTGCTCGACCGCCTGTCCAGGGCCCTGCAGGCCCCGCGCCCCGCGCCGGGCCCGCACCCCTCGGCGGTGGTCGATCCCTCGGCCATCGTCGCGCCCGGCGCGGTGGTCGGCCCGTTGTGCACCGTGGGCGCCGGGGCCCGGATCGAGGAGGGCGCGTGGCTGCACGCGCGCGTGCACGTCGGCGCGGGCGCCCGCGTGGGGCGGGGCTCGGTGCTGCACCCGGGCGTGACGCTCTACGACCGCTGCGAGGTCGGCACCGCGTGCATCCTGCACGCCGGGGTCGTGATCGGCGCCGACGGGTTCGGGTACGTCCCGGCCCCTCCCGAGCTGGCCGCCTCGACCGGGGGCGTGCTCAAGATCCCGCACGTGGGCAACGTGGTCGTGGGCGACCTGGTCGAGATCGGGGCCAACTCCTGCGTCGACCGGGCCAAGTTCGGGTCGACGACGATCGGCACCGCAACCAAGATCGACAATCTCGTGCAGATCGGTCACGGCGCCCGCATCGGGCGGGCCTGCCTCATCTGCGGCGGGTGCGGGGTGGCGGGATCGGTGGTGCTCGAGGACGGCGTGACGCTCGCGGGGCAGGTGGGGGTCAAGGACGGCATACGGGTCGGGGCGGGCGCGACCATCCTGGCGCAGGCCGGCGTGGTCAACGACGTCCCGCCCGGCGAGCGGTGGTGGGGCTGCCCCGCCATGCCCCTCCGCCGCCATGTCCGCATGGAGAACGCTCTGCGGAAACTCGCGGGCATGCAGCGGTTGAGCGAGTCCGCCGACCAGCGCCCGCAATAAGCGCCCGTACACTCACGCCGGATGTCCAAGGAAGTCTTCCTCCGTGCCAGTGCGCTTCTCGACCACGGGCGGGTCGGCGAGGCCGCCCGCACGCTCGACGCGGCCCTGGTCGGCCCGGTCAGGGACCCCAACCTGGTCATGCTCCGGGCGCGGGCCTTCGCCCAGCAGGGGGAGGGCGTGCGGGGCGTCGAACTGGCCCGCTCGGTGGTCGACGCCCACCCCACGCACGTGGGGTTCCGGGCGGCCCTGGCGATCGTGCTGGCCCTGGCGGGCGACAGCGACGGCTCAATCGAGGCGTACCGGCAGGCGCTGGCGGGGGGCATGGACGCCGACCCGCAGATCCACGCCGGGCTGGCGGCGGAACAGAACCGCGCCCAGCGCTTCGCGGAAGCGGCGGCCACGGCCCGCGCGGGCCTGGCGCGGTTCGCGGGCGACCCCGCCTTGACGCTCGAACTCGGGCACGCGCTGGCGGGGCTGGGGCGGTCGGACGAGGCGGTGCGGCTGCTGCTGGCGCTGGCGCCCCAGCACCCGGCCAACACGCCCCTGCACGAGGCCATCGCCTACTTCTGCAACTACACGGCCGGCGCCGACCCGTCGCTGGTGCTGCACTCCCACCGGCACTACGGCAGGATCGTGGCGCACTACAACCCCCCGATCGCCGAGCCGCTCGTCGTCGACCGCACGCCGGGGCGCCGGCTCCGCGTCGGGGTCATCTCGAGCGACCTGGGCAAGCACGTCGTCGCCGTGTTCCTGGCGCCGATCTTCGAGCGGCTGGACCGCGATCGCTTCGAGCTGTTCGCCTATTCCACGGCGGCGCACCCCGACGACGAGCCGAACCGGGCGCTGTTCCGCCGGACGTCGACGCTGCGCGACGTCGCGGGGACGCCGCCCGAGGAAGTGGCGCGGACGATCCGGCGGGACCGCATCGACATCCTGATCGAGACCAACGGGTTGACCCGGTCCCACGCGCAGCCCGTGCTCGCGCGCCGGGCGGCGCCGGTACAGGTGACCTACCTGGGGTACCCCAACACGACGGGGTGCCCCAACATCGACGTGCGGCTGGTGGACGCGCTCACCGACCCGCCGACCGCGGACGGGTTCAGCTCGGAGCGGCTGGCCCGAATGACCGGGTGCTTCCTGTGCTTCACCCCGCCCGCCGAGGCGCCCGCGGTGTCCGAACTCCCGTGCGCCCGCGCGGCGGACGCGCCCTTCACCTTCGGGTCGTTCAACAACGTGCGCAAGGCGACGGACCCGCTGCTGCGGACGTGGGCGCGGCTGCTGGAGGCGGTGCCGGGGTCGCGCGTGCTGGTCAAGAGCCCCCAGTTCCTGCACCGGTCCAACGGCGACGACCTGGTGCGACGCTTCGCCGAGGCGGGGGGCGACCCGGCGCGCATGGTCCTCTCCAGGCCCCAGCGCGTCTCGCACGACCACCTGGCGGCGTACTCGCAGGTGGACGTGGCCCTGGACACGTTCCCGTACTGCGGCACCACGACGACCTGCGAGGCGCTGTTCATGGGCGTGCCGGTGGTGTCCTTCGCGGGGCAGGCGGAGCGCCCCCGGCACTGCTCGCGCGTCGGGCTCTCGCTCCTGACCGCCCTGGGTCACCCCGAATGGGCCGCAAACTCGGCGGACGAGTACATCGCCACCGCGCGCCGCCTGGCGTCGGACCGCCCCGCCCTGGCTTCGATCCGGGCGGGCCTTCGGGCGGAGATGCTCGCGGGCCCCCTGTGCGACGGTGCCGGGTTTGCCGAGCGGTTCGGCGACGCCCTGGCGCGGATCTGGGCCGCCTCCGCTTGAGCCGCCGCGGCCGATAGGGCTCCGTCAGGATCAAAGACCCTTGTGTCGGCGCGCGTCTCCCGGTAGGCTGTGCTCAACCACGGGTGCTCGATCCCGGCTGGTTGGGAGACGTTCATGAAGCTTCTGCCTCGCGCGCTGGCGTCCGCGGCGCTGCTTGTACCCGGTTCCGTCGCGCTCGCCCAGCCCTTCGAGGCCCAGGGCGTGGAGTTGCTCTCGAACCTGCCGCTGTCGGCGTTTGGGGGCGGGTCGATCTCGGTGCCCGAGAACGGGAACGACTGCTGGGGGTACGTGTCGCCATCGGGTCGCGAGTATGCGCTGATGGCGCTGGCCAACCAGTTGGCGGTGGTCGAGGTCACGGACCCCCGCAACCCCGTGATCGTGCAGCGGATCGCGCACCCGTCGAGCCTGTGGGGAGACGTCAAGACCTTCAACGCCTATTGCTACGTGTCGAACGAGCAGGGCGGCGGCATCCAGGTCATCGACCTGTCGCAGGTGGACACGGGCGTGGTCACGCTGGTGCGGAGCGTGACGAGCAACGGGCTTTCGACGACCCACAACGTCGTGCTCGATCCGACATTCCCCTACCTGTTCCTGGCGGGGTCCAACGCCGCCGGCTCGGGCGGTTCGCTGGTCGCCTATTCGCTGGCCGACCCGTCCGACCCGGTGTACGTCGGGCAGTGGGTGGGCGGGTATACGCACGACGCCCAGGTCGTGCTGTGGAACCGCCCGGGTCCGTACCAGGGGCGTCGCCTGGCGTTCATGGCCAACGCCCAGGCCGGGCTCGCCATCGCCGACGTGACCAACCCGGCGTCCATGCCCACGATCGGCTCGACGTCGTACGCCGGCGTCCAGTACGGGCACCAGTGCTGGCTCTCGGAGGACCAGCAGTACCTGTACTTCGGCGACGAACTGGACGGCCCGGCCCAGGGGTTCGTGTACTCGTACACGCGCGTCTTTGACGTCTCGGACCCGACCAACCCGACGCTGGTGGGCGGGTTCTCGGGGGCGGCGAGCAGCGCCATCGACCACAACCTCTACGTGAAGGGGCGGTACATCTACGAGGCCAACTACACCTCGGGCCTGCGCGTCTTCGACCGCGTCCCCGACCCGGTCAACTGCGCCGAGGTCGCCTACCTCGATTCACACCCCGAGAACAACGCCAACACCTACAACGGGGCCTGGTCGACCTACCCCTACTTCCCCTCGGGCACCATCCTCATCTCCGACATCAACCGCGGCCTGATTGTCACCCGCCTCAACCTCGACTTCCTGTCCTTTGCGTTCCCCCTGGGAACGCCCACGGCCCTGACGCCGTCGCGCCGCGAGCTGGTCACCGTGGACGTGAGCACCAACGGCACGGCGGTGAACCCCTCCACGGTGGTGCTCGACGTGAGCGTGAACGGCGGGGCGGTGGAGAGCATCCCCATGCTGCAGACCGGGGCCCAGCGGTTCCAGGCGGCGATCCCCGCCCAGGCGTGCGAGAGCACCGTGGAATACCGCGTCAAGGCCCGCAACACGGCCGGCACCGAGTTCAGCAGCCCGGCGACCAACGCCGCCGCGGCCGGCACCCGCACGACCCGCGCCTCCTTCGACATGGAATCGGCGGCGGGTTGGGTCGGGGGCCAGCCGGGCGACACCGCCGTGCGCGGGCAGTGGGAGCGGGGCGACCCGGAGGGCACCGCCGCCCAGCCGGAGGACGACCACACCCCGAGCCCCGGGGTCAACTGCTGGGTGACCGGGCGGGCGGCGGGCACGTCCGTCGGCGCCTTCGACGTCGATGACGGCTACACCACGCTGCTCTCGGCCCAGATCAACCTCGCGGGCTCCCACGCGGACACGCGGATCGGGTACTGGCGCTGGTACTCGAACAACCAGGGCTCGGCGCCCAACCAGGACACCTTCCGCGTCGACATCAGCAACAACGACGGCGCCACCTGGACCAACGCCGAGACGGTCGGCCCGGCGGGCGCTGGCACCTCCGGTGGCTGGCTCTACCACGAGTTCCGCGTCGCCGATGTCGTGCCGCTGAGCGCCCAGGTGCGCCTCCGGTTCATCGCAGAGGACCTGGCCCCAGGCTCCATCGTCGAGGCCGCCGTCGACGACCTGGCGGTGCTCACGATCGACTGCCCGCCCTTCTGCCCGGCGGACTGGAACGGCGACGGTGTGGTGGACTTCAACGACCTGCTCGGGTTCCTCAACGACTTCAACGCGGGCTCGGCCCTGGCGGACCTGAACGCCGATGGGCAGGTGGACTTCAACGACTTCCTCGAGTTCCTGAACGACTACAATACGCCTTGTTAGCGCGGCGTTTGCAACCGGTACGCTCTTGATACCGCTTGCGGGCGAGAGTCGATCGCATCGGGGTTTTCTCTTGGCGATAGGGATTTTCCCCTAATCTCTCCAATCGAACCTGTGTTAGCATGTGCGGTGCTGGGGCCGGGGGAGGGCGCGTGCGCGTATCGCATCGGGCCCACCAGCGTTCCGCGCGTGCACCGCCGTGCCCGATTCGCGTGAGTTCCGCAGCGCCGAGCCCGCCCTCGTAGGCGGGCGTTGGTTGCATGGAGCCGTTTCCCGTGCCGGCTGCGGGGACCGCGGGCGGGCGCCGGGTCGCGGGCGCCCATCCGGACGATGCTTGGAGGCATGTATGAAGAAGATCTTGGGTCGAGTCGTGAGCGCCATCGTGGGAGTGGTGGTGACCTGCCTTGGGGAATCTGATCCGGGTTGAGTGAGAGCTTTCGGGTACAAGGTACCCAGGAGGTTCTCGATGAAGCGGAAGCGTCACAGGACGGACGAGGTGGTTCGGAAGCTCCGTGAGGCGGA
>VGXM01000068.1 GCA_016873295.1 Phycisphaerae bacterium
CGGCGGAGTCGGTGGGGCGGGCGAGGCCGCGACCGGGGGCGGCGGCGCCGCCTTGGGCGCCGGCGTCGGGCGCAGCATGGCGATGAACACGCCGACGGCGCCCAGCAGCACCACCGCCGGTATCACCGCCCGCAGCCATCGATGGGGAGCTTGAGGCATGGAGGATCCCTGAAGGGGGCCAACGATAGGCGGAGGCGGCGTCGCGCCGGCCCGATTACTGCCCGACCAGCAGGCGGGCCGCGAGTTGCTCGGGGAGCTTGGCCACGCCGCGGATCTTGCGGGCGGTGGTCTCCGCGTCGTACTCGACCCGCGCGAACTCCACCCGGTCGGCGTGCAGGATGGCGTAACTGGCCCGCGGGTCGCCGTCGCGGGGCTGCCCCACCGACCCCACGTTCACCAGCGCCTTCTCCCCCGCCTGAAAGCGGTAGCACATCTCCCCCAGCTCGCCGGGCGGATAGAAGTCCGGCTCGTCCGTGAACACCCCGGGCACGTGCGTGTGCCCCACCATGCACAGGCGCGGGATGCGGTCGAAGATCGCCGCCAGCTTGTCCGGCTGCTCGATCGCGTCGTGCGAGAAGACGTACTCGTTGATGGGCCGCCGCGGCGACCCGTGCACGAACAGCACCGGAAAGGCCCCGTCCGGCTGCTTCTCGACCACGCGCACGCGCAGCTTGCAGAGGTACTCGTACCGCCGCGCCCGCGCGGCGTCGCCCGGCTCCAGGTCGAACTGCTCGCGGGTCCAGAAGGCGGCGGACTCGGCGTGGATGTTGAAGTTGGTGGGCTCGTAGAGCACCGCGAAGTCGTGGTTGCCCATCAGCGACCAGGCGCACCGCTCCCGCACCAGGTCCACGCACGCCAGGGGGTCCGGCCCGTACCCCACCACGTCCCCCAGGCACACCACCCGCTCGATCCCGCGCCGGTCGATGTCCGCCACCACGCTCTGGAGGGCCTCGAGATTGGCGTGGATGTCGCTGATGACCGCGGTGGGCATGAGGGATCGCCGGGGGCTTGTTCGGGAACGCGGAGTGTACGTCTCGGGGCGGGCCCGAGCCCGCGTCGGGCCGGGTTGGAGCGCGGGCCAAACCACGCGCCCCTTCCGGCCGATACCCGACGGGGCCCGCCCGCCCGCATATTGTGGGAAGGTCCGGTCGAACCGCAGCCGAACGCCCCAGGGGGGGCCCTGAAGGAAGCCAGACATGCCCGCAGCCGGCGTCACCTACCAGCGCACGCGCGAGATGACCATCGACGAGCTCCTGCTCGAGAACCGCGTGGTGTTCCTGATCGGGGAGATCAACCACGCCTCCGCCGCCCGCGTCATGATGCAGATGCTCTACCTCGAGAACCAGGGCCGCGGCAAGGACATCAACTTCTACATCAACTCCCCGGGGGGGGCCGTCGACGACACCCTCGCCGTCTACGACACCATGCGCTTCCTCTCCTCCCCCGTCAGCACCTACTGCATCGGGCGGGCCTACTCCGGCGCCGCCGTCCTCCTCACCGCCGGCGGCAAGGGCAAGCGCTTCATCCTGCCCCACGCCAAGGTCATGATCCACCAGCCCTACGGCGGGGTGACGGGCCAGGCCGAGGACATCCGCATCCAGGCCGAGCAGATCATCAAGTCCAAGGCCGAGCTCAACCGCATCCTCTCGGTCCACACCGGGCAGGCCATCGACAACATCCAGCGCGACAGCGAGCGCGACCGCTACTTCACCGCCGAGGAGGCCAGGAACTACGGCCTCGTCGACGAGGTCCTCGCCGAGACCAAGAAGTAGGCACCGGGCGCGGGGCCGCCCCGCGCAGAACGCACCCCACGCCCCCCCCCAAGGAGCCCGGCACGACGGACGGACCAACGCACCCACCAGCGCCCGATCCCCAGTGCCTCCACCCATGTCCGGCTACCTCGTCCCCATCGTCATCGAGAAGTCCGCCCGCGGCGAACGCTCCTACGACATCTACTCGCGCCTGCTCAAGGACCGCATCGTCTTCCTGGGCGGGCCCGTCGGCGACGAGATCGCCAACCTCATCATCGCCCAGCTCCTCTTCCTCGCCAACGAGAAGGAACGCGGCGCCACCGACGGCGCCAACGACATCCACCTCTACGTCAACAGCCCGGGCGGGTCCGTCTCCGCGGGCCTGGCCATCATCGACACCATGAAGTTCGTCGACTGCGACGTCTGCACCTACGTCATCGGGCAGGCCGCCAGCATGGGCTCCATCATCGCCGCCAGCGGCACCCGCGGCAAGCGCTTCGCCCTCACCAACGCCCGCAACCTCATGCACCAGCCCCTCCTCTCCGGCGTCATGGAGGGCCAGGCCACCGACAT
Organism: Phycisphaerae bacterium; assembly: GCA_016873295.1. Lineage (GTDB taxonomy): Bacteria > Planctomycetota > Phycisphaerae > Phycisphaerales > UBA1924 > VGXM01. The sequence goes on from VGXM01000068.1 coordinate 2,325, forward strand.
CGAGATCGAGGCCCGCGAGATGCTCCGCCTCCGCGACCGCATCTACCAGATCTACGCCGACGCCACCGGGCAGACCACCGACAAGATCGCCAAGGACTGCGACCGCAACAAGTGGCTCGACGAGAACGAGATGCTCGACTACGGCCTGATCGACAAGGTCCTCACCCGCATGCCCGCCACCACCCGCAAGCACCAGCCCGACGAGACCTGAGCCCGCCGCCCCTATCCTTCCGGCGGAATGCCCAGACAGCCAAAGCACACCAGCACCCGCCCCGCGGCCGAGGCTGACGCCGTCGCCTCCGTCTCCCTCATCTCCCTGGGCTGCCCCAAGAACCTCGTCGACTCCGAGAAGATGCTCGGGCTCCTCGCCCAGGACGGGCTCCTCCCCGTCTCCTACGACCCCGACAACCCCGACTCCTTCGGCGGCGCCGACGCCGTCGTCGTCAACACCTGCGGCTTTCTCGAGGCCTCCAAGGACGAATCCCTCCAGGTGATCCAGGAGGCCCTCCGCGCCAAGGAACGCGGCGACGTCCAGCGCGTCATCGTCGCCGGCTGCCTCGTCCAGCGCCACCGCGCCAAGATGCTCGAATGGGCCCCGGGCATCGACGCCATGATCGGCGTCTTCGACCGCGACCGGATCGTCGAAGCCGTCCGGGGCCCGGTGGGACAGGCCTCGCGCCTGTCCTCTCCATCCAGTTCTCCCGACGCCCCGCGGTACTGGGTCGCCGCCAACGCCCTCCAGGCCGCCAGGGCCCGCGGCGTCGACACCGTCGGGCTCACCGTCCAGGGCAAGGACGGCAAGGGCATCGGCTACTTCGAGGACGACTCGGCCCGCCTCCGCCTCACGCCACGCCACTACGCCTACCTCCGCATCTCCGAGGGCTGCAACCAGAACTGCGCCTTCTGCACCATCCCCTCCATCCGCGGCAAGATGCGCTCCAAGCCCGTCGACCGCATCGTCGCCGAGGCCCGCGAACTCCTCAACGACGGCGCCTTCGAACTCCTCCTCATCGGGCAGGACACCACCAGCTTCGGAGACGACCTCGGGCTGGGCATGGGCGCCGCCCCGTCCGACGCTCGCAACCCCCGCACGCCCGGGATGAGCGGGTCTTCGAGCGAATCCCGGGATCGCCCCCCATCCTTCGATCGCGGGCTCCCCCTCCTGCTCAAGTCCCTCTCCGACGCCGTGGAAGAGCACGGCTCCGGGGGCTGGGTCCGCCTCATGTACGCCTACCCCAGCAACTTCTCGCGCCCCATCATCGACGCCTTCGCGGAACTCGCGACGCGCGGGCGCGTCGCGCCGTACATCGACATCCCCCTCCAGCACGCCAGCGACCGCGTCCTCAAGTCCATGCGACGCCACGTCACGCGGGCCCGGCAGGAGGACGTGCTGCTCGCCCTCCGCGAGCGCGTCCCCGGCATGGCCATCCGCACCACGTTCATCTCCGGCTTCCCGGGCGAGACCGAGGACGACCACGCCCAGCTCCTCGGCTTCGTCGAGCGCATGGGCTTCGAGGCCGTGGGCGTCTTCGAGTACTCCAAGGAAGCGGGAACGGTCGCGGGGACGATGGAGCAGGACCCCGCGCTCGCCGTGCCCGCGGAGGTCAAGGCCCGCCGCAGGGGCGAGATCATGGCCCTGCAGCAGCGCCTTGCCTTCGCCCGCAACGCCCGCCTCGCCGCCCGCTTCGACGCCAGCGACCCGGCCTCCGGCGCCCGCGTCGACGTGATCATCGACCACGCGCTGCGCACCAGGGGGCAGGCGACGACCGGCGTCTCCACCGCGGGGCGACTCTTCCAGGGCCGCACCATCCGCCAGGCCCCGGACATCGACGCGGTCACCTTCGTCCACTCCAAGGACCAGCTCGCCCCGGGCGAACTGGTCCGCGGCGTGATCGTCGCCTCCGAGGGCTACGACCTCATCGCCCGCCCCGTCGACGAAGTCCAGAAGCGCGTGGCGCTCAAGGTCCTCTGATGCGGATCCCACTTGATTCCCGCGCGCCTGGTGCGCTTCTGTTCGGGTGGCGCAACCATGCGGGCCGTGGCGTGCGGCGGTGTCAACCCACGGAGGCCGCGGCGGGCGCGTGCAGACGCTCAGCGCGCCTCCGCGCCGGGTGCCGGGTGCCACGACTGTGCCGCTCGGGGCACAGTCGTGCCGGTGGGGCACAGTCGTGCCGGCGGGGAGAGCACGACTGTTCGCCGAGCCGAACAGTCGTGGCACGCCAAGTGCCACGACTGTGCCGCTTGGGGCACAGTCGTGTCCGGTGAGGGACGCCGGGTGCCACGACTGTGCCGCTTGGGGCACAGTCGTGTCCTGCGAGGGACGCGGTGTCCGGCGACAGACGCAGTGTCCGGCGACGGACGCACGACTGTTCGCCGAGCCGAACAGTCGTGGCACGCCAAGTGCCACGACTGTGCCGCTTGGGGCACAGTCGTGTCCGGTGAGGGACGCGGTGTCCGGCGACAGACGCAGTGTCCGGCAACGGAAGCACGACTGTTCGCCGAGCCGAACAGTCGTGGCACGCCCCCGGGCTTGCCGCGGCGACGCTTGGGCGCCGGCGGGCGCCGCGGGTGCCACGGGCGATCCGCCCGGCGGTCGCCCGTGCCGGCGTCAGGACGGGCGTCGAACGGCCGCACGGGTCACGGGCGAAGCGCCCGATGACCCGTGGCACCCGGAGCGCATCCGTCCACGGACTCCCGACTCGCGCCACCGGCTGTGGATGCGGACCCACGACCTCGGCAACCGGGCGGACAGCGACCGCGTCCACGTCCGGGCGGCGATCGCCGACAGCCGCTCACGCTCGACGCCGAGCGCCCCGGGACCATCAGCCGCACCCCGCGGCTGGAGCGCGTGAACTCACTGGCATGCGAATCATGGCGCCATCGTCGCACGCCGAACCCAACCGGTTGCGCCCTCAAGGGGACATTCTCAACGGCCTGCTAGCGGCGCCGGCGGGAAAGCAGGAGGCCGCCGATCAGCGAGCCGCCGGCGAGGGCGACGATCCAGCCCGGACCCGAGTTGAAGAGCGTGCGGGTGCGTTCGAGGTCGCCGCGCACGCCGACGAGTTCCGACTCCAGGCGCGAGATCGTCGCCCGCTGCTCCATGATCAGTTCGTGCAGGCCCTGGACCGACGCGACCAGCACGCCGTCCATGTCGGTGGTGGTGATGGTCCTGTCCTTGTCGCCGTTGAGCCCGAAGGCGGCGTGGAAGTCCTGGGCCATGACGCCCATGTGGCGAACGGCGGGGTCCTCGGTCTTGAAGCGCCAGGTCGTGAGCGGCAGAGCGACGACCTTGCCCAGCACGGCGTGGGCGTCGACCGTCTGGAAGGCCGTCTTCTTGTCGCGGTCGGAGGTGGGGTTGAAGGCGTTGGCGAACATCTGGGCCTGGCTGTTGACGCCCGCGGCACCGTTGGTCTGGGCCCACACGATGAAGGGATCGGTGCCGGAGGTCTGCGACCCGTTGCCCGACTGGTTCTCGATGACGACGCGTCCGAGGAAGTACCCCGCGTTGCCGTCGGAGTTGGAGGTGTAGCCGAAGAGGCCGCCGGCGGGGACGCGCCCGCTGGTCGCCGAGCCGCCGGCCGTGACGCCGGAGACGCCCATGACGCCGGCGGCGCCGGAGGAGGAGAACCCGCTGACGCCGGCGGCGCCGCTCAGGCCCGTGGCGCTGGACGCCGATTCGCCGTAGACGCCGTAGGACGAGCCGGTGGCGCCGGTGGCGGATCCCGACACGCCGCGGGCCGCCGACGTGCGCGACGTCCCCGTGGTGTTGGCCACGGTGCCCAGGACGCCGGTGGGCGTGCCCCCCGGGGCCGTGCTGGTGTTGCGCCCCTGGACGCCGAAGGCGCCGATGGAGGCGACCTCGCCGAGGACGCCCGAACCGACGGCGGCGGTGGTCGTGCCCATGACGCCGGCGGAGTTGGCGTTGGCGTTGCCCACGGTGCCGAACACGCCCCGCGCCACGGGCCCGGCGATGGTGCTGCTGACCCCGCCGCGGACCCCGGTAAGCGTCCCGGTGCTCGTGGTGGTATTGGCGTTCTGCCCGTACATGCCGCCCGCGGTGGCGGTGGTGCTGTTGGTGACGCCCCACACGCCGTAGCTGTCGCCCGTGTTGGACTCGGCGGAGCCGTAGACGCCGGCGGAGTTGTTGGCGGGGCTGACCACCTCGCCGCGGACGCCGACCGTCGCGCC
>VGXM01000069.1 GCA_016873295.1 Phycisphaerae bacterium
GCCACCCCCGCCCGATCCCCAGACCCCATGTGATCATTATCGGACGTTAGCTCGATGTTATCGGACGATCGCGGACCAGCCCCCGAGGCCTCCACCCGCACAGGCCCCGGGATCGACAACAGCCCGCTCAAACCCCTACCGAGCTTCCGAGGCTTCGTGTCACCGCCCTGTGAGTTCGTCATCTTGGATCCTCCACTATCTCGGCCAGCCTACCACCGATCGGCCCACGCCGCCCGCGGCCGAGAGAATCTGCTCGACGCCGATGTTCCACGTGGAACAGGCCGCCGCGGGACGCCCGAACTCGAGCGCTTCCACGTGGAACCTCGGCGGGGCGACCTGGGCAAGAAGGGCGGATTCGGTGGGGGTCGGCGGCGGGGTCTCGGCAAACCTGCGCCGAAGAGGGCCGGTCGGAGGCGCGAGCGGCCGATGGGTGGCCCATGGACCTGGCGGCGTGGGCACACGATGTAAACAACGCCCTAACATACACACTCATGCGCGCGCAGTTGGGGCTGAGGCGCCGGGGCGTGGGCAGGCCGGAGCGGGAGGACTGGGAAAGGGTGATCGCCGGGATCGAGCGGGCGATCGCGGTCACCGAGCGCGCCCTCGAAGAGGCCGTGACGGCCCTGGCGGCGGACGATGGGGCTGGCATCAATAGTACGGTGACTGTTCGGTCTCTGGTTGAGTCGGCCGCGCGGGCGGCTTTGGAGGGGTGGGGGGGTCGGCTGGAGGTGGCGGTTGCGGCGGAGCTTGTGGCCGGTATGCACCCGGTGGACCTGGAGCGGGTGCTGGTGAACCTGCTCACGAACGCGCGGCGGGCGGCGGGGGAGTCCGGGCGGATCGAGGTCCGGGGCGAGCGAGCGGCGGGGGCGGTCTCGATCCGGGTGCTCGACGACGGCCCGGGGTTTGACCCGGCGGTGCTGGCCCAGGTCGATCGAGGGCGGGTCGAGGGCGCCGCCGGTCACGGGTTGGGCCTGGGCGTGTGCCGACGGCTGGTGGGAGCGGTGGGGGGGTCGCTGCGCCTGGGGGCCGGTCCGAGCGGCAGCGCCGAGGTGGAGGTGGTTCTCCCGGCCGCGCGGGGGTGATTCCGCGGGCGGGTCAAGCCGTGGGCACGATCGCCGGTATGCTGCGGTGATGGTCCTGCGCCAGGACGACAACTCCACGGCGTGGATGGCGCAGCCCGACGTGCGCGGGCGACGGGTGGGCACGCACCGATCGCCGGAGGCACCGGCGATCGGTGGCACGGATTCACTCTCTGGTGCGATCGAGGCCACCCGCCGCTCGAGAAGATGTTCTGTAGGTTCGACGGGCCAGAAAGGAAGCCGGGTGGCCACGACACGGCCATTGATAATATGTGGGCAAACACGATCGACTGCTTGCTCAAGTATATGCAGTGCGAATGTTCGAAGAGCCAGTTGCCGCTTGCAGTATCCCCCAGCAGAATCTCTGTGTGGTCGACAGATTGATTGAGGCGAGGCGAACATGATATGATAAAGAGCGATGCTCAGAAGGTGATTGCCGAGGTCGTTCGCTTCGTGCTCGAGCACCACCCGGAAGCGCGCACAGTGCCGGGGAGTGTTAATCCGTATGAGGCCGATTCCAACGGGCGCTGGCAGACACTCCTTTCTCGGGCGGTCGACCCGGCGGCCGTGGCGGTTGAGCGAGAATTCGATGACGGAGAGCTGCTTCGGCTTGTGATTCTTGGCTCGACGTGCGAGGAGCGCAAATGGGAGAGGGCGATGGCCGCATTCCTGATGCTCCACGATTCAGCGCCCGAGTGGTGGGGGACCTTTCAGGACTCGGCGATTATGGCGATTCTTAGCGTGTGCGACGGGCTTCCGCCTCGCGAGATTACGCGCGTCTGTGCGGTCTTGGCGAGCGCCGCTGACGCCCAACCGGACGGCGGAGTTCCCATGAGGCAGATGATGCTCGTCGGCGTGGTGCTGCTATCGATTCGAGCTCTTGAGGCCCTTACGCGCGCGGATGGCCCGACGTACACGTTGTTCGACTCGGACGAAAGAACAGCCCGTGCGGCTCTCGCAGAGGCACGGCGAGCGAGCGAGTCGCTGGTGCGCTGGATCGACGCGTGGCTTAATTGAGCGGCCCGGGAGCGCGCACAATGGGCTGGCGTCGCGCATGATCTTCGAGCAGGACGTGGACTCGGACTTCGGCGGATCGGGGCGCGGCACCGCCGAGGTGCGGCACACCTACGAGAAGGCCTCGCCCTCGGGCGGGCGGCAGACAGTGCGGCGCTCGCGCACCGAGACCTTCCTGGGCTCGGCCCAGCACGGGCGCGTGGACCTGGACTACCTCTCGACGGGCGACCGTCTCGACGCCGCCGCCAGCCGCGTCTCGCGCCTGCGCTGGACGCCGCCGCAGGGGATCACGGCGGTGGAGGTCGCGGCGTACGACTACCTCGGGGCCGCCCACCTGGTCGGCACGACGCTGCCGGAGATCAACGCCTTCAACCGGCTCTACCGCGGCGGTGGGTCCTCGGGCAAGTACCCGCAGCTGGACGCCTTCGGGCGCGTGGCCACGAGCAACTGGTGGGTGGACGGGGCCGCGGACGTCTACAAGACGCTCGTCCAGCACGACCGCAACTCCAACGTCACGCTCGTGGACGACCAGCTCACCGCCCCGACCGCCGGCACGGGGTGGGACGTGCAGTACACCATGGACGACCTCAACCGCCTCACGCGGGCTCGCGAGGGATCGTGGGTGACCGGCAGCCTGGGTTCCTTCACCCGCGACGAGCAGTGGACGCTCTCGCGGACGGGGAACTGGGCCAGCCGCCTGCTCGACCTCAACGGCGACGGCGACTCCAACGACGCCGACGAGTTTACCGACGCCGGCTCCTTCAACCGCGCCAACGAGCTGACGCAGCGGGCGCTCTCGGGGGGCGTGAGCGCGACGTACTCGCCGGCCTACGACGAGGCCGGGAACCTGACCAACGACGGCAAGGACTACACCTACGAGTACGATGCGTTCGGGCGCCTGCGCCGGGTGCGGAACCGGGCCACCAGCGCCCTGGTCGCCGAGTATTCTTACAACGGCCTCGGCTTCCGCACGAGTTGGAAGTACGACGCGAACGCCAGCGGCACGGTGGACGGCGACGACCCGGTCTACTGGTTCACCCACGACGAACGCTGGCGGATCGTGGCGACGTACCGCGGCGGCGACGCCGACCCGCGCGAGGTCTTTGTTTGGCACGCGGCCGGGGTGGACGGCGGGGGCGATTCCTCTTATATTGACAGCGTGGTCCTCCGCCAGGACGACAACTCCACGGCGTGGACGGCCGAGCCCGACGTGCTCGGGCGGCGGGTCTACCCGCTCCAGAACTGGCGCGCCGACGTGGTGGCGGTCTTCGACGCCAGCGAGGGCGTCGTGGCGGAGCGCGTGAAGTACAGCGCCTACGGCGTGCCGTTCTGCGTCTCCGCGGCGGACTTCGACGCCGACGGCGACGTGGACAGCGCCGACAACTCGGCCTTCTACGCCGCGCACGGGAACGAGGACCCGTCCGCCGACCTGAACCTCGACGGCGTGGTGGACTTCAACGACATCCTGGCGTGGATCGGCGTCTACAACGCGGGCGAAACCGGCGGCCGCTCGGCCCTCTCGCGCGCGTCGATCAGAAACCGCATCGGCTACGCCGGGTACCAGCACGACCCGAGCCTCACGGGCTCGGCCCAGGCGTCGGGGCAATCTAAGTACCACGTAAGACACCGCGTGTACGACGCGAGCATCGGGAGGTGGACGAGGCGCGATCCGCTGGGGTATGTGGATGGGATGAGCGTGTACGAGTACGTGGCATCGAGGCCGATGAACGCAACCGACCCGCGCGGACTGGCAAGCGCGGCGTGCGGTGGAGCTAGCTGTGCCACAGCGGCGCCCGTGGGTACCACGCTTTGGCCGGACGACAGCCCTCCCGTCTGCCGGGAAGTACCGCAGCCGCCAAGTATCCCTCCTGGGCAGCCTTGTCCCGTTTTCACGAGATGCCGCGGTAACGTTGAGCAGGATCCGTTATACCCGCCCAACGCGGACGGAGGTTGCGGTGCGGGGATACTTGAGCCGATTATCCCAAATTTTCCACTTGGGCTGAACTTTTTTCGTTGTTGCAGAGAGCACGATTTGTGCTATAGCACGTGCAATACCAAGGGTGAGCGTCAAGGTCCGTGTGATGACGATTTCTGCAAGTGCCTACACGAGACCTGTGAGTTTCTCGAAGGATTATTAGGGGTGATGTGCGACATTTTGGCGACGGCCTATTGCAGCGCCGTGAGGTTTGCGGGTTCAAGTTTCTATTGCAAGGCGCAAGAGAAGCATTGCAGGTGTACGGGCCAACCAAAGCCGCCCAGAGCGAAGCCGCCAACTCCATGCATTCCAGACGTTCCACGGCGCCCCGGACCGGGTATTGACCCGTACATCGTCCGCGGCGCTGCCCGAGTCGGAGCGAATCTGTTCGCGACGGGCGGCCCGACGGGGAGGAGCACATGGGCCACCGATTGAGCAGGGCAGGTCAGTGGTTCGCTGTTGGGCGCTGGGATCGGCCTCGTTGCGCCTCGCTCAAACTCGATCAGCGTTCATCGTCCTTTTTCTCTTGTCGCCGGCGAGCCTGATGAGAAGCCCGCAATGGGAGCAGTGACAGGCCGATCTTGCAGTGCAATCCTGGTGGTTGCTGCCATTACAGCCATTGGCGCAATTGCGGGTCTCGCATGGATCTTGAGCCTGCTGTACGTCGGTTATTCGCCGGCGTACCGGGTCGTGACACCCCCGGCGGAGGGACGGCTTCTCGTTGAACAGATCTGGTCGAACGACGACGACTGGGCCTCGATCGACGCGGATCGGCGGACCCCGGGGATCTACGGGCTCAGGGGAGTGCACTCGGACGGAACCGAGGCGGGCTGGATGGCGGAGGTCTGCCGGGTCGGCGAGGATGGGAGCATCGAGAGCGCTATAGGGATCGCGGGAAAGGAGGATGCGCCGAACACGTACTTTCGTGTCTACCGGCGCGATGCACTCGGCGCGCTGGGCTTTGTCTGCGCGGGAGTCGCGGTCGACCGGATCCATGCGTTCGCAGAGGACGGGTCCGCTCGATGGGAGCGCCGCCTGCCGAAGTCGATCAAAGATATTGCGGCGTGCGATCTGGACGGAGACGGGGCCGACGAGATCGTGGTCGGCGCAAGCGAGGGTGTCTTCGCGCTGAGCGGGACTGGCGAGGACCTTTGGTGTGCGTCGGAGGGACGGTGGATCGATGTCGTTGTCGGTCTCGGCGCGGTCGGCGGCGACCGGGGGCAAGTCCTGGCTTCGGGGCACGGTCCAGCCTGGTTGTTGGATGGGGAAGGTCGGGTCGTTCGATCGTATAAATGGGACAAAGCACCGTTTACAATCACAGTTGCCGGCGCGGCCACGGGAGGGCAGCTCCTTGTGGGAGCGCGTCCTTCGCCGTTCAACTTGCAGGCGCTGGCGTATGACGGGACGATTCAGTGGAGTGTACGCGACGACGACGCGCGGGTGCGCCGTGCTTTTTTCTTACAACCGCAGGCGTCACCGGATGGCGAGCGGATCGCGGTTGCATTCAAGGACGGCCAGATCATGTTCTACGACGCGAGCACTGGCGATCGAGTCGGTGATGTCCGGTCGCCGCAGTGGCCGTATCCGTCGATTGCGTGGCGGCGGGCGTCGGACGGGTCGGACATGCTCGTCGTGGCGTCCGTCAGGGGCATGACCGCGTACCGGGTGCGTGCGGAAAGCAAATAGGAGTCGCGAGACTCGCAGTACACTCTGGACGACCTCAACCGCCTCACGCGGGCTCGCGAGGGATCGTGGGTGACCGGCAGCCTGGGTTCCTTCACCCGCGACGAGCAGTGGACGCTCTCGCGGACGGGGAACTGGGCCAGCCGCTTCCTCGACCTCAACGGCGACGGCGACTCCGACGACGCCGACGAGTTCACCGACGCCGGCTCCTTCAACCGCGCCAACGAGCTGACGCAGCGGGCGCTTTCGGGGGGCGTGAGCGCGACGTGCTCCGGCACGCGCGACCGGCGCTGGCGGGGCGAGCGACGGGGCGGCGCCTTGCGAGCGGGCAGGTGGGACGCCCGTCCCACCTATTGCAGCGGGGAGGGTCAACCCCTCCCCGGCCCTGCACTGGAGGAGAGGGGGGCGCGCGGTGGCCCGGGGGGCGCGTGGCGGGGACGCCACGCCTCGCAAGGACGCCGTGCGAGGACGTGTCGCGGGGGCGTGGGGGTCCGG
>VGXM01000070.1 GCA_016873295.1 Phycisphaerae bacterium
GCTCGACCAGGGCGAGGCGCGGCGGGTCGCCCTGGCCGCCGCCGACGCACGCCGTGCCCGGAGGCTCGCGGAGATCCGCGCATCGCGGGACGCGGGTCCCGCACCTCCCTCGGCCGCGGAGCCTCCGGAGACCGGGGAAAGCGGGCCGCTCCTGGCCGCCAAGCGCCGCGCCGCCGCCCGGTTCGCCGAGCCGCCCCCGGACGCGACCGGCCCGCCCCGCGCCCCGTGAACGCCACGCCCCGTTTCGATGCCCGGGAGGAAGGGCGGCGGCGAACCTCGGGAGCGCGCCGGGACGCCGGCGAGACCCCGCCTGACCCGAGAAACGAACAGACCCGCCCGGAAAGGGCGGGTCCGTTTGAGTTTGATGTCGATCCGAGGCGAACCGCTCAGCGGCGGCGGCGGATGCCGACCAGTCCGGCGGCGCCCAGGAGGGCAAGGGTGCCGGGCGTCGGGATCAGCTCGGAGGTGCCGGAGAACGACGCGTTGGCGTCGAAGCTCGCGACCTCGCCGGCCGTGTTCACGAAGGGACCGCCGCCGATCTGGGCGATGTCCGTGATCGTGAAGACCGCGTCAAACAGGGGCGCCAGCACCAGGCCGGTGGGAAGGAGCGCCTGGAGCGCCGGACCCGCGGTGTACACCAGCGCGTTGGGCGCGATGCTGTTCGTGATCAGGGCGCCTGAGGCTCCGAACACGACCGCCGTCCCGCCGCCCTGGCCGAACGTGCCGGTCAGGATGTCCAACGCGCTGCTGAAGTCGTAGATCCGGAACGTGCCCATCAGCGGGGCCATGAACCCGCCCGCGATCGGAATCGCCGTCCCCATGTCGATGCTCATCTCCATCCGGGCGTTGGAGAAGACCGTGGTGGGGATCGAGCCGTCGTTGCTGCCCACGATGAAGCGGATCACGCCCGTCGTGTTGCTCTGGTCGTACGACAGCGTGCCCGAGCCGGGCGCCCCGCCGTTGGACGTGTGCCGGAGCTGCTTGCCGGGCGCAGGATCCGCGAAGCTGAACGTCACGGCCGCGTTCGCGACCGAGCCCGCCGCGGCGAGCAACCCAGCGGCAATCAGTGTCTTGATGGTCATCTCTATGGCCCTCTCTTCTGGAATGGACTGTGATCTCACGCCGACGCCGGCCACCTCCGTGGACCGGCACCAAACTCCACCTTCAAGGTGCCTCACGCCTCAAGAAATGCCAGCGTTTTGCCCGAATCGACCCAAACTTTCCCGCTTTCATGCCCGCCTCAATCCGCCCGGGAACCAAAATTCGCAATATGTTAGGGTGCCGGGGTATCCTCGGGCAGTCCCGCACCCATCGGGGGAACTCCCTGCGGACAAAGACTGAGAACGGTCACCACCCGAGCGGGAGGGCGTGGGCTGGGCTGTGAAAGGGACCCGGGCTCAGCCCCAGGCGGGCTCGCCATGGAGGGCGAGCGCCGTGCAGGAGCGGATGGACACCGGCACGATCCGCCCGATCAACCCGGCCACGGCGTCGGGCGCGACGTCGACGAACACGATCAGGTCGCCTTCGGTCCGCCCGGCGAGCTGAACGGAATCCGAACGTTGAGGGGTCGGGCCGGGCCCGTCGATGACAAGGCCGCCGACGGTGAGCCCGACGGCCTCTCGACGGGCGGTCGTCTTCACGTGCCTGGGGGAGGGGCCTTCGATCAGGACCGGGAACGTGGCCCCGACCTGGGCCCGGCTGACCTGGGCGCTGATGCGGGCCTGGAGATCGAGCAGGGCGCTGTTGCGTCGGCGCTTGGTCTCGTCGGGCACGTCGTCGGGCAGGCGGTCGAACGCGACGGTGCCGGGACGGGGCGAGTACTTGAAGATGAAGCTGTTCTTGAACCGGACTCTTTCCAGGAGGGCCGCGGTCGCCTCAAAGTCGTCCTCCGTCTCGCCCGGGAACCCGACGATGAAGTCCCCGGCGAGCATGAGCGGTCGGCCCCTCTCGGGCTGGTCGAGGACGTGGCGCGCACGGTCGATGAACTCGAGGTACTGCGAGGCGGTGTACCCGCGGTTCATGGCGGCGAGCACGCGGTCGGACCCGGACTGGGGGGGGACGTGCAGATAGCGGCAGATCCGCGGGTGGTCCCGGACCGCCTCGAGGGCGTCGTCGCCGAAGTCGCGCGGGTAGCTCGTGACAAACCGCAGGCGCTCGACCGACGGGGCGGCGTCGTGGATCCGCGCCAGCAAGCCGGCGAACGTGGTGACGCCGGCGCCCGAGTAGGGATCGCGGCGGTGCCCGCCCCGGTAGCTCCGACCCTTCTGGGGCTGGGTCAGGCCGTTGACCGTCACCGCCGATCCGTGCTCGAAGCGGTAGTGATTCACGGTCTGCCCGAGCAGGGTGATCTCGACGACGCCCTCGTCGGCGAGTCGCCTGCACTCGTCGACGACGTGGTCGGGCGGGCGGTGGACCTCGGCGCCGCGCGTGAAGGGCACCACGCAGTAGGCGCAGAACTTGTTGCACCCCCGCGTGATCCGCACGTAGGCCGAGAAGCGCCGCCCCGCCCCGTCCACGGGCGAGAAGCTGCGCGAGAGGTCGAGGCGTTCGAGCGAGTCCTCCGCGGCGGCGAGCGTGCCGCTGCGCCTCGATGCCGAGCCCTGCAGCGCCACCTGCCGCGCCGAGGTCGCGGCGGCCCGCTCCACCTCCACGCCGTCGGCCATCAGCCCCTCGCGGGCCTGGATGGCGTTCGCCAACAGGTGGGGGAGCTTGTCGAGTTCGCCCGGTCCGCAGAGGAGGTCGACGACGGGGAGGCGGCGGATGAGGGCCTGCCCGTCGCGCTCCGCCAGGCACCCCAGCACGCCCACGACCAGAGACGGGTCCTCGCGCTTGCGCTCGGCGAGTTCCCCCAGGCGGCTCCAGACCTTCTGCTCGGCGTGCTCGCGGACGGAGCAGGTGTTATAGAGGATGACCCCGGCCCGCTGGGCGTCGGCGGTGAAGCGGTAGCCCAGCGACCGCAGGGCGCCCCCCACCAGCTCCGAGTCCAGCTCGTTCATCTGGCAGCCGAAGGTCTCGAGATAGACGGCCCGGTCGTGCATGGGCGGCGGCATCGTATTGGCCCCGCCGACCCGCGTGCCGCCGCGTCTGTACAGTTGCGCCCATGGGCCTGCGCGAGCACATCCCCCGCCTCTCGCTGGCGAACAAGTGCCTGCTGATGTTCGGCGGGGCCCTGGTGCTGATCCTGCTGGCGGCGACCTGGATCCCCTGGCTGCGCATGAACCGCCTGGTCGACGCGGGCCAGATCGAGGTCAGCCGGCAGATGGTTCGGACGTGGGAGACGCTCGAGCGCGAGGCCGGCGGCGCCGGGGGCGAGGAGGCGATCGACCGCGGGGGCGTGGTGGCCCGGCGTCTGCCGGCGTCGCGGGCGGCGTCGCTGGCGCCGCAGGACCCTTTCCTGGGCGCCGCCGTGAAGCAGCTGGCGACCGATCCGTCGAGGGCCGACTACCACGACTCTCGCTGGATGGGCACCACCGTGGAGTACCGCTACGCCAGGGCGATCCGCGCGCCGGGCCGCGGCGGGGCCCCCACGCTCGACTCGATCATCGTGCTCGAACGCCGCTCCATCGCCGCGACACGCCTCCTGCTCCTCAACTCCGCCTACCTCGTGCTGGCCGGGGTGCCGGTGATGCTCGCGGCTCTGGCGGTCTTCTGGTTCCTCACCAACCGCCTGATCCTGCGCCCCGTGCGCGAGCTGCGCGCCACCGCCGAGCGGGTCCGACAGGGCGACACCCAGACCCGCAGCCAGATCCGCACCGGCGACGAGTTCGAGGAGCTCTCCGACACCTTCAACCTCATGCTCGCCGACCTGCAGAGCGGCGAGCAGCAGTTGCGGACCAAGAACCAGGCCCTGGACCTCAAGCTCACCGAGCTGGCCGCCAGCAACGACGCCCTCGCCGAGGCCGCCCGCCTCAAGGGCGAGTTCCTCGCGAGCATCAGCCACGAGCTGCGCACGCCCCTGAACTCGATCATCGGGTTCGCCGAGCTCCTGCACGAGACCGCCCGCGCCGACGCCGAACACCCCGACCCGCCCCCCAGCGTCGCCAAGCGCCTCCGCTACGTCGACAACATCCTCAGCGGCGGGCGCCACCTGCTCGACCTCATCAACTCCCTCCTCGAGATGGCCAAGCTCGAGGCCGGGCGCATCGACGTCCACCCGGGCACGCTCCGCCTGCGCCACGCCTGCGAGGGCCTGCTGGCCCTCATCGGCCCCCTGGCGTCGAAGCGCGGCGTGCAGGTCGCCCTCGAACTGGCCGACGACCTCCCCGACCTCCGCACCGACCCCGGCAAGGTCCAGCAGATCGTCTTCAACTTCCTCTCCAACGCCGTCAAGTTTGTCGAGCCCGCGGAGAAGTCGGGCCGCGTCCCCCAGGTCACGCTCCGGGCCGAACGGCTCCGCCCCGCGGGCCCGGGGGGCGGCGCCGAGCAGGTCCGCATCAGCGTGATCGACAACGGCCCGGGCATCCCGCCCGAGGCCCACGCCCGCATCTTCGACAAGTTCGTGCAGCTCGACTCGGTGTACAGCCGCGAGCACGCCGGCACCGGGCTGGGGCTGTCGATCTGCCGCGAGCTGGCCGCCCTCCTCCAGGGCGAGATCCACCTGGTCAGCGAGGTCGGGCGGGGCTCGATGTTCAGCCTGATCCTCCCCGTCGAGCTCGACGAGTCCCGCCTGGCCCGGGCCAGGCCCGACGCCAGGGATAGGGCTGTGTCACGCTTCGCCGGCGTCTAAGGCGCGAGTCGGAAGTCCGTGGACGGTGCGCTCCGGGTGCCACGGGTCATCGGGCGCTTCGCCCGATGACCCGTGCGGCTGTTCGAGGCCCGTCCTGACTCCGGCACGGGCGATCCGCAAGGCGGCTCGCCCGTGGCACCCGCGGCGCCCGCCGGCGCCTTGGTGCGCGTTCTTTCAACTCACGCCACGAGTGACGTGAGTCGGAATTCCGTGGACGGAGCGCTCCGGGTGCCACGGGTCATCGGGCGCTTCGCCCGATGACCCGTGCGGCTGTTCGACGCCCGTCCGGAGGCCGGCACGGGCGATCCGCCGGGCGGATCGCCCGTGGCACCCGCGGCGCCTTGGTGCGCGTTCTTGCGACTCGCACGACGAGTGGTGTGTGTCGGAAGTCCGTGGGCGGATGCGCTCCGGGTGCCACGGGTCATCGGGCGCTTCGCCCGATGACCCGTGCGGCTCTTCGACGCCCGTCCTGACTCCGGCACGGGCGATCCGCAAGGCGGATCGCCCGTGGCACCCGCGGCGCCCGCCGGCGCCTTGGTGCGCGTTCTTTCAACTCACGCCACGAGTGACGTGAGTCGGAAGTCCGCGGGTGGATGCGCCGCGGG
>VGXM01000071.1 GCA_016873295.1 Phycisphaerae bacterium
CGGCGACGCCCGGGATGGGCGGCGGCACGCTCGACCCGAAGCCCGCCCCGCCCGCGACCGCCCCGGGCGCCGCGGCGACCGGGTCCAGGTCCATCCGCCCCGTGCGCACGCTGGGCAGGTCGATGGGTCGGAGCGCGAAGGGGTCCGCCGACCGGCGCACGACCTCAAGGTCCGCGAGCATCTCCGCGACCGACACGTAGCGCTTGTCGTAGTCGGTCATGGCGCGGCGGACGATCCAGCGGAGGGTCTCGGGGCACTTGCGCGTGACGGGGCTGAGCACGCCGTGGGCCGGGAACCCGTTCTCGATCACCGAGTACAGCACGGCGCCCGCGCCGTAGATGTCGAACTTGGCGCCGTCGATCTCGTTGACCTTGGCGCCGCGCAGGGCCATCCGCACCATCTCCGGGTCGCGGAAGTACTCGGTGCCGTGGGTCGTCAGCGTCATGGCGCTGTTGAGGTGCGAGACCAGGCCGAAGTCGACCAGGTGCGCCTTCGACTGGCCCGCGTGCGTCTCCACGATGATGTTGTCGGGCTTGACGTCCTTGTGCCACAGCCCGCCGCGGTGGTACGTGTCCAGCGTGCGCAGAAGATCGGCGATCAGGCCCAGCCCCGCCGCCAGCGTCGGGCCGGCGAGCCCCTCCCTGGACGTGGCGTGCAGTTGCTGTGTCACCAGCCCCAGGCTCTGCCCCGGCACGTAGCGGGTGACGTAGTGGAACCGGTCCGGGACCAGTTCGTGCTCCAGCACCAGGCCCAGCTTGCGGGCCGCGTCCAGGGCCCGGCTCTCGCGCACGATCTGGGGCATGCTCGACCCGTCGCGGAGGCTGAACGCCTTGATGACCACGCGCTCCACGCCCCGCTGCCCGCGGCGCTCGAACCCCGCCCGCTTCATGTCGTCGGGCTCGGCGATGTAGAGCTTGCCGCCCGACCCACCCCCGGCGAGAGACCCGATGATGCGGTAGCCGTCGAACTGCCCCGTGCGCTTGCCCGGGCGGTCCGACGCCGGGGCCTCGGCGACGACCTGGGGCAGGCGCTGCTCGATGCCGGCGAGGGCCTGGTCCAGGCACAGCAGGCGGGCCGGGCGCCCGATGCACGCCATGTACAGCGACCGCCCCATGCTCTTGAGCTCGCCCGCCAGGGCCCGCCCGTAGTGCTGGGCCGCCGACCAGCGCCCGATGACAACCGACCCGACCGCCAGCGGGGCGGTGAGGAGCACGACCAGCGTCGCGCCCGCGAAGCGCAGGACGTCGCCCAGCGTGCCGAAGACGTAGGAGCAGACGTGCCTGACCGCCCAGACGATGCCCCGCACCACGGGCTTGAGCAGGAAGACCAGGGCGACGATCATCAGCGCGGCGACACCCAGCGCCACCATCATGCCGAAGGTCACCGCGATGCTCATGGTCGCCCTCGCTTTCCGCCCCGGGCCCGGCCCTGCGCCGGGCGGTCCCTAGATCAGCCGGTCGGCCTGGTCCTTGCGGCGGAGCTCCATCTGGCGGTGGTAGATCTCGCCGATGGCCTCGTCGAACAGGGCGTCGCCGCCTTCGGCCCCGCCCACTCCTGGTTTGGGATTCAGCGGGAGCCCGTTTCGCTCCGCCTCGTCCAGCTCGTCGTCCGTGAAGCTGTAGGTCGAGATGACCTCGCGGAGGCGGAGCCGAAGGGCGTCGCGGACCTTGGCCAGCCTGCGGCTGACGGTGGGCTCGCTGATGCCCAGCGACGCCGCCACCTCCTTGCCCGGCACCCCTTCCAGCACGCGCATGCGGTAGATCGAGAAGTCGGTGAAGTCCGCCGCCTTCTCGACCAGGCGGATCGCGGCCTCGACCTTGGCCCGGAAGACCGCGGCCTCGTAGTGCGCGTCCGCCGTGCTCTCCGCCGAGACCATCCACGCCTCGTCCAGCGACGCGGGCTTGCGGTTGCGCCCGCGCTTCTGGGCCAGGCGCCGATCCATCTCGTCGCCCAGCACGTGCTTGGCGATCGCCAGCAGCCAGGTGCTGAAGCGGGCCCCGCGCCGCGGGTCGTAGCGGTCGATGGACTCCGACAGGGCCGCCAGCGTCTCCTGCGAGAGGTCCCGCACCGTCTCCGACCCGATCCGCCCCCGGCCCCACTTGGTCAGCTGGGCGCGCACGACGGGGCCGAACGTCTCCCACAGCTCGTACCACGCGGCCTGATCGTTCGATCTCAGCCGCGAGATGAAACTGGTCGTGAGCTGGGTCAGCACGCCGGCCCCCCAAGGCGATACGGAGGGCCACGCCCTCCTGGTTCAATCCCCGGCCCGGCCGCGATCCCCTCCGGCCGATCCCTCCTTTGTTTGGCAAGCGGCATGCCGGGTTTTCCCGCCCGAACATAATCCTTGCACCCCCGGCCCCGCCCCGGCGGGCGGTCGCGCGGGCCCCGCCCCGATCGCCCCGTCGGCGGCCCGCCCTGCCAATCCGGCGGGTGGGCGGGGCGTGAAAGCCGGCGGGGTCGATCCCCATGAACTCTCCGTGCCGGCAGCATCGTCGGCGAATCCCGCTCGGCCGCGAAGGGGCCCCCACGGGGGTTCGGCACGGGAATCGGGGCTCGGCCCCAGCAAGGAGACGCCCATGAGTTTCGTCAAGGGAATGGTGAGGTTCGGTGTGATCGCGGGTCTGGCCGGGGGCGCGCTGGTGCTGATCGCCGGCCCCGACCAGGCCGCCGCCCTCTTCCGCCAGACGCGCGACGAGGTCCGCGGCCAGATCGACAAGAACATCAAGGACCCGGTCGCCCTGCGGGCCCAGCTCCGCTCCCTCGAGCAGGAGTACCCCAAGCGCATCTCCTCGGTCCGCGGCGACCTGGCCGAGCTGCGCGAGCAGAAGGGCCAGCTCGCCCGCGAGCTGACCGTCAGCCAGCGCGTCATCGAGCTGGCCCAGGCCGACCTGTCCCAGCTCCAGGAACTGATCGGGCGGGGCGAGTCGGCGACGAGCTCGGGCGTCGAGACCGTGTCGTACTCCCCGGCCCCCATCGTCCGCATCGTGTTCAACAACGAGACGATGGACATGTCGCAGGCCTACGCCCGCGGCACCAAGATCCAGCAGGTGCTGGGCACCTACACCAGCCGCGTCGCCGACATCCACCGCGACATGGGCTACCTCGAGCAGCAGGAGGGCCGCATGGACTCGCTGCTGACCCAGCTCGAGAACGAGCACGCCCAGTTCCAGACCCAGATCTGGCACCTGGACCGCCAGGTGGACTCGATCGCCCGCAACGACCGCATGATCGAGATGATGGAAAAGCGGCAGCGGACCATCGACGAGCAGAGCCGCTACCGCGCCCACAGCCTCGACCAGCTCCAGGGCCGCTTCGCCGAGATCCGCGCCAAGCAGGAGGCCCAGCTCGAGTCCTTCGGGCGCGTCCAGGCCGGCGCCAACTACGAGGACCGGGCCAAGATCGACCTCGACGCCCGCGGGCAGTGGACCCAGCCCCAGGCGCCCCAGGACGCCCCCACCCAGCCCTCGCGCGTCATCAAGATCGCCCCCGAGGCGCCCGCCCCCAAGGGCCCGTCCATCTGACCCAGCGGAGCGCGGCGGGCCCTCCTCCCGCCCCACGGTCCCCAAAGCGCCGCCGCCGAGAGGCCCCCAAAGGGTCTCCCGGCGGCGGTTGTTTCTCGGCGCCCGCCCGCCAAGTTCGTGGCCCCATCCCCCCCGGTCGGTCGATAGATGGGCCAATAATCGACCGTCCCCCGTGGCGGCGGGCGCGGACGGGATCGGAGACCCCGGCGCGCCCCCCGCGAGGCATGACTATGGCCCGATCCGAAGTGGCCTGGAAGGCTCCCCCGGTGTTCCTCGACCGCATCCTCGGCCTCTTCAGCGTCGACATCGGGATCGACCTGGGCACCTGCAACACCCTCGTCGCCGTCCGGGGCCAGGGCATCGTGCTCAACGAACCCAGCGTCGTCGCCGTCAAGAAGGGCACCAACCAGGTCCTCAAGAACGGCGAGGCCGTCGGGTGGGTCGCCAAGGAGATGCTCGGCAAGACCCCGGGCTCCATCTCCGCCATCCGCCCGCTCAAGGACGGCGTGATCAGCGACTTCGAGATCACCGAGGCCATGCTCTCCTACTTCATCCGCAAGGTGAACGGGCGCGGCAAGATCTTCGGGCCGCGCGTGGTCATCAGCGTGCCCAGCGGCATCACCGCCGTCGAGAAGCGGGCCGTCTTCGACTCGGCCCTCCGCGCCGGCGCCCGCCAGACCTACCTCATCGAGGAGCCCGTCGCCGCCGCCATCGGCGCGGGGCTCCCCTTCGCCGAGCCCACCGCCAGCATGATCGTGGACATCGGCGGCGGGACGACCGAGGTCGCCATCATGTCCCTGGCCGACATCGCCGTCTGCGAGTCCGTCCGCGTCGCCGGCGACGACATGGACGAGGCCATCATCAACCACATGAAGCGGACGTACAACATGATGATCGGCGAGCAGACCGCCGAACGCGTCAAGATCGAGATCGGCTCCGCCGCCCCGCTCCCCCAGGAGCTGACCATGGAGGTCCGCGGGCGCGACATGATCTCGGGCCTGCCCCGCAAGACGACCATCACCAGCGACGAGATCCGCGAGGCCCTGCAGGAACCCTGCACCGCCATCATCGAGGCCGTCACCCGCACCCTCGAACGCGCCGAGCCCGAGCTGGCCGCCGACCTGGTCGAGAACGGCATCTACATGGCCGGCGGCGGGTCCCTCCTCCGCGGGCTCCCCAGCGTCATCCAGAAGGCCACGGGCCTCCCCACGCGCCTGGCCGACGACCCCCTCACCTGCGTCGCCCGCGGCACCTGCATCTACCTCGAACACATCGAGGAATGGAAGAGCACGCTCGAGAACGACGTCGAGACCTGAGCGGACGGCCGCACCCCGTGCCACCGATGTCGGCTCTGCGACATCGGTGCTCCCACCGCCCCACGCCGTGCCACCGATCTCGGCCCTGCGACATCGGTGCTCCCACCGCCCCACGCCGTGCCACCGATCTCGGCCCTGCGACATCGGTGCCCCCCACCGCCCCACGCCCTGCCACCGATGTCGGCTCTGCGACATCGGTGCCCCCCGCCGCCCCACGCCGTGCCACCGATGTCGGCCCTGCGACATCGGTGCCCCCCGCCGCCCCACGCCGTGCCACCGATGTCGGCCCTGCGACATCGGTGCCTCCCACCGCCCTACGCCGTGCCACCGATC
>VGXM01000072.1 GCA_016873295.1 Phycisphaerae bacterium
CACCTCAAAGCGCGCATACCCGTATCCCTCGATGGACTGACCGTTCGCCGCGCCCGCCACGCTCCCCGCAAAGACCACGACCAGAAAGGACCGCATGCGTTCCTCCGATCCGTCTCTGCTCCTCGGCGTCCCCGATGGTCCAGCATAACACAACCCACCCCCCCAACGCAATCGCCACCCGCCCTCGGGTGGGACAGGCGTCCCGCCTGTCCGCGGCGGAGGGCACCCCCCCCCGACCCGCACGCCGAGACTGAGCGGGTCTTCGAGCGAAGGCTCTGGCGCTCCGGTTCCGGTCCGAGCCTTCGTCGCCGGGCCTCCTCAGGCTCGGCGTGCCTGGAGGGGGCATGTCAACGGGGCATCTTCACTGCCCACCGCCCCCGCCGTACCCTCGCGGCATGAGCCAGCCCGCCCGCTCCCAGCCGTCCGTGACGCCCGCGCAGCCCGTCGCCGTCGAGGCCCCGCCCGCGATCGTGCGCACGCCGCCGGAGTCGCCCCTGGTGGACGTTCTAGGTGGAAACGCGCGCCTGGAGCTGAAGGTGCTCGACCACGGGTTCGTGGCCCTGGTGGACGCGATGCCGCGGCTCGTGCCGCGGGGGCAGACCGCCGACGCCGCCATCGTTCAGGCCGCCCGCGTCTCCTACGGACATGGCACCAAGAAGCTCAACGAGGACCGGGGGCTGATCCGGTACCTGCTCCGCCATCGGCACACGACGCCCTTCGAGATGGTGGAGTTCAAGTTCCACGTGGCGATGCCGATCTTCGTGGCCCGCCAGTGGATCCGGCACCGCACGGCGAACGTGAACGAGTACTCGGGGCGGTACTCGATCATGCCCGACCGCTTCTACCGCCCCACGCGCGAGAGCGTGCGGCGGCAGAGCAAGTCCAACCGCCAAGGGGGCGACGAGCGGTTCGACGTGAGCGACGACGCGGCCGCGCGCACGGCCGACGAGTTCCTCAAGTACCTGGACCGGGCCGAGGCGCTGTATCGGGAGTACCTGTCGCTGACCGAACAGGGGGTCAGCCGCGAACTGGCCCGGATCGGCCTCGGCGTGAACCTCTATACGGAGTGGTACTGGAAGTGCGACCTGCACAACCTCCTTCGGTTCCTGTCGCTGCGGATGGACAGCCACGCCCAGGAGGAGATCCGGGCCTACGCCCGGGCCATCCACCGGCTCCTTGAGGGGATCGTGCCGGCGGCGCTGGAGGCCTGGCGGGACTACGAGTTCGAGTCGGTGCGCCTCTCCCGGCTGGAGGTCGAGGCCATGCGCGACCTGGCGGCGGGGGGCGCGGGCACGATCAAGTCCGACAACGGGCGCGAGCGGGCGGAGTGGGACCGGAAGCGGGCCGGGCTGGGTTGGCCCGCCGGCGGTCCTTGACCCCGCCTGAGGCCGGGGCGCCCGGGCCCCCCCCTCCGGGGTCGGGAGCGGCCGCGGGCTCCGAACATAACGCGAACATGCCTCAACGCGAGCCGTCGGCGCCGGGTCTTCCACCGGGCTGGGCGGGCGATTTGGCGTGCGGGGTGAGAAAACTCGCGCGAAATGAGTGGTTTTGGTGGCACGGCGCAAACCAGAGGGCATGTTGAAGGTGGCTAGGAACGAGTGGTTCGTTCGCTAGGTCTCGGGTCAACTGTCACCACTGTCGCAGACGTGAGGAGACTTGAAATGAAGAATCTTGCCGTTGCCATGATCGCGGTCGCCGGCCTCGCCGCCGTCGCCAATGCCCAGCCCTTCTCGGGCCAGGGCCGCGTGTCGTTCCAGGTCGCCACGAACCCGGCGGGTCCGTGGTCCGCGGGCGTCACCGTGACCCCCGGCACGCACGTGTACGTGCGCCAGATGAACAGCTGGTCGAGCAACGACCCGGTGTTCGGCTGGGCCTCGACGACCCTCGAGGAAGTCAGCTTCAACGGCGCGAACGCGACCGACACCTTCGGCGTGTCCGAGCGGGCGCAGAACAGCATCGCCAACCGCACGAACCAGGACATCAGCCCCGCCAGCGGCTTCAACCTCTGGAAGGCCCAGGGCACGACCGCCGCGTGGAACACGTACACCACGGCGGGCGGCGTCAAGCTCGACCACAACGTCAACCCTGACACCACCGGCCGCATCGTGACGGGTCAGTCGACCTTCGCGATCCCGGGCGTGCCGTGGCAGGGCTTCAGCGGCGCCAACGGCGTCGTCGGGTTGCTCTACCGCTTCGTCGCGGGCACCGCCGCCGGCACCCGCAACATCGACATCACGGGCCGGTTCTTCGTCTCGGGCTCCCCCGCCCCGCAGGGCAACCAGTTCGTCGTCTACGTCAACGAGGCGGGCACGAACACCAAGTTCACGACCAACGCGGCCCTCGATGGCGCCCGCGTGACCATCATCCCGGCTCCGGCCTCGCTGGCCCTGCTGGGCCTGGGCGGCCTGATCGCTGGCCGTCGTCGCCGGTAAGACACGGCTGACCCGAGAGGGTCTCCCGATCGAACGACTCGCCGCGGCCCGGGAGCTATTCCCGGGCCGCGGTTGTTTTCTCGGCACGCCGCGACCGCCCCGGCCGGACGGACGGGGCTGACTCCCCGCTCCGGAACTGCCTGTGGCGCGATTCGGAAGAACGTGCACCAGGGCGCGGGCGGGCGCCGCGGGTGCCACGGGCGAGCCGCCTTGCGGCTCGCCCGTGCCGGCGTCCGGACCGGCCTCGAACAACCGCACGGGTCATCGGGCGAAGCGCCCGATGACCCGTGGCACCCGCGGCGCATTGGTCCGCGGACTTCCGACTCGCGCCACCAGGGCCGGATCGCCGACGACCGCGGGTCCAGACTGTGTTCAACGCGATCAAAACCCTGTCAAGTGCCTTACGGATGGCGGTCTGGTTATCGGGCGAAAGCCGTAGCGATCTTCGGCATAACCGCGCCAAGGGCCTTGGCGCACTGGGGGGGCGTGGTATACTGGGTTGAGAGCGGTGAGAGAGACACCCGCTTGGGTTCCGCCGCCTAATAGGAGGAGAAGACCATGAAGAAGTTTGTCGCAGTTCTTGCACTGGCCGCACTGGCCGGCACCGCCGCGGCGCAGAGCCGGGGCACGATCCAGTTCGAGGTGTCGAACGACGGTTCGACGTGGGGTGCCACGACGACGGTGAACCAGAACGGTCTGGTGTGGGTGCGCGGGCTGGTGTCGCACAACCACACGTACCACGGGTTTGCCTCGGTGACCCTCGAGGACATCCGCTTCACCGGAACGAACGGGACGGACACGTTCTCGCTCTCCGAGGTGACCAACGGGACCAACCTGAACGAGGCGCACGTGGGCAGCACGGTGGGGAACTTCGCCCGCCGGTTCGCTCCCTCGCTCTCGGGCGTGCCCGCCCTGCAGTTGATCGGCGCCGGCACGGGCCTGGTGCGGATCGACAACGCGGTGAACCCGAACACGACCGGCCGCGTGCTCATGGGCCAGTCGACGTTCGCGATCCCCGGCGGTCCGTTCTGGCAGGGCTTCAACGGCTCGAACCCGATCTCGGTGTTCGGGTACGTGTTCCGCGCGGGGACGGGCCTCGGGCGCGTGATCGACGTCGCCGGCGCGATCACCGTCGCGGGGACGCCCCCGGCGTCGCAGTTCCGGTTCTACCTCGACGCGGCGGGCAGCAGCCAGATCCCGAGCTCTACCGAGAGCCGGGGCGCGTCGGTGACGATCGTTCCCGCCCCCGCTTCGCTGGCCCTCCTGGGCCTGGGCGGCCTGATCGCCGGGCGTCGGCGTCGGTAAGGCGTCTGTTCGAGCGGGCTCGGAGCCCGCGTCCTCACTGTGGTTGACACGCGCGGCCCGGGGCCTTCCCCGGGCCGCGGTCGTTGCTGATCGGCACCCGACCGCCCGCGGATTGGGGTTTCTGCTGATGTGCAGGATTCCGAGAAAAAATAGTTGCGAGGCTCGCGTTTGTGCGGTACACTGGCCGCGTCCACTGAGGACAAGTCCCTAACGTGGGATTGACTTGAGAAACCACAGGAGGAGAAGACCATGAAGAAGTTTGTCGCAGTTCTTGCACTGGCCGCACTGGCCGGCACCGCCGCGGCGCAGAGCCGGGGCACGATCCAGTTCGAGGTGTCGAACGACGGCTCGACCTGGGGCTCGACGGCGTCGGTGAACCAGAACGGTCTGGTGTGGGTGCGCGGGCTGGTGTCGCACAACCACACGTACCACGGGTTTGCCTCGGTGACCCTCGAGGACATCCGCTTCACCGGAACGAACGGGACGGACACGTTCTCGCTCTCCGAGGTGACCAACGGGACCAACCTGAACGAGGCGCACGTGGGCAGCACGGTGGGGAACTTCGCCCGCCGGTTCGCTCCCTCGCTCTCGGGCGTGCCCGCCCTGCAGTTGATCGGCGCCGGCACGGGCCTGGTGCGGATCGACAACGCGGTGAACCCGAACACGACCGGCCGCGTGCTCATGGGCCAGTCGACGTTCGCGATCCCCGGCGGTCCGTTCTGGCAGGGCTTCAACGGCTCGAACCCGATCTCGGTGTTCGGGTACGTGTTCCGCGCGGGGACGGGCCTCGGGCGCGTGATCGACGTCGCCGGCGCGATCACCGTCGCGGGGACGCCCCCGGCGTCGCAGTTCCGGTTCTACCTCGACGCGGCGGGCAGCAGCCAGATCCCGAGCTCTACCGAGAGCCGGGGCGCGTCGGTGACGATCGT
>VGXM01000073.1 GCA_016873295.1 Phycisphaerae bacterium
CCCCGGCCCGGCGGACCGACAACCGATACCACGCCGCGACGATCCGTCGCAATCGAAAAACAGTAGGGGATAGAGGCGCGGGAAGTTCGCCCGAGCCTGGTCTCGGGGTCGGGCGCGCCGCTATCCCGGCTTGGACGTAGCCGCTTCGTCGGGCTGAGGGGCGACGAATCGCCTATGTGGAGAAAGGCTCGTGGGCTGGAGTCAGGAGGCGATCGGGCTGGGGGTGGGAGGGCGAAGGAGGAGGAAAGTGGGTGAAGGTGCGGGGGAAACGAGGGCGTGAATCGGTGGAGATCGGGGGTAGACGGGGGGGTCTGGTGGGGCTCCCCGGGTGGCCGCCGTCGCCGAGGTAGACGAGGGCGTCGCCGGTATCCGAGGGGGGCCAGCGGAGAGAGGGGGGGTGGGAGGGAGGGCTTACGGAGGCCATGCGGGCCGGTCGTTGCGGTAGGGGCGGGTTTCGGAGAAGGCGGGGTCGGGAAGGGGGTAGCGGTCGAGCCGACCGTGCTGACATCGGGGACAGCGCAGGACGTCGCGGCCCGTGAGTCGGCTGAGGAGTGCGTCCCAAGTCTCGCCGGACTCGACCGAGCCCTCGGGGTGGGTGGGGCCGGTGGAGTCGGGCTCCAGAAGAGCGCGGGCGGCGGCAAGCTGCTTGTGGGCGGTTCCCGGGGCGTACAAGCCGAAATGCCGGATCTTGTGGAAGCCGCTGGGGAGGACGTGCTGGAGGAATCGGCTGACGAACTCCAGGGGCGTCAGGGTGGCGGTCTTGCCGTCGCGGGTGGCGAAGCGGACCACGTCGTCGTTGGCCTCGATGAGTCGGGCGTCGGAGATGCCGATCCGGTGGGTATACCGGCCCAGGTACGCGAGGACATGAGAGGACCTCCCGAACGGCGGCTCGGTGTACACGACCCACTTGTCCTTGGGGGGCAGGCTTCTGAGGAGTTGGCGCCAGGCGGCGTCCCCCAGGTGGAGCGCCGACCGCAGGGGGTGCAGCGCGGCAAGGACGCGCCCCCGGAAGACTGCCTTCATCCGTTCGACGGGGAACAGGAACCCGAGCCGGGGGAGCCATCGCGTCCCGTCATGGTGCAGCGCGCCGCCGGTCACCAGGGCGTGGATGTGAGGATGAAACGACAGGTCCCGCGTCCAGGTATGCAGGACCGCCGTGATGCCGAGGATCCCGCCGAGGTGCTCGTCGGCGAGGAGGGTGAGGGTCTCGCGCACCGCCCGGAACAGGAGGTTGTAAATCTCCCGCGGGAAGCGGCGAGCGAGAGGACGCAGTTGGGCCGGCAGGGTGAACACGACATGGTGGTGGCCGACGGGGAGGAGCACCGCTTCGCGGGCTTCGATCCACCGGGCCTGCTCGATCGCCTGGCAGTTCGGGCAGTGCCGGTTGTGGCAGGCGTTGTAGACCGGGACCTCGTATCCGCACTCCGCGCAGTGGTGCAGATGTCCACCGAGCGCGGCCGTCCGGCAACGCTCCACGTCGCGCAACACCCGCGCCTGCTCGGGGGAGGGCACATGGTTCGCCCGCCACGCATCCGCGTGCCGGCGCACCATGTCGACGACGCGGAGCTTCGGGCCTCCCTCCCCCGGGCTCCCCGATCCCAGGTGGCAGTCCATCGCCGGCTACTGCGAAGGGGACGGCGCCCTCAGCAGGGCCAGTGGATCGGGAAGGCGGGCGAAGTAGTCGGTCCGCACCTGGGCGTACCGCGCGGTCGTCTCCGGACTCTGGTGACCGAGCAGGACCTGCACGATCCGGGTGTCGACCCCCGCTTCGAGCATGTGGGTGGCGAAGCTGTGCCTCAGGCTGTGGAACGTCACCGGCCGCTCGATCCCCGCGGCCTTCAAGGCCCGGTGGAAGCCGAGCTGAAGGGGCCGGCGCGAGACCGGTCGTTCCCCCCGCGCGTCGGGGAAGAGCCACGGCCGCCGCGGGCGTTCCGCGGCCCAGTAACGACGGAGTTCGTCCAGGAGCGTCCGAGACAGCACGGTCTGCCGCGGGCGCCCGCCCTTGCCGGCGCGGACGTGAAGGACTCCGCGCGCGCTGTCCACGTCGCCGATCTCCAGCGCGCACACCTCGGAGATCCGAAGCCCGGCCGCGTAGGCGACGAGCATCCCCGCCCGCACCAGCGGCGTCGGCGACGCCGCGAACAGGCGCGGCAACTCGTGGACGCCGAACACCTCGGGCAGCGGATCGATGATCTTGGGCCAGGGGATGCCCGCGACCTCCTCCGGCCGGCGCAGGGTCACCGAGTAGAGGAACCGCAGCGCGGCCAGCGCCATCCGCTGGGTGTAGGGGCTGACCTTCTTCCGCTCGACGAGGTGGTGAAGGTAGGCCCGGACCTCGGTCTCGCCCATCTCCTCGGGCGACCTGCGGAAGTGCCCCGCGAAGAGCCGCGCCGCCTGAAGGTACTGCCGGCGGGTCCCATCCGCCCTCCGGGCGAGACGAAGGTCCGAATCCATGCGATCATGCAGCCTGCCCATGCGGCTCGCCTCCGCCGCGCCGGGGTGGTTGTGCGTTTCGGCGCGGCGGAGGCTCTTTACCCCAGACTCCCTGCTCGTGGCGACGGCGC
Organism: Phycisphaerae bacterium; assembly: GCA_016873295.1. Lineage (GTDB taxonomy): Bacteria > Planctomycetota > Phycisphaerae > Phycisphaerales > UBA1924 > VGXM01. Next base: position 2,565 of record VGXM01000073.1, read on the forward strand.
ACTCGTCCCCCAGCGCCTCAAGGCGGCTCCCCCGGCCTTCGACTCACCCCGCCCAGGCTCCGATCAGCCCGAACAGCCATTCCCGCGAAGCGGCTATGTCCAAACAAGCGCCTCGGGTCCCCGCCTCCCATCACACCGCCGTCCAACCGCCGCGACGATCGGGATTCAAAAAAATTCGATCCACCTCCCCCGGATGGCCGTATCGCCCGTTCGCCCCTCGCGATGGTTCCAGCGAAGCCCGTGCCCGTGCCCGATCGTCTCCGCCCCGACCCGTCACCCCCCGCCCAGATCCCCGCGCCCCAGCACCCCGCGCTCGGTGATCCAGGAGGTGACCAGCTCCGCCGGCGTCACGTCGAAAGCCGGGTTCCAGGTCGGCGTCCCCTCGGGCGCCCAGCGGACCCGCCCGAACGCCCCGCTCGCCCCACGCACCTCGGCGGGATCCCGCTCCTCGATCGGGATCCCGGCTCCGCTCGCGCACGTCGGGTCGAAGCTGGTCGACGGCGCCACGACGTGGAACGGGATCCGGTGGTGGTGTGCCAGGACCGCGACCGCGTAGGTCCCGATCTTGTTGGCGAAGTCGCCGTTGCGGGCCACCCGGTCGGCGCCGACGAGCACGCGGTGGACCTTTCCAGCTCCCATCAACGCCCCCGCCATCGAGTCGGTGACGAGCGTGTGGGGGACGCCCAGCCTCGCCAGCTCCCACGCCGTGAGGCGAGCGCCCTGGAGGAGGGGCCGCGTCTCGCCGGCGTAGACGTGCAGGCGAGTCCCACCCTCCCAGGCCCGGCGCAGGGCGCCGAAGGCGGTGCCGACCCCCGCGGTCGCCAGTCCGCCGGTGTTGCAGTGCGTCAACACGCCCTCCCCGTCGGAGATCAGCGCCGCCCCGTGCGCCGCGATGCGGTCGCACAGCGCCACGTCCTCGTCGAAGAGCACGACCGCCTCGCGGACCGCCTCTTCCCGCCACGCGTCCCCGGCGCGCGCCGCCGCGCCGATCACGCGGTCTACGGCCCCCATCAGGTTCACCGCGGTCGGCCTGGCCGCCCGCAGCGTCGCGGCACCGGCCTCGAACGCCGCCCGCGGCGCCCCCGAGCGGGCGACACAGGCGAGTGACAGGCCCGCGGCCACCCCGATGAGCGGGGCGCCCCGCACCTTGAGGGCCCGGATGTGGGCGGCCGCCGACTCCGCGCCGGACGCCTCCACCCACTCCTCGACGTCGGGGAGCCGGGTCTGGTCGAGGAGCCACAGGGCGGACCCGTCGAACGCCAGGGAGAGGGAGCGCCGCGCCACGCGGCCGTCCGCTGCGGCGGTCACGGGCCCGCGACGTTGGCGGGGGCCGGGGGAGCCCTCGGAGGCGGCTCGGGGTTCTCCGCGAGCCAGAAGGCGGCGAGGGTCACCGCGGCCACGTTGGTCGCCAGCGCCCGGGGGTCCACCTTGTCCACCGTGTCGGCGGCGGTGTGGTGGATGGGCCAGTAACCCGACAGGTCCTGATCGAGGCCCAGGCAGGGCACCCCGGCCTCGGCCAGCGCACCCACGTCGGCACCCGCGAAGTCGAGGCGGAGCGCGCCCGCGGCGAGGGGCTCGAGGAGCTCGCCGAGAGGAGCGAGGTGGGCGAGCGCCCGCGC
>VGXM01000074.1 GCA_016873295.1 Phycisphaerae bacterium
CGTGTTCGCCGGGGACGTCGCGCCGGCGAAGGTGTCGACCGCACTTCTCGGGGCGGGCCCGTTCCCCGCGACCTTGAGCGTCGCCGACTTTGACGGGGGCCCGGACCTGCGCCTCGACGCGTTCGGGAGTTGTCTTGCGGAGGGAACGATCGTGCTCGTGCGGGGTCGGCACGTCCGCACGCTGTTCGTGCCCGGCGGGCCGGACCCCGCGATCCGCGTGCTCTCGTCGCTGCTGCCCTGACGGAACCGATCGCATGCTCAGGAGTTCCGCGAGTCATCGCCCAAGGCCCCGCGGCTTCACCATGATCGAGATGGTCATGAGCCTGATGGTGCTGGGGATCGTCACGACGGCGGCGGGAGGGCTGATCGTGCTCTCGGCCCGTATGTGGCCCGGGCGTGCCGTCGAGTCGGGCGCGGGCGCACTCAGCGCAGCGCTCGGGCAGATGGCGGAGGACCTGGCCCAGGCCACGGCGGTGAATGCCGTGGCGGGCAACTGGGTGCGGTTCACCGTGCCGGACCGCGACGGCGATTCCATGTCCGAGGCGGTCCTGTACAGCTGGTCCGGCGAAGCGGGAGACCCGCTCATGCGGCAGTTGAGCGGGTATCGCGCCAACGCCGTCACGGGGCCGCTCGATTCGTTCCGGCTGACGGCGGCGACGCGGCAGGAGACGATCCCGGCGTCGGGCAACCTCGTGGAGTCCGCGTCGGCGGCGCTCCTGGACGCCAGCGCCCTGGGCGGCGGCGACGTTGCGGTGTCGTCGTTGGGCAGCGCCTGGGGGTATGTCTTGACCCCCAGCCTTCCCGCCGGGGCGGTGTCCTGGAGCATCGACCGCGTGCAACTGCGCGTGCGGTCTTCCTTCACGGCGAACGATTCGTTCCGAGTTCGCGTGCTCGCGGTGTCGGGCCTGGGGCTGCCCAGCGGCGCGATTCTCGCCGACGTGGTGGTGCTGGAGAGCGCCCTGAGCGGTTCGATGGCCTGGCATGACGTGCCGATCGCGGTGACGGGTCTGCCCGCCGGGACCAGCATCGCCGTGTGCCTGATCCACGCGAGCGGGGCGGGTGAGTCGTGCCGCGTGGCGGCGAACCTGGTGGGCCCGGCACCGGCCACCGCGACGGTGGTCTCGAGCACGACCGGCGGGAACGTCTGGGCTGTGCGGCCGAGCGCGGCCCTGTCCATGCGTGTCTTCGGGGCCACGTCGTCGCCGTCAACGCCCGCGGTCGCGACGACGCGGCTCGGGCAGATCGTGATCAGCGCCCGTGCCTCCGGCGCCGCGGGGCGGACGGTGACACAGGGCGCCATTCTCAGGAACCGTCCCGCCCTGCCGTGAGGAGCCCCGCCGTGATCCGCCGCCGCGCCTTCTCGATGATCGAGGCCACGATGAGCATCGTGCTGTTGTCCGGGGTGTTCCTGGCGTCGGCCGAGGTGGTGCGGATGGTGGGGTTGTCTCGTGCGATCGGCGAGGAGCGGGCGCGGGCCCTGGCGGTGGGTCAGGACCTGCTGCAGGAGATCGCGGTGCTGCCCCTGGGCACGCATCCGGTGGCTGTGGCTTTGGACAACACGCCCGTGAGCCGGGCCGCTTTCGCGACGGTGTACGAGTACTCGGGGCTGGTGGACTCGCCGCCGCGAAGCCGTGACGGAGCAGCGCTCGACGGCTACTCGGGTTGGACACGGCGCATCACAATCACCACGCTCAACCCGGAGACGCTGGCCCGGTCGCTCGGGCCGGGCACGGGCGTGGCTCAGGTCCTGGTGGAGGTCTCGCGGGGCAATCGGGTCGCGTCGCGCATGTCGATTATCCGCACGTCGTCGTGGGACGCGGTCCGGTTCGACGCGCGGGCCTTCCAGAGCGCCCTGACGTTCACCAACCCGCCAGTCAGCACGCCCCCCGAGCTGCCATGAGCACGCGCCACTCCATCCGATGCCGGCCCGGCACCGCCTACGTCTTCCTCCTGGGCACGGCGCTGATCGTGACCGCGGCGGGGTTCGCGGCGGTGGAGGCCTCGATGTCGGAGGTCGCGAACCATCGCCTTCGCGCCGCGGCGGACGAGGCCCGGCTGCTGGCCCAGACGGGGCTCGAGGTCGCGATGGCGCGCATCGCGGGCGATCCCTCCTGGGCAACCTCGCTCGGCGCGGGCGGCACGATCGTCAGCAACGAGGCGGTTGGACGGGGAACGATCACGGTCGTCGTCACCGACCCGGTCGACAGCGACCCGGCGGTGGGCGACTTTGACCCCTTCCTCCTGCGCTCGTCGGCGACCGTCGGATCGGCGGTACGGATCGCCGAGGTGGAGTTGCAGCGCCGCTGGACGCCCCTGCCCGCCACTCAGACCGCGGTACACGCCGCGGGCGGTGTCACCTTCAACAACGGCACGGGGATCACGGCCGACCGGGCCGTCTCCTCGAACACCGGGGCCTCGGCGACCAGCGCCAGCATCGGCGCGCCGGTGGAGGTGGTTACGTCGGCGAGCGGGAGCATGTACAGCGGCGGTCTGGTCGAGGGCGTACCGGCGAAGACGATGCCGGCGGGGGTCATCGCCCAGTACGCCGCCCTCGCGACAACGATCACGCGCGGCAGCCTGAGCGCCGGCAACATCAACAGGCGCCTGCTCAGCCCCGCCGTGAACCCCTACAACGCCAGCCTCAATGCGCTGGGGATCTACGTGATCGACCTGGGCAACAACGACATGGAGATCAAGTCCAGCCGCATCTTCGGCACGCTGGTCATCCGCAACGCCGGGATCGTGAAGCTGAAGGAGGGCCTGGTGTGGGAGCCCGCGTTCGTCGGGTTGCCCTCGCTCCTGGTTGAAGGGCAACTCTGGATCGAGGGGAACACGGACAACCTCATCGAAGGGATGGTGGGGCGCAACCTCAACCCGGCGAGCACGCCGTACAAGGGAGCGTCGAACTCCGTTCCGGCCGACACCTACCCGTCGCGGCTCGAGGGGCTCTTCTACGCGACGGGGCCGATCACGGTCAAGCAGCCGCGACCGGCGCTGACCGGCACGCTCGTCTCGGGCGCCGGCGTGCTGTTCGAGGACGCCTACAGCGTGACCTACGACACGCGCGTGGAGCAGTGGCCCGCGCCGGGATTCCGGACCGGCCCCGAGTACGTCATGACGCCCGGCTCGTGGAAGCGGATCGTGCCGTAGCGGTGCCCGCGGGCGCCGGGTCGGGCGTCACGCGGCGGAGCGAGCGGCGATGTCGGCGGCGGTGCCGAAGGCGAGGTCGCGGGCCTCGGCGACCATGCGGTCGAACTCGGTGAAGTCGAGGGTGATAAACGGCGCCACCAGGTCCGGGTCGAACTGGCCTCCGGCGCAGCGCCGGAACTCGTCGATCACCCGGTCGCGCGAGAGGGCCGGGCGGTAGGAGCGGTTCGAGCTCATCGCGTCGAAGGTGTCGGCGAGGGCGAGGATCCTGGCGACGAGCGGGATCTGGTCGCCCTTGAGCCCGTGGGGGTAGCCCCCGCCGTCCCAGCGTTCGTGGTGGTGCATCACGCCCGGGAGGACGTCGTCGAACTGGGGGAGGTCCTTGAGGATCCGGTGCCCGATCTCGGGGTGCCTCTTGATGAGGGCGAACTCCTCGGGGGTGAGCTTGCCGGCCTTGCACAGGACGGACTCGGGCACGCCGATCTTGCCCACGTCGTGGACGAGCCCGCAGATCCGGACGCGTTCGGCCTGCTCCTCGTCGAACCCGACCCTGACGGCCAGCTGCCAGGCCAGGAGGGAGACGCGGCGCGAGTGACCCGCGGTGTACTGGTCCTTGGCGTCGATCGACGCCGCGAGCGTCTCGATGGTGCCCAGGAAGAGGCCGTGCTGGGCCGCGAAGAGCGCGGCGTTGTCGATGAAGGCGCCGACGAAGCCCGCGACCGTCTCCATCAGTCGGGTGTCGTAGCTGCTCACGTGCGGGTCGTCGCCCTGCTTCTGGCCTGCGACGAGCACGCCCGCGGTCAGGGCGCCGGCCATCAGCGGCTGGGCCACCACCTGGGCCCAGGGCTCGCTGGCCCCGGCGTCGACGCCCGAGAGGATGCA
>VGXM01000075.1 GCA_016873295.1 Phycisphaerae bacterium
CCCGCGGGCTTCGCCGCTGGCGGGAACGAACCCCCGGTTGCTGGGATGAACGGACCCCCTGTCGGGAGGGGTCCAGTCGGGTGGGCGGCGGGCGTGTAGCCGACTTCGTCGCGGTCGCGGTTCGGGCGCACGGGGGTCGCGGAGGGGATCGGCGGTGTGGGCGCCCGGTGAGGCGCAGGCTGCTCTCGTCAGGAGGGCGGCGGAGTGCGCAAGCGGCCGTGCCGGGAGTGCCGGCGGTGGTTCGAGCCGAGCGCCCGGGCGGGGAAGCGGCAACACACCTGCGGTTCGGCGGAGTGCCAGCAGAAGCGGCACGCGCGGGCGTGTCGGGCGTGGCACGCGGCGAACCCGGAGTATGACCGGGAGAACCGGCTGAGGAGCCGACTGGTCCGCGCAGAGGAACCGGGTTCGCGCACGCGCGCGAGCCCGCTCGAACGAGTCGACTGGTCGGCGGCGCGAGACGCCGTCGGGCTCCAAGTGGCCGTCCTGGTAGAGGAAACGGGCAAAGTCCTGCTGGAGTGGGCGCGAGACGCCGTCTCCTCCCAAGTCCGTGTCCCTCCAGGGGAATCGGGCCAAGTCCCCCCGAGGCCGGCGCGAGACGCCTTCGCGCCGCCGAGGGCGCCTCCCTAGGTTGTCCAGGTCCGCCCCGCCGGTCGGGAGCGGGCCGGGAGCTCGGGATGGAGCTGGAGATCACGCAGCTCGAGCTGCGCTACGCGGGACTGCGGATCAAGGACGCGGGTCGGGTGTCCCGCCTGGCGGTCTCGCTGATGGAGCAGGGCCAGCAGACGCCGGTGCTGGTGGTGTCGGCGGGGTACCCGGACGGGTACGTGCTGGTCGACGGCTACGCGCGGGTGGAGGCGCTGCGCCGCCTCGGGCAGGACACGGTCCAGGCGCTGGTGCTGCGGATGGACGCCACCGAGGCCCTGGTCCTGGCCCACCGGCTGGAGTGCGCGCGGCGGCGGACCGCCCTCGAGGAGGGGTGGCTGCTCAAAGTCCTGGTCGAGGAGCACCACCTCGAGCCGCAAGCGGTGGCCCGCAAGCTGCTCCGCTCGCCGAGCTGGGTGTCCCGGAGGCTCGCCCTGGTCCGCGAGCTGCCCCCGGCCGTCCAGGACCGGGTGCGGGCTGGAACGGTCGCGGCGCACGCCGCGATGAAGGGCCTCGTCCCGTTGGCGCGCGCCAACCGAGTCGCCTGCGAGCGCCTCGGCGAGGTGATCGCGGAGGAGGGCCTGACCACCCGCGAAGCGGAGCGGCTGTGCACCGGCTTCCGCCAGGGCGATGCCAAGCAGCGGGAACAGATCCTCAGCCATCCCCGCCTCTACCTGCGCGCCGCCGAGGAGGTGGCGCGCAAGGACCCGCCGCTCTCGGGCGATCCCGAGGACCTCCTGGTACGGGACGTCGAAGCCTTGGGCGGGCTGTGTCGCCGCGTCCGGCAGCGGCTGGTATCTCAGCCCCGGGAGCGGTCCCGGCGTCGGTTGGAGCGGACGTGGCGGGAGACGAGCGGCCTGTTCGCCGGGCTCGCCCAGGACATGGAGGAGGTGCTCGATGCTGGACGTGGACACGCGGACGGCGGTGCTCGCCCTGCGAGACCGGGGACACGGGACGAAGGCGATCGCCGCCGCGCTGAAGATCTCCCGCAACGCGGTCAAGCGCATCCTCCACAGCGGCCAGGCGGCGGTGCCGAAGCTGGAACGGGCGGAGAAAGCGGATGAACACGAAGACCGGATCCGCGCGCTGCACAAGAGCTGCAGGGGCAACCTGGTGCGGGTGCACGAGGAGCTGGGGGCGGCGGGGGTGGAGCTGGCGTACTCGACGCTGACGGAATACTGCCGGCGGCATGCGATCGGGACGCCGGCGAAGGTCGTGTCGGGTCGATACACGTTCGCCCCGGGCCAGGAGATGCAGCACGACACGTCTCCGCACACGGTGAAGCTGGGGACGCGGTGGGTGAAGGTGGACTGCGCGTCGCTGGTGCTGTGCTACTCGCGGGTGCGGCACGTGCAGGTGTATCCGACCTGGAACCGGTTTCTGTGCAAGGTGTTCCTGACCGAGGCGCTGGTGTCGTTCGAGGGGGCGGCGGGCCGGTGCATGGTGGACAACAGCTCGGTGGTGATCGCGAGGGGGACGGGGAAGGACGCGGTGGCGGCGCCGGAGATGGAGGCGTTCGGAGCGCGGTTCGGGTTCGGATTCGAGGCGCACGCGCTGGGGGACGCGAACCGGTCGGCGCGGGTGGAGCGGCCGTTCCACGACGTCGAGCACAACTTCTATCCGGGGCGGACGTTCGCGGACCTCGCCGACTTGAACGGGCAGATGCGGGCGTGGTGCGAGCGCAACCGGGGCGAGTACCGGCGGTCGCTCCAGGCGCGGCCCCTCGACCTGTATCAGGCGGAGCGGGGATGTCTCAAGCGGCTGCCGCTGCATGTGCCCGAGGTGTACGAGGTCCATCCCCGCCTCGTGGACGTCGAGGGGTACGTGAGCCTGCACGCGAACCGGTACTCGGTTCCCTACCGGCTCGTGGGCCGGCAGGTCGAGGTGCGCGAGAGCTACGAGCGGGTGCGGGTCCTGGTCGGTCACCAGGTGGTGGCCGAGCACCCGCGGTTCCACGAGGGGACGCAGCAGCGGCGCACCCAGCCCGAGCACCGGCCCGAGGGCGTCTGGAAGGCCCGCGGCGTGGCCGTCCCGCTTCCCGAGGAGCGGGCCCTCAGGGCCCAGGACGCGGCGTTCGGCGAGCTCGTCGACGCGCTCAAGCGTCACCACGGCGGCCGGGCGGTGCGTGCCGTGCGGACGCTGCACCGGATGTTCCTCGAGTACCCCCGCGAACCGCTCGTCGCCGCGGTCCGCACCGCCGTCGCCCACGGGCTCTTCGACCTCGACCGCATCGAGCGCATGGTGCTGCGCACCGTGGCCGGTGAGTTCTTCCGGCTCCCCGCGCAGGACGACGACCGTTCCGGCTTCTACTCCGACCAGGAGGACGACGATGGATGACGATCTCGACCAGCTACTCAAGAACCTCAAGCTGAAACGGATGCACCAGGTCCTCGACCGGGAGCTCGCCCGCGCGACCGAACTCCATCCGAGCTACGGGGAGTTTCTGGCTCGACTGCTGCGGGAGGAGTACCAGTACCGCAAGGAGCGCAGCCTCGAGTACCGCATCGAGCTGGCGGGGCTGCCCGAGCGCTGGAGCCTCGACACCTTCCCCTTCGACCGCCAGCCCGGCGTGAGAGCCGCGACCCTCCGGCAGCTCGCCGAGCTCGACTTCATCCCCCAGAACCAGAACCTGGTCTTCATCGGGCCGACCGGGGTCGGCAAGACCGGCCTCGCCTCGGCCATCCTCCTCAAGGCCCTGCAGAACGGCTACCGTGGCCTGTTCATCAAAGCCCAGGACCTCTTCGACGAGATGTACGCCTCCTTGGCCGACCGCTCGACCCGCGCCCTGCTCAAGCGCCTGGTCCACTACGATGTCCTGCTGATCGATGAGATGGGCTACCTCAACCTCCGCCCCGAGCAGACCAACATCTTCTTCAAGCTCATGGAAGACCGGTACGGCCGCAAGAGCACCCTCCTCACCACAAACCTCGACTACGACGACTGGTACGCCTTCTTGGGCCGCAAGGAGATGGTCGCCGCCCTCCTCGACCGGCTCCGCCACCGCTGCCACACCGTCCGCATCGACGGCCCCTCCCTCCGCGCCCCCTCCCCCTGACACCCCCGGCGCCGCCGCGCCCGGGTCGGGGGGCGACCGCCTTCCGCTACGCTCCAGGCGCCCGCCCCCCGACCCGGGCGCCCTCCCCTCCGGCACCACGCCGATCCCCAGCCCTCCCGGCGACAACCACCCCCACCGCACTCTCCGACCCGCCTTCCCCGATCCCGCTTCTCGATCCCGATCCTCGCGAGGGGTCCGTACGCGTCAGCAGCCGGGGGTCTCTTCTGCTCGGCGCCGAAGCGCTCGTATCGGGACAGGGT
>VGXM01000076.1 GCA_016873295.1 Phycisphaerae bacterium
TCCGCCGCCGACGCATCCGCCCCCGCGTTGTCAACCGGGCGACTCCAGGGGGCCGAGTACCTCGGTACGCGACCCCCTGGACTCGCCCGGAATCCTAGCGGCGACGACGCCTCGTCGCCGGACTCGGCATCCGCCGGTGTCACGGCGATTGCACTGTAACCGCCCGAGATTCGGCCCCTGCCTCTCCTTCGCGAGCGGAGCGATCCTCGCGAGCGCAGATCGGAGGCAACGGTGTCGTCGAGTCGAGTTCGTCGGGGCAGGGCGTTCTGGGAGTCGGTCGTCGCGGAGCAGGCGAGTTCGGGGCTGACGCAGGAGGAGTTCAGCCGGGGGCGGGGCCTGCACCCGTCGACGCTGCAGCGGTGGCGGAGTCGGCTGGGGTACACGGCGGGCGAGGCGTCGCGGGGAGGGGCGGCACCGGGGTCCGAGGTGGCGCCGGCGGCCGAGTTCGTGCGCGTGGTGGTCGAGGCGCGACCGCGGGTCGGGCGGGAGGGCGCGCCTTTGCCCGCGGTGCCGGCGGTGCCCGCGGCGGCGGAGCTGCACCTGCCGTTCGGGGCGATGGTGCGGTGCGCGGTCGGCACGGACGCGGGCTGGCTCGCCGACCTCGTCGTCGCGTGTGGGCGGGCGGCATGCTGAGCCTCCCGCCGTCCGTCCCCATCTACCTGGCCGTCGAGCCCGCCGACATGCGCAACGGCATCGACGGGCTCGTCGCCCTCGTCCGCCGCCGCTTCGCCGCGGACCCGTTCTCGGGGGCGCTCTTCGTCTTCCTCGGAAAGAGTCGGGACAGGGTCAAGGTCCTGGTCTGGGACGACGGCGGGTTCGTCCTCTACCTGAAGCGCCTCGAGGCGGGACGCTTTCGCCTGCCCACGATCCGGCCTGGCGCAACGCGCGTGACGCTCTCGGGCACCGAACTGTCGATGCTGCTGTCCGGCATCGACCTCGTGCGGGTGGTCCAGCCCCCACGGTGGGCCCCGAGAAAAGTTCAGGAAAATGAGGCCAGGGGATCGACAGGCGGCTGAGAATTTGATCAAACCTGGGGGTGCCGCCCCCGCTGCCCGACCACGACTGCTCCTTCAGCGAGCCCGCCCTCGCCTACATCGCCGAGGTCGAGGCGAAGGTCTCCGACCTGGAGGCGGAGGTCCGTGAGCTGAAGGCGCGCCTCGAGGTTCACGAGCGCCATCGGTTCGGACAGAAGTCCGAGAAGATGCCGCCGCCGCGCGAGGCGCTGAAGAAGGAGGGGGAGAAGGCCGATCCGGCGGCGATCCAGGCGCTGCGCGAGGAGCGCCGCGAGGCGAAGGCCCGGCTCGGCAAGGAGCGGGTCGAGCACAAGGTCGCCCCCGAGGTCCAGGCGTGCTGCCCCCGGTGCCAGGCGGGCCCGCTGCGCCCCCTCGGGTCGGGCGAGGTCACGCGGGTGGTCGAGCGGGTACCGGCGCGGCTGGTCGTGCACGAGCACGTGGTCCAGACGATGGTGTGCCCGGCGTGCGAGCACATCGAGACGGCGCGGACGGCGGTGCGGCGGTTCGGTCAGCAGGGGCAGTACGGGGCCTCGGTCGTCGCCGACATCATCGTGAGCAAGACGGTCGACGCGGTCCCCCTGTACCGGCTGTCGGCGCGGACCGAGCGGGAGGGGCTTCGGCTCCACCGGAACACGATGCTCGACCTGTACCACCGGGGGGCCGACGAGCTCCTGCCGGTGTACCGGCGTCTGGTGGCGCTCGTCGCGACGGCGGCGGTGGTCCAGGCGGACGAGACCGTCCTGAGGCGCCAGCGAGGGGAGGTCAAGGGCCAGTCCGGCAACGGATGGATGTGGACGTTCCTGGCCGACGTCGGCAGCGCCCTCCTCGTCGCCTACGTCTACTCGGCCACCCGCAGCGGCCAGACCCCCGTGAAGGTGCTCGGCGGCACCCCCGGCACGCTCGTGGTCGATGCGTACACCGGCTACAACCCCGTCACCACCCCCGGGAACCGGACCCGGTCGGGGTGCCTCGCCCATTCGAGGCGCAAGTTCTTCGACGCCAAGAAGGACGGCGGCGCGGCTGCCGACGCGGGGCTCGCGCTCCTCCTCGAAGCCTACCGGGTCGAGCACGACGCGTTCGCACAAGGGATCGTCGGGACGCCCGCCCACCTCGAGCTGCGCCAGACCCGGGGCCGAGCCGCGATGGACGCGGTGAAGGCGTGGGCCGACGCCGAAGAGGACCGCCACCTCCCCAAGGGACCGATGGGCAAGGCGCTGCGGTACCTGCTGGGCCAGTGGACCGAGTTGACGCGCTACTTGGGAGACGTCCGGATCCCCATCGACAACAACCGCTCGGAACGGGCGCTGCGCGCGATCGCGCTCGGCCGTAAGAACTTCCAGTGTGTGGGTCACGAGGCGGCGGGTCAGAACACCGCGGTCCTGTACTCGATGGTCGCGACCTGTGTGGCGAACGGGGTCAACCCGAGCGAGTGGCTGGAAGACGTGCTCATCCGGGTCCAGACCTGGCCGGCGAACCGGCTCGACGAGCTGCTCCCCCATCGCTGGCGCAAGGGCGCTTCCCCCGACGACGAACCGCCCGAGGACGAACCGCACGGCGACGACCCGGACGACGATCCCGAACCCGCCGACGAAGCAGCCGGCGACCCCGAGGCCGTGCTACCCGACGGGTAGGGCGCCACGGCCGACTCCCGGCATCCTCGCCGATCCTGCCCGCCGCCGGGCGCCCCGGGTAGGGCCGGAACTCGGGCGGGTACGAGCGGGAGCAGCGTACCGCAGTCCGGTCCCTCGCCCACGGTCGCGCAGAGACGGAACCTCCGGCCCTGGACGTCGACCGGGCCCTCGTCGCTGGGGAAGTACTGGAAGAGCCCCCCTTCCGTGCCCGCCCCGATCGCCGCCGGTTCCCCGGGGTCCGCGGCGTCGACCCGGTCGATCACGACGCCGTCGCCGGTCGCGCGCCGGAGGAACGACTCCAAGCGGCGAGGCCGTGGTCGGCGATTGGATGATGTCCCCCCAGGGGCCCTGCGGGTCGACCGGGATCACTTGTCGCGGAATCGAGGATGCCGGCGCGGAATGCAGGGCGCGGCTCCCCACCGACGACCGTCGTCCGGGCCCCCTACTCCGGAGGCGGCTCCTCGGGGTCGACCGCGAGCAACGACTCGACGTCCATCTGGATGAACTGGCCGTCTGAGCGTGACCTCGTAGGTCGTCCCGGGCACGCCGACGATCGCCGTCTCGACCTTGAACTGGTCGGGAGCATTGTCGCAGTCGCTGGCATCTGGAGCGTGGGGCAGGCAGGGGAGTTCCCAGCGGAGTCCGTCCAGGGTTCCGCCGACCTCCTCGCACGAGAAGCCGTCTCCCTCCCAGCTCGGTGGGCACGCGCACTCGTAGGCGCCCTCGGTGATGGTGCAGATCGCCGCTGGATCGCAGGCGTCGACACCGCCGGCGCACTCGTCGACGTCGGCGCAGGTGAAGCCGTCCCCGGAAAAACCATCCGGGCAGGCGCACGTCTCATCTCCGTAGAGGGCGGATCGGTCTGTTCCGAGGGATCCGCTCGCCTCGGCGACACGAAAGGTGACGGTTTCGATGACCTCGCCTTCGCGGGCTGCGATCCGGTGATCTACGACACCGCAGTCGCCGCGAAACTCGAGACACGGAGTATCAGGCACGAGCACGAGGCACGGGGCACGAGAAACGAGAAACGAGCACGAGGCACGAGGCACGAGGCACGAACACGAGGCACGAGGCACGAGGCACGGGGCACGGGGCGCGGGG
>VGXM01000077.1 GCA_016873295.1 Phycisphaerae bacterium
GGGACCTCGAAGTCCGTCCCGGCCCACCGCGGCCTGACGCCCGTCCGCGCCTGCACCCAGTCCGCCAGGGCCCGCCCCCGCGGGGCGTTCACCGACGAGATCAGGACCTCGGGCGATTCGGCCCCGACGGTGAGCGGCCCCAGCGCCCGCTCGGGCGCCTCGCAGGCGTCGAAGGCCGCCTGGGCCCCGATCCCGTCCGGCCCGAAGACCGCGGCCCTGGCGCGGGTGTTCCCGACGGCGATCGCGAGCAGTCGGCACGGGAGCGGAGGCACCTCCATGGCGGAAGCCTAGCGCAATGAGAAGGGCCGCCCTCGCCGTGGCGCGGGCGGCCCCTTGTCGTCAGGCACCAGAACGACGCGGGTTCAGCAGCCGGCGTTGAAGATGTTGAGGAACTCGAGGAAGTCGTTGAAGTCAACGCTGCCGTCGCCGTTGAGGTCGGCGCAGTCATCGAGGTTGTTGAAGTCGTTGAGGAACGCGAGGAAGTCGTTGAAGTCGATCACGCCGTCCTCGTTCCAGTCGGCGCGGCTGCACGCGCCGGCGCCCTGCCCGGGGCACACCACGCCGCCCACCTGCGTGATGGTGAGGTCGTCGTAGAAGGCGGGGCCGGTGTTGTTCCCGAACAGGTCCACGGCCCGCAGCCGCAGCTGGGCATTGGCGAACCCGTAGCGGCGCCACAAACCGTTGAAGACCTCCTGCCCGTTGTACGTCGTCACCTGCGCGTCCAGCCCGAAGTCGATGGCGACCTTGATCTCGACCCAGGCGTCGCGCACCAGCGGCACGATCGACGCGGTGCCGCCCGCGCCGAGGTTGTCCGTCACCTCGTTGGTGTCGGCGTTCATCTCGACCTGCGTCGCCCAGTGGTGGCTGAACCCCGCCTGGTTCTCGTACTTGTCGAGCAGGATGAAGTACGTCTGGCCCGTGAGCCCCGTCGGCGTGTACACCCAGATCGAGAACTCGTATTGCCCGGTCTCGGCGATGTTGTCCCACGTCCGAGTCAGGTCGGCCGCCGGCCCGATCTCCACCGAGTTGCTCGGCGACCGCGACCGCGAGTTCGTCGCCGTCGCGCCCCAGGCCGGATCCCCCTCCCATCCGCTCCACCCGTTGACGCCGTGCAGCTGCTGCCCGTTCGTGTACGAGTCGAAGTTCTCCGAGTAGACGACCTGCCCCGAGGCAGCCCCGCACAGCGCGCACGCCACCGTCATTCCCAAGAGTCTCGCACGAGTGAACATCGATCAGCTCCTTCCAGGCTCGATCCGGATGCTCGCCGCCTCACCGTCGCGGCACGCGGTCACGAGAGGCCGCGTCCAATACCGCGACACAGAGCCATGAATCGAAGCGGCTCCGTGAGCTCCGTCGAACTGCCTGATAATGTAATGACTCGCGGCGTGGTTTGAAACCCGGCCCGAATACGAACGCCGCCGACCGCCAGGGATACAGATGCCGAATGCCCGGTGCCAACTCGACCCCGCGATCACGCGCCACGCCGCCGGCGACTTCCAGTTCCCCCTCGGCGTCTACCCCGTCGAACCGGCGTCGCCCAAGGCCGGGTACACCTCCGCCTTCGAGAGCGCCGACGGCGGGCCGGGGGCCGACGGCGAGTTCGAGGAGTGGCCCGACCGCTACGTCTTCGACATCGTCGTCTCGGCGTCGCGGGTCAGGGCCCTGTGCCGGGCCCTCATCGGGCTGCTCCCGCTGCGCGTCTTCCCCATCCTCGACGTCCTCGGCAACGACGCCTACCGGGAGATCGACCCCTACGTCTCCTACGACCTCCTGGGGCTCGACCAGTTCATGGACTCGGTCCGCGCCTACGCGGATTTCCTCTTCGAGGACGGGCTCGTGGGGTTCGGCGCGATGAGCGAGGAGCCCTTCTGCTACTTCTTCCTCGACGAGCACAAGATCGCCACGGTCCGCGTCGAGCCCGCGGTGAAGGAGCGGCTCGAGAAGATCCTCGAGGCCTTCGACCTGCACGAGACCGCCGACGCCGCCGGCGTCGATGCCACCGCCCACGAACACCGCTCCATCCTCCTGGCCCCCGACGACCGCCCGGACCTGTTGTCGCCCCCCGAGATCGTCGAGCGGCTCCGCGACCGCTGGCGGCTCCTGCTCAACACCGACCCCGACCGCAACCTCGACGAGGAGGGCAAGGACCTGGGCACCACCGCCTGGCGCTGCGTCGTGCGCTTCGACGCCGACGACGACCGGCCGCCGGGCTACGGCGAGGCCATCGTCGCCGCCGAATGCCTCCGCGACGCCGAGGAATGCGCCATCGAGGCCGTCGAGCGGCTCCCCGAAGCCCGCAATTACCTCCGCAACACGCCGCCGAAACCCGAGCCGGATCAACCACACGCCGCCGAACCCTCGGACGCCTGGACCGAGGCCGTCCCCGTGGCCTCCGACCGGCTCACGCTCGACACCCTCAACGAACTGCTCTCCAGCGGCAGCAAGAAGAAGGTCAGGCCTGTTTCGGATCTTGACCCGGGCAAGGTCTACCTGGCAATCTGGCTGGGGCCCGGCTGATCGGCACCCCGCGACCGGTCTCCTCAATGCCTGACAGCATGCGAACGCCAGACCCGGTCCCGGGGGCCGGGCCCGGGGTCGCGCCAAACGGTCCGGCCTCCCGGTTTGCAATCCGTCCAAGCCCGCACTATCTTGTCGCCCCTCGGCGGAACTCGGGACCGACCGGTCCGCGCCGTGGGGGGCGAGCGGTGCACGCCGCGCGACGGCGGCAACCGTGACCGCGGCGACCGGGCAGGATCCGCCCGCCGCCATGGGAGCGACGAACGAGCAGCCCTCCCGTCCGGGGGAATCTGGAGATCGGCATGTTGAATCGCACGGCACGACGCATGGTGGGCCTCTCGATGACGGCCGCCGCCGCAATCCTCGCGGTCGCCGGGACGGCGATCGGAGTCGCCGCGGCCCAGACGCCCCCGCCCTCGCCCATCGGCGCGCCCATCGAGGCCCCGGACCGCTCGATCGAGCGCGCGGGGCAGTTCCTGATCGACGGCAAGCCGCTCCACGCCCGGGCCCTGCTCTCCCCCCTGGCCGGCCCCAAGGGATCGCTGGGGCTGACCGACGCCCAGCGCCAGCGGGTCGTTCAGCTCATGCAGGAGTCCCGGCGTTCGTCCCAGGCCCTGTCGCCGGTCCGCGTGTCGCTCGACCGCGCCGAGATCGCGTTGGAGTCCGGCGACCTCCGGACCGCCCTTCACCAAGCCGACGCCATCCTGAAGGCGGGCTCGGCGCACGACTCGGAGAAGCTGGCGGCCCAGGCCATGGCCGACACGGCCCGCGCTCGCCGCGACGCCTTTGCGCCACAGGCCCAGGCCACGCTCGCCGCCGCCATCGCCGATTTCGACGCCGGGCGCCTCGCCCAGGCCTACGCCGGCCTCGAGCGGGTGTTCTTGAGCGGCGTGTCCCTGCCCGCCGAGTCCGAAGCGCGCCTCGACGAGTACATGGTCCGGCTCGTGGAGCTGGACCGCTCCGGGGCCACGACCGAGGCATCGGCCGGGATGCTCCAGCCGGGCGTCGTCAAGCCCGCCGAGCCCCCGCAGCCGGAGCCGGCGCCCGGCGCCGATCCGAAGCCCGAGGCGGCCCCGGCCCCCGTGGGCGAGCAGCCCCCGGCCCAGCCCGAGCCCCCCCCCGCCCCGCCGGCCGAGCCGCCTC
>VGXM01000078.1 GCA_016873295.1 Phycisphaerae bacterium
GGGGTGGGTGGGGGGGATGAGGTACTCCGGGCTGTTGGCGTGCGGCGTGGTGTGGGCGGCGTGGGCGGTGGGGGCCCTGGCGGACGGGCCCTACGCCGGTGACAAGGTGGCGCGGGTGGAGGTGCGGAGCGCCCGGGACGTGCTGGCGCTGTCGGCGCTCGGGGTGGACGTGTGGACGCACTCGATCGTGGTGGGGGAGGCGGTCGAGGCGCGGGTGAACGGGGCGCAGCTGGGCGCGATCCGCGAGCTGGGGATGGCGGCGGAGGTGATCGAGGACGACCTGCAGGCCCGTGTGGACGCGGGGTACGCCGCGGTCGCCGCGCTCAACCGGCTCGACGAAACCACGTTCTATGAGAACTACCGTACGGAGGCGGAGATCCGGTCGCGGCTGGAGGCGTTGGCCGCGGCGGACCCGCTCTTTGCCTCGTCGTTCGTGGTGGGGACGAGCCTGGAGGGGCGGGCGATGTGGGCGGTGCGTCTGAGCGCGCCGGACCGGCTGGGCAACCCGCGCGGCGCGCGCCCCGTGGTCTTCTTCAACGCCACGCAGCACGCGCGCGAGTGGGTGGCGCCCATGGCCGCCGCCTACTTCGCCGAGCAGGCCCTGGCGGTGCGGGCGACGAACGCGACGGTGCGCGACCTGCTCAATCGGCTGGAGATCGTGGTGATGCCGGTGTCGAACCCGGACGGGTACGCGTACACCTGGGGCGGGCAGCGGATGTGGCGCAAGAACAAGTACCGCGACGGCGTGGGGACGCTCTACGGCGTGGACCTGAACCGCAACTGGGGCTTCCAGTGGGGCGGGGTGGGGGCGAGCACGAACCCGACGAGCGAGACGTACCGCGGGCCGTCGGCCTTCTCGGAGCCGGAGTCGCGGGTGCTGCGGGACTTTGTGATGGCGGATCCGCGCGTGGCGGCCCACGTGGACGTGCACACCTACGGGAACCTGGTCCTCTCGCCCTGGTGCTACACCAACACGCCCCCGCCGGACGCGGCGTTCTTCACCTCGACGGGCGCGACGATCCGGTCGGCGATCCTGGCGGTGAACGGGCTTTCGTTCACGGTGGGGCAGTGGTACAGCGCGCTCTACCCCTCGTCGGGCACGGCGGTGGACTGGGTGTACGGGCAGCGGGGGGCCAAGAGCTGGACGTTCGAGCTGCGGGGCGGGCGCTTCGACCCGCCGGCGGGCCAGATCCTGCCGGGCTGCACCGAGACCTTCGCGGGGCTGATCGAGGTGGCGCGCACGGCCCTGCGCCCGGTCTGCTCGGCGGACGCCAACCTTGACGGCGTGGTGGACTTCAACGACCTGCTGGCGTTCCTCAACCTCTTCAACGCGCAGGACCCGATGGCCGACGTGAACGAGGACGGGAACGTCGACTTCAACGACTTCCTCGAGTACCTGAACCTGTACAACGCGGGTTGCTGAGGGGGCTCAGCGGCCCGTGGCGCGTTCGATCAGGGCGCGGCGCTGCTCGGGGGTGAGCTCGTTCATCACCGCGAGGATGGTGGCGCGGCGTTCGGCGTCGGCGCGGTTGTACGCGGCGCGCCCCTCGCCGGTCGTGCCGGCGCTCAGCGCCTTCTGGGCCGCGTCGATCACGATCTTGCGGACCTTGGCGTCCTGCTCAGGCGTGAGGTCGAGGGCGGCGAGGGTCTCCTCGAACTCCTTCTGGCGCTGCCCGAGCGTGCGCTCGTAGGAGCGGCGGACGGCGACGCCGATCTGCTGGACGAACTCGCGCCCGACGGCGCCGGCCCGGTCGCGGCGCGGGCGGTCGCCCATGCCCTCGGTCGGTTCGTCGGCGACGGCGGCGAAGTACTCGCGCACCAGGGTCGCGTGGCGTTCGAGCTGCTCGCGCGTGAGGGTCGTGCCCAGTTCGTCGGCGAGCGGGCCGCGTTCGCGGAGCGGGCGGAGCTTCTCGGTCAGTTCACGGAGGATCCCGCGCCGCTCCTCTTCGGGCGCCCCCGGCAGCCTGGAGATCGTGAGCAGGTTCTCGAGGACGATGCGGTCGAGCAGCGCGTGGCGCTGGGCGAGGATGGTGTCGGCCTGCTCCTTCTGGGCCGGGGTGAGGTCGAGGAGTGCCAGGGCGGCCTCGTCGGCGGGCTCCTCCAGGCGCTTGACCTTGCCCGCGAAGTCGCGCTGCACGAGCGAGGGCGATTCGTCGGCGGCGCGCACGGCGGGGCCGGCCAGCGCGGGCGGGTCGTTCGGCTGCGCGAGGGCGGGGGCGGCCAGGAGGAGGGCGGCGAAGGCCAGGCGGGTCATGGGGGTCATGGGGGTGCTCCGGAGGTCGAGGGTTGAACGCGGAGGGCTCGGGCGGGATTGCGGTCCCGCCGCTAGGCTTTCATTGGGGACCCCGCCTTGAGCATTCCGCCCATCACGCCGATGCACCCGCACCCGCCGCCGCCCAGGGCCCGGCGGTTCGTGCTTGGGATCTCCGGGGCGTCGGGCGCGGCGTACGCGCTGCGTCTGCTGGAGCAGTTGCTGGTCTCGGGGGCCGAGGTGCACCTGGTGGTGAGCGACTACGGGCGTCGCCTGCTGCGCGACGAGGCGGGCGTCAAGGGGCTGTCGCTGGACGAGTTGCTGCCGGGGCTGGTGGAGTCGGCGGTGGAGCCGCACGAGTTGCGTCGGCGGCTGGTGTGCCACCCGATCAAGGACGTGGGGGCGGTGATCGCGTCGGGTGGTTTTGCGCACGATGGCATGGCGATCCTGCCGTGCTCCTCGGCGTCGCTGGGGCAGATCGCGACGGGCGCGGGGGCGAACCTGCTGTGCCGGGCGGCGATGGTGGCGCTCAAGGAGCGTCGGCGGCTGATCGTCTGCCACCGCGAGATGCCGCTCAGCCACGTGGACATCGAGAACTACGCGCGCCTGTCGCTGGCGGGCGCGGTGGTGTGCCCGGCCAACCCCGGCTTCTACCTCGGGCCCAAACGCGTCGAGGACCTGGTCGACTTCGTGGTCGGCAAGGTCATGGACCTGCTGGGCGTGGAGCACGCCCTCAAGACCCGATGGGAAGGAAGGCGCGGCCAACCGGTCGGCGAGGCGTGAGCGGCCCGGTTTGCGTCTGGTGAGGGCCTTTGTTCGGTATGGATTCGGCCGACGTTTTCTGCCATAATGGGAGCACTCGTCCCCGGGAGTCCGCTCTATGCGCTTGAACCGTCACTTCATTCCGGTGTGGCTGCCGGCCGCGCTCGTGTCGCTCGCCCCTGGCGGGGTGGCGTGGGGCGGGGTGGACAGCGCCGAGGCCGCGGGCCCCTACAGCGGGCACCGGGTGGTTCGGGTTTCGCCCCGGACGCCGGCGGAGTTGCTGCGGGTCTCGGCCCTGACCGACGACTTCTGGACCTGCGAGGGCCCGAGCCTGCGCGAGCCGTTCGACATCCGTGTGAGCCCCGAGCAGCTCGACGCCCTCCGCAGGATGGGGATCGGGCACGAGGTGGTCATTGAGGACGTGCAGAAGTACGTCGACGACCACATGGCCGAGGTGTTGCGCCTGCGGGGCGGCGACGCCCAGTCCTTCTATGACACCTACCGCGACCGGG
>VGXM01000079.1 GCA_016873295.1 Phycisphaerae bacterium
CGGCCCTGGCGTCGGGCCTGGCGCAGGTCGCGCGGGCCAGGCCCGCCCGTCGCGACCTGCTCGACCGGGCGGCGGCGCTGGTCTCCGCCGCGCTGGACGCGTTCCGCGTGGGCGGGCGCTTCTTCGACACGCCGGGCGACGCTCCCGACCTGTTCGTGCGCGCCTCCGCGATCCACGACGGCGCCACGCCCTCCGCGGTGTCGAGCATGCTCCACGCGCTGATCGACCTGGCGGAGCTGACGGAGCGGCGGGAGTTCCTCGACGCGGCGATCGACGGCCTGCGGGCCCACTCGGCCCGGATCGCCGCGACCCCCGCCGGCGCGATCAACTCCGTGCGGGCCCTCTTCCGCCTGTTGGTGTGGCGCCCCGACGCCAAAGCACGCCTGGCGCCACAGGGCGGGGGCGCGACGGCGCCGCAGCCTCAGCGGCAAGAGAGCTTCACGCCCGTCGAGGTGTGGGCCGACGTCGATCGCGTCCGCGTGGCCCCCGACGTGCCGGGCGTCCTCCATCTCGCGGTCCACGTCGCGCCCGGTCACCACGTCGTCGCGGCCGAACCGGGCCCGGGCGGCGGGTCGCTGGTCCCGTTCCGCGTCGGCATCGCCGGGGGCGGCGGCGTCGAGGCGTTCGCCGACTACCCACCCGGGTCGCCGCCGACCTCGCACGAGGGCGGGCCCCTGTGCTACGAGGGCCGATTCGAGCTGGTCGTCGCCCTCGATCGCCGCGGCGAATGGACCGGGCGGCCCATGCTCGTCGCCACCTTCCAGGCCTGCACCGACACCGAGTGCCTGGCGCCCACCACGATCGAGCTCGACGTCGCCATCGATCAGGCCTAGCCGGTCCTGCACGGGAATCCCGCGATGGGCGAGGTGGGCGGCGTTGGTGCTCGACAGCGGAGCCGTTCGCGCCCGGGCGCCGATCCCGTCGAGCAGGGCCGCCACGCCCTCCTACTCCTCGCACAGCCACGCCGCGTGAACGCGGGCGACGCCGGCCGGCGTGTGGCACCCCGCCTCCGTCTCGGCGATCCGCTCGAAGAACTCTCGCGACTCGATCAGCCCCTTCCGGAGGCTCAACGCGATGGCCCGGCGCCGGGACACCATGTCCGGCGCACGGCCTGGTCCCGCGTGCGGCAGATCCGCGGGATCACGCCGCCCCGATCCGCCAGCTCGATGGCGCTCGACACTCACGCCTCCTCGGGGGCGTCGTCCCCTTCGAGCGGCACGCCCGGCCCCGGCTTGATGACCTCGCGGAGCACGACCGTTGCGAACGCCCCGCGCGGCAGCTCGAACGCGCACCGGACGTAGGGCCCGTGCTCGTCGACGCCGCCCTCCACCTCCGGGTCGATCACCGGCACGCGCAGCGGACGCCGGGCCCCCTCGACCAACCCGGGCTGGCGGGCGACAAACGCCGAGAGGTCGGGCTCGCGGACGCCGAACCGCTCCAGGGCCGCGACCTCCGCCGCGTCGACCGTCCCTTTCGCCCGCTTCATCGAGGGGCCCCACATGGGCCCGGAGGGGCTGATCTCGAAGCGTTCCAGTCGCCCCGGCGTGTCTGGGGCGTCGAGCACGCCCCGATCGACGTCGAAGAGGGCCCGGTTCTCGTGCTTGAACGCGACGTCGCCCTCGGCGAGCGTGCCGAACGTGCCCGCGCGCACGCGCTCGTCGAGCACCATGTTGAACACCGCCGACTGGAACGCCGTCAGGTAGAACCGCCGCACGGACTCGGGGATCGCGGCGAACGCCCGCTCGGCGCTCGCGCCGCGGGCCAGGTGCTTGAGGGCCGCCAGCTCCGCCCGCGCCGTCACCGGGTAGGCCGCCGACGCCGACGCGAAGTCGCCCGCGGTGTAGGCCTCGCGCCCGCCCGCCTGCAGGTCCCGCCGGACGGGGTTGGGTCCGAGCAGCAGGTCCAGCGCGGCCTGGTGCCGGCCCAGCACGAAGTGGCGCCCGATCAGGTGGTTGTTCCGCAGCATCCCGAAGCGCTGCTCGCCGATGCGGTTGGGCACGCCCGTGGTCACGAGCCGGTCGAGCACGCGCCGGGCCCGCACCGCGTCGTCGAACGGCACGCCACGGATCTTGATCGAGAACCGGTTCCCCCGCAGGTGGCCCATCCGCAGCTTGTTGGTGTGCCGGTCGGCCCACAGCACCCCGATGCGGTCGTCCGTGATCATGGGGAACTGGTCGAACCGCTTCCCGGGCGCGTGGATCGAGAACACCTGGCGCGTGATCGCCTGTTTGTCCTTCATCCCGGCGTAGCCCACCGCCGACTCGCCCACCTTGAAGTGCCGCGCCAGCCGCTTGACCAGCTCGAACGTCGACAGCCCGCGCTTCTCGATCAGCAGGTAGATGTGCTCGCCCGACCCGCAGGGCTCGTAGAGCGGCGTCTCCTCCACGAGGAAGTCCTCGGGCCTCTGCTTGATCCGCCCGCGCACCCCCGGCACCCCCGGCGTCACGTAGACCGACGTCTCCACGTGCGGGTCGGAGTCGACGGCGTCGGGCGGAAACCGCACGTCGGGGCCCGTCGTCATTCGGGCTCGTCCGACGTCGCCGACTCGATGACGTGCTCGGCGACGTAGATCGGCACGTCGCGGGCGATCCCCAGCGCGATCGCGTCGCTGGGGCGAGAGTCCACGTGCAGCATCTTGCCCCCGTGCCGGATGTCCAGGGCCGCGAAGAACGTGTGCTCCGACAGGTCGGTGATGCTGATGCTCACCAGCTCCCCGCCCATCGCCTCCACCAGGTTGGCCGCCAGGTCGTGCGTCTGCGGGCGCTTGACCGTGATCCCCTTGAGGCGACGCTCGATCGCCTGGGCCTCGGGCAGCCCGACCACGATGGGGAAGGTCCGGGGCGTGGCGCCGCCGGCCGAGCCCTCCGACTCCCCGACCACCTCGCGCAGCTCGATGATCTGATAGTCCGTCAGCTCACGGATCAGGATGCGTGACAACTCCATCCGAACCATCATGGTCCACGCTCCCCTCGGGGCCCGCGCCCCGCCCGGATCATGGTCTACCCCCGCCCGCCACGAGTCAATCGCCCGCGGGACAGGGCGATGGGCGTCGCCACCGCCTCCACCAGGCCCCGCGGCGCGCCGATGTCCGCGACGACGACCTCGCCCACCAGCGGCCACGCGCCAGCCTCCAGGAACCCGGGCTTGAGCCCCACGAAGGTCGCCGTGACGTCCGCCCGCACCACGCCGCCCTCCGCCCGCCCCGTGTCGGCGTCCAGCCCGCTTGGCACGTCCACCGCCAGCACCGCCGCGCCCCGGGCCCCCAGGCGATTGACGAGCCTGATCGCCGTGGCCACGGGCCCGCGCGGCGCCCCGCGGGCCCCGGTG
>VGXM01000080.1 GCA_016873295.1 Phycisphaerae bacterium
CAGGGCGTTGTGGCACCGCTTGGCGTTCGGTGTGACCCGTTGGAAAGCGGGAAAGTGGGCGCAACAGGACTCGAACCTGTGACCTCGGCTATGTGACAGCCGCGCTCTAGCCAACTGAGCTATGCGCCCGCAGGGCTCGATGGTAGCCGGGCCGGGGGGCCGGCGGGGCTGGCGGGGCGGGGGTCTGGCGGGGTATGGTGCCCGCCATGGGCGGAGCGCGGGCGAGAATCGCCGATCGGCTGGCGGGGTTCGGGACGTCGATCTTCACGGAGATTACGGGGCTGGCGCTCGCGCACGGGGCGGTGAACCTGGGGCAGGGGTTCCCCGACTTTGACGGGCCCGGCTGGATCAAGGACGCGGCGACCCGTGCCATGGCCGCGGGTCACCACCAGTACCCGCGGATGTTCGGGGTTCCCGAACTCAATCGGGCGATCGCGGCGCAGTATTCGCGGCGGGGCGGACCGACGTTCGACCCCGAGCGCGAGGTCACGGTGACCACGGGTTGCACCGAGGCGATCTGCTGCGCGTTCCTTGGGCTGCTCAACCCGGGTGACGAGGTGGTGCTCTTCCAGCCGTTCTTCGACATCTACCGGGCGGCGACGGCGTTGTCGGGGGTGACGCCGCGGTTCGTGACGCTGCGTCCGCCGGCGCCGGGGTCGGGGTCGGGGTTCTGGTTCGATCCGGAGGAACTGCGGTCGGCGTTCTCGTCGCGGACGCGGGCGATCGTGGTGAACACGCCGCACAACCCGACGGGGAAGGTGTTCACGCGGGAGGAGCTGGGGCTGATCGCCGACCTGTGCGTGCGGCACGACGCGGTGGCGGTCACGGACGAGGTGTACGAGCACCTGTTCTACGACCCCGGCGTCGAGCACGTGTTCATGGCGACTCTGCCGGGGATGCGCGAGCGGACGCTGACGCTCAGTTCGATCGGCAAGACGTTCAGCGTGACGGGGTGGAAGATCGGTTGGGCGGCGGGCCCGGCGGACCTGACGGGGGCGGTGCGGGCGGCGCACCAGTTCGTCACGTTCAGTTCGACCACGCCCATGCAGCACGCGGCGGCGGAGGCGCTGGAGCGGGGCCACGGGGCGATCGCCGCGCTGCGGTCGGACCTGGGGTCGCGGCGGGACGAGCTTGCGCGGATCCTGGGGCACGCCGGCTTCGTCCCGCACCATGCGCCCAGCGGGTACTTCATCATGGCGGATCTGGGCGGGCTGCCGTTCGCGGACGACCGCGAGGCGTGCCGGAGGCTGCCCGCGGAGTACGGGGTGGCGGCGATCCCGCCGAGCGTCTTCTACGACGACCCGGGCCTGGGGTCGCGGATGGTGCGGTTCGCGTTCTGCAAGCGGCGCGAGACGATCGAGGAGGCGGGTCGGCGGCTGGCGGGGCTGCGCCGGTAGGGCGGCGGTGCGATGCTCCCCGACACGGTAGATTGACGGCATGATCGCACGCCTGGGCCTGTTCCTCAGCCGCGTCTTCCGAGCCACCGCGCCCGACCCCTTCGTCATCGCGATCGTGCTGCTGGCGCTGACGGTGGCGCTCGGCGTGCTCGCGGGCGGCGCCGAGGGGGCCGGGGGGCGGGCGGTGGGCGCGATCGACGCGTTCCGCGAGCAGCCCGGTCGGCCTCACATGTGGTCGCTGCTGGCCTTCGGGATGCAGATGTGCGTGGTGCTGGTGTCGGGGCACGCGCTGGCGTCGTCGGGTCCGGTGCGGCGGGCGATCGAGTGGGGCGCGGGCCTGCCGCGATCCGGCGCGACGGCGGCGGCGATGGTGGCCTTCGTGGCGTGCGCCGCGGCGGTGGTGAACTGGGGCCTGGGCCTGATCGTGGGGGCGCTGCTCGCGCGCGAGGTCGGGCGGAGTCTGTCGCGGCGGGACATCCCCCACCACTACCCGCTCCTGGCGGCGGCGGGGTACCTGGGGCTCATGGTGTGGCACGGGGGGTTGTCGGGCTCGGCGCCGCTCACGATGACCACGGCGGCGGGGGCCGCTCGAACGCTGGGGCCCGACTCGCTCGAGCAGCTGGCGGACGCGGGCTTCGGCGACGGCGTGCCGCTCTCCCACACGCTCGGGACCACGCTTAACCTGGTCGTGACGGGCGGGCTCGTGCTGATCGGGCCGCTGGTCGTGCTGCTCCTGGCCCCGCGGCGGCCCGAGGACCAGCGTGGCATGGACGGGTGGGCGCCCGCGCCGGGGCCGGACCGATCTCAAGCGCACGAGGGCGACGAGGATGCCGGTCCGCTGCCCCGCTGGCTCGAGACCTCGCCGACGGTGTCGATCGCGCTGGCGGCGGCGCTGGCGGCGGGGCTCTACCGCTTCGTCGACCGCGATTCGCTGTGGAGGCTCGGGCTCAACGAGGTGAACACGGGGATGATCGCGCTGGGGCTGGTGCTGCACCGTTCGCCGCGGCGGTACGTGGCGGCGGTCGACGTCGCCGTCAAGGGCTGCGGCGGGATCATCGTCCAGTTCCCCATCTACGCGGCGATCATGGCGGTGATGGGCAACACGGGGCTGGTCGCGGTGCTCGCGGACGTGGCGCGGGGGGCGTCGCCCGAGATGCTGCCGGTCGCGACGTTCGGGTCGGCGGCGGTGATCAACCTGTTCGTCCCGTCGGGCGGGGGTCAATGGGCGGTGCAGGGGCCGATCGCGTTGTCGGCGGGGCTGAGCGCGGGGGTCGACCCGGGGCGGATGATCCTGGCCGTGTCGTACGGCGACCAGTTGACCAACATGCTGCAGCCCTTCTGGGCCCTGCCGCTGCTGGCGATCACGGGGCTCAAGGCGCGGGACATCGTGGGGTACAGCTCGCTGGTGATGGTGGCGGGCGGGGCGTGGATCGTCGGGGCGCTGGTGCTCTTCTAGGGGGTCTGTCCGGCGGCGGCGGCGCCCAGGATCGCGATCCCCATCGCCGCGAGGATATGGACCCCTCGGGCGAAGGCAACACCAAGGCCGGCGATGTAGACGACGATGCCGGCGATCGCGAGGGCGACGCTGACGATGCCGCAGACCTTGCCGGCCTTGGTGTTGCCTTCGCCCGAGGGGTCCATGGCGCCCACCGCCATGGCCTTCAGGTCGCTGTTGCCCATGACCCAGGCGATGATTCCGAGGATCCACCCGAAGCCGCAGAAGAGCGTGAACACGATGGCGAGGACGCCGAGCGTCAGGACCGTGGTGCCGCGGTGGGGACGCGTGATCATCCCGGGCGCGGACGGGGGCGAATCGAACCGTG
>VGXM01000081.1 GCA_016873295.1 Phycisphaerae bacterium
CGCCGGACGGGCGTCGTCATGGGCGTGACCGTCCCCCTGGTGAGCACCGAGGACGCGATCCTGTCGAAGCTGGAATGGGCCAGGAAGGCGGAGTCCGAACGGCAGCTCCGCGACGTGGCGGCGATGATCGGAGCCCAGGGCCCGTCCCTCGACCGCGACTCCATCGAGCGATGGGCCTGCTCACTGGGCGTCCTCGACACCTGGCGGACCCTGGCGGGGTCCTGAGAGTCTCCCGCAAAATGCGAATGCCGATTCCGCCGCCGACGCATCCGCCCCCGCGTTGTCAACCGGGCGACTCCAGGGGGCCGAGTACCTCGGTACGCGGCCCGCCGCTGCGCCGCCAGGCTCGCTGTGCGACCTGGCGTACTCGCGCGTTTCGACACCGGCTGTAGGCGAAAGCCGGCCACCGGCAGCCTTTCGCCAACACCCGGTACGTCGAAACCCCCCTGGACTCGCCCGGAATCCTAGCGGCGACGGCGCCTCGTCGCCGGACTCGGCATCCGCCGGTGTCACGGCGCTTGCAATCGCAACCGCCGCGGCCACTTATTTCGCGGGAGACTCTGAATGGCCCCGGAGCTGAAGCGCACGCCGCTGTTCGAGGCCCACCGGCGCCACGGCGCCCGGCTGGTCGACTTCGGCGGCTGGGAGATGCCCGTCCAGTACCCGACGGGTGTCCTCAAGGAGCACGCGGCGGTCCGCGGGGCCGCGGGCCTGTTCGACGTGTCCCACATGGGCGAGATGGAGGTGCGGGGTCCCCGCGCCCTCGAGGCGGTACAGGGGTTCGTCAGCAACGACGCCGCCGCCCTCGGCGACGGCCAGGCGATGTACACGGTCGTCTGCCTCCCGTCGGGCGGGATCGTCGACGACGTCCTCGTCTACCGTTACGCCGCCGATCGGTTCTTCTTCTGCCTGAACGCCGGCAACCAGGAGAAGGACTTCGCCTGGATCCGCGACCGGGTCGGGACCGTCGCCGACTGTGTCTACCGCAGCGACGAGTTCGCCCAGGTCGCCCTGCAGGGCCGGCTCGCCCCGGAGATCCTCCAGAGGCTCACGCGGGCCGACCTCGCGGGGCTGAGGTACTACTGGTTCACCGAAACCGAGGTGGCGGGCGTCCCCGCGGTCGTGGCGCGGACGGGGTACACCGGCGAGGACGGCTTCGAGGTCTTTGTATCGCCCGCCCAAGCCCAGCGGCTCTGGGACGCCCTGCTCGAAGAGGGTGGCCCGAAGGGGCTGGTGCCGGTCGGCCTCGCCGCCCGCGACACGCTGCGCCTGGAGATGAAGTTCGCCTTGTACGGCAACGACATCGACGAGACGACCTCGCCCCTGGAGGCCGGCCTCGGCTGGGTGGTCAAGCTCGACAAGGGACCCTTCGTCGGCTCCGACGTCCTGGCGCGCCAGAAGGCCGCGGGTGTCGGCCGGCGGCTGGTCGGGTTCGAGCTGGTCGACCGGGCGGTGCCGCGGCACGGATACGCCTGTCTGGCCGACGGCGGAGCGGTCGGCACGGTCACCAGCGGCACCCTCTCCCCTTCCCTCGACAAGCCGATCGGGATGGCCTACCTTCCGTCCCGCCTCGCCGCGGTGGGGAGCCGTTTCGTCGTGGACGTGCGCGGCAAGCCGCGCGAGGCGGTCGTGGTGAAGACGCCTTTCTATCGCAGGCCCTACTGATCCACCCCGGCCGGTCCGCCCGGCCCACGGCCCGGCTCTCCGCGGCGGGGAGGACGGGCGCCCCGAACCCCATCCCCCAGGGTCACGAGTGATGCAGGTCCCGAGCGAACTGCGGTACACCAAGGAGCACGAGTGGATCCGGCTCGAGGGCGACGTGGCGACGATCGGCCTCACCGATCACGCCCAGGAGTCCCTCGGCGACATCGTCTACCTCGGCGATCTGCCCGAGGAGGGGGACGACGTCGAGGCCGAGGACGTCATCGGCGTCGTCGAGTCGGTGAAGGCGACCTCGGACATCTACAGCCCGATCTCCGGCAAGGTCATCGAGGTGAACCCCGACCTCGGGGAGGCGCCCGAGACGCTGAACGAGGACCCGTACGGGGAGGGGTGGATCCTGAGGATCGAGGTCTCCGATCCCGAGGAGGTCCGGCAGCTCCTCAGCGCCGCCGACTACCGCAAGCTGGTCGAAGAGTCGAAGTAGGTCCGGGCGGTCCGCCCGGCCTCCTGGGACCCGCCGCGGACCACGCCGCGCCGTCCCGGCCTGCCCCGTCCGCTCCTTCACCGACCGGGCCCCTGCGCCCCCTCCCGGCCCACGGGACCCGGTGCCGCCCATCCGGAGTCCCCGGTCATGCCCGCGCCCTCCCCCTCCACCGGCTCCTTCGCGCCCCGCCACCTCGGCCCGTCCGGCGCCGACGTGGCCCGCATGGTCCGCGCCCTCGGTTACGACACCCTCGACGCGGTCATCGACGACGTCGTACCGGGCTCGATCCGCCTGGACCGCGACCTCGACCTCCCCGCCCCGGTGTCCGAGCCGGAGCTGCTTCGCGAGCTCGAGGCCCTCGCGGCGCGGAACCGGATCGCGCGCTCGTTCATCGGCCAGGGGTACTCGGACTGCTTCACCCCGCCCGTCGTCCTGCGCAACGTCCTCCAGAACCCGGGCTGGTACACCGCCTACACGCCCTACCAGGCCGAGATCGCCCAGGGACGGCTCGAGGCGCTGCTCGTCTTCCAGACGATGGTCGCCGACCTGACCGGCCTCGAGATCGCCAACGCCTCGCTGCTCGACGAGGGCACCGCGGCCGCCGAGGCGATGGCGATGGCCTGCCGCGTGAAGGGAGACGGCGTCCGCAACGCCTTCTTCGTCGCCTCGGACTGCCATCCCCAGACCATCGAGGTCGTGCGCACCCGGGCGTTGCCCCTCGGGATCCGGGTCGAAGTCGGCGATCTCGACGCCTTCGAGCCCGGCGCCCGGTTCTTCGGGGTGCTGGCCCAGTACCCGGCGACGGACGG
Source organism: Phycisphaerae bacterium (assembly GCA_016873295.1). GTDB lineage: Bacteria > Planctomycetota > Phycisphaerae > Phycisphaerales > UBA1924 > VGXM01. The sequence continues at coordinate 2,956 of VGXM01000081.1, forward strand.
CCGGCTCGTCGACCTCTCGCCCCTCGCGGCGAGGGCCCACGCCGGCGGCGCGATGCTGGTGGTGGCGGCGGACCTCCTGGCGCTCGCGCTCGCCACGCCCCCTGGGGAGATGGGCGCCGACGTGTGCGTCGGCAGCGCCCAGCGGTTCGGGGTCCCGATGGGTTTCGGCGGTCCCCACGCGGCGTTCTT
>VGXM01000082.1 GCA_016873295.1 Phycisphaerae bacterium
CGCCTGGGCCTGCCTCGACGGGCGCGACGCAGTCCTGCCCGAGGATGTGCAGGCGGTGCTGGGCCCGGTCTGCGCCCATCGGCTGCGGCCCGCGACGGCCGGCCGCGGCCACCGCCGTCACCCTGACGCACCGGCGCATCGCCCTGCGCCCCAGCCGGCGCGGCGCCGCCTTCACCCTGGTCTTGCTGGGCCAATGGCTGGCGGCCTACAACTACAACAACAACCTCGCCTATCTGCTGGCCTATCTCCTGGCGGGCGTGGCGCTCGTCGCCACCCTCCATGCCTATCGCAATCTGGCCGGCCTGGAAATTTGCCTCGTCCCGCCCGCCCCCGGCTTTGCCGGCGACCGCGCGGTCTGGCGGCTGGAACTGCGGAACCCCACTGGCCTGCCGCGTCGGGCGCTCACGGTAGGGCTGGGCGCGGCCCCCCGGTGGCCCTGGAAGTGGCGGCGGGCGCCACCGGGATCGCGACCCTGACCCTCCGCCCCGGCCGCCGCGGCTGGTTTGCGCCGGGCGCGGCGCGCGTGAGCACCCGCTACCCGCTCGGGCTGGTCGAAGCCAGCGCCGCGGGCCCCGACCCGGCGCCGCGGCTGGTCTACCCCCGGCCCGCGCCACTGGGCACGCCCGGGAGCGCTGGCGCGGAGACCGGCGCCGCCGACGAAGGCGGCGACTTCCAGGGTCTGCGCGACTACCAGCCGGGCGACCCGCCGCGCCGCATCCACTGGACCGGCGTGGCCAAGGGGCAAGGTGTCGCGGTCAAGCGGTTCGGCCGCGACACCGGGTCCGACCCGGCGGCCAGCGGCCGGCGCTATGGACTGCGCCTGCCCGACCGGACGCTGCCGCCGGACGCGGGGCCGGCGCACCGCCGCCGCTGTCTCGAAGCCCTGGCCCTGTGTCCGTACTGAGCGTCACGGCATCGGCGGAGCGGATCACCGGCCTGATGCTGGCCCTGGCGCTCGTCGTCGCGCCGCTGGCCGCAAGTCTCGAACCCCGCCTCATGCTGCTGGTCGCGGCCCTGCTGGCCTGGCGGCTCGTCCTTCAGCGGCGTCCTTGACGAGGACCTGCTGCACGCCGCCGGTGGCGGTTTTCGTGAAGTAATGGGTGGTTTGCCCCAGGCTGAACGGCATCACCCGCGCGCCCCGCTGTTCCACTTCATCGAGCCGCTGTTCGCTGGCGGGTTCCGCCGATCGGGCGGCTATGGGGAGGCAGGCGATCAAGGCCAGCGCGATCCATGGTTTCATGTGAGGGTCCTCTCTGTGGGTGTTGATTCGGTTGCTTTCGATTACGTCACGATGGCCTACTTCGCCCGGTCCGAAGCGCGGTACAGCCATAACCCGAGCAGGGCCGTTACAAAGCCGGCCAGACTCTCCAGCGGGTGGCTGGCCACGAAGAAACCGCCGACGCCTAGTGTACCCAGCACGAAGGTGAGCGGCGACCAAGGGTAGCCCCAGGCGCGATAACCCTCCGGCGCGCCCAGGCGTCGCCGCAGCACGAAGAGGCCGGCCACGGTCAGCACCGTGAACAGGGACAGGGTGAACGCGGTGTAGTAAAGCAGGGTATCGAAGCGCAGAGTCTGCAAGAACAGAATGGCCAACGTGGCCTGAAAGGCGATGGCGCGGACCGGGTTGCCTGCCGGGTCGGTCACGGATAGCTCCCGCAATAGGGGCACGGTGGCGCTCAGCGCTTGGATGACACGCGGTCCCGCGAGGATCATGGAGCTGATTGACGACAATAGAAGCAGGCTGATCGCGCCGCCCATCAGGTGACCGCCGCCAGCGCCGAAGATCTGCTCGGCGGCGACCAGCCCCACTTCCTTGACCCCGCGCAGGGATTCCACCGGCGCCACCCGCATGAACACGGCATTCAGGGCAAGATACAGGACGATGACGGCGCCGGTCCCATAGAGCAGGCTGCGCGACAGGTTGCGTGCCGGATCGGCTATTTCTCCCGCCAGGTAGCTGCTGGCGTTCCAGCCGCTGTAGGCGAAGGAGACCCAGACCAGGTTGACTGCCAGCCCGGGGTTCCAGATCTCGGCGGCGGTGAAGTCGAGCGGGTTGAACGAGACCGGCCGCGGGGCCGCGACTCGGAACCCCGCGATCACGAACAGGACGATGACGCCGGCCTTCAGGGCCGTGGCGAGTTTCTGGAACGCGAGCCCCGCCCTGAAGTGCAGTGCGTGCAGGGCCGACAGCGCCGCGATCACCGCCGTGGCGATGGTCTTCTCAGGTAGGTCGGGCCATAGCCCCCCGAGGTAGCCCGCGAAGGCCAGGGCCGCCGCCGCGATCGGCGCGGCAAAGCCGACCGTCGCGCTGGTGAAGCCGGCCATGAAACCCAGCGCCGGATGGTAGCTTTCGCTCAGGTAATGGTACTCGCCGCCGCTCTCGGGCAGACGCGTGGCGATCTCCGCGTAGCAGACCGCGCCCAGGAAGGCCAGCAGCCCGCCGAGCAGCCAGATCAGCAGCACCGGAAAGCCCGCCGGCGTCTCGATCAGTTGATAACCCAACGAGGTGAACAGGCCCGTGCCGATCATGTTGGCGACCACGATCGCCATGGCGGCGGCCAGATCGACGCGGCGCCGGATCATGAACGCACGGAACCGTTCAGCGGGGCGGTCGGCCCTGGCGGGCCGGCGCGGGGAGATGCCGCTTCATCAGCGGTTAGGGATGAGCCTTGATCAGGTATTGGTAGGGTAACAGGGTCGTATCGATGGCGATGTCCCGGAAGCCCGCCGCGACCAGTTCCCGCCGGATTTCGTCGGGCGTCAGCCGCATGGCGAGCGGCGGGCCATCCGGGGTCGGCTCCTTCTTGAAGTCGACGATCGCCAATTCGCCGCCAGGCTTCAGTCCCTTGCGCAGCAGGGGCAGGTAGCGCTCCCGCTGCTCGATGTGATGATACACGTCGACCACCAGCACCCGGTCGGCTTCGCCCG
>VGXM01000083.1 GCA_016873295.1 Phycisphaerae bacterium
CCCCCCCCCAAGTTCTGTGCCAAGGCCCTCTTCGTCAGCGGGACGACGTGGGTCGAGCGCGCGAAGGCGCGCCAGGGGTCGCGTCGCGGGTGGTCCGCGATGTCGGGCCCGATCCATGCGGCCTTCGTTCCCGCAGGAGGGATCCATGCCCACTCGAGCCACCGTGCAGCTCCCGCCCCTGACGGCGCTCGCCATCGACACCACCGGGAAATTCCTCTTCGCCGGTGCCTGGCGGGACGCCACGGGGCTCGACAAGATGCGGGCCGTGTTCGAGGTCCGCGGGCTCAACGGCAGCCTCTCCGTCGTGCCCGCGGTCCAGTTCGCGGACATGCCGGACAACCCGGGCACGGTGACGAACATCGGCACCGCGGCCACGGCCGACGGCTTCAACGCGCCGTCGTCGTGGACGAGCGTCCAGACGGACGCCAACGCGAAGCAGTTGTTTCGCCTCGGCTGGTTCGTCAAGCTGACGACCGGATCCACCTTGGCCACGGCCATCGTCCAGGGCAAGGTCGAGATCCTCACGGTCTGAGGAGGAAGTCGTGGCCTGTCCGGCGGCGCAGGGAGGGCGGTCGAAGGCGGAGCAGCGGCCGCAGTGGAGCGGGGTCGACCTGCCCCCGGGTTGGTGCTGTGCGGGCGACCGGCGCGGCGACGCGATGTGGTCCGGGGTGGACTTGCCGCCGCGGCACGGGTTCACCGTGGCGAAAGGCGGCAAGGTGTGTTCGTGTCCGGGGAAGCGAGGCAAGGCGGGGCGGTGTGGCTGCAGGAGGATGGGATCGGGAACGCGGCAGGCGGCCGCCCGCACGTGTCGCGCCGCCCATGGCGCCCGACTTTGACACCGATCCCTACATCTCGGCCCTCCTCGGGAACCCGATGTCGAGGATCTACGCGGCTTTCGAAGGTGTGATCCGTCCCACATGACCCGAAATTCCTAGATACATGGATTCCGTCGTCGGACTTGATCTGCCAGCGAGCCTACTGCTATTGACCATTACATGCACTTGCGAGAGTCGACCCAGCGGCGCGCCGACGGGACCCGGGTCCGCCACCTTCAACTCGTCGAGAGCGTCTGGGACCGCGAGGCCCGGCGCTCGCGCACGGAGATCGTGCTCGGACTCGGCCGCGTCGACGACCCGGAGTCCCGCGAACGCCTGACCCGCATCGCCCGCGGCATCCTGCGGCGCACGGCCCCCGAGGACTTCGCCGAGCAGTCGGGCTGGACGCTGGTGGATTCGTGGCCCTACGGGGACACCTACGTCCTGCAGGCGCTCTGGTCCCGGCTCGGCCTGGACTGCGTGATCGAGCGCGCGGCACGCGGGCGCGCCTTCGGCTTCTCCGTCGAGCGCGCGCTCTTCGCCATGGTCGCCAACCGCTGCTGCGCGCCCCGCAGCAAGCTCTACTGCTGGGAGCAGTGGCTGCGAGACGACGTGCGGATCCCGGGCGCCGAGGACCTCCAACTCCAGCACCTGTACCGGGCGATGGACTTCCTGGAGCAGGAGCGCGAGTCCATCCAGCGCGAGATCTACTTCTCGGTCAGCGACCTGCTGAAGCTGGACGTGGACCTCATCTTCTACGACACCACCTCGCTGCACTTCGAGGTCGACGAGGAAGACGGCGAGGGCGGCCTGCGCAAGCGTGGCAAGTCGAAGAACAAGCGTAGCGACGTGCCGCAGCTCGTCGTCGGCCTGGCCGTCACGCGCGACGGGCTCCCCGTGCGCCACTGGGTCTTCCCGGGCAACACGGTGGACGTGAGCACGGTCCAGCAGGTCAAGGAGGACCTGCGCGGCTGGAAGCTGGGGCGCTGCGTCTTCGTGGGGGATGCGGGGATGGTCTCCGCGGAGAACCTCAAGGCCCTGAGCCTGGGCGGCGGCCGCTACATCGTCGCGATGCCGATGCGGCGCGGCGACTCGGTGACCGAGGAGGTCCTCGGGCGGCCCGGGCGCTACAAGCAGCTCGCCGAGAACTTGCGCGTCAAGGAGGTCGTGGTCGGCGACGGCGAGCGCCGGCGCCGCTACGCCGTCTGCCACAACCCGCACGAGGAGCGGCGCCAGCAAGCGCACCGGGAAGAACTGCTGCGGGCCCTGGAGGCGGAGCTGGCCTCGATGCGCGACGTGGACGCCGACGGGCACAGCAAGCGGGCCTGCGAGATTCGAGCCAGCGAGCGCTTCGGCCGCTACCTGCGGACCACGCGCGGCGGCCGCCTGGAGCTGAACCGGGCGAAGATCGCCGAAGAGGAGCGCTACGACGGCAAGTTCGTCGTGACCAGCAACGACGACACGCTGAGCGCCGAGGACATGGCTCTCGGCTACAAGGCCTCCGCCCGCGTGGAGGAAGCCTGGCGGAGCATGAAGTCGGCGCTGGGCCTGCGGCCCGTCTTCCACTGGACCGAGCAGCGGATCCGGGCGCACATCGGGATCACGGTGCTGGCGCTGCTGCTGGAGCGCGTCGCCGAGCGGGCCTGCGGCGACACCTGGCGGAACATCCGGGACGACCTGCGGGGCATCAAGCTCGCCCAATTGTCGACCCCCGACGGGACCGTCTGGCAGGTGACGGAGCCCCGGTCGGATGCCTGGATTCGCTTGAAATTGCTCGGGATCGACAAACCACGACCCGTCCTGAAGGTGACCGGATGACCTGGATACACGGTGTTTTCCACAGCCCGACGTAACCTGCCGGGATTACTCATGAATCCTGCGTCGTGTGAGGAGGAGGTGTCAAAGTCGGGCGCAGC
>VGXM01000084.1 GCA_016873295.1 Phycisphaerae bacterium
CGGCGGTGTGGGGGTGGGCGACGGCGTGGGGGCGGGCGACGGCGTGGGGTCGGATGGGGCGGAGGGGATCGTGATGGTGGGGGTGGGGCTGGTGAGCGCGAACCCGTGGCAGCCGCGGCAGCGGTTCGACGAGGGGGCGCTGGGGGGGCTGGCGGACTCGATCAAGCGTTCGGGGCTGATGCAGCCGATCGTGGTGCGGCCGGCGCCTGTAGACGAGGCTACGGGTCGTAGCGTTGGCTACGAGCTGGTGGCGGGGGAGCGGCGCTGGCGGGCGGCGCAGATCGCGGGGCTGGAGCGCGTGCCGGCGGTGGTGCGGCGGCTGAGCGACGTGGAGGCGGCGGAGTGGTCCCTGGTCGAGAACCTGGAGCGTGAGGACCTCAACCCCATGGACCAGGGGTGGGCGCTGCGGCGGATGGGCGAGAAGTTCGGTCTGACGCAGGGGGAGATCGCGGAGCGCGTGGGGCTGGAGCGCTCGAGCGTGGCCAACCTGGTGCGGCTCACGGAGCTGGACGAGGAGACGGCGGGGCTGGTGGCGGGCGGTCGGCTGTCGGCGGGGCACGGCAAGGTGCTGCTGGGGGTCTCGGCGGTGCAGTCGGCGATGCGCGCGACGCTGGCGAAGCGGGCGGTGCGCGAGGAGTGGAGCGTGCGGCGGACGGAGCGCGAGGTGGCGGCGTTCGTGGCGCTGGGGGGGCGCGCGGCGGCGCCCGGGCCCACGCGCCATGTCAGCCCGGCGGGCGCGGACCTGGAGCGGCGGCTGAGCGAGCACCTCGGCACCAAGGTGATCGTGACGACGGACAGGAGCGGGAAGAACGGGCGGGTGATGATCGACTTCTACGGGCTGGACCATCTGGACGGGGTGCTGGAGAAGATGGGAGTGAAGAGGAAGGGGTAGTGGGGGGGTGGGGGGGCGGTGGGGCAGTGGCGCAGAGACGGAGAGCGGAGGGTGCGCGGTGGGGGCTCGATCCCGGGATTCGCGGGGAGGACGCGCTCATCGCGGGCGTGGGGTGCGCGAGGGGCGGGCACCATTCGATTGGGTGCGTGACGACGCGGGGGGTTGGGTTACGCCGTGGACCTTGGCGCTCAGCAGGCGGCGTTGTAGAGGTTGAGGAACACGAGGAAGTCGTTGAAGTCGACGACGGCGTCCTGGTTGAGGTCGGCGCAGGGGTCCTGGGCGTTGAAGTCGTTGAGGAAGGCGAGGAAGTCGTTGAAGTCGATGACGCCGTCCTCGTTCCAGTCGGCACGTGAGCAGGCCCCGCTCCCCGTGCCGGGGCAACCGTACACCCAGAGCAGGGCTTCGGTTCGACCCGTGACCGAGTTGTAGCCAAAGCCGGCGATGTACGTGTTGACGCCGTCGCTGGAGATCCCGTGCGCTTGGCTCGACGAGAATCCTGCGGGCAGGAAGGCATGAAGGTCGACCCACGAGGCCGCGGTCCCGTTCCACAGGCTTGCGTGGACAGTCCCGCCCACCGCGGCGTAGCCCGCCTGCTGCCCGCCGCTGACGGCCCGTGCCTCGGACCACGTCGCGCCCGCCGGGTGGAGATCGACCCACGAGGCGGCGGTCCCGCTCCACAGGCTCGCACGGCGCACCCCGCCCACATAGGCGGACCCCGCCTGCTGCCCGCCGCTGGCGGCAAGGGCCTTGGAGGATGTCGAGCCCGCCGGGTCGAGATCGACCCACGAGGCGGCGGTCCCGCTCCACAGGCTCGCACGGTACGCGTCGCCCACAACGGCCCACCCCGCCTGCTGCCCGCCGCTGATGGCTTGCGCGCCGGAATACGTCGCGCCCGCCGGGTTGAGATCGACCCACGAGGCCGCCGTCCCGCTCCACAGGCTCGCACGTTCCAACCCGCCCACAACGGCCCGCCCCGCCTGCTGCCCGCCGCTGGCGGCATCCGCGCGGGACCGCGTCGCGCCCGCCGGGTGGAGATCCACCCACGAGGCCGCGGTCCCGCTCCACAGGCTCGCACGATACGCCCCGCCCACAAAGGCGTACCCCGCCTGCTGCCCGCCGCCGGCGGCATGCGCGATGGAATACGTCGCGTCCGCCGGGTGAAGGTCGACCCACGAGGCCGCGGTCCCGCTCCACAGTCTCGCACGGTGCTCCCCGCCCACCCGGGCCCCCCCCGCCTGCTGCCCGCCGCTGGCGGCATACGCAAAGGAGTGCGTCACCCCCGCCGGGTGCAGGTTGGTCACGGTCCACTGCGCGTGCGCCGTGGAGGTCAGGGCGACGGTGCTGGTGACGGCCACAAGCGCGGCCACGCTGGTGAAGGACTTCACGGACACGAGAGAGACTCCTGGTCTTCGTCTCTCTCCCCTCGGGCTTTCGCCCGCGCACCAACAGCCACGGTCACGCAAGCCGAGTTGCACCGCCCATCACAAAATACCCCACCCCCCCGGTTTGTCAACGGGAATCCCGCGAAGACGTGCACGGGCACGAGGGGGCGGCGTGAAGATGGGCACTCCGGCGGCGGCGTTCGGGGGTGGCTGCCGTCGCGCTGGGTTGAAACTCCCCGAACGACCACGGCCCGAGCGTCTGCCCGGGCCGTGGAGGGTTGAACCTTGGTTGTGCGATCACGCGGTGCGAGATCCGTATCGAGCACACTCAGCGCCGCCGGCGCGACGAGCGGACCA
>VGXM01000085.1 GCA_016873295.1 Phycisphaerae bacterium
GGCGCCGGGCGCCGCCGAGGCGGGCCCGCCGGAGCCCGCGGCGACCCAGCCGCCCGCCCCCGCCGCGCTCGACCTGGGCGCCCTGCGGGCGCGGGTCACGCCCGTGGAGCCGGGGTTCGCGTTCCGCGCGGTCGGCGCCGACCTGGGCCCGTCGCCGGACCCGATCCGGCTGGACCTGTCGCTGACGGGCGGCGGGATCAAGTCGCTGACGCTGACACGGATCAAGGAGACGATCGAGGCCAACTCGCCCCAACTGGTGCTGCAGCGCGAGCAGACCAGCGCCGCGACGTCGCCGCCGACCCAATTGACGCCCATGGCGGCCCTGGCGCTGGAGATCGCGAGCCCGGGGGGCGGGCCGCCGACGTTCGTCAACCTGGCGGTGGACCCGGGCGGGACGATCTGGCGGGAGGTCTCGCCGGGCGTGCTTGGGGCGGAGATCGTGGACGGGTCGGACCGGGTGGCGCTCACGGTCGAGCGGTCGTGGAAGATCGCGCCGGACTCGTACGACGTGAGGCTGGAGCAGCGGATCGTCAACCAGTCCGGCGGGCCGCTGCGCCTGCGGTGGTACCAGCTCGGGCCCGTGGACCTGCCGGCGGAGGCCGAGAGCTACGGCGGGGACAAGCGGCGCGTGCGCTTCGGGTACCTGCTGCGCCCCGCCCTTGACCCGGGCCGGCAGACCGTGGTGTCGACCGACTTCCTCACGGCCCGCGACTCGGCCCTTGGCGAGGGCGCGGCGATGGGAGACGCGCACGGGCGGCCCGTCTTCAACGACCTCGGCGAGCCCGTGCTCGCCTACGCCGACCGCACGCTCTGGCCCAACCCGCGGAGCATCGACAAGCAGTTCGACCTGTGCTGGGCCGGGCTGACCAACCGCTACTTCGGCGTGGCGGTGCACCCGCTCTTCGACCCGTCGGCGCCGGCGGACAAGGTGCTGCGGGGCGTAGCCCAGGCCGAACGCATCGTCCTGCCCGGCGCCAAAGGGCGGGAGAGCCTGGGTCTGCGCCTGGTGTCGCCGGCGTTCGACGTGCCCGCGGGGTCGGCCCTGGACCTGTCCATGGGCGTCTTCGCGGGCCCCCTGTCGACGGCGGTGATCGCGCGGGACCCGCTGCCGGCGGCGTCGGGGCTGTCCGGGCTGGTGGTGTACAACTTCGGCGGGCCCTGCGGGTTCTGCACCTTCGAGTGGATGACCTGGCTGCTCCTGGGCTTCCTCCGCCTGCTGCACGACAACGTCGTGTTCGACTGGTCGATCGCGATCATCCTGCTGGTGGTGGGCGTGCGCACCGCGCTGCACCCGGTGACCAAGTGGTCGCAGATCCGCATGCAGCGCTTCGGGAAGCAGATGCAGGGGCTGGCCCCCAAGCAGAAGAAGATCCAGGAGAAGTACGCCGGCGACCGCAAGAAGATGCAGGAGGAGACGGCCAAGCTGTGGCGCGAGGAGGGGGTCAACCCCGCGGGGATGCTGGGGTGCATCCCCATGTTCCTGCAGATGCCCATCTGGATCGCGCTCTACGCCACGCTCTTCTTCGCGGTGGAGCTGCGGCACGCGCCGGGGTTCTACGGGCTCTTCCAGGCGGTCTCGCCGGCCTGGTCGTTCCTGGCGGACCTGTCGACGGCGGACCACTTCGTGGAGTTCGGGCGGTCCATCCGCGTGCCGCTGCTGTCGGGGCTGATGGGCCCGATCCAGGGGCTGAACCTGCTGCCGCTGATCCTGGCGGTGGTGTACTTCATGCACACCAAGTACATGACGCCGCCCAGCGCCACGCCCCTGACGCCCGAGCAGCAGACGCAGCAGAAGATGATCAAGTGGATGACGGTGGTGCTCTTCCCGCTGTTCATGTACAACGCGCCCAGCGGGCTGAGCGTCTACTTCATCGCCAACAGCACCATCGCGATCTTCGAGAACAAGTGGATCCGGCGGCACGTGGAGAAGCACGGGCTGCTGGACATCGAGAAGATGAAGGCGGCCCGGGCCGCCAGGGGCCCCGGGTTCTTCACCCGCCTCCAGCAGGCCGCCGACGCCCGCGCCAAGCTCGTGGAGCAGAAGCGGGCCAAGGAAGCCCGGGGCAAGGGGCACCGGAACCGGTGAGGGCACGAACCCGGGTGGTCCAGGGCGGCCCGCCGGCGCAAGCCCGGGCATGCGCCAACGATGCCCCTCGATGCCCTCCGGCCCCGAACAGGACCTGATCTCCGCGTTGCAGCCGATCCTGCGCCGGGTATGCGAACGCGATCCGGACGCGGCGCGCCTGATGAGTGCGATTGGGCGCTGGCTGGCGGCGATCGCGGAGCCGACCCGGGCGAACGGGACGGCAGAGACCGCGGATCCGCTTCCCACCCCCACGGTCCCCGATCGGATCGATGAGCCGGCGGCGATCACGGCGAAGCCTGAGCCGCCGGCGGTGCCCGTGCGGCTCAAGCTGGGCGACGCGTCGATCTCGGTTCCGGTCTCGGGAACGCACGAGGAGATCCTGGCGGCCCAGCGGGCGTCGCCGGCGAGCGCGGCGATCGAGCAGCCGCGGACGGCCTGGGTGCCGCCGGACCTGGCGGTCGTGGCGCAGCGGTGCAGCCTGAAGGCGCTGGCGTGCGAGGCGGCGGCGGCGCGGCAGGAGGCCGGCACCCC
>VGXM01000086.1 GCA_016873295.1 Phycisphaerae bacterium
CCCAACACCACGACCCTGCGCACCCGCTTCCCCGCCCGCTCGCCCGTCGCGACCGCCCCGCCCAGCGACGCGAGCTGGAGCACGCCCTGCGCGTCGTCCTCGCCCTCCACGCTGTCCTCCGCCTCGCCCGCGAACCCCCGTCGAGCCAGCCAGCGCTCGCACGCCAGCCCGATCTCCACCACCAGGCCCTCGATGTCCCCGGTCGACGGCGCGCGCGGGAAGAAGTGCAGCGCGTCGTCCCCACCGCGGTCGAACACGCCGTCCAGGTGGACAATGTGAAAGTGCAGGTTCAGGTTGAGCGCCGAACCGAACCTCTGGATCGCCGTCACCGCGCCGCTTCTTCCCCCGCGCCGGTCCGTCGCGTTCTGGTACCAGCTCTCGATCCGCCGGAGCGCGACGCGCAGCACCCCGTCCGCCAGGTCCGAGCGCCGCGCCAACAGCCAGCGACGCCTCCACGGCACCGTCAGCACGAACTGCCGCGTCGCGGCGCGCGGGAGCACCTTGTCCACGAGGTGCGCGGCCCGCTCCGCCATCCGGCGCCCCGCGCACGACGGGCAGAAGCCGCGGGTCTTGCACGAGAACAGCACCAGCCGGTGATGCCGGCAGTCCTCGCACCAGAGCCACGCGAAGCCCGCGGCCGGATCTCCGCAGCCGAGGTACGCGCGGAACTCGCGCTCCACGTGCCGCGGCAGCACCCGGTCGTGCCGCGCCAACTCCACCACCAGCTCCGGGAAGCCCTCGCGGACGATGTCGCGCACCTGCGCGTCGCCTGCGCCGCGGAGCTCGACCGTGACCGCCATGCGCGGCAGCCTGCGCAAGGCTCATGCCGCCCGATACGCGGCGCTGGTCCGTCACGGACGGGACGGTGGGTGTCGGACGGCCGTCACTGCCCGTCGACGGCTGTCAGCGCCGGGGGGGCGAGCCGCTGCGTGCAGGGCACGGGAGTCGGCACCTCGCCCCCGCCGCGCTCCCGTACCCCGGCGCTACCCCGCCATCAGCTCCGTGAGCCCGGCCGCTTGGGACGCGCTCGTGCCCGCCGACAACCCCTTCCTGGAGCACCGGTTCCTGCACGGGCTGGAGACCAGCGGGGCCGTGGGCCGGGGGACGGGGTGGCAGCCGTGCCACGTGGTGGTGGAAGACGAGGCGGCCGTCGGCGTGGCTGCCGGGGCGACTCACAGCGGGCTCGCGATCGCGAGTTTCGCGGGGTCGCGGACGTGGGTGTAGCGGGTGGTGGTCTCGATTCGGGCGTGGCCGAGCAATTCCTGGATGAAGCGGATGTCGGTGCCGGACTCGAGCAGGTGGGTGGCGAAGGAGTGGCGCAAGACGTGACAACTGACCCGGGCGGACGGCCCTGGACGCGACGACGAGCACGCGGCCGCGCCCCCTCGCCGCCTGCGAAGTTACTCCTCCTCGCCCCGCCCACCGCCAAGTCGCACGGGCGCGAGGCCGAGTTCCCGCGCCCGCTCGTCGAGCGCGGCAACCAGCCGGCCGATGGTGCCACGCAGCGACGGGTGCGCCAGCACCGAGATCGCCTCGGCGAGGTCGAACCAGCGCACCTCCTCGATACCCTCCGACGTGGCCGGCCTGAAGTTGGCGAAGGCCTCGGCCACCTCGAGCACGTACACGTGGATGGTCTTGAGCCTCGGCGTGCCGTCGCGGGTGTAGAAGCCGTAGCGCACCGCCCCCAGCGGCAGCGCGTGCTCCACGGGGAGATCGATGCCCATCTCCTCGCGCATCTCGCGGCGCGCGGCCTGGAGCGGCGACTCGCCAGCTTCCAGCTTGCCCTTCGCCACCTCCCAGGTCGCGCCATTTCGCCGCGCCACGCGGATCAGCGCGATGCGGGGCGCGCCGCTGGTCCACTCCACCACGAAGCCCCCGGCACTCGCCTGCTCGGCGAAACCATCGCGCAGGTTGAGCACGTGGCAGATGGGCACCGTCGGCGTGGTGTAGAGGCCCGCGCGCACGCGGGTGAACGTGATCCTATCACGACGCGCTCGAGCCGCGTCGACCACCAGCACCACCGGCTCGACGAAGCTGCGGTGGCCCACCCGCCACGCGGCGCTCTCGAGGCGGGACAGGCGGACCCCGCCCCGCCCCGGGGCGAACAGGGCGCCCTCGGCGAGGTACTCGTGGACCCGTGCCTGCGGTGAGCTGTGGAAGAGCAGGTCGGGGCCGCTGAAGCGATCGGAGGAGGGCCCTCCCCCCACCGAGGCGCGGATGCGTCCCCCGGTGACCTGCATCCGCCCACCGTCGAGGCAGATGGAGGCGCCCGCGACGTCGGCGCTCGCCACCGGCTTACGAATAGTCCGGCTCACGACGCGAGCGACGTCGTCCACCCGGAACCACCCGTCGGCGTCGGCCTCGAGCCCGGTGCCCTCGGCGTTTCGCAACAGGTACTGGATGGTCTTGCCGAGACGAATGAGATCGAGGCCCGCCAACGGGGCTCCAGCAGAGAATGCTGCCATCGTGCCCGCCTCGCTGGCAGGTGTCAAGTGAGCGACCCAGCGACCCAGCGACCCCCTCACGCAGGCTCCCCGCGCGCCAGGGCCACGACTCGTGGCCGGCCCCCCGCCCCCCCTCCCAGCTACATC
>VGXM01000087.1 GCA_016873295.1 Phycisphaerae bacterium
TGTGCGCTGGAGCCGTCGACGTCGCGGTACGCTCCCGGCGGAGGCAGCGATGACCGATCTCCCGACCCGGACCGTGCCCGACTTCGACGACGTGTTGGCCCAGCTCGAGCACCTGGCTAGGACCCACCTGCTCCTGTTTCGGGTCGAGGTCGGGCGAACGCTTGCGGAGGCGTTCTACGGCGGCGACGTCGACCGGTATCGCACGCGCTCCGCGGACGGCGCGTTGAAGGACTTCCTGGCCGAGCGGGCCGGCCCTCTCGCCGACCTCGGCCTGCACCCCCAGCTCATCCGGCAAAGCCTGCTGGCGTGGGACGTGGTCGCGGACCTGCCCGAGGACGTGCGTCCGCGGCTGATCTACGCTCACGTGCTCGAGCTCGCGCGGGTGGACGACCGGGCGACGCGTCGCCTGCTCGCGCAGGCGGCGCTCGACAACGGCTGGACCGGCAAGGCGCTGCGGGGCGCCGTCGACGCGACCCGGTCCGGCCGCTGGATCGACGTCGACCCGGCGCCGGGCCTGCAGCCGCCGCCCCCGGAGGAGCCGGTGGACGCGCCGAAGAAGGTCGCGGTGGGGTGGGCGCTCAAGCGGGCGGAGCGGACGGTGAGCGACTTCGCGGCGGTCGCGGACGAGCTTGGTCAGGTGGACGTCGCGGCGTTGTCCGAGAAGCAGCGGGTCCGCGCGTTGGCGGCGGTCGAGGAGCTTCGACAGCGCGTCGAGCGGCTCCAGGCGAGGTTGAGCGGGCGGTAGTCGCGCGGGTCGTTGCGTTCGACGGGCGACGGGTGTCGGCCGACACGCGTCACTTGGCGGAACAACATGGGCTTTGGCTTGGCCCGACCGGTGCAGTTCGCGCGCCTCATGCTCGTCGCGCCGCGACCGGATCGTCAGGAGCCAAGCTGGACCCTCGAAGAACGTTGCCCGAACGATGTCGGGTTGCGTCGCGTCGTGCGGGCTGGCTACGCCGCGCTGCGCGCGCGGCTGGACGCCGACGGCCGGACGCTGCCGCCGTTCGTGCATCGGGAGATGGAGCAGTACCTCGCGTGTGGCGACCTCGGCGCGGGGTTCGCCTGGCTCGCGTGCCCGCACGGTCACCACCATCGGCTCGTCCCGACGACCTGCAAAGGGCGAGGCTTCTGCCCGACGTGTGGGGGGCGTCGGATGGCAGAGCGCGCCGGGCGCTGGATCGATGAGCTGCTCCCGCGGGTGGCGGTCCGGCAGGTGGTGTTCACGGTGCCGTGGCCGCGTCGCTGGCTGCTGGCGCGCGACGCCGGTCTTCTGCGGGAGGTCGTCGAGACGATGCGGTCCGAGGTGACGCGCTGGCTGCGACGGCACGGGGTTCGGGGCCTGGACGGCCGGGAGGGGGAGCCTGGGAGCGTCTCGGTGATCCAGCGGTTCGGCTCCACGCTGAACCTGAACGTGCACGTGCACATGCTGGTTCTCGACGGCCTCTTCGTGGCGGACGCGCGCTGCGCACCGGTGTGGCGTCGGGCCCGGAGGTGGCGTCAGGCGGACGTCGACGGGCTGGTGGTCCGGGTGGCGGCGGAGGTCGAGCGGCTGCTGGCGCGCCGGGGTCACGGTCCGAACGAGCCACTGGAGCTCGACCCGGACGACGCGCTGGCGGACCTGCAGGAGGCGGCCGTCGCGGGTCGGTCTGCGTCGTCGAACCGACGGGCGCAGCGGGTCCAGCGTGTCGGTGGCCGCGAACGGCCGCTCCCGCCGCTGTGCGCGAGCTGTGACGGGTACACGGTGCACGCCGGGGTGGTGTTCGGGGCGCGGGCTCGGGCCGGGATCGGTCGACTGGCGCAGTACGTGCTTCGGCCCGCGTTGGTGACGTCCCGGCTGGAGGTGCTCGGGGATGATTCGGTCCGGTTGGCGTTGAAGCGTGCGTGGTCGGACGGGACGACGTCGCGGACGTTCACGGCGTTGGAGCTCGTGGAACGCCTGGCTGCCCTTGTCCCACCCCCCGCGGCGAATCAGGTGGTGTACGGGGGCGTGTTGGCGCCGCGCCACCGTTGGCATCGGTTGGTTCGTCCGTCGCCGCGACGCGTAGCGGTGCCGCGCGTGGCGACGGTCCGGCTGACGCGGCGGCCGCGCGGGACGTCCCGGCATGTGGGGTGGGCGGAGCTGCTATGGAGGACGTTCGGGGTGTTTGGGGCGGCGTGCCCGACGTGCGGGGCGGTGATGAGGCTGCGCGCGGTCGCCTGGCCGCCGGCGACGCTGGACGTGCTGGCGTCGCTGCGTCGGTCGGCGCGGGGCCCGCCGCCTGGGAACGCGGCGTCTGGAGCCTGAAGGCCGAGGCTCGGCCGCGACGGGCCCGGCGACGTGCGTCTTGGCTCGGCGGACACCTGGATTCGGCGTGGCGGCGCGCCGTTCGCGCCACCCAAACGAACGCGCCAGCGCCTCGAAGCCACCGCCAAAGTGCCCAGTCCACCGGCGATCGGCGGGTCGCCCCACCGACCGGGCTGCCTAATGTTTACTATCCTCCCGCAAGCGCCGCTCTT
>VGXM01000088.1 GCA_016873295.1 Phycisphaerae bacterium
GTGCCACGACTGTTCGGCTCGGCGAACAGTCGTGCGTCCGTCGCCCGACACTGCTTCCCTCAGCGGACACCGCGTCCCTCGCAGGACACGACTGTGCCCCAAGCGGCACAGTCGTGGCACCCGGCGCGTTCTTGCGACTCGCACGACGAGCGGTGTGTGTCGGAAGTCCGCGGACGGAGCGCTCCGGGTGCCACGGGTCATCGGGCGCTTCGCCCGATGACCCGTGCGGCTGTTCGAGGCCCGTCCGGACGGCGGCACGGGCGAGCCGCCGGGCGGCTCGCCCGTGGCACCCGCAGCGCCCGCCGGCGCCCTTGTGCACACTCTTCCGAGTCACGCTCTAGCGGATCTGTTGGTAGTCGACAGCGCGCTGGACGCGGCGGGCGATCTCGCTGGCGTAGCGGCGGCCGAGGGTGTCCTGGTGGGCGCGGGCCCAGTCGGTGAGGCGGGTTGGGCCGGCGGCCGGGGCGTCGGAGTCGAGCAGGCCGCGCATCAGGCCGAGGACTTCTTCCCAGGTGAGGACGACGTCGCCGAGGATGGGGTCGAGGGGCTTGGTGAAGGCGTGGGCGAGGCGCGGGGGGAGTCGGAGGGTGGGCCGGCGCAGGGCGATGGTGGCGGCGATGGTGCGGACGAGGTCGCGGTACTCGAAGGCCTCGGGCCCGACGGCGTCGGCGCGGGTGTTGCCTTGGCGTGAGGCGTGGTCGAGCATGAGGGCGGCCATGTCGTCGACGTGGAGGGGGCGGAGGCGGTAGCGCCCGTCGCCGAAGAGCCCGAAGACGGGCAGGCGGCGGAGGGCCCAGGCGATGTTGTTGACGAGGATGTCGCCTCGGCCGAAGAGGACGCCGGGGCGGATGATGGCGTGGGGGAGGGCGAGGTCGGCGAGGGCGTCCTCGAGTTGGTGCTTGCCGCGGTAGTAGGCGAGGTCGTCGGCCTTGTCGGCGTGGAGGATGCTGACGTGGACGATGCGTCCGACGCCGGCGCGTTTGGCGGCGTCGAAGAGGCGCCTGGTGTTGCGGACGGCCTGATCGAAGGTGAAGAGTCGGTGGTTGAAGCGGACCCAGTAGGTGTTGTGGAGGACGGCGGCGCCTTCGAGGGAGCGCGCGAGGGCGCCCTCGTCGTCGAAGGCGAGGGGGTGGATGTCGAGGGCGGGGCCGAAGGGGTTGGGGCGGTTGGGGGAGTTGGTGAGTGTGCGGACGCGGGCTCCGGCGGCGAGGAGGCGCTCGGTGAGGGATCGCCCGGTGTAGCCGAGGGCGCCGGTGACGACGTGGAGTGGGGCCGCCATGGGTCGAGCGTAGCAGCGCGTGCGCTGCGGTCATGAAGGTCGGGATCGCGCCGGTCGCGCCCGTGCTGCCGGACCGCGAGGGGACGGCGGCGCGGATGGTGGAGGGAGAGGCACACCTGATGTGGGGCCACAGCTCGCACCTTCTTCTTGTCCCTGCCCCGGAGGGGCCGGTGGGGGTCGCTTACCCCGCTGGGGTAAGGAGCAAAAGAGGGGGAGGGGTTTGGAGGCGGCTACCAGGGGTGCAGAGCCACCCCTGGTGTGCGGCCACAGTTCACACCTTCTTCTTGTCCCTGCCCCGGAGGGGCCGGTGGGGCTCACTTACCCCGCTGGGGTAAGGAGGAGAAGAGGGGGAGGGGTTTGGAGGCGGCTACCAGGGGTGCAGAGCCACCCCTGGCAACCTTCGGACATCCCTCCGGGATGAAAGGCCCCTACCAGGGGTGCGGGGCCACACCTGGTGACCTTTGGGCGGCCCTCTGGGATGAAAGACCTCTACCAGGGGTGCGGGGCCATCCCTGGTGTGCGGCCACAGTTCACACCTTCTTCTTGTGCCTGCCCCGGAGGGGCCGGTGGGGGTCGCTTACCCCGCTGGGGTAAGGAGGAGGAGAGGGAGAGGGGTTTGGAGGCGGTTACCAGGGGTGCGGAGCCACCCCTGGCAACCTTCGGACATCCCTCCGGGATGAAAGGCCCCTACCAGGGGTGCGGAGCCACCCCTGGCAACCCTCGAGCATCCCTCCGGGATGAGAGACCTTTACCGGGGGTGCGGGGCCATCCCTGGGAGGCGAGCCCGCCCGCTCACTCCAGGTACTTCGGATCGAACTCGGTTCCGTGCCGCCGCAGGAGTTCCTTGAACTCCGCGAGGGAGTCGAACTTCTGGTGGTGCTGCTTCTGAGTGCGGATGTAGCCGGCGACCTGATCCATGACCGACTTGCTGACGGTGAACCCGCCATAGCCCTCCTGCCACGCGAAGCCCTGCAAGTCCGCGAAGGTGTTGTGGATCCACTCCGACGAGTGACCTGCCTTGGGGAATCTGATCCGGGTTGAGTGAGAGCTTTCGGGTACAAGGTACCCAGGAGGTTCTCGATGAAGCGGAAGCGTCACAGGACGGACGAGGTGGTTCGGAAGCTCCGTGAGGCGGA
>VGXM01000089.1 GCA_016873295.1 Phycisphaerae bacterium
AGGTGGTGCAGACCGCCGAGGGCGACTGCGTCGAGATCAGCGAGGGCTACGCCATCGACCCGGAGGGCAACGACATCGTCGTCCCCGAGGGCGCGCGCAGCGACGTGGTGCCCGAGTCGCCCGGGAAGTACATCGTCTTCCTGGTCTACAAGGAGAGCGACGACGCGGCCAGCAAGCGGCAGGCGTACAACTCGACCGAGCGCCAGGAGACGCGGACCGTCGAGAGCTTCCAGATCGTCTTCAACGAGAAGGAGATCCGCAACGGCGTGGAGATCGGCCGGCTGCGCATCGGCGACGGGCGGAAGGTGGAGGGCACGGTCGACGTGCGCTACGTGGGGCACGCGGCGGCGCCGGAGCCCGAAGACCTGGGCGCCATGCGGCGGCAGCTCGGGGAGTACGTGGACGCCAGCATCGAGCTGACGATGAAGGCGTACCTCGTGGAGCAGAAGCCCGTGGCCGACGTGCGGGCGCACCTCTTCCTGGAGACGCTGTGCGCGGCCGAGGCGCGGCTGCTGAGCGAGAACATCAGCGAGGCGACGCTCTGCGACCTGTTCAGCCGGCTGATGGAGCGGGAGCAGAGCTTCCTGCGCGGCGTGCGCAAGGAGAACAAGAGCAGCGGCCTGGCGCAGCACTTCAAGACGAGCTGGCAGGCGGTCAAGAAGATCCAGGAGAACCGGCCCCAGAGCGACAAGCTCGACCTGCGGCTGGACTGGATGAGCAAGGCGCTGGCGGGGGCGATCAAGGCGGCCGGGAAGGACCGCGAGAACATCCGCGGGATCTACTACGAGGAGGTGGAGGACGGGGAGTAGGGGCTAGTACTACTGTGTCATAAAAGTTGACCCCTACCGCGTACCGTGACACGATCCATGCATGGCTCGTCGCACGCGGAACTCGGCGGAACGCTACGAGGAATACCTGGAGCGCCTGGCGGACACGCTGGGCCACGCAGACCGGCGCGGCCCGCTGCGCGACTACATCGCGGGGTTGCTGCTGCCCGGCGAGCGCAAGAGCGTCGAGCCCATGGCCGCGCGCCTGGCCCCGCGCGAGGTGCAGGCTCGGCACCAGTCCATGCACCACTTCGTGTCGACTTCGCCCTGGGACGACGTGGCGTTCGCCGCGATCGCTCGGGACCACGCGCTCGACGCGCTGGAGCGCCACGGGCGGGTGACGGGGTGGGTGGTCGACGACACGGGCATGCCCAAGAAGGGAAGAGATTCCGTGGGGGTGGGCCGGCAGTACTGCGGAGTGCTGGGCAAGCAGGAGAACTGCCAGGTCGCCGTGAGTATCTCGCTCGCCCATCCGGTCATGAGCGTCCCGGCGTTCTGGAGGCTCTACCTGCCCGAACGCTGGGCGAACGACCGGACGCGTCGGGAACAGGCCGGCATCCCGGATTCGGTGCTGTTCCAGACCAAGTGGCAGATCGCGCTCCTGGGCATCGACCGTCTGCTGGGCGACGAGATTCCGGCCGCACCCGTGCTGGCGGACGCGGGATACGGCGACGTCGTGGCGTTTCGGGAAGGGCTGACCGCGCGCGGGCTGTCCTACGTCGTCGGCCTGTCGCCCAACACCACGGTCTGGCCCCCAGGCCAGGGCCCACTGCCGCCCCTGCCGCGGAGACCCGGACAGCGTGGAACGACGGCGAAGCTGCTGCGTCGAACCGACGCCCACGCCCCCTTCTCCGTCGAGGACCTGGCCGTGGCTTTGCCGACCTCGGCCTGGCATCCCGTGCGTTGGCGTGAGGGGACCCGGGGAACGATGAAGTCCCGCTTCGCCCGCGTGCGAGTTCGGCCCGCGCACCGGGACCATCTCCGCACCGAGCCGCGCCCCGTCGAGACCCTCCTCGTCGAGTGGCCGCCGAATGAGCCCGAGCCGACGAAGTACTGGCTGTCCACGCTTCCCGAGGACTGGGACCTCGATGACCTGGTCCGGCTTGCGAAGCTCCGCTGGCGCATCGAGCGCGACTTCCAGGAACTGAAGGACGAGTTGGGCCTCGACCACTACGAAGGCCGCGGTTGGCGCGGCTTCCACCACCACGGCGCTCTCTGTATCGCCGCCTACGCGTGGCTGGCGGCCGAGCGTGCTCGGCTTTCCCCCCCAGAGCCTCTCGCCTTCCTCCAGGCCGCTCCGCTACCCGAAGACTACCTCCCGCGGGGATCTCCCGCTGCGCGTTGAGCGCCACAACCCCGCCTCCGTCACGACCCGCCGCGTCGCCGCGTCCCGGATGCTGCTGGCGCGCCTGGAGTGCTGCCCATGGTGCCGGGGACGGCCTTCCATGTTTATGACACAGTAGTACTAGGAGCCTGTTGCCCATTGCCGCGCGTACGGCGGCAGCAGGCGCGCCAGCAGCGGGCCCA
>VGXM01000090.1 GCA_016873295.1 Phycisphaerae bacterium
GCCGCCGAGAGCATGCGCCACAGAGTCAGCGCCTCGGTCCAGTCGTGGAACAAGAGCGTGTGGGGGAGGGCGCGGACGGTGAGGTGCTGCGCGGCGGGCGGCTTCTTCGACATGGTCGCGGGCGAGGCAAGCGCCGTGCCAACGAGAGAAGGCGGAGTTTTCGCGAGGGGGCCCGACGACCGTCGCCGGAAGTGACGGCTGTCGAGAGACTATGTCGCCCTGGATGCGAAACCTGCGCAGCTATGGGGGGTGAACTGCGAGAGCGGGGGCAACCGGGGCCGCACCACGACGGGGGCCGTCCGGCGGTCATCGGAAAAGTGGCGGTTGGCTCGTGGGCGGGTTTTCCCCAGCGGCGGCCGGGGGCGTTGGCGACTCCCGCGTTTCGTATCGAGGGGGGCATAGTTCCCTGGCTTTCGCATCCAGGCCGGCTTGGTTCCCCGGTGGAAGCGCGCGGGGCGCGGTCGTGGCCCGCCGCAGCGCCCTTGGCGCTCGCCTAACCCAAAGTGTGCCTGAACGCCGGGAAAGCGCGCCGCACGCACTAGACAAAACATAGGTTCAACGTTAGTAGTTGGTTGTTCAAGACCCCACTACGAACGAGGAACCTATGGGTAGGAGTTCTACTACGCGCCGCGGCCCTCTGCCACGCCCGAAGGTCGTCGTCGACGACCCCCACCTGACGCGGTTCGCCGGGGTGCTGCCCTTCGTGCACTTCTGCGAGGCGTTGGATCTGCCGGGCCTCCTGACCGCGGCGGTTCCGGCGGGTGGGCGGCGGCGCATTCACAGCGTGCACCGGGTGTTGTTCGCGTTCATCGTGGCTGCGGTGATCGGGACCAGCCGCCTTGCCCACCTCGACTGGTACGAGGGGGACGAGCTGTTGCTCAAGTTGCTCCGCCTGTCGTCCTGGCCGGTCCGCAAGGTGTTCTCCTGCGCGCTCGAGATGATCGAGGACAGCGGCGTCGCGGCGCTGCTCAACATCCTCACCAACCTCGGCCTCCGGTCGATCCAGGCGGCGACGTCCGCGGTGCTCGATTTCGACAGCACGGCGGTGGTCGCCTTCGGCGAGCAGGCCGGCGCGCTGTTCGGGTACTGCGGCAAGGGTCGCAACCGGCGACGCCACCACCCGCTCGTGGCGTCGATCGCCGAGGGAAGGGCCGCTGTCCACGTGAAGTACCGGGACGGGAGCGCGATCGACGCCGACGAGGCGATCGCATTCTTCGCCGACACGGTGAAGCGCGTGCGCGACCGGAAGCCCGGCATCGACCTGAAAATACGGGCGGATGCCGGGTTCTGGTCGTCGAAGATGGCGGCGTGGTTTCTCGGGCAGAAAATCCATTTCGCCTGCTCGCTGCCGCTGCAGGCCGGCTACAAACTCGCGCTGTGGAAGGCCGAGTTCAGTCCGGTGGAGACGATGGACCCCGTCGTCCTCGAGCCCGGCGACGACGACGCCGACTACGACGAGGGCATCGACATCGCCACGCTCCCGGGCCCGCTCCTCGGGATGGACGAACGACTCAAGGTGGTGGTGATCCGACGACGGATCCACGACCCGAAGGCCCCTCCATCGGGCAAGAAGATCGCGGAGGAGCCCGACAGCCGGTACCACGCCATCGTCACCTCCCTCGACTGGGACGCCACCGACTGCTGGCGCTTCTACAACGACCGCGGCGATGCGGAGCGGGTGTTCAAGACGGGAAAGCAGGCCCTGGCCCTCGGTCATCTCGTGTCGCAGGTATTCAGGGCGAACGAGGTCGCGTTCATCCTGCGCCTGATCGCCTACAACGCGGACGTCCTGTTCCAGCAGGCCGCGGAACGGGCCGCCATGGCCGAGCAGCGCCCCGTGGTTCACATGGGCCTCAAGGCGCGCCAGCCGCGCATGTACGGGCTCGCCGGTCGACTCCTACGCGTCCATGACAGCTGGGTGCTGCGGCTGCCGAGGAGTCGAAAAGTCGCCGCGCTGTGGGCCTTCTACGCGCCGGAGGCGATGAGAACCTGACGCGGACACACGGCGCCGAGACCGGCCGACCCGGGTGGGGGAAAGGGGGAAGTCTGCCCCAGGTGTCTGAAACGGTGGAGATGACGCCCGCGGCGGATGCCGACGGGCCGAATGTGGGCCCCGGTGTCCCTCCCGGGCCCCCCATCCGGCGTCGTCCAGCGCGCCGGCGCGGCTTCGCGCACACTTTGGGCTA
>VGXM01000091.1 GCA_016873295.1 Phycisphaerae bacterium
CTAGTGGAGCGATTCCATGATGAGGCGTCATTAGGCGCTCTCTCCCATCGCGAGGGCGTCGAGGCCGTGCCTCCACCGGAAGACGACAGGTTCCTCGTTGAGTTCGAGGAGCCACGTCTCGATTCGCTCGCGGAGTTCCTGCTTCGAGCGGACGCGGATCCCGCGGAGCATCGTCTTCGCCATCTTCGCGAAGAACGCCTCGACGAGGTTCAGCCACGACCCGTGCTTCGGGGTGAACACCAGCTCGAAGCGCCCGGGACGGGTCGAGAGGTAGGCGAGCGTCTCCTTGGAGACGTGCGCGGAGTGGTTGTCCAGGATCAGCCGGACGTGCGTGGTGGGCGGGTAGTGCTCGTCGAGCACGCAGAGGAACTCCACGAACTCCCTGCTGCGGTGGCGGTCGCGGACGATGCCGTGGGCGAGCCCCGTGACCAGGTCGATGCCGGCGAGCAGCGAGACCGTGCCGTGCCGCTTGTACTCGTGGTCGCGGCCGTGTGCCCGGTGGCTGCCGGGTACCGGCGGGAGGTCCGGCGCGGTGTTCTGCAGCGCCTGGATGCCCGGCTTCTCGTCGTAGCTGACGACGGCGACGTCGTCGGTCCCCGCGGCGCGGAGCAGTTCCACCTCCTGGTAGATCGCCAGCACGGTCGCGCGCTTCTCCTCGAACTCGGGATCGCGCCGCTCCAGGTAGTACTCGATGCGGTGTGGCTGGACGTGGTTGGCGCGGAGGATCTTCGAGACGGTTCCCGCGCCGAGCAGCCCGAGGCACGCGTGGCCCGAGTCGGGGCCGTGCGCCCTGGCGTGCTTCGCGAGCGAGGCGTTGCTCCAGAGCTCGGCCGCGTACCCGAGTTCCTTCGGCTTGATGCACGCCAACTCGATCACCCACGCCCTCGCCTCCGGCGTGAGCACCGGGGGCCGACCGCGTCCCGGCCGGTCACGCAACGCGGCGAGGGGGCCGAGTTGGTGGGCCCGCGCGAGCGTGTCCTCCACGCTGTCGTGCGAGATAGCCAGCGAGCGCGCTATGTCGGCCACGCGTGCCCCGGCGGCGAATTGCAGCATGACCGAGGCGCGCTCCACGTCTCGCGCCGGCGACGTGCGCGACGCGGCGAGCTCGCCGAGCCGCGCGGCGACGTCGGGCTCAAGCAACAGCGGGGGGCGAGTCGAGGGGCGCGGCACGGGACCACCGGGATCGTACCCCGATCACATGCAAGCCTTGACGTGTCAAGAGAACAAGGCCACAATTCCGAATGGAACCACTAGCCGACTCCGGCAAGCGCGCGTAGCGACCCCTCGCGACGACCGCGGGGAAGCCGCCAGCCCTCCGCTGCGCTCCGCACACGGCCGCCCGGTGCCGGCCGCATGTCATCTGGCACGGGGCTTCCGCTGGGCCCCGAGTGGAACTCGTCCGGGGGTCCGCATGTCGGCCCGCCGCGTTCCAGCCTCGAGAGGGCCTCCACGATGGTCGCGATCGCACTCCCGACCACTCCGGCCGCACGCCGAGCAGGTCCGGGTGGCCGCTGACCAGCATCCCCGCCGCGACCTCGTCGCGAACGCGCTCGATGTCCACGACCGGGACCACCGGCACCGGGCACAAGACGAACGCCCCGCCCTCCACGGCCCCGTGGACGTACTCCACGCGCGGGAGCCCGGGCACCAGCTCCGCCGGGATGGTCGGCGGGTTCGGGGAGCTGAGCTTGGCAAGGACGGCTCACGCGAGTGCGGCCCCGCCCGGCGGGAATGACCAGGGATCTTCCCGAGGTTGAACCCCCGGCTCGGCATCCCAGCCAGCAGGCCCGCCGCCCCCACCGCGCCCTCCCCAGCGCCCAGCGCGCCTGGGTCGCCGCCTGCCAATGGGCTAGGAGCCCGTACGGGATTCGCCCCGCCGGGCGAAGCGGCGGGGGCGCCACGCTGTCATTGCGGTGACGTAGCTGGGCCGAAGCCCGGCGCCTACGCCACCGCGGCGCCGTGGAGCTTCCTCACGTTGTAGGCCAGGCAGACCAGGGTCCACTCCGCCCTCGCCTTCTCCAGCCCGCGGAGGAGGTGCTGGCGGAACCCCATCGCCTGCTTGACCCCCCCGTATGCACCCGCGAAAGTCCTCACCCATCCGGCCTGGCGTAAAGAGCCGAAAGAACTTAGCCTTCCGTTGTCTGTAACGTCCCACGCGGAGGCAGAGAT
>VGXM01000092.1 GCA_016873295.1 Phycisphaerae bacterium
GGCCCGGAGGTCGGGGCGCACGCCAGGAAAGTGATGCGGGGGGGCGGGGGTGGCTGAGTGTCACGCGCCCTGGGCTCGGAGCGCGGCCCGCCACTCCCAGAAGTCCTCGTATCGCCCGCTAATGCGGCAGCAGCGCAGCGCGGCGATGGCGTTGGCGCCGCGGACGGTCCAGCGCATCCCGGCGCGTTTCATGCGCGCGCCGATGGCCGTCTTGCAGCCGGCCTCGACTACGCCACTTCCGACGCACAGCCCGAGGGCTTCGAAGCGCGGGTAGTCCATCCGGTCGCGGTTGGCCGTGTAGTAGCCGGCGCACAGCCGGGCCTTTTCGGACTTACCCGCGTGGGCGGACACGGCGGCGATCAACGAGTCGATCTTCCCCTCGTCCATCTCCTTGGCCCGCGCCTCGCTCCAGACCCGCCCCAGATCGGACCCGATCCCGAAGACCTCGTTGGCGACCTCGTGGAGGTGTTCCTTGGCGTGGAACTTGTCGAGGATCTGGATGGCGTCGGGGTAGCACTCGTCGGCGATGTTCCACAGCCAGGCGGCGCCGTCGCCGATGGCGACCTTGCGAAGGGCCTGGTCGAACCCGCGGCGCCGCGCTTCCCGCTCGACGCGCTGGGCGAAAGGAGCCAGCTCCTTCGCCGTGGGCTTGGTTTCCGCGGTCTCGATGGCGGCGGTGTAGGTGATGGAGCCTTCGTCGCGGGTGGGGCGCCCGTCCTTGTCCTTGCCCTCGGCGGTCCAGACAGCGCAGACCTTCATCTCCCGGGTCTTGCTGCTCCCGTCGGCCTGCTTGCCCGGACGCCCCGCCAACTCCTCCTTGCGCATGGGGACGCCGGTCCCGTCCTGCCCGAGGTACATCGTCGCCGGGACCTGCCCGCTCGGGCTCTCGGCGACCTCCCGCTCGAACCGCGCCGCCTCCTCGCCGAGGCGTTCGGCGTAGCGCTCGACCTGGCGCGGCGGGACGGTCACGCCCGCAAGCTCCCGGAGCAAGCCGGCGCCCTCGGCGAAGCTGGTGGTGGCGCCCACGGCGCCGACCATGCGCAAGAGCCCGGGGGAGAGGTGACTGCCGACGAGGCCCAGGGCGCGGTCCCGCGGGCAGAACCCCTGGCCGCACTTCGCGCAATGGTAGTAGGCGCGCTCCAGGCGGATCTCGGTGAGCACCGTCACGACGGTGCGCTGTCGGCGCCCGGCGAACCGGGCGACGCCCCCGCAGGGGCACGGCAGATGGGGGCCGACTTCGTCGGACCGGTCGGCGTTGAGTTGCCTCTCCAGCGCTCGGGCGGCCAGACGGAGCGCCCGGTCCCGGAACCGGGTCTCGATGGCCTCGAAGTCGAGTTCCGCGGCGACCGCGGGGCTGATCAGGGAGGCGACTTCCGCCTCGACCGCCTGGTCGAGTTCGTCCTGGAGCCCCCTTTTTCGGCCGTCCCTTTCGAGGCGTCCGTTGGGGGGACCAGCGCGGCGTCCGCCCATCTCTCCGCCGCTCCCCACACGGCCTCGACCCGGGTCCGGAACTCCTGCCCTGCCGCGATCTGAGCCCGCACGACCTCGGCCTGTTCCGCAGTGAGGTACCGGGCCTGACGGCGTCCCCGGACCACCCGCGACCACTCGATGTAGGGACCATGCCGCGCAGCGGGGTCCGACTGGCAGGCGCACGTGGACTGGCCGCACTTCATGAAGCGCGTCGTCAGCGAGCCGCGGCGCATCGGGCGGGCTTCAGCGACCGCGACGAGGGCCGCCGCCAGTTCGGACGGGACGGGCACGGTGTCGGGCATCACGACCTCCTACGTTCATCATATACGTAGGAACGGCGCACGTCACACCAGGTGACCCCCGCCCCCTCACTTTCCAGGCGTGCGCCCCGGAGGTCGCTCCCGGTCGCGCCGGGCCGGACGCTTCTGGTAGACTGGACGACTCCCGTGCGCCACGGCCGGGGACCGTGCCGGCGGGGGACAGAACACCCGAGCGGAGGGGACGTGGACCGCCACGACTGAGGTCAGCATGCGAACCTGCCCCATCTGCCATGCGACCTACGAGTCCCACATCGACTTCTGTTTCAAGGACGGCGCCCCCCTCGAGGCCGGCGCGGGAGACAAGCCCACCCCGGCCACCAGCTCGACGGAGATGAGGGCCCGGACCTTCTCCACGACCTCGACCGACCGC
>VGXM01000093.1 GCA_016873295.1 Phycisphaerae bacterium
TCGCGCGATCCCACCATCTCGGGTTTAGCCCGAAGTTGAAGGGTGGGAGCCGCAAGAAGCGCGTATCTGGAGGCGCACTTCTGCCGTGTGGGGACGTCGCGGTTCTGTCTACCCTGTATCGCCGAGGGCGGCCTCGAGCACGGCGCGCTGCCACGGGGTGGGCTCGCAGTCACGGTCGAAGGTCGCTTCCCCGCCGGCGAGGCGGAGGGTGACACGGGCGAGCGAGCCCATGGCGCGCAGCAACCCGGGGAGGTCGTGGAGGGGGAAGCCATCCGCCGAGACGTGGTCGCGCTTCTTCCGGGCGCCCTCGCTGGAGGACTCGGGCGGGCGGACCGGGTGTCGCGAGGGGCGGGCCTCGGCGAGGCCCTGGTCCACGTAGAGGAAGCGCGCGAGCCTGCGTTCCAGCTCCACGGCGACGTGGGCCGCGAGCATGCACAGGAAGACGTGCGCGCGCACGCGACCCGGCTGGCGATGGAACACCGGCCGGACGAGCAGCTCGGTCGTCTTCATGCGGCGGAACACGCGCTCGACCAGCGACAGCCGCTTGTACGTGCGGACCACCTCGGCCGCGGGCCACGCCGGCGCGTCCTGGATGGACGTGCGGATGACGTAGACGCCGTCGAGCTGCGCCTCGGCGGCGATCGCCTCCTCGTCGCGGCGGTAGGCGAGCGAGTCGTCGCCGACCTCGGTGACGAAGTGCTTGCGCATCCTCTCGTTCTTCCACGCGCGCCCGAGCCGCTCGGCGATGGCCGCGGCGCCGCGGAGCCGGCCGGACTCCACCGCCCGGCGCACGGTCTCCAGGCGGCGCTCCGTGGCCGCGAGCAACTCGCGCCGCTTCCGCTCGCGCTCCGCCGCGAGCGCGGGGTTGCGGCACGCGACGAGGCGCTGCCCCGGGAAGGCCGGGCTCTCCATCGAGACCAGGTCGCGCTCGTCGAACAGCCCGAGTTGCAGCGTGCCCTGGTCGCGCAGCCCCGCCACCTGGGGGTTGGTGAGGGCGGTGATCCAGTCCACCGCGGGGTACTTCTCGAGGGCCGCCACCTGCACGCTGGTGACCATGCCGCGGTCGCCCACGAGCACCATCCGGCGCAGCCCGTGGCGCTTCCGTAGCCGCTCCACCTGCTCCACCACCGTCGTGGAGTCCTTGACGTTGCCCGCGAAGACCTCCACCGCCACCGGTCGACCCTCGCTGTCGGTCACGACGCCGTAGTTCACCTGCGGCAGGTCGCCCCGGTGGTCGCGGCTGTACCCGCGGGTGGCCAGCGGGCAGTGCCGCCCGGTGAAGTAGCTCGAGCTCAGGTCGTAGAGCACCACCGCGCCCGCCGGGAGGTGCCGCCGCACCAGTGCTCGCTGGACCGCTTCCTGCCGCTCCAGCAGCCAGTCCATCGCCGCGTAGGCGCCGCGAACGGTCACGCCCTCCAGCCCGAGTTCCTCCACCAGGGTGGTGTCGGCCCACGCGCGGGTGGAAGCCAGCTTCGAGCCGGGGAACAGCAGCCGCGACACCAGGAGGGCCACCACGGTGTCGCGCTCCGGGCACGCGCGGGCGAGGAGGGCACGGTCGAGGCCGAGGTCGCGCAGCACGCCGAGCACAAGCGCCACGTGGCCGTGACCCCGGCTGCGGACCACCTCCAGCCCACCGGCAGGGGTGAACTGCTCGCCCGCCAGCGCCCTCCGCACCATGTCGACCAGGTGCGGCGGGAGGTGCGAGATGTTGCCGACCGTCTCGTTCTTGACCTTGCCACCCGCCCGGAACGTGCGCCGGAGCAGGTGCGACGTGTAGACCTTGTCCCCGTGCTTCCGGGTGACGGTGGCGACGTGGACGGCACCAGTTCGGGAGGCCATGCAACCACGTAGCACGAGAAAGTACTTGACGCTGCAAATATTCTTGTCTACATTTTGCACTCGACAGACGAGCACGATCGCGTCCCCATCGGCCTCACCGGGGGTTTTGACCCTTCAACTTCGGCCTAGCCCCGCCAGGGCGCGGATCTCGGCGGCGGAGAGACCCGCCACGGAGCGGGGGAGCACGCATGTCCCCGGGAAGTTGAACGCGTGCACGG
>VGXM01000094.1 GCA_016873295.1 Phycisphaerae bacterium
GACCGGGATGGAGCCACGGGTGGAGCGAGTCCGCGAGCGCAACCCGTGGTGCGCTTGGATGTGTGTTCCTCGCCCCGGAGGGGCGAAGGAGGCCGCCGGCGCGACGAGCGGACCATGCCTCCGCCCCCGCCGGGGCGGGAAGAGCATGCGGGAGAACGCTTCCGCGGGTTGCGCGACGCCGCGCGTCGCTTCACCCGCGGCTCCATTCCGCGGCCCCTGCGGGGCCGGGCCGGCGGAGCCCCACGCGGGAGCGTGGGGGCACCCGGAGAGGCGGCCACGTCGGTGGCACGCCAGGAAGCACCGAGGAGGCCGCGGCGCCGGCCACCTCGGTGGCACGGACCCACGTCATGGCGGTGTGAATGCCGGCGTACGTCGGGCCGGTTGTTCCCTGTTCAGCACCCGACGTTGTAGATGTTGAGGAACTCGAGGAAGTCGTTGAAGTCGACGACGCCATCGCCGTTGAGGTCGGCGCAGGGGTCTTGGGCGTTGAAGTCGTTGAGGAAGGCGAGGAAGTCGTTGAAGTCGACGACGCCGTCCTCGTTCCAGTCGGCACGTGAGCAGGCCCCGCTCCCCGTGCCGGGGCAACCGCCCGGGGCGCCGTACACCCAGAGCAGGGCTTCGGTTCGACCCGTGACCGAGTTGAAGCCATAGCCGGCGATGTACGTGTTGACGCCGTCGCTGGAGATCCCGCGCGCTTCGCTCCGCGCAAATCCCGCTGGCAGGAAAGAATGGAGATCGACCCACGAGGCCGCGGTCCCGCTCCACAGGCTCGCGCGGCGCACACCGCCCACCCTGGCGTGCCCCGCCTGCAGCCCACCGCTGATGGCCCGCACCTCGGACTGCGTCGCGCCCGCCGGGTGGAGGTCGAGCCACGAGGCCGCGGTCCCGCTCCACAGGCTCGCGCGGCGCACAACGCCTACCACGACGTACCCCGCCTGCTGCCCGCCGCTGACGGCATTCGCGATGGACTCCGTCGCGCCCGGCGGGTGGAGATCGACCCACGAGGCCGCGCTCCCGCTCCACAGGCTCGCATGGGTCACCCCGCTCACCTGGGCGTACCCCGCCTGCTGCCCGCCGCCGGCGGCATACGCCTCGGACCACGCCGCGCCCGCCGGGTGGAGGTCGACCCACGAGGCCGCGCTCCCGCTCCACAGGCTCGCACGGGTCACCCCGCCCACAAAGGCGAGCCCCGCCTGCTGCCCGCCGCTGACGGCATTCGCCACGGAGTGTGTCGAGCCCGCCGGGTTGAGGTCGACCCACGAGGCCGCGGTCCCGCTCCACAGGCTCGCGCGGTACACCCCGCCCCTCAAGGCGACCCCCGCCTGCTGCCCGCCGCTGACGGCAAGCGCGGCGGATTCTGTCACGCCCGCGGGGTTGAGATCGACCCACGAGGCCGCGCTCCCGCTCCACAGGCTCGCACGGTTCACCCCGCCCACGTTGGCCTCCCCCGCCTGCTGCCCGCCGCCGGCGGCATAGGCGTAGGACGCCGTCGCGCCCGCCGGGTTGAGGTTGGTCACGGTCCACTGCGCGTGCGCCGCGGAGGTCAGGGCCACGGTGCCGGTGACGACCGCGAGCGCAGTCGTGCTGGTGAAGGACTTCATCGACTTTTCTCCCCTCGGACTTCCGCCCGGGCACGAACGGCCACGGCCATACAAGCCGAGTCGCACCGTCTGTCATAAAGTACCCGAGGCTCCGGATTTGTCAACGGGGATTCCGCGAAAACATGCACGGGTACGAGGGGGCGGCGTGAAGATGGGCACTCTGGCGGCGGCGTTCGGGGGTGGATGCCGTCGCGCCGGCTTGTAACTCCCCGAACGACCACGGCCCGAGCGTCTGCCCGGGCCGTGGAGGGTTGAACCTTGGTTGTGCGATCACGCGGTGCGAGATCCGTATCGAGCACACTCAGCGCCGCCGGCGCGACGAGCGGACCA
>VGXM01000095.1 GCA_016873295.1 Phycisphaerae bacterium
GGGGCCCGCTGGGGCGGTGGTGCGGGCTTTTTGGATACGACCGGGCCTGCCGGCCGGCGCGGGTCGCGGGCGAGGAGCGGGCTGGATGTGGTGAAGGGCGCCGGCTCAGGCGAAGTCGAGCTGTTCGGGTCCGGAGCCACGACAGGATCCGGTCGATCCCCATGGCGCGCACGCCGCACCACCGCCGAGCTCCGACGCAGGCTGCGTCCCGGGGATCGGTCTACCTACACGGCCCGCGGCGCCGCTCAAACCGAGCCCGTCACCCACTCGACACGGCCCCAGCCCGCCCGAAGGCCTTCGCACAACCCTCTCGGCGCACCCAAAGACGACCCGACCCCCCCCCTGCACGAATCCCGCGGCCGCCTCCCCCTGGTAGCCCGGACCGCTTGGACGTCCTATTCCTCCGACCTTGGCACTCGAGGTAGCGCGTGCGGAACTTCTGTTGCCCCGGCTTCGTCCCCGTAAAAAATCCTAGGGCGCGACCGGTGCTGGCCTCTGGCCCACCATATGTCGCTCTTCTCCCACCAAAGGACCGACATGCTCACCGCACTCCTGCTGGCGCTGGCGCAACAGCCCGCCGATCTCGTCACCGAAGTCCAGGCCCGCATCCCGAAGACGCCGCTCGTCGTTTCGCTCGACCTCCGCGAATGGAAGGAGGACAGCGAGATGCTCGAGAGCTACCGCAAGGACCTCCCCGACCAGGTGCTCTTCGCCGGCGGCTTCGCGCCCGAAGGCTCGATCTTGACGGTGATCGTCGAGTCCAACGCCGAACAGGTGTCGCCGCAGATCTGGCGCGAACGCCTGGCGCCGCCGGGCAAGCACTTCGACGTCGGGTCCACGCCGTGCGTCGACGCTTCGTCGGAACTCCTGCCGGGCATGGCGAATTCCGACTACCACGCCTACTTCGCCACCCGCACGCACCTCCTCCACATGCACGTGTCGCGCCTGTCCGACACGGACAGGGAGCCCATCCCGCGCGCCGAGTTCGAGCGCATCGTGAGGTCGTTGCGCGTGCTCGCGTTGCGGCGTGGCTGGGCCGAGGACTACCCGTCCGAGATCGCGGTGCCCATGACGGTGGCGGCAGTGCTCGGAGTCGCGAACGACTCGTGGACGAAGGAGTATCTGGTCGAGCACGCCGAGGAGTGGCCCGCGAACTTCGCGAACGCCGAGTACCTGCGCTTCGGCAACGCGGATTTGAAAACCCAGATCGCCGCGTACGAGAAGGCGCTCGCGCTGATCGCGAAGGTCGAAGAGCCCGATGCGAAGACGCGCTTCGCCACGGCCATGCTCTACGACGGCCTGAGCCTCGCGCAGTACGACTCCAAGCGCTTCGCCGACTCGATCCGCCCGCTGCAGAAGGGGCTCCTGATCCTCGAGGAGCTGAAGCGCCCGGAGCGCGGCAGTCTGGCCTACAACCTCGCCTGCTCGCACGCCCTGTCGAAGCAGAAGCCGCAGGCGATCAAGGCGCTGAAGACGGCCATCGACGCGGATCCGCGCCTGCGCGAGCACGCGGCCAAGGACGCGGACTTCGATTCCATCCGGAACGATCCCGCGTTCAAGGCCCTGATCGCGAAGCCGGGGGAGAGCGCTCCACCCCAAAAGAAGTGAGGGCGCCGGTCACGGGCTCGCGTCCAGGACGGGCCGCCCGTCGGAAGTCCACGCGCATCCGCGAAGATCGTTCGGCCTCGTCCCGCCTGGAGGGAGCGGACGAGGACGCCGACGGCCGCCTCCCGCTGGGGGATAGGAACTCCAAGCGGATGACATCCGCCGGAGGCGGTCGGCGTCGACCGCGAGAGGGAGGTTCGCCGCGGCTGGGCGATCCGTCAAGTGGTCCACCAGAGCCCAGATCGGGCCTTGGTGGCGGGCTGGCGAGGCGTTCGGGGCCCGCTGGGGCGGTGGTGCGGGCTTTTTGGATACGACC
>VGXM01000096.1 GCA_016873295.1 Phycisphaerae bacterium
GCCTTGACACGGATGATCAGGCGGCGCAGGCTGGCGATCGCGCGGTCGCCGGAGGGTCCGGCGGGGCGCAAAGCCGGTTTCGGCCGGCGCGGCCTCGGGGCCAACCTTGTTTGCGGTTCCTATCCCTCCCTACGGGACTGGGGGTGTCATGCGAGAAGAGCGTCCGTTGACCGAGGCCGATCGCGCGCTCCTCACCCGATCGGCGCGCGGCTCGGCGCTGCTGTCGGCCGCGCTGCTGTCGCTCGCCTCCGGGGGGTTCGTCGCGGCCGGATGGCTCGGATCGACCCTGACCGCCCATCGGGGTCAGGCCCTGCTCCCGGCGGCCTTCGCTGTGTTCCTCCTGGCGCTTCGTTACTTCGTGGCGAGAGACCCCGGTCGCCGCCGGGACGTCGCGGGCGGCCACAAGGTGGTGCTCCGGGCGGCGGTGGAGTCGGTGTCAGCCGCGCCGTCGCGCGGACAGTGGGTGGTGCGCCTGCAGGTCGCCGGGGAGGTGCTGAAGATGTACCGACGGAAGGCGCCGGCCTGGAAGGTGGGCGACCTCGTTGAGGTGCACTTCGCCCCCCACTCGCGGGACGTGTTGTGGGCGGCCCAACATGGCGCTCCTTGACCGTCCGCGCGCCGAGCTGCCCGCCGCCGCAACCCAGTTGCTCGAGGGGGGCGGGCGCTTCTTCGCCCGGGAGCCCGCGTTCGGGGTCCGTGCGTGGGTCTGGGGCCTGTTGCTCCTCCCGTTCCTCGCCTTCATCGTTCACTGCGGCGTCATGGCCCGGGCAGGGCAGCCGATCAAGAAGGACGACTGGGTGCCGGCGGTGCTGGTGCTCGGGCCGCTCGGAGGCTGGGCGACGCTGCGCCTCGCGCGCGAGTGGCGGCGAAAACAGCGATCAGCGGCCGGGCTGAACCCGCTCGGGGCGTACCTCGGGGACGAGCTCCTCGTCTGGCAGGTAGAGGAGGACACCTTCCACGCCATCCCCAAGATCGAGCTGGTGGCCGTGGAGGTCACCGCGGAGTCGGTGCGTCGCCCGGCACAATCGCCGCTCTGGGTGCCGAAGGACCTCCGGCTGGAGATCGCGTCGTCGGGGCCGCTCGAGATCGACGACGCTGGGGCCTACCCTTGGGGGGCGCTGTTGGACGCCTTGAGGACGTGGAAGCCCGAGCTGACGGTGACCGTTCCCCAGGAGTTGCTGCCGCGCCGGCCCGGGGCAGACGAGCCGGACGCCGCCGCGGCCGAGGCCCCCACGGCGCGGCGCCTTCACGCGACAGAAGGCTCCCCCGACCGCCTGCTCGCCCGCTACCCCGGCGCGGGGGTGCTCACCGAGCTCCCAACCGGCGTCCGCCTCAGCGACGACCCCGTCATCCACTTCGGGCAGCTCCTCGATGCAGCCGGCATCGAGGTGAGCCCCTTGGGGGGCCAGCCCGATGGCACGAGCCGCTTTCGCATCGAGCGGCCGTTGATCGTCCGCCGAGGCCTGCTCGATCGACTCTTCGCGCTCGTGCTCCTCGACGCGGCCACCCTGGAGCACGTGGTCGCGACGCAGGTGGCGCAGGCGCCCCCAGGCGACTTCGTGGCCCTGCTGTGGTTCGACTGCAACTGGCACGACTTCGCGTGCGCTGACCTGGACACGTGAAGGCGGCCCCGGGTCACCGCGAAGGGAGGGTAGTCCCGCAGCCATCTTGTGACCGAGCAGCACCTGAAGCCTCCTAGATTCTGATGCCCTGGGTGATGGGAAGACGCGGCATGGGCCTGATCCGGGCCGCGCCGGGGCGTGCCGCGATGCCGCCGCGAAGAGGTTGGTGTCCGGACCGCGCGCCCAATACGGGCTCTGGGCTGGCGTCGGCGCGCGTCCACGCACCGGGCAGCCCGATCCAGGCGTCGGGCTGGCCGAACACGCCGA
>VGXM01000097.1 GCA_016873295.1 Phycisphaerae bacterium
TCGTCGCGCTCCACGTCGGTCAGGTTCAACGGCGTCCGCGTGCTCATCGTTCGACTCCAGAGTACCCCGGAGTCGATACGCGCCCGCACGAGACACGGTTGCGCCTTCCTTCAGTTCACGACACTAGGTCGCGCCCGCCAGGTCGCCGACGCGGGCGTCGACCTCGGAGGCGGTGGGCATGGCGGGGATGGCCCCCTTGCGGGTGGTGGCCAGCGCGCCGGCGACCGAGGCGCGGACGAGGGCGGCGTCCAGGAGCCGGTGCTCGTCCTGGCTCCGGGCGGCGATGGCGTGCCGCACGGTCGACCATCCGGCGGCCAGGGCCCCGGCGAAGGCGTCCCCGGCGCCGACGGTGTCGATGGCGGTGACGCGGATGGTGGGGATGCGCTTGGGGCGTCCGCGGTGGCAGAGCACCGAGCCCTGCGGGCCGAGCGTGAGGACGACCGTGGGCGGGCCGAACTCGGCGACGCGGAAGGCGAGGCGCGCGGGGTCGGTGTGCTGGTCCATCCCCGTGAGCACCTGGGCCTCGGCGCGGTTCACGACGATCACGTCGACGTGCTTGAGCAGCTCCAACGGGAGCTGGCGCGCGGGCGAGGCGTTGAGGATGATCGGGCGGCGCCCGCCTGGGGCCGAGGCGGCGAGGCGCACGGCCTCGAGCACCGCCTGCATGGGCAGTTCGAGCTGGAGGAGGAGGCAGTCGCACCCGGTGATGGCGTCGACGGCGGCGCGGACGTCCTCGGGGCGGACCGCGGCGTTGGCGCCGGCCGCGACCACGATGGTGTTCTCGCCCCCGGCGCCCTCGGCGACGGTGATCAGGCCCAGCCCCGTGGGCTGGCCCTCGGGCGGCGCGGGCTGGGTGCGGACGTGGCGCAGGTCGATGCCCTCGGCGGCGAGCACGCCCTTGAGCTTGGCCCCGTGCGGGTCGTCGCCCACCGAGCCGATGAGGGTGACGATGGCGCCCAGGCGGGAGGCGGCGAGGGCCTGGTTGGCGCCCTTGCCGCCGGGCGTTGCGTTGTAGCCGCGGCCAAGCACGGTCTCCCCCGGCATGGGGAGCCGCTCGGCGCGGACGATGATGTCCATGTTGAGCGACCCGAGCACGCAGACGCGGGGGGGGGTCATCGCGGGGAGTGTACCGCGCCGGGCGCTGCGGGTGCCACGGGCGAGCCGCCTTGCGGATCGCCCGTGCCGGCGTCCGGACCGGCCTCGAACAGCCGCACGGGTCATCGGGCGAAGCGCCCGATGACCCGTGGCACCCGGAGCGCTCCGTCCGCGGACTTCCGACACACACCGCTCGTGGCGTGAGTTGGAAGAATGCGCCGGGTGCCACGACTGTGCCGCTTGGGGCACAGTCGTGTCCTGCGAGGGACGCGGTGTCCGCTGAGGGAAGCAGTGTCGGGCGACGGACGCACGACTGTTCGCCGAGCCGAACAGTCGTGGCACGCCGGGTGCCACGGGCGAGCCGCCTTGCGGATCGCCCGTGCCGGCGTCGGGACGGGCGTCGAACAGCCGCACGGGTCATCGGGCGAAGCGCCCGATGACCCGTGGCACCCGGAGCGCATCCACCCGCGGACTTCAGACACACACCACTCGTGGCGCGAGTTGGAAGAATGCGCCGGGTGCCACGACTGTGCCGCTTGGGGCACAGTCGTGTCCTGCGAGGGACGCGGTGTCCGCTGAGGGAAGCAGTGTCGGGCGACGGACGCACGACTGTTCGCCGAGCCGA
>VGXM01000098.1 GCA_016873295.1 Phycisphaerae bacterium
AGGGCGACGAGGGCATCGGAACATCGCCATTTTAGCGATAGAGGCGAGGTATACCCAGAAGTTGTGGAAGGCGGCATGAAGAAGGCAGCGTATCCTTCAGGGTGAGAAGACCCAAGACCGGCCCTGACGGGCCAGGAAGGACACGCTACCCATGCACAGAATACCGGATGAACCGGGTGTGAGCGCGGCCGCTGCCGCGGCCTCTGCCGCGCTCAGCTTGGACGAGCTGGCGCGGGAGGGCGCTCGACGGATGTTGCAGGCGGCGCTCGAGGTCGAGGTGGCCGACTACATCGCGCGGCACGCGGCCGCGCGGGACGCGCGGGGCTGGGCGAAGGTGACGCGCAACGGGCATGCCCAACCGCGGAAGGTGACGGTGGGGGCCGGCACGCTCCAGGTGCGGGCCCCGCGAGTGGAGGATCGGCGGGTGGTCGACGGCCAGCGGCAGAAGTTCAGCAGTCGGATCCTGCCGCCGTACGTGCGGCGGTCGCCGCAGGTGGCCGAGGTGTTGCCCCTGCTGTACCTGCACGGGCTGTCAACCGGCGACTTCCGCGAGGCGCTCGGGGCCCTGCTCGGGGAGAACGCGGCCGGGCTGTCGCCGACGGCGATCACGCGGCTGGTCAAGGTCTGGGAGGGCGAGTACGCCGCCTTCCGGCAACGGGACCTGGCCGACCGGGACTACGTCTATGTCTGGGCGGATGGAGTCCACTTCAACATCCGCCTCGAAGAGGACCGGCTGTGCACGCTGGTGGTGATCGGAGCCCGCCCGGACGGGACGAAGGAGGTGATCGCGGTCGAGGACGGGTATCGGGAGAGCACCGAGAGCTGGCTGAGTGTGCTCCGGGACCTCAAGCGACGGGGGATGCGCGCCCCCGTGTTGGCGATCGCGGACCGGGCGCTGGGCTTCTGGGCGGCGATCCGGGAGGTGTGGCCCGAGACGCGCGGGGAGACGTGCTGGGTCCATCGCCTGGCCAACGTGCTGGACAAGCTGCCCAAGCGGCTCCAGCCGAAGGCGAAGCGGGCGCTGCACGCGATGATGTACGCCGCGAGTCGAGCGGCCTGTGTGGCCGAGATCGCGGTCTTCGTGGCGGAGTACGGCGCCAAGTACCCCAAGGCGGTCGAGTCGCTGACCACCGACCAGGAGCGGCTGCTGACCCACTTCGACTTCCCGGCCGAGCACTGGGGGCACCTGCGCACCACCAATCCGATCGAGTCGACCTTCGCGACGGTCAAGCTGCGCCAGCGGGTCACCAAGGGCGCCGGCTCGCGGACGGCCGGGCTGACCATGGCCTGGAAGCTGTTGACCATGGCACAGCAGCGGTGGCGGAAGCTCAACGCGCCACACCTGGTGGCCCAGGTGTGGCTGGGCGTGCGCTACAAGGACGGTGTCGCGATCGTCTCCGGGGCCACGACGGAGCACGAACAGGCCGCTGCCTGATCATGCGCCGTTCCACAACTCTTGACAATATCTCGGTGATCGCGGTCGAGGACGGGTATCGGGAGAGCACCGAGAGCTGGCTGAGTGTGCTCCGGGACCTCAAGCGACGGGGGATGCGCGCCCCCGTGTTGGC
>VGXM01000099.1 GCA_016873295.1 Phycisphaerae bacterium
CTTCATCGCGGGCCTCCTCGGATCACGATGTCGCCGTGCTCGTCCTTGAACCGGACCGAGGACGGGTCGGAGCGCCGGTCGCTCCAGGTGCGGACGGCGCCGCCCACACGGCCGCGGTGCGGAAGGCCGAGGGCCACGTCCTGGATCGCCACGGTCTCGACGTCGGGGGTGCTCTCGGCGGCGATGGCGTCGCGCGCGAACGGGAAGTCCGAGGGCGCGAAGACCCCGCGCTGGGCGCAGTGGATGTCGGCGCTGGGGGACGCCCGGGAGGTTCCCGGCGCACCCGGCGATGTACTCCTGGTTCTCGATGCCCCGGGCCTGGGCGCAGCGCCGGATCCGCGGGGAGCCGTAGCGCTCGCCGGTGTCGAAGGGGACAAAGAAGATGTTGGCGCCCTTGGCGTCGGCGACGCGGGCCACCTCCGGGAACTCGATGTCGGAGCAGATGAGGATGGCGATCCGCCCGCGGTCGCCCGTGCCGGCGTCAGAACGGGCGTCGACCAGCCGCACGGGTCACGGGCGAAGCGCCCGATGACCCGTGGCACCCGGAGTGCATCCGTCCACGGACTTCCGACTCGCGCCAGTAGTTGGGGATCAGCGCCTTGAGGGGAATGCCGTTGGCGAGCCGCGTGGTCGGCACGGGGTCGAAGAGCACCTTGCGGCGCACGCGGTCCACGGACTCGCCCGCCCGGGTCGTGTCGGCGTGCTCGCCGTACCCCGGGATCCGCCCTCCGATCACGATCGTGCGCAGGTTCTTGTCCTTGCAGAGCTGCTTGCGGGCCTCGTCGATGCGCCGCGCCAAGTTGAGGCCCCGGAGCCCCGGGCGCACCACGATCTCGATGCCGTGGAGCGTGTCGCCCCGCGGGTGGTGGTTGCGGATGCGCCCGCCGTCGGACACGCGGCGCCTGTCGTCCCAGTCCGAGGCGTAGTCGCCGTCCGCGATCGGGCCGCGCCCCGAGGCCGCGACGCGCCCGTCGATGCCCCCCGCGACCTGACCCTCGGGGAAGACGCGGAGCCGGCTCTCGATCTGCTCGCGCTTCCACGTCGCCATGCCCGGGAAACAGGCCTGCTGGAGTTGGACCAGCGCCACGTAGTCGCCCCGGGGTCATGGGGCGGGCCTTGACTTCCTTCTGGTGCCCCTTGTGCTCCGCGGGTTCAGGCATCGCTCGGTGAATCCCCTCCCGGTCAGGGCGTGCCCCGGAGCGCCTTGTCGATCACGCGGTCGAGCTCATCCGCGAAGTTGATGGTGAACGGCTCGTCCGGGACGCCGGCCTGGTCGGCCAGCACCTTGGCCTTGTTGAGGAACGCGCGCACGTCCTCCGCCGTCGGACTCTCCTTGAAGGTCTTGGAGCCCCCGTGGATGTTCTGGATGGGGGTGATGGCGGCCTCGATGTCGGGCTGGTGCAGCTTCCGCTCGCGCACGCCCCGCATGAACCGCTGCATCGACCG
>VGXM01000100.1 GCA_016873295.1 Phycisphaerae bacterium
CGTGTTCGCCGGGGACGTCGCGCCGGCGAAGGTGTCGACCGCACTTCTCGGGGCGGGCCCGTTCCCCGCGACCTTGAGCGTCGCCGACTTTGACGGGGGCCCGGACCTGCGCCTCGACGCGTTCGGGGGCTGTCTTGCGGAGGGATCGATCGTGCTCGTGCGGGGTCGGCACGTCCGCACGCTGTTCGTGCCCGGCGGGCCGGACCCCGCGATCCGCGTGCTCTCGTCGCTCCTGCCCTGACGGAACCGATCGCATGCTCCGGAGTTCGGCAAGTCATCGCCCAAGGCCCCGCGGCTTCACCATGATCGAGATGGTCATGAGCCTGATGGTGCTGGGGATCGTCACGACGGCGGCGGGAGCGCTGATCGTGCTCTCGGCGCGGATGTGGCCCGGGCGCGCCATCGACACCGGGGGCGGCGCCCTGAGCGCCGCGCTTGGTCAGCTCGCCGAGGACCTTGCCCAGGCCACGGCGGTGGATGGCGTGGCGGGCAACTGGGTGCAGTTCGTGGTGCCCGACCGAGACGGTGACGGGAGGGCGGAGACCGTCGTTTACAACTGGTCCGGCAAGGCGGGCGACCCGCTCCTGCGGCAGTTGAGCGGGTACCGCGCCAACGCCGTCACGGGGCCGCTCGATTCGTTCCGGCTGACGGCGGCGACGCGGCAGGAGAGGATCCCGGCGTCGGGCAAGCTCGTGGAGTCCGCGTCGACGGCGCTCCTGGACGCCGCCGCCCTGGGCGGCGGCGACGTTGCGGTGTCGTCGTCGGGCAGCGCCTGGGGGTACGTCTCGACCCCCAGCCTTCCCGCCGGGACGGTGTCCTGGAGCATCGACCGCGTGCGGTTGTGCGTGCGGTCTTCCTTCAACGCGGATGATTCGTTCCGAGTGCGCGTGCTCGCGGTGTCGGGCCTGGGGCTGCCCAGCGGCGCGATTCTCGCCGACGTGGTGGTGCTGGAGAGCGCCCTGAGCAGTTCGATGGCCTGGCATGACGTGCCGATCGCGGTGACGGGTCTGCCCGCGGGGGCCAGCATCGCCGTGTGCCTGATCCACGCGAGCGGGTCGGGTGAGTCGTGCCGCGTGGCGGCGAACCTGCTGGGCCCGCCACCGGCCACCGCGAGGGTGGTCTCGAGCACGACCGGCGGGAGCGTCTGGGCCTTGCAGCCGAGCGCGGTCCTGTCCATGCGTGTCTTCGGGACCACGTCGTCGTTGTCAACGCCCGCGGTCGCGACGACGCGGCTCGGGCAGATCGTGATCAGCGCCCGTGCCTCCGGCGCCGCGGGGCGGACCGTGACGCAGGGCGCCATTCTCAGGAACCGTCCCGCCCTGCCGTGAGGAGCCCCGCCGTGATCCGCCGCCGCGCCTTCTCGATGATCGAGGCCACGATGAGCATCGTGCTGTTGTCCGGGGT
>VGXM01000101.1 GCA_016873295.1 Phycisphaerae bacterium
GCCGAGACCCCCAACCGCTATGCCGAACGCCTGACCCGCGCCAGCGCGCCAGCGGCGCACCGGCTCCACGAACTCAGCGCCCGCTACGCCCGGGCGCGCTACGGGGCAAGCCTCCCGCCCACGGACAACGCCGCGCTGCGGCGTGACTTGCGCGGGCTCAGATTCCGCCTGCGCTGGATGCTCTGATTCGGCGGGCGTCGTTCCCGCAATAAGCCTTGCCCTGAGCGGCGTCGAAGGGCTTGCCCTGAGCGGAGCCGAAGGGCTTGCCCTGAGCGGAGCCGAAGGGGCGTTTCGAGCCCCGGCGCATTGGTCACCCCCGCCGCCGGTCCGGGGGCCATGCACCGGCGGATCGGTCGCGGCCTGAAGGCCGCTCCCACGGGCGGGCAACGCCCCCGCGTAGGGTATCGGGCGCGCCAGCCAAACACGGATCATCCCCGGGCCGGCGGCGCCGCCCCACACAGCCACACCGAAAAGGGACAAAGCGCCAAAGGTTCAAGGATTAAGGTCCTGGGCGAGACGCAAGCCGATGATGCCGTTGCGGTAGTCGGTGCCGTCCCCGCCCCGGTCCGACACCCGCGCGAACAGCGGTAAGTTGACCCAGGAACCGCCGCGCAACACTCGACGGTTATCTGGGCAATTATTGAGCCAGGCCGAGCCGTCCGCCGGCGCGCCCCGATAGCTGTCATGCCAGCAGTCCGCCACCCATTCCCAGACGTTGCCCGTGGTGTCATGCAGCCCGAACGGGTTGGCCGGGAAGGAACCCACCGGGGCGGTCTCCTTCCCGTCCCAGCGGCTGCCACAGCCGGTGCAATTGGCATGGCCCTCGCCGATGTCGCGGCCCCACCACCAGGGGGTCCGGGTCCCGGCGCGTGCGGCGTATTCCCATTCGGCCTCGCTGGGCAAGCGGTAGGGCTTGCCCGTGTTGCCGGCGTTGAGGCGCTGGAGAAAGGTCTGAATGTCG
The DNA here is from genome assembly GCA_016873295.1 of Phycisphaerae bacterium. Classification (GTDB taxonomy): domain Bacteria; phylum Planctomycetota; class Phycisphaerae; order Phycisphaerales; family UBA1924; genus VGXM01. The sequence goes on from VGXM01000101.1 coordinate 962, forward strand.
TCCCAGGAGACGTACTCCACCGGCCGATCATCGCCCTGAAAACGGGACGGGTTGTTCCCCATCACCGCTCGCCATTGGGCCTGGGTCACTTCGAACTTACCCATGCGGAAGGACTTGACGCTGACCCCGTGCGACGGCCTTTCATCGGGGCCACAGTCAAGGTCGTCGGGGCTGCAGCCCATCTCAAACTCGCCCGCAGGGATCGCGACCATGCCGGCGGCGACAGTTTCCCGGAAGCGCTGCGCATCCGCCTGGGTTTTGGCTTTGACTTCCGCCGCCCGCTGGGCGGCCAGTTGGCGGTCCAGGCGGCGCTCGGCGGCGCGCAGATCCTCCTCGGTCCAGGCCCCGAGCGGGGCGGGCAACAGGAACGCGGCGAAGGCGAGGCTGAGCCTGATGGGGGTACTCATGAGGACCACGCGGGATGAAC
>VGXM01000102.1 GCA_016873295.1 Phycisphaerae bacterium
CTGGAGCCCTTGCACGCGCCATCCCTGGTTTTCGAGACCGGCGATGCCGAGCCCACGCCCGCGTCCAGCCCGGTTCCGACGCCCACCCGTTTCGAGGCCAGGGCCCTGCGCTACCGCTTTCTCGCCATCGATCCCGATGACCCGGCCCGCGTCAGCCCCGTCAAGGAGTGGTCGCCGAAACTCCGGCTGAAATACCAGTTGCTGGATCGGGGTGATCATCACGAGATCGAACTGCTGGCCCTGCCCAAGGCCAACGGCGTCGAGATTCGCTATACCACCGATGGGTCCGCGCCCACTGGCGCCGCCGCCGCGACCTATGATGGCGTGTTCCGCGTGCCCGGAGATTGCCGCGTCGTCTGCGCCATGGCCGTCTGCGCCGCCTATAGCCTGACTTCCGGGATACTGCGCATCCAAATCCCGCAAACCGGCACGGGGCCGCAGATCGATCCCGGTCGGCCGGCGTGCTGGACCCAGCAGACCAAGCTGGATGATGCCGGCGCGGTCTGGGATTTTCTCCGGCGGCTGGAGGCGACGGCGGGCGTGTTCGCCCACGACATCAGTCTGACGGCGGAAAGCGCCGACGGGCGTCAGAATGTCGACTACTCCGGCTCGCTGGAAGGGGGCTATGACGGCGCCGCCGCCCGACAACTGGCGGAGCAACTCCAGGGCATCGTCAGCGCAGGGGGGCTGCGCATGGTCGTGGGCAGCCTGGCGTTTCCGAGCGGACAAGCCTTGCTCGACTGGCTGCGCGACACCCGCCAGACCTTCAACCTGGCCAAGGTGCGCCAGTAAATCATGGCTCGCGCGCCCCACTCCGCCCGCAAGGCGACCGGCCTGGGGTTTCTGCCCGAGGAAGCCCGGCATGGTTTCCTGATCGACATTCCCAAGGGCAGCGCCGCCGACGCCATGATCTGCATCACCGAACACCGCGGCGATGAGCTCGACGCACTCGGCGCCCGCGCCACCGCGCCGCCGTCGCCCAGCGACCCGGCCTTGCGCGTCATCATCGACCGCACCCGCTGGCTGGCCCTGGCGCCGGCTTTCTGGGAGGAAGCCAATCGGCGCTTGCGCGCCAACGGCCTGCCCGTGGCCAAATTCCAGAAAAACTTCGCCCGGCCCGTCCCGGTGCATCCTTCGCTGGGCAAGGAGTTGTGTGTCCTCTGCTGGGCGGTCGAAAGCGCCCCGCCCGACGACATCCCCAATGCCTTGAAAAACTGGGAGGCGCTGGCGCCCGAGGAGCGCTGGTGGCTCTATACCATGA
>VGXM01000103.1 GCA_016873295.1 Phycisphaerae bacterium
ATCTTCCTTCGCCGGCCGCTGCCGCGCTCCTCGAAGACCCCCAGCTCCAGGAAGTCCACCTCCAGGACCTGCCCCGGCGGAGGGTCGACGATGCGCACCGTCTCGCCTCGTCGCTCCGTCTCTTCGAACTCCTCCGTGATGAAGCGCTGAAGCGTCCGCAGCGGCACCACCACGCCGGTGTGCCGCCCGAGCAGCTTGACCACCTTGGGTCCCTTGCAGCCTTCCCCCAGCCAGCCTTCGATGAGCGCGCGGTGCGTTCGGCAGTGCAGCCGCATGGCCTGCGCCTCACGCCGGCCGCCCGGCCGTACCCCGGAAACCACGGCGGCGACCAGGGCGTCGTCCAGCGCGCGGCTGTCCCCGCCCCGTGCGAAGCCCAAAGCCCGAGCCGTTTCCACGTAGCGCCGCACGGTCTTGCGGTCCACCCCCGACTGCCGGGCCACCGCCCGGTAGCTCCGCCCCGCCGACCAGATGCGCAGCACTTCCTTGACCTCGATCACGCACAGCTCCCGGTACGCCATCTCGCCTCCAGCTCAAGGCTGGAGGGCGTCGCAGACTGCGACCTCGCGCGCCAGGGTGGTCCCTAGATCGTGGCGCGGGCGTGGTCCCTAGATCGTGGCGCGACGAGCGTCACGAGGGAGCATGAAGGTGGCGCGCTACACAGGGGAAGAAGCGCCCATCCACCCCCCGAGCCGCCTTCTCCCACTCCAACTCCCCGGGCAGGCGCCAGGGAAGGCCGCTGCGCTCCGCGAGCCAGCGCGGGTACGCGACGGCGCAGCCGAAGTGGACGTTGATCACCGGCCAGTCCGGGAGCCACAGGTCCCCCTCCGCGTCCGCCGCCAGCTCGAAGCGGCCGTTCGCTTCCCGCCGGTAGTTCATCGCTCCCTCCTCCCCCGCGAGCCCGGCGCGCTGCCGGGGCACCCAACGGAGCGCCTCCTCCTCCCGGCCCCGCGACACCAGGTCGTCCAGGAACGCCAGGTAGTCCCGGTTCGTCACGGGAAAGCGCTTGAACACCAGCCCCTCGCACCAGAGCCTCCGGCGCGGCATCCCGTCCACCGCCTCGGGGTCGCCACCCGACCAGAACCACCCCGCCGGCACGTAGCAGTCGTCGGGCGCGAGCTCGCTCGGGAGCGGGAGCACGACCGGACGGGGCTCTCGCTCCCCCGGCGGCACCCCGTCCCAGTGCTCCCCG
>VGXM01000104.1 GCA_016873295.1 Phycisphaerae bacterium
CGCCTTCGCCCGTGGCGAGATCGACCATCCGGAATTGGGCACGCCAAGGCGGCCCGGCCCCTTCACCGTCACCGCTTTCCAACTGGCCCGCCGCGGTGCGGATGGCACGGTCGAACCGCTATACGCCCCACCGGCCGATTTGGTGCTCAGCCGCGACGCGGAGGGCAAGCCTCAAGCGCGCGCCCTCACCCCAACCCCTCTCCCCACGGGAGAGGGGTTAAAGCCCAGCGGCCTCCAGTCCTCCGCCCCGCTACCCTGGCTGCCGGTGCTGGCCGAAAGCCAGCGCGGCAAGCCCGAATCCGGCTACTGGCTGACCGCCGCCGGCTGGCGTGACTACCTCGCGGGTCAGGTTCCCGCCGTCGGGCACTGGGTAAACGCCAGCGAGCTCTGGGCCATTGATCCGCGCGTCGGCGTGGGTCTGGATGCCGATGCGCGCCGCGCCGCCGATGGCAAGCTGTTTTCCGTGCAGGCGGTGGCGATGCGCCCCGGTATCGGCTTTCTGGCGCGGGTGGCGGGCGCCGCGCTACCCCGAAACGGCTCGCTACGCCTGGGCGGCGACGGCCGCGCCGCCGCGCTGACATCCGTCGAGATGGACTGGCCGGAGCCCGACTATGCCGCCATCGCCGCCGCCGGTCGTTGCCGGCTAGTTCTGACCACGCCCGGCCTGTTTTGCCCCCCTCTCCCAGCGGGGAGAGCGAAGCGAGGGGGGCGAAGCCGACTGGGGGTGAGGGCCGGCGGCTGGCTGCCCACCGGGGTCACCCGCGCCGATGACGGCGGGTATCGCTTCGATTTGCACGGTCTCAAGGGCCGCCTCGTTTGCGCCGCCGTGCCGCGCGCCGAGGTCGTCTCCGGTTGGGACTTGGCCGAGTGGCAGCCCAAGCCCGCTCAACGCGCCGCGCCCGTCGGCAGCGTCTACTGGCTGGACGGACTGGAGACCACGGCCGAGGCGCTGCGCAAGCTGCTGGAAAAGGGCTTGTGGCCCGACTCAGGCGCGAATTCAGCCCGACGGGCGGAAGGCTTCAACCGGCTC